>JAGBTQ010000011.1 GCA_017631275.1 Alistipes sp.
CTTGCCATAATGTCGTTTCGGGTGTGAATACAAGGTGCTACCTTATCCCAATACTGACGAGTATATTTGTCGCCATTCTTACGGGCGTTGTACACAATAACACCATTCTTTACACTATGTGGTATTTTTGTAATATCGGTATTGTCAAATGCCGATTGTCCCTCCTTAATATCCACAATCCAAGATTCCATACGAGGCGAATATTTCCTAAAGTTATGATAAATATCTTCTTCGGAAATTTCACCCATCTTCTTTAACGATGGCAAATGACCAATAATTTGTCTTAATGTTCTCTCAGGCTGCTTGTCTGGGAAAATATCATATGGAGTGACCTCTTTCAAATCTTTACGAACACCAATAACTAATGTTCTTGTTCGACTTGATGGATTACCATAATCTTTGAAGTTTACGACTTGATAGAGGATATTGTATGCTCCCGACAAGTTAGCCTCAATAGCATCTTTAATTGACTTGTCTTGACCATCAACATCGGTACATACAGATGTAAGGAAAGCTCTAACATTCTCAAATATAAAGAACTTAGGCTTAATCTGTTGTGTCATTTTTATAGACTCAACAACCAACGAGTTGCGTTTTAACTCATCTTTCTTCTTGTGGTTGGCAACAGACATACCTTGACAAGGAGGCGTTGCAATCAACACATCCAAATCTGTTAGATTAAAACCTCTTTCCCACATTGCTAACTCCGCAAAAACTTTATCTTTCGTTTCTTGCGTAGTCATATCGCCACAAATATATCCGCTGTCATAAACGCACTTCTGATTGAATTTCTGAATCTTCAACCTGCGTTCTAACAACTCAACCGTAGCGACACAATAGAAACCCTCTTCCTTGAAGCCATAGCAACCAACTCCTGCACTACTGAATAGGCTGACATAAGTCCTCAATCCATATGCAGAACGCCGATCTGCTAATAGCATTTCGGGGACTTCCAACTCTGGGTATAATTTTACTTTTGCCATATTAACCTATTCTTCTTAAATTTTCAGCAGCCATTGACAGAGCTTCCGATGCAACAATATGTTCATCAGATACCATATCAGTTACCTTGTCGGCAAGCCACAATGTAAGGAGGTCTGTCATTTCTACATGAAACATCTCCGACAATATTGCGACTTGTTCTTTCTTGGCTCTGCGTTCACCTTTTTCTATCTTACAATATGTTGCAGTGTCTATATCAAGAGCTGCCGCAATCTGTCTTTGTGGCATCTGATTTTGAATGCGTAGCTCTTTTATTTTCTCCGTAAACAGCATATTACTTATTTTTGTCTTGACATTATTTGGCAAAGATAGCGAATTAAATCCATATTCACACCTTATATTATATAAAAAATTAAGGTGATGTACGATTGCGCTTTCTGTATCGTTGTGGAGAATCTATAATTTCGCCAGCCGGTGGCTGACGATAATAAGGTTTAGTTTATTCCATTGGCTATATACCCAAAACGGACTAAACTTATTTTTGCGTTGGCAGCACTCAAAAAAGATGCTGACGAAAAGAGAAAGACGCCCATTCTTCATTTTTCGCCAGCATTTATCTTAAAAAATCAAAAAAAATACACCCAACCTTGATTTTTGGGTGTAAAAAAGGGTGTAAATCTCGTAACTACTTGATTTACACCCTTTGCTGCGGAGAGGGAGGGATTCGAACCCCCGGAGCCTCGCAGCTCAACGGTTTTCAAGACCGCCGCAATCGACCACTCTGCCACCTCTCCAAAGGACAAAAGTATAGCATTTTTCTTAAACCACCAAATAATTTTGAAAATATTTTTTAACTTTTTTGTGTGTGCTATGCTTAATCCGTTATAACTCAGAGGGATATATGATGAAAAATTTTTAGTCTTTTTTGAGGCCAAAAGGGGTGAAATGACCGAAAATCTGGTTTTTTATCACTTTTCGAGGGGTAGAAGCTCGAACGATGCAGAGAGCGAATAACATAGTTTCTCGCTTCTAAACGATATATCGTAGGCCTCCTCTACGGCCATATCGCCGTAGCTCTGTGCATTTGTGCTCTTGAATGAGCGTGCGGCGTTGATTGCGATGTTGCCATTGTGGTCGCTAATCTGCGTGCACGAGCCTATGCTCTGGCCTATAGCCTCGGCAAGCTCCTTGGCCTTGTCACGGGCGTTGATGATAGCTCTCTTGCGAAGCTCTATGCGCAGCTCCTCGATCTTAGAGTATGTCGCCGAGGTTATCTCTACGTCCGAGAGCCCGAGGGGCTCGAGCGCCCTGAATGCTGCGTTGAGGTCGGCCACGGAGTGTAGTTTGAGCTCGTAGAGCGTTGTTGCCAGCGAGGTGCCACGGCGGTAGTAGTCTATGCTATTGTTTGAGAGGCTCAGCTCCTTGTCGGTGTCTATGCCTGCAGCTTTGAGAGCCTTGATCATCTCACGTGTCTGGCTCTCCACGCTGATTTTGCCCTTAGAGTCACGCTCGGTGATGCGTATGCTCACTGTGAAGAGGTCGGGCGAGAGCTCTATCTCGGAGTATCCCACCACCTGTACCAGGCTCTGCTCATTGCTCTGCTGTGCGTAGGCCACGCTACCCAGGCATAGCGCTACGAAGAGTATTATTGCTCGTCTCATAATCGTTATAGGTTGTGATCTTTGTAGACAAAACGCCCTAGGGTTCAAAATAATTGTTTTGCGGTCGAACTATTGGTATAAAATTTCCTATCTTTGTATACAGATATTGGTATTAACACTTCAAAAACCCCATTATGAACTATCTACTAATACTCTTGGCACTATCGTTTGCCATCTCGGCCGTGGGCTGGATCTACTTTATCTACTTCTTCAGCATTGGCTACGGCTTTGCTATCTCGGGTCTTGCTGTAGCTACGGCCATAATCTTTAGAGATGTAATGACGCTTCCTATAGCCATACTCTGTGGCGTATTATTTATATATGGTATACGCCTGGCGCTCTACCTGCTACACCGTGAGCGTAAGTCGCCATCGTACAAGAAGATTCTCTACCAGCCAGAGAATACGGCAAGGAAGCCGGTGTTTGCCATGTTTATGATATGGATATCGTGCGCACTGCTCTACGTGGGTCAGATGAGCCCTGCAACATTCTACCTAAATAATCTGGCCGAGGGTGCTGCCGTGAGCGAGCCTTGGGCCTGGGCGGGTGCTGTGGTGGCTGCCATAGGTGTCGTTATCGAGATGGTTGCCGATGCCCAGAAGAGTGCGGCAAAAAAGATTAACGCCTCACGCTTTGTCGACACGGGCCTATATCGCATTGTGCGCTGCCCTAACTACTTTGGCGAGGTGCTCATGTGGAGCGGTAGCTTTATCATCTGCTTTGGCTCGTGCTGCAGCGTGGGTCAGTGGGTTATTGCATCGCTGGGATATGTGGGTATTGTCTACGTTATGTTTAGTGGTGCACGCCGTCTTGAGTTGCGCCAGATGGAGGTCTACGGCAACGACCCCGAGTTCCAGGCCTACATCCACCGCCGACCCCTTATCCTTCCGTTTGTGCCTATTTACAGCGTAGCTAAGCACACCTGGTTGAAGGGTTAGCCCCTCACAGAAATAAAAAATCTCCGATGTTTGCGCATCGGAGATTTTTCGTATATATCTTGAACTCGTTACTCTGGCTTAACAAGCGAGAGGTAGAGCTCGTCGAGCTGTGCCTGTGCCACTGGTGATGGGCCATCGAGCATAACATCGCGACCTGCGTTGTTCTTTGGGAAGGCGATATAGTCGCGGATAGAGTCCGAGCCACCAAACAACGAGCACAAACGGTCGAAGCCGAATGCCAAGCCACCATGAGGAGGTGCACCATACTTGAAGGCATTCATCAAGAAGCCGAACTGCTCCTCAGCAGCCTCAGGGGTGAAGCCGAGAGCGTCGAATACCTTAGCCTGGAGCTCAGCGTCGTGGATACGGATTGAGCCACCACCGATCTCAGTACCGTTACATACGAAGTCGTAGGCGTTAGCACGCATCTTGCCAAGCTCGCCGCTATCGAAATACTTAGCATCCTCGGGCTTTGGCGATGTGAATGGGTGGTGCATGGCGTAGAAGCGCTGTGTCTCCTCGTCCCACTCGAACATTGGGAAGTCGATAACCCAGAGTGGAGCAAACTTCTTAGGATCACGCAAGCCAAGACGCTCGGCAACCTCAAGACGGAGTGTGCAGAGCTGAGTGAGGGTCTTGAACTTCTCGCCACAGAGGATGAAGATCATGTCACCAGCCTTAGCGCCTACACGCTCAGCGATAGCCTTCAAATCATCAGCCGAGAAGAACTTGTCGATAGATGACTTAACGCCACCATTCTCGTCAACACGGATCCATACAAGACCCTTAGCACCTACCTGAGGACGCTTAACGAACTCTGTGAGCTCGTCGATCTGCTTACGTGTGTACGAAGCGCAACCCTCAGCAGCGAAACCTACGACATACTCTGCAGAGTCGAATACCACGAAGTCGTGGCCGTGTGCAAGGTCGGTAATATCTGCGAAGGTCATGCCGAAGCGCAAGTCTGGCTTATCCGAGCCATACTTCTCCATAGCCTCGATCCATGGCATGCGGCGGAATGGCTCCGAGAACTCTACGTCCATAACCTCCTTGAACATGTAGCGAGCCCAGCGCTCGAAGATCTCGAGTACATCCTCCTGCTCTACGAACGACATCTCGCAGTCGATCTGTGTAAACTCTGGCTGACGGTCGGCACGCAAGTCCTCGTCACGAAAGCAGCGCACGATCTGGAAGTAGCGGTCGTAGCCTGC
>JAGBTQ010000012.1 GCA_017631275.1 Alistipes sp.
GTAAAAAATTTTGAATATTAATCGTTAGCTCTAATCTCAAAGGTATTGTTTTGAAATTATCTCATAGGAGATAGATAAAACTTTAGCTGCTCAAAATCTTCAAAGAACTATATTCTAATTTTCATCAGAACTTTCATCACCAACCGCTCATTTTTTAGAGCGGAAAAGCGGTGCAAAGGTAAGAACTATTTTTTGAACTTCCAAATTTTTTGGAAACTTTTTTTCAAAAAACTTTTCTAAGAACCTTTTTGCTGGTCGCCATTTTTAAGAGGCGAAAAGCGGTGCAAAGGTAAGAACTATTTTTCAAACTTCCAAATTTTTTCGGAACTTTTTTCAAAAAACTTTTTCTAAGAACCTTTTTGCCTTATCGCCAGTTTAGAGGCGAAAAGCGGTGCAAAGATAAAGCATCTTTTTCAAACTTCCAAATTTTTTCGGAACTTTTTTCAAAAAATCTTTAAGAACCTTTGTTTAGCGCATTCAGAAGCGTGTTTGTTTCTGATTGCGGGTGCAAAGGTAGCGCTTTATTTCTATTCTCCAAACATTTTTGCAAATATTTTCAATAAATATTAAAATATATTAAGAATGAAGGGGTATACCTATATATATAATATATATAAGGGAAATCACCTCTTAGGGAGCAGTTCGAAGCGTGCCTGAACGCTATATGAGAGTTTCTCGCTGCGGAAATCTATCTCTGGCACAGATGCCGAGTCGTAGGCCTCAGCCACAGTAACACTATTTCTGCTCTTTAGCATAGTGGCTTTAAAGTGTGTCGAGGTATTGTAGTCGTTGATATATGTGCAGGAGCCTATACTTTGGTCGATAGCCTCGGCAAGGTCGTTAGCCTTAGTGCGTGCATTGATGATTGCTTGGCGGCGCAGCTCGGCAACTATCTCGTCGAGCTTCGAACAGGTAGCCTTTGTAATATCGACGCTCGAGAGGCCCAGAGGCTGAAGAGCACGGAATGCTGCATCTAGCTCCTTCGATGAGTTTAGCGTAAGTTCGTAGCAGATGGTATTGAGCGAATTGCCACGACGATAGTAGTCGATACTGTTGTTTGCCATCTTCAGGGCCTCCTCGGTATTTATGCCAGCACCCTTAAGCGCCTTAATCATCGAGCGCTGCTGCTCCTCGACAGATATTTTTCCTTTGGAGTCACGCTCGGCGATAGTTATGCTAAGTGTAAAGAGGTCGGGCACGAGCTCAACTTCTGCATAGCCAGTGACATTTACTGAGGCTTGGTCATCTTGCGCATAGACCATAGTAGCACCAATAAGGGCTACTACCAATAAAAGTAGTCGTTTCATAGTTATAGGATTTTTGTGTTTTACTATAATTGAAACGGCATATAGGCAAAATTATTGCCATAAAACTTTGTGAGCAAGTGGCAATATATCGAGATAAATAGCTATCTTTGTTGAGTTGTCTAACTAAACCCCCAATATTATGGATTACATGTACACACTTTTGGCGATATCATTTTTGGTATCTGCCGTAGGATGGATCTACTTCATCTACTTTTTCAGCATCGGCTACGGACTATCAATCTCGGCACTTGCCGTGGCAACAGCCATAATCTTCCACAACACGATGACACTGCCGATAGCAATTCTATGTGGCGTGCTCTTTATCTATGGCATACGCCTGGCACTCTACCTGCTCCTTCGCGAACGTAAATCGGCATCGTATAAGAAGATTTTGTACCAACCCGACAACACAACAAAGAAGCCCGTGTTTGTGATGACCATGATTTGGGTGTCGTGCGCACTACTCTACATTGGTCAGATGAGTCCCGCCACATTCTACCTCTTTAACCTCGGCAAGGGCGCTACGGTTAGCGAGGCATGGGCATGGGCAGGAGCTGCGATTGCTGCCACAGGCGTAGTTATCGAGATGGTTGCCGACGCCCAGAAGAGCCGAGCAAAGAAGATTAATGCAAATAGATTTGTTGACACGGGTCTTTACCGCATCGTCCGCTGCCCCAACTACTTTGGCGAGGTGCTTATGTGGACCGGCAGTTTTATCATCTGCTTCGGCGCATGCTGCACACCTTGGCAGTGGGTGATTGCAACGTTAGGATATGTCGGCATCGTATATGTTATGTTTAGTGGTGCTCGCCGCCTCGAACTTCGCCAGGAGGAGGTCTATGGCAACGACCCCGAGTTCCAGAGATATATCGACAAACGTCCACTAATTCTTCCATTTGTGCCAATCTATAGTGTGGCAAAGCACACCTGGCTAAAGGGATAACAACAAAAAAATTAACCCCCTTGGATTGTAACCTACAACCAAGGGGGCTAATTTTATAATCTGGCTCAGAGGCTTAGATGCTATGCACGCAAGAAGCCGATACCGAAGCGCTCAACAGCAGCTCTCTCCAAGTCCTCGCGAACTGATGGATCAGCAATAGAGATGAGCAACTTAGCACGCTGAGCCAACGACTTGTTACGCAAATAGACGATACCGTGCTCAGTAGCAATATACTGAGCCTGGAAGCGTGTGGTAACAACACCTGCACCCTTCGTGAGCGTAGGCACAATCTTCGACTGACCCTTTGAGGTGATAGATGGAAGGGCAATGAAGCACTTGCCACCCTCCGACAAAGCGCCACCATACATAAAGTCATGCTGACCACCCACGCCCGAGAAGATGCGCTCGCCAATACTATCGGCACAAATCTGACCAGTGAGGTCGATCTCGATAGCTGAGTTTACGGCCATAACCTTAGGGTTCTGGCGAATGTTCTGTGGGTCGTTGGTCCATGCCACGTCGCGGATTACCACGTCACGGTTGTTGTGCAAGTAGTCGTATAGGCGCTGGCTACCCAAACACAAGCATGCAAGCGACTGGCCAGGATAGAGCTTCTTAAGCGAGTTGTCGATGATACCCTTCTGGATAAGAGGCACCACGCCATCGGTCATCGCCTCGGTGTGCAAGCCGAGGTGCTTGTGGTCGTGCAATGCATCGAGCACAGCATTAGGAATACCACCTACACCAATCTGCAATGTAGCACCATCAGGAATCTCCTGAGCGATAAAGTTACCGATGCGGCGCTCCACGTCGTTAGGAATAACCGTAGGAACCTCAACCAATGGCTCATCGCCACGCACCATAGCGTCGATCTTCGACACATGGATAACAGGATCACCAAAGGTGCGAGGCATATACTTATTCACCTGCGCAATGATAACCTTCGAGCACTCAACAGCCGAGAATGCGAGGTCGGCAGAGATACCATAAGAGCAGTAACCCTCCTCATCTGGCTCCGATACGTTCAATAGAGTAACGTCCAAGGGCACCTGACCCGAGCGGAACAAGAAAGGAATCTCGCCAAGGAAGGCAGGGATAGTCTGTGCCACACCCTCGTTGATAGCCTTGCGGATGTTGTTTGCAACAAAGAAGCTGAGTGGCTCGAACGAGTCGCGAAGCTCGGCCTTAGCATAAGGAGCATCGACACGACCAATAGCAAAGGCTGTATATACCTTCACGCCACGAAGTTCAGGCGCACGATCAGCCATAGCTTGCACCAACACCTCAGGAACAGATGTCGAGCCCTGGATATATACCGAGTCACCCGACTTAATGAGTTTGACGGCCTCAGCCGCACTAACTAGATTCATACCTTATAAAAGTTTTAAGAAGAGGTTGTATAACAAGAGCTAATTTTAGGCACGCGCAGACTCGAAAACCGCAGTTTACTGAGGCGTAAATGAGGATTTTCGAGGCAAGCGTAACGACAAAGTAGCCTTGTTAGACGACTTCTATTAATAATCCTGGCTGAACAGACGCAAACGCTTATCAAGCTCGTCGTACTGATAGTCCGAAATCATCGACACGCAACCACGCAAGCCCTCGCGAGAGCTACCTGTAGGTGTTAGTGTGATAGCCGAAATACCGTAGTAGATAAGCTTGTTGATGAGCTGCTCGCCAGTCATATCCTTATAGCCGAACGTGAAGAAGAAGCCATCGCTAACCTCCTGCTCGCAGTCCTTGTCGTAGACAATGTGGAAGCCATTCTTGATCATGATCTCCTTAACGCGCTGTGCACGACGTGCATACTCGCGTGTATGGCCCACGAAGTCGAGGCGACCGTCAGATGCAGCACGGAACATAGCAGCCAAAGCATACTGTGCCGAGTGAGGCACGCCTGACGAAAGAACGTAGAGAATGTTGAAGATAAAGTTGCGACGGAACTGACCATCGTTACCATAGCGCTCAGCAAAGCCCTCGTAGCAACGCTCAGCAAGTGCTGGGTTCATAGCCACAACAGCGATACGCTGACCCGCATACGAGAACATCTTTGAACCCGACAAGAGGTGGATGCAGTTATCAGTGTAGCGAGCAACAGATGGCTGGTAAGGCGCCTCGAAAGGCTTCGAGCGGTCCTCACGGAAGTCCATATTTAGATAAGCCAAGTCCTCGATAACGATAACATCGTGCTTGGTAGCCATGCGACCGATAATCTCGAGCTCCTCCTCGTTAAGACACATCCATGTAGGGTTGTTAGGGTTAGAGTAGATCATACCCGCAACACGACCTGACGAGAGTATCTCCTCGAGCTTCTCCTCGAGCTTCTTGCCACGATAGTCGATAACGTCGAACGACTCGATGCGAATGCCCTGCACCTTGCACTGCGACTTCTGAACAGGGAAGCCTGGGTCGATAAAGAGGATAGTGTCACGATCCTTGCGCATCTGAGTGAGTGCCATGAACGTAGCAAAAGCACCCTGCATAGAGCCTACAGTAGGCACGAAGCACATAGGAGGAATGTCAAGGTTGATAAACGCCTTAACAAAGCGTGATGCCTCCTTAGTCAATGGCTCGATACCGGTGATGAGTGGGTACTTAGAGCCACAACCAGCCAACAGAGCCTCGTGCTCAGCCTCGATACCAATCATCTCGGCAGGAAGACCTGGCTCGCCAATCTCCATGCGGATATACTCCACACCCGTCTTAGCCTCGATATCCTTAACAACACTCACGAACTGGCGGATAGATGCCGCTCCAAGCTCCTTAGCGTTGCGAAGACCGTTGGCAATACAAATATTATCTACGGTTTGCTTATCTAATGGTCTCTCCATGGTCTTGCTATTTTTTGATTGAGTTGTCATAGCCTGCACGTACTGCAGCAAGGTTCTTCTCGATTACCTCCTCACCCTTGCGAGCAAAGATGCGACGGATACCTGCCTCGATTTTCTCAAACTCGATATCAAGCATAGGAATAGCAGCACCCAACAACACCATGTTTGCAGCCTGCTGTGGAGCACCAGCCTCCTTAGCAAGCTCCTCAACGTTGAGCGACACGCAGTGTGGCAACTTAGCAAGATGCTGGTTGAGCTCCTCCTCGTTAGGATAGTTAGGAATGTTGATGAAAGGAACGTTAGATGTAACCACCCAGCCGTCCTTCTTCAAATACTCCAAGTAGCGCAAAGCCTCCATAGGCTCCAACGAGATGATGATATCGGCACCACCCTTTGCAATAAGGTCAGAGGCAATAGGCTCGGTAGAGAGGCGCAAGTTACTCTGCACATCGCCACCACGCTGGCTCATGCCATGAACCTCAGCCTGCTTGATGTTCCAACCCTCAGCCATAGCTGCCTCGCCAATGACTGTGGCAATCGACAAGATACCCTGTCCGCCGACGCCTGCCAAAATAATATCTTTCTTCATGATAATGTTCGTTTAATGTTGTTAGCCCCGTTACTCCTTCTTTGCAGCTGCACGTGCCTTAGCATGACGCTTAGCTGTCTGGATACACTCACGACGTGGAATCACTACCGATACGCCGTTGTACTCAATCTCCTGACGGAGAATGTTCTTGATCTCCTCCATGTTCTTTGGTAGAGGCACCACAACATGTACGTGCTCAGGAGCAACACCTACACCACGGCAGATATCCTCAAGCTTACCAGTACCTGCTGAGTCCTGACCACCAGTCATACCTGTTGTAAGGTTATCAGAGATGATGATAACAACATTTGCCTTAGCATTTACGCAGTCCAACAGACCCGTGATACCAGAGTGTGTGAATGTTGAGTCGCCAATAACTGCGAATGCTGGGAACTGACCTGCATCAGAAGCACCCTTAGCCATGGTGATTGAAGCACCCATCTCAACACATGCGTGTAGAGCCTGGAATGGAGGCAAAGCACCCAATGTGTAGCAGCCGATATCGCCGAAGATGCGTGGGTTCTCATACTCAGCAGCAACCTCGTTTAGCGCCTTGTACATGTCGCGGTGGCCACAGCCCTGGCACAATGCTGGTGGGCGTGCTACAACGATATCGTCAGCCTCCAAGTTCTCCAATGCTGGCATACCCAATGACTTACGTACTGAGTCGGGGTTAAGTTCGCCAACACGTGGGAGGTCGCCAGTAAGACGGCCCAAAACCTTAACTGTTGAAGGAACGATAGCGCGTACCATCTCCTCAACAACAGGCTGACCCTCCTCCATTACGAGAATCTCCTTAGCGCCATCCTCAACCATCTTCTCGATAAGAGCTACTGGAAGTGGATACTGCGACACCTTCAATACGCTGCGCTCCTCGCAGTTTGCGCAGTTCTCCATGTAGTAGTTATATGCAATACCTGTTGTGATAACGCCACGCTCAGGGTTAGTACCCTTGCGGTAGAAGTTGAACTTAGACTCAACAGCAGCCTTCATAAGGTCGTCCTGCTGAGCAAGAAGCTGAACATAGCGCTTCTTAGCAAATGCTGGCAACAAAATCCATGTGCGAACATCCTCTGGACGCTTGATGTCGTTCTGCTTGCGAGGAGTCTCCGCAACCTCAACAACAGCACGTGAGTGAGCCATACGTGTTGTCACACGCATCAACACTGGAAGCTTAACAGCCTCCGAGAGCTCGAATGCCGCACGTGTCATCTCGTAAGCCTCCTGCTGGTTTGATGGCTCGAAGATTGGCATAAGAGCAAACTTGCCATAGAAGCGAGAGTCCTGCTCGTTCTGTGATGAGTGCATTGATGGATCGTCGGCAGCAACAACAACCAAACCACCATTAACACCTGTCATAGCAGAGTTTACGAATGGATCGGCAGCCACGTTCATACCTACGTGCTTCATGCACACCAATGCGCGCTTGCCCATGTACGACATACCGAGAGCGCCCTCCATAGCGGTCTTCTCGTTAGTTGCCCAACGGCAGCAAATCTTGTTCTCAGCATCGCCACGCTTCTCCTCGCGTAGCTGAATGAACTCTGTAATTTCGGTTGACGGAGTACCTGGATAGGCATAGACACCTGATAGACCAGCGTCGATAGCGGCCTGAGCAATGGCCTCGTCACCGAGAAGTAGTTTTCTCATATCTTAAAATGTTTTAGGTTTGTTATCTTTTTTAGGGTTGTCTATTTGTCAAAGTTACGACTTTTTTCTTAGAATAAGAAATAAATCATAAAAAAAGTGAAAAGAGAGCAATAAGATTAGGGGCGATAAGGTGAATAGGGCGAATAGGACGATTAGGACGATTGGGACGATAAGGCGAGGGTATCACAGCCCCATTATCCCTATCTTCCCTATTTTCCCTATAAATTCCACCTAAATTAGCGCACTAATTTGTTGTCAGAAGGGGTTAGATTTGGCCTATCGCAAAAGTGAGCACCCGAGGATAGTACAAGAAGTACAGCCTCGGGTGCTCAGCTTTTTGGGATAGGTCGAAGATGACCCCTTATCACAAGAAATTACTTGATGGCAATAGCATCAATCTCAACACGCGCACCCATTGGAAGGGCAGCTACCTGGTAGCAGATACGTGCTGGCTTGTCGCCTGTGAAGAACTCGGCGTAGATAGCGTTCATAGCGCCGAAGTCTGCGATGTCGGCAAGAAGAACTGTTGTCTTAGCCACGTCGTCGAAAGAGTAACCAGCCTCGTTAAGGATATAACCGAGGTTAGTGAGTGCCTGGCGAGTCTGAGCCTCAACACCCTCAGCCATAACGCCAGTAGCGCCGTCGATAGGAAGCTGACCAGAGATGTAGAGAGTTGAGTCGTGAGCGATAGCCTGTGAATAAGGACCTACGGCCTTAGGAGCCAAAGGTGATGCAATAACTTTTTTCATTGTTGTATTAATTTTTAGAGTTTTGTACTATCTTTGTCACAAAGATAACGAAATTTGTCAAAACTATGAAACGAACACAATTATTTTCGCTAATACTTCTCATTTCTGCACTCCTCGCGAGTGGTTGTTGCGACTGTCGCAAGCGCAGCAAATTGGCAAAGCCTCTTGTAGGCACCGAGTGGCAGCTGGTGCAGCTCATGGCAAAAGATGTTGTGGCTGAGGAGGATAGCTACCGCATTACGTTTAAGAGCGACGGCACCATTGTGGGCAAGGGCGACTGCAACATTCTCTCGGCAACATTCCAGACAACGCCGAGCCGTAGCCTCGAAATCAAGAACTTAGGCTCTACGCGCAAGCTATGCAAGAACTTCGAACTGGAGAACAAGTTTATGGATATGCTCGAGGGCGTCACCCACTACGAGATGGATGCCGACCACATGATACTCCTCTCGAACGGCACGCTTGTGGCGATACTCAAGGCGGTGACGGAGTGATAGACATAGAGAAACAAAAAAAATGCTGACTCGATGGTCAGCATTTTTTATTTTCCGTTATAGGTGTTCATCGTGCGATCTACACCTATCGACACAAATGAGAGAATAGCATCGCCAAAGAGCTTCAGGCGCTCGGGCATAAGCTTGTTCTCCTCGTCGGAAAAGTCACCCAAGACGTAGTCCACTTGGTGTCCTCGTGGGAAGTCGCCACCAACACCAAACCTAAGGCGCGAGTACTGGTTGTCACCAAGCATCTCGGTGATGTTGCGAAGGCCGTTGTGACCACCCTCCGAGCCATTCTTGCGCATACGGAATGTGCCAAACGGAAGGGCTATGTCGTCAGATATAACGAGGAGGTTTTCGCGAGGAATACGCTCCTGCTCCATCCAATAGCGCACCGCCTTGCCCGAGAGGTTCATATATGTCGAGGGCTTAAGCAGATAGACCGTGCGTCCACGATGCTTGAGCGTTGCCATAGCACCATAACGCACTGTCGTAAAAGAGATATTGGATGCCTCGGCTAAGGCATCCAACACTCTGAAACCTATGTTGTGGCGGGTAGCGGCGTACTCGGCACCGATGTTGCCCAACCCGACAACAAGATACTTCATAAACTCTTCGTTTTAGCGAGCTAACTACTACTGAGCAGCACGTGAAGCACGTGTTACGCGAACGGCGCAAACAGCAGTTGTTGCAGGAGTAACGAATGTGAGGTTCTCGTGCTTGAGGTCACCTACGAAGATTGTCTGACCAACCTTCAATGGAGTAACGTCAACAACGATCTCATCTGGAATAAACTCAACCAAAGCCTTAACTGTGAGCTTACGAGCAGAAAGAGCGAGCTTACCACCGATCTTAACACCCTCAGCGTTACCTGTGAGGCGTACTGGAACGTTAACAGCAACTGGCTTACCCTCCTGAACGCGGTAGAAGTCTACGTGGAGAACCTGCTCACGAACTGGGTGATACTGTACCTCGCGCATAACAGCCTTCTCTACAACGCCATCGATGTTGAGCTCGATGATGTAAGAGTTAGGAGTGTAGATGAGCTGTGCAAGCTCCTTAGCGTCGATAGTGAAAGTCTTCTCCTCGCCACCACCGTAGATGATGCAAGGTACCTGACCCTCGCGACGAGCTGCCTTTGCATACTTCTTACCGAAGTTAGCACGTGCAGTACCGTTAATCTGAATTGTCTTCATAATTGTTTGATAATTAATATTTTAACTTCAGCACCACTCAATCATAATCATATGTTATGACCCCATAGATGCCTGCTTGGGAGGGCAAAGGTAGTAAAAAAATTGTAAATAGCAAGAGAATGAGGAGATTAAATGCGGGAATAGAGCAGAGAGAGCAGGAAGAATAGGGAAGATGGGGGTGATGGGGAGCGCAGAAGTAGGGATATTAGAGAGTTTAAGGAATTTAGAGAATTTAGGGAGGCGCTATCGACATTTATCCACAAAGCCCAATCGCTAATCTTATCCCTAAATTCCCTATTCTCCCTATCGTCCCTATGCCCACCTCTATCAGCGCACTATTTCTCGTTAGAAGTGCCAAGATTTGTCACCAAGTCGAAATTGCACTGGAAGGGGGTGTGCTTAGATACATCTCCTTTCAGGGCAATGAGCTTGGGGGCGAAGATTGGGGCTTATCACGGGAAATAAATTTCTTGTCAGAAGGGGTTAGGCTTGGTCTATCACAAAAGAAGATCCCCTCGGGATAGTACTCAAACGTACAGCCCGAGGGGTCTTACTTTGTGTGATGGGCCGAGAATGACCCCTTATCACAAGAAATCAAATTTCGCGGCGATTGAGAAGGGCATGCGTAATCGTCAGCTCATCGACATACTCCAGCTCGTCGCCAAAGCCGATGCCTCGGGCAATGGTGGTAACCTTAACGTCGGGAAATGCCTTAAGGCGATTTTGAAGGTAGAAGAGCGTGGTCTCGCCCTCGACAGAGGTGGATATTGCCACGATAACCTCGCGTATCTCGCCCGTGAGGAGCTTGTCGCATAGAAGGTCAATCTTTAGGTCGGAAGGGCCTATGCCCTGCATCGGCGAGATGACACCGCCAAGCACATGGTACATGCCGTGATACTGACCCGTATTTTCGATAGACATAAGATCGGCAACCTGCTCGACAACACAGACCACCGAGCGGTCGCGGCGCGTGTCGCTACAGATGGGGCATAGCGCCTCGTCGGAGAGGTTGTTACAGCTCTGGCAGTGGCGTATGTCGTGGCGGAAGCGAGCAATGCTCTCGGAGAGCGAATCTACGACCTCTGTATCCATCTTTAGCATGTGCATGGCAAGGCGCAATGCTGTACGACGACCGATACCCGGAAGTCGCTGAAGCTCAGAGCATACGTTATCTAACAGCTTTGACATAGGCTATATCAGCTCCACAGATTTTGATGTTATCCAACCCTTCTCACCATCGACAAACTCAATCTCTGACCAGGTGTCGTGGTTGCGCAATATCTTAACCGACACGCCCTGCGACGGCTGGCGGATGACCTTCGAGGTATTGTCGGGCGAGGCATGCACTGGGCAGATGTCGTTGCTGAGTATCACAGCCTCCGATGACTGCTCCGAAGCTCGGCGCTGCGATATGGCGAATGCCGTGCTGAGCACAAAGACAAATATCAGAAAGATAGAGCTAAAGAAGGCTACCTTGCGCAAGACGATGAGCGACGAGAGTAGGTAGAACATTATCAAGATAAGGGCTGCAATGAGCGACACGATAGATGTCGCTGTCCAGCCATTCGAGCTGATTATGCCAGACACTGCCAGCCACATAGAGCCCATAACACCGTTAGGAATAGGCTCCGTGTCGTTGGTGTAGTCGTGCACGATGTCGAGGTTGTAGCGTGCATCCTCCATCGTGGGGTCGAGCTTCAGCGCACGACGATAGTTAAGTATGGCACGTCCGAGCTCGCCCTCCGAATAGCGCTTGTCATGTTGCTCGCCAAGCTTTAGGTAGGCGTTACCGAGGTTGTAGTATAGGTCTGCCGAGGCGTAGCCCATGGCCTCAACTCTCTCGAAGGCCTCCTTGGCTGTGGCATAATCCTTTGCCGAGTATGCCTCGATGCCACGTTGCCACTCGGCCTCAGCCTCGCGAACGCCCTCATGAGCATAGCCACTATAAGCGCTAATGGTGGCGGCTACGAGTATGAATACCTTTATTATATTATTAAGAACTCTCATAATTTAACGCTTTACTATCGACTCAATCTTTGAAATTACCGACACTGCATCGGCATACACCTCGCCCATGTCGCTCTCGGTAGATGGGGCATACTGCGCCTCGTCGCTACGAGAGATAATCTGGCAGAACTGCTCGGCATCGGCTGCCGACACACCACGGCGGTAGAGCTCCTCGCGAATGGTCTCCTTCGTGAGGTTAGAGAGAGGAATGTTGAACTTATCGCTGATATAGCCCCACATAGCTCGCAACATCTCCTCGTAGAAGGCGTGGCGGTTGCCCTCGTGCATCGAGCGCTCAGCCAGGCGTAGGCGCTGCACAGCAACCTTATCTGCCTGACGCATGCGGCGCGCCACAACATTACGGTTTTGGCGTATGCGCTTGCGAAGCAGATGATAGGCAACAACAAAGAGTGCGATAATGACCACCATAACAAGCCAATATGCTGGCGAGAGCACAAAGATTGACGATGTGCGCGTTGCAAGCTTGTTGGTGTGTATGAAGCGTATATCTTTGTCGAGCTGCTTCATGCGACCTCCATACTCGGCATAGCCTCGTGAGCTATCGGCACTATTTACCACGGTGCTACCATCATCTTTGACGGTGATAACATAGCGCTCGGTCGAGAGGCTCTTATATTGCTCCGACGCAAGGTCGAAGTAGGTGAATACCAACGGCTCGATAACAAACTCGCCCGCAGCACGTGCCACAAAGGGATAGGTGTAGGTTATGCTTCCCGACGAGCCTGCTGCCGATGTGCGGACATTATCCACAACCTTAGTGTCGTAGATCTCGAACGACTCGGGCAGCGAGAGCTTGGGCGCTGTGACAAACTTAAGGTTGCCACTACCCGATATTGTTATCTTAATCTCGTTCGAGCTATTAGCACTCATTTGTGTTTCGGGCGCTACGCTCGACATCGAAAACGTGCCCACAGCACCATTAAACGAGGCGGGGGCATTCGCTGGAAACTCCTTGACGTTGATTGTCACAGGTGCTGAGCGCAGTGCTCGGCGCACAAGGTTCACATGGCGCGAGCTATGGAATATGCTTCCTGTGTTGGTGTGTGTAACCACAGGTACTCCAACATTTAGCTCGGCAGCCGAGATGGTTATCTTTCCTGTGCGCTGTGGTGCTATGATATGCTCGGTGAGCTTATATGTGTCGTATATCTTGCCATTATACTCAGCTCGCGACTGCTCGCCACGAGCATGTAGCTCCTGGGTCCAGAAGTCGTTGAATGTAGGCATGTTGAACGACTCGATTTCGGGATATCCAACACGTGTGTAGAGCATGAGTGTGACACGTACTGCCTCACCCTTATACACACTCTTATCCGAGACGTTGAGCGTGATGAAGATATCGTCGCGGCCAACACTCTCCTCGGCACTCTGCGCCTTAGGCTTAGTAGTGTGCGCTGGCTGCTGCTGCTGCTGTTGCTGTTGTTGCTGAGCACCAGAGGGCTTATTAGCATTTGCAGAAGCAGAGCTTTCGTCTATGACCTCGATAAGCAGAGGCTTTGTCTTGTATGTCTTGCCGTCAACACTTATCGACGCTGGGTCGATTTTGTGCTTACCTGCAGTCTGAGGAATAAGCACATAGGTGTATGTACGGCTATAGCTCGTTGTTTGGTGGCCATTTATCCACTGTATCTCTCTACCTGTGGCTATGGCAGGTCCGGCAATAACCTGAAAGCCCTCGAAGGAGGGGACATTCAGCGTGTTATCGCCATCAGGCTCTTGGTTGACGCTAAACCTCACCTGAAAACGTTCAGTTGTGGATACAAGCAGAGGTGCCTCAGCCTTGAAGGTCACCTGTGCCCACAGTTGCACCGACGAAAGTAGTGCAATGAAGAGTAGCGCAGTTCGCAAAATAAAGATTCGTTTCATCTTCAAATGGTTAATCTTCCGATATTTCTGTAACGCCTCGGCATAGCGTTTTATTGCTATAAAGGTGGGCAAACCACAATCATGGCTTGCCCGCCTTAGTATAACATAAAATTGAAGTACATTGGCTAGTTTGGCTACTTGTCGCCGAGTGTGAAACCGCAGCATACTTGACGTATGTGAGGATTTCACACTCAAGCAAGACGCCGAAATAACCCCTCTATACAATTTTAATGCTGGAAGTCAGCAAAGAAATCATTACCCTTATCATCTACGATGATGAAGGCTGGGAAGTTCTCAACGTAGATCTTACGTACTGCCTCCATGCCGAGCTCCTCGAAGTCAACAACCTCAACCTTCTTGATTGAGTTCTTAGCGAGGATAGCTGCAGGACCACCGATAGAGCCGAGGTAGAAGCCACCGTTGTTCTTACATGCGTCGGTCACCTGCTGTGAGCGGTTACCCTTAGCCACCATCACCATCGAGCCACCAGCCTTCTGGAACTGATCAACATAAGAGTCCATACGGCCCGCTGTGGTAGGACCAAATGAGCCTGAAGCCATGCCCTGAGGAGTCTTAGCAGGGCCAGCATAATATACAGGGTGGTTCTTGAAGTACTCTGGCATAGGCTTACCCTCGTCGAGCATCTGCTTGATGCGTGCGTGAGCGATGTCGCGAGCAACAACCAACGTACCCTTAAGGTTAAGGCGTGTCTTGATAGGATACTTCGACAAAATCTCGCGTACCTTGTCCATACCCTCATCAAGGTCGATATCTACTGCTGGCGACATTGCTGGAGCCTGTGCAGGAAGGAAGCGTGCTGGATTCTTCTCCAACTGCTCGATGAAGATACCCTCAGGAGTGATCTTAGCCTTGATGTTACGGTCGGCAGAGCAGCTTACGCCGATAGCCACTGGGCATGATGCAGCGTGGCGTGGTGCACGGATAACGCGTACGTCGTGAACGTAGTACTTACCGCCAAACTGTGCGCCGAGGCCAATCTCCTGACAGATCTTCTGCACCTTAGCCTCCCACTCCAAATCGCGGAAGCAGCGACCACCCTCGTTACCAGATGTTGGAAGCTCGTCGAGGTAGCCTGCTGAAGCCTTCTTCACTGTTGAAAGACACATCTCTGCCGATGTACCGCCGATACAGAGTGCAAGGTGGTATGGAGGACATGCCGATGTGCCGAGATCCAAGATGTGCTTCTTGATAAACTCGGTGAGCGACTTCTCGTTAAGCAAAGCCTTAGTCTGCTGATAGAGGAATGTCTTGTTTGCTGAGCCACCACCCTTAGTGATGAACAAGAACTCATACTCCATGCCTGGGTGACCTGCGTAGATGTCGATCTGCGCTGGGAGGTTGGTTGCTGAGTTCTTCTCCTCGGTCATGGTGAAAGGCACAACCTGTGAGTAGCGAAGGTTACGCTCCTTGTAGGTCTCGTAAACACCGCGTGAGATGCACTCAGCATCGTTAGCGCCAGTATATACGTCCTCGCCCTTGTGACCGATACAGATTGCTGTACCTGTATCCTGACATGTTGGCAACTCGCCCTCAGCAGCTACGCACTGGTTCATAAGCATGGTGTATGCCACGAACTTGTCATTGTCAGTAGCCTCCGGATCCTCGAGGATGTTAGCCAACTTCTGGAGGTGTGAGGCACGAAGGTAGAACGATACATCAGCATATGCCTCCTTAGCCAAGAGCTCAAGGCCCTTAGGATCAACCTTCAAAATCTTGCGGCCATCACACTCGACAACCTTAACATAGTCCTTCGTCAAAAGACGATACTCCGTCTTATCCTCCTGGATAGGAAACGGCTCCTGGTAGATAAAGTCTGCCATAATTTTCTTTGGTTTTTATATTAGTTTTTATCGGTTTCTACAACATTGATAACGACATGCTCGAGAGGCTCTGCCGAGGCAGGAATGGTCTGCTCAACGCCCATCACCTTGAGCTCAACATCCTGAGCCTTAAGCTCGGGCTCTGCCGCAGGCTTAGCGAGGCTCTTGGCAAAGTCCATGATACCAAATACGAATACTACGCTCACCAACACAGGGCATACCCAGCGCAAGAGGAAGCGGATAATGGGATATGTAGCCTTATCCACGCCACCCTCTGCCGTAAGCTCAGCACGCATATCCTCCTTCTTCCAAATCCAGCCCACAAAGATGGCTGTGAAGATGCCGAGGAGTGGGAGCATGACAATAGCCGTAAAGTTGTCGAGCAGAGCAAAGAGGTTCATGCCCGCAACCTTGAACTCGCTCCATGCGCCAAGCGACAACGATGCTGCGGTAGCCAAAAGCATAGCGCCAAGGGTGACGATAAGTGCTCCCTTACGGCGCGACATGCCTCGCTTCTCGACAAAGTAGGTTGTAACAGCCTCGTGCATAGATATTGTTGATGACAAAGCAGCAAGACCCAACAGCAAGAAGAAGAGCATAGCCCAGAAGTTGCCGAAAGGCATTGCCGAGAATACCTTAGGCATGGCAACAAAGGCTAGCTGCATGCCGCTCTCGTTCTCGACACCTGCCGAGAAGATGATGACTGCCGCCGTAAGTGCCACAAGCGTGTCGAGCGACACGACGCTAATTGCCGAGCCCGCAATCTTGGTGCCCTTAGTGAAGTATGAGCCATAGATAAGCATAGCACCCATACCCACCGAGAGGGTGAAGAATGCCTGACCCATAGCATCGAGGAAGGTCTTGCCCGATACCTTCGTAAAGTCGGGAGTGAAGACATTAACCAACGCCTCGCGACCCTCAGGCAGCCACAACGAGTAGATTGCCAACACGATGAGGATGGCAAACAAGAGTGGCATCATCACCTTAGAGGCCTTCTCAATACCGCCCTGCACACCACCGATGATGATAAAGTGGTTGAGCAAGATGAAGATATAGGTGAAGATGAGTGGCGCCCATACGGCTGTGGTGAAGTTCGTGAAGAAGCCACCAAAGTCGCTACCTATGGCATCTGTTGCCGAGGCGATAGCGTAGTTGAGCGTCCAACCCGAGATTACGAAGTAGTAGCCCATGATAAGGAATACCGAGATAAGGCCCGCAGCTCCAAGCCAGCCCCAGCCCTTGCGAATCTTCGAGAAGGCATCTATAGGGTTGCACTTCGAGTTGTGACCTACCGAAAACTCAGCGATGAGCAGCGGTAGTCCCAAAAAGAGAATACAACCAAGGTAGATGAGAATGAAGGCACCGCCACCATGCTCCGATGTGATGTATGGAAAGCGCCAAATGTTGCCCAAGCCGATAGCCGAGCCTGCGGCAGCGAGAATTGCAGCCAGCTTACCACCGAAGCCGCCACGTTTTTCTGTATTAGCCATTGTTTAATCGTTTTATCCTACAAGTGTTACACTCACCCTGTCGATCTTGCCACCAAGCGGTGGGGCTAGCTTCGACACCGTGCACTCCACCTCGATAATCTCGGGGAATGCCTCCTTAACAGCCTCGATAATGTTGGTTGCTGCCGCCTCGATGGTGCGCTGCGTGCGCTGCATGGTGCGCTCAACAATCTCATACACGGTGAGGTAGTTTACAGCCTCGCGCACATCGTCGCTCTTAGGCAGGTTGCCCAGAGGTGTGCGTATAGCCAAATCGACACGAAAGCGGTTGCCCACCTGCTGCTCAAGGTCGTAGCAGCCGTGGTAGGCACGCAAAAATATGCCGTCGAGGCGGATTGTATAAATCGGATTCACCTTACTCGACAGTGATTAGGAAGTAGTTCTTCTTGCCCTTCTGCACAAGGAGGTACTTGCCAGCGATAAGGTCAGTCTCAACAACGGGGCGCTGAGCATCAGTAACCTTCTCCTTGTTGAGCTGAACGCCACCACCCTGCACCATCTTGCGACACTCGCCCTTCGATGGGAATACCTTGCATAGCTCGGCAACAACATCTACGAATGGTTTGTCGAGGTTGTCGCGCGACATGGTGAACTGAGGAACACCCTCGAACACCTGCAACAATGTAGCCTCGTCCAACGAGCGCAACGCCTCAGAGGTGGCGTTACCAAACAAAATGTTTGTGGCTGCCTGAGCCTTCTCCAACTCCTCACGTGAGTGGATGGTCTCGGTAAGAATCTCTGCGAGGCGCTTCTGCAAGATGCGGAGGTGTGGTGCCTCGTCGTGCTCCTTGATAAGTGAGTCGATAGTCTCGCGGTCGAGAAGCGTGAAGATCTTGATATAGCGCTTAGCGTCGTCGTCGCTCACGTTTAGCCAGAACTGATAGAACTTATATGGCGAGGTGTAGCGAGCATCGAGCCATACGTTGCCCGACTCGGTCTTACCAAACTTTGTGCCGTCTGCCTTGGTGATAAGTGGGCAGGTGATAGCAAAAGCCTCAGCCTCAGAGCCGAGCTTACGACGAATAAGCTCAGTACCTGTGGTGATGTTACCCCACTGGTCGGCACCACCAAGCTGGAACTTACAGCCATGCTCCTGGTAGAGGTGCAAGAAGTCGTAGCCCTGCAATAGCTGATATGTGAACTCGGTGAACGACATACCGTCGCCCTCGCCATTGAAGCGCTTCTTAACAGAGTCCTTAGCCATCATGTAGTTCACAGTGATGCACTTGCCGATGTCGCGCGCAAAGTCGAGGAACGAGAACTCCTTCATCCAGTCGTAGTTATTAACCAAGATAGCCTTGTTCTTAGCCTCCGAGTCGAAGTCGATAAGCTTGGCAAGCTGTGCCTTGATAGCCTCCTGGTTGTGGCGGAGAGTTGCCTCGTCCAAGAGGTTGCGCTCCTGCGACTTACCCGATGGGTCGCCAATCATGCCCGTAGCACCACCAATCAAGGCGATAGGACGGTGACCACACATCTGGAAGTGCTTCAAAATCATAACACCCACCAAGTGGCCGATATGCAATGAGTCGGCGGTTGGGTCGATGCCGAGGTATGCCGAAGCCATACCCTTCTCAAGCTCCTCTTTAGCTCCTGGCATCACGGTATGGATCATACCACGCCACTCGAGCTCCTCAATAAAATTCTTCATGGTTTTCTATGTTTTTTGTTTATACTCTTTTCTAAACTACTCTGCATCAAGCACAAGCGTCTCGATCATCTCCTTTAGTCGCTCGTTCTTGCCCACAAGGTGGCGCAGGCGATCCTCAATAGTGATTGGGCGAGCAATGCGCACCGCCTCGTTAACAATCACCTCAAGGTCGATACTACACTTCAACCCTGCAAGCTTCTGTATCTCTTTGAGCCACTCAAGTTTGTCGCGCATAATCTCCTCGAAAAGCTCGCGCGAGGGGACTACGACACGCACTACCCTATCGCTCACGGTCATCGTCTCGAACACAGGAACATAACGCATACGACCCTTAGATAGTATATCTACAAACTCAGCCTTGATAGCCATGAGCTTTGCCTGGCAGTCGGGATCTACCTCCTCAACAACGGCATGTGCCTCGCTCTTAGTCTGAGTATTTGCCTCCTCCGAGAGCAACGAACCAAGCGACATTCCCGAGCGACGGCTACGTGGTGTGACAACACGAGGTGTTGCCGTCTCAGTTGGTCGCTCCTCAGCTACTGGCGCAGGTGCTGGCTGCGGCTGAGCTACAGGTGTAGGCGCTGGCTGTGGCGTAGGCGCTGGTGCGCTCACTGGCTGTGCTACGGGTTGTGGTGCTGGTGTAGGTTGTGCTACGGGCGTTGGTTGCGGTGTAGGTTGTGCTACGGGCGTTGGTTGCGGTGCTGGCTGCAACTCGGGCAGTGGCACATCTACCTCGAGGCTAAGCGATGCTACCTCGTCATTTTTTTTTTGACCGAGACCCGCAATCTTCATGAGTCCCAGTTCAACAAGCAGACGCTGATTTGACGACTGTCGTATCTTGCCATCAGCCTCCGTGAGAAGCGATATAGCACCAAACAAGAATGCCTCGCTACAACGTGTCGCCTGCTGCTTATAGCGCTCTATGAGAGTTCCTGTGAACTCAACAAGCGAGATAGCAGGGCCCTTCGACATAAGCAAGTCACGCATATGGGCATTAAGACCCGCGATAAAGACCTGTGACGAGAAGCCACGGCTTAGCACCTGGTCAAACAACATTAGCGCGTCAATATATCTGCCCTCGAGCAACATATCTGTTGCCGAGAAGTAGGTGTCGTAGTCGAGCACGTTGAGCGTTGCCGCAACATCCTTATAGCTAAGCTTATTGCCGCAGAACGACACCGCCTTGTCGAACATCGACAGAGCATCGCGCATACCACCATCTGCCTTGTGCGAGATAAGGTTGAGCGCCTCGTCGTCAGCCTCGACACCCTCCTTTGTTGCGATGTAGCGGAGATACTCCACGCCGTCCTCAACACGAATACGGTTGAAGTCGTAGATCTGACAACGCGAGAGGATTGTTGGGATAATCTTGTGCTTCTCGGTTGTTGCAAGGATAAATATTGCATGGTGTGGTGGCTCCTCCAGGGTCTTCAAAAAGGCATTGAAGGCTGCTGCCGAGAGCATATGCACCTCGTCGATAACAAATACCGAGTAGCTACCCTGCTGAGGGATAATTCGCACCTGCTCGATAAGGTTACGAATGTCATCTACCGAGTTGTTTGATGCAGCATCGAGCTCGTGAACATTGAGCGAGCGACCCTCATTGAACGAACGGCACGACTCGCACTCGTTGCAAGCCTCGCCCCCCTGAGGATTTTGGCAGTTGATAGCCTTGGCAAAGATGCGGGCACATGTTGTCTTACCCACGCCACGAGGACCGCAAAAGAGGTAGGCATGCGCCAGCTGACCACGCTCGATAGCATTCTTGAGCGTCGATGTGATATGTCGTTGTCCCACAACCGAAGCAAAGGTTTGAGGGCGATACTTACGTGCTGATACTACAAAATTCTCCATAACTCGACAAAGATATAAAAATTTTCTCACATGCGCACGTACGACCCCACTATTTTCTGCTCGGAGAGTGCTATTTCACATTTTTTACGCTATCTTTGTCACTATGAAACAAATTTTGACAACTATATTTTTGCTCTGCTGCACCATGCTTGGCATCGCCTCAACATCGGCACAGGAGCAGGGCTTCAACCTCATTGTCGTGGGCGACACACAGCCACAAACCGAGGAGCAGTTCGAGCGTCTGGAGCGCGAGGTTGTGCCTAATATCGAACAAATTATCGAGGAGTATCGCGAGGCAAGCAACCTCCCCATTGCTGTGCTTATCACGGGCGATGTAGTATGGGATAATATGGCCTTTTTGCCCCGCCTCAAAGAGCTCTTCGAGAGCCTTGACGTGGAGTTTATTACCGTTATTGGCAACCACGACCACAACCGTGATGTAGAGGGCAGCGAGAGCCTCAAGGAGCAGGCATACGAAGATGTGTTTGGAGCTCGTTATAAGCACTTTATGCTTGGCAACACACACTTTATCTTGCTCGATAACATCCTCTATCAAAGTTACGAGAACTACTCGATAGAGCTTGACAAGGAGCAACGAAAATGGCTGCGCGGCGTAGCTAAGGATATCGCTAAAAATGAGCGTGTAGCGATATGCATGCACGCCCCAGTATACAACTTCCGCGAGGGCAAAATACTACCCTATGCCCGACATATCATGCACCTATTTCGTGGTAACGAGCTACACTTTATCACGGGTCATCGCCACCGCCATGCCACGGTGGAGCTTGGCAAAAAGAGCATCGAGCATAGCGTGGCTCAGGTGTGTGGCAACCTCTGGTTCGCCCCTCTCTGCACCGACGGCACACCCCCTGGCGTGCTGTGTATCGAGGAGCGCAACAACGTGTGGCAGTGGCACTTCCGCACGTTTGACAATAAGCAGTCGAAGCTAATAGTGTGGCGCGAGGGCGAGGTTAAGGAGCACAAGGAGTATATCGTTGTTAAGGTCATCGGCTGGGACTCAAAACATAGCGTCGAGTGGTCGGAAAATGGAGTGCCGATGGGCGCTATGGAGCAGATAACAATCCTCGACCCCGACTACGTCTATTATGTTGAGAATGAGGCAGATTATAGCGACATTATCATGCAGCGCCTACGCCGCTCGGCAGCCCCACATAGCCACTATTTCCGCTGCAAGCGCACCACGCCACATAGCAAGGTAGTGATTAGCACAACCGACCGCTTTGGTAGAGAATATGAGTGCGAGGTGAGGTAGTGAGAAAAGGACGACAGGGACGACAGGGAGAATAGGGAAGATAGGGAAGATAGGACGAATGGGATAGATGGGATAGATGGGATAGATGGGATAGATGGGATAGATAGGATAAATGAGATAATTCCCATCGAGCGAAGCGCCCCCATTTATCCCATCGAGTGAAGCGCCCCCATCAACCCTATCAAGCGCAGCGTTACCCATCTATCCCATCAAGCGAAGCGCTCCCATTTATTCCAGCCCCTGCCCCATCAATTAGCGAGATAAAATTTCTTGTCAGAAGGGTTGCAGATGCGCCCTTATCACGAGAAATAAATTTGTTGTCAGAAGCCGTGAGATGTGGTGCATCGAAAAAGTAATCACCACGGGATAGTACAAAACGTACAGCCCGTGGTGATTAACTTTTTAAGATGTGCCGCAGATTGCGGCTTATCACAAGAAATTATTTATTCGAAGTAGGTACTACCACTACCACAATGACGTCCATCAACGTAGATATCAACGGTGTAGGTACCCTTCTCGAAAGCCTCACCATCGTAGAATACGCTGACTGGCACCGACTGATTCTCGTAGCTAACCTTACGCATAGCCGATGCAGCACGGCTCTCGCCCTCGAAGGTAAATGGTATCATCTTAGATGCTGGCGAAAGAACATAACCATCAGGGTCAGTGATACATACGTATATAGTCTTCTCACCTGGCTCAGCAAGCTCGTTTGCTGTAAGCTCGAAATCGACACGTAGGCGCGATGCCACCTTGATACGCTTCACAGGCTTGCTATTGTCGTTGAGCGCCACCATGCGCACACCACCTGTGCGGATAACCGAGCCAATGCGCACCTTAGTTTTGAGCTCATCGGCCTTCTCCTCAGCCTTCTCGGCACGCTCCTTAAAGGTCTTGCGCTCCTTCTCATACTCCACATTCTTAGCCTGAAGGTCGGTGTTTATGTCGTTGAGCGAGTCGATCTTACGAAGGTAGCCCTTCATCACACCCTTAAGCATATCTACCTCCTTGCGGTACTTGGCAAGCTGATTGTAGTTGTATGTCTTCTCCCTCTGTAGCTGCTCGAGCATCACCACAGCCTCCTGATAGCGCTGCATCATGGTGTCGTTCTTGCCCTTGTATGCCTCAAGCTCCTTAACAAGCGTCTCGGCATCGCGCTGAAGCATATTGTTCTGCTCCTCGAAGAGGCTACGTGCCGACTCCAGGAGGGCATAGTCCTGCTCGATGGCCTTCACCTTGCCATAGTTCTTCACGGCAAAGATGGTTAGCGGAATGAGCAGGATAAGGAGTATTGCTGCAAGTGTTAGGAAGCCTGCTGACGAACGCTTGTAGCGCGTGATATCTGCCTCGTAATCATCTATCATGCGCTCCTCGCGGTCGTAGTCGCGGTCGTATATTGGCTGTGGCGTAGGCGTAGGGGCTGGTGCTGGGGTTGGAGCAGGTGCAGGAGTTGGTGCCACCTTTGGCTCTGTCGCTGCCTCTGCCTTTGGCTCTGCTGCTGCCTCGGCCTTAGGCTCTACGGCATGTGTATCGTTGATTGTTGCCTTTTGTACCTGTGCCTGACGCTCAGCGAGGATGTCGTTGAGTGTGCGCTGGGGTGCTGTGCTCTGCTCGTTGACAGTGGTCTGAACAGGAGCTATAGGAGCTACAGGAGCGCTATTCTCCACTGCACCCTCGACAGGTGCACCACAGAATGGACATCGAGACTGCTGGCTCGACATAGGCGTATTACAGGTCTTACATCTTATAAGTGCCATACTTTATCTTTGAATTAGTGCGCAAATATAACGCATTTTACTTTAGTAATATTACGAAATATCAGAAAAATCAATCTTCTCTCGCTTATGGTGGCGGTCACGCAATGCCCTAAGAGGTGCATTCTCACGGCGCTCAAGAGCTGGGTCGAGGCGCAAAATCTCGATGGCGTCGTTGCGCGTGAGCTCCATAATCTGGGTATCGGTAGCCAGGTTGGCAATATTCAACTCGAAGGCATCACCACTCTGCTGCGTGCCGTGGATATCGCCAGCGCCACGTAGCTTAAGGTCGAGTTCCGAGAGCTGAAAGCCATCGTTTGTGGCACACATAGCCTCGATGCGAGCACGGCTATCCTTTGATAGCTTGTCGCCCGTCATGAGTATGCAGTAGGAGTCGCCACCACCACGACCAACACGGCCACGTAGCTGGTGTAGCTGCGATAGTCCGAAGCGCTCTGCCGACTCGATGACCATGACCGTGGCATTGGGCACATCTACGCCCACCTCGATAACCGACGTGGCTATCATGATGTCGGCCTCGCCACGCTTAAACTGCTGCATCGATGCCTCCTTATCCTCCGGCTTCATCTTGCCATGGCATATCGCAATGCGATATTGTGGCAGTGGAAAGTCGCGAGAGAGCGACTCGAAGCCATCTTCAAGGTCTTTGTAGTCCATCTTCTCCGAGCCCTTGATAAGTGGATAGACCACATATACCTGACGACGTTTGGCTATCTCCTGGCGCAGGAAGCCGAACATACGCAAGCGTGCCGAGTCGAAGTAGTGGAAGGTGCGTATAGGCTTACGTCCTGGAGGCAGCTCGTCGATAACCGACACCTCCAAGTCGCCATAGAGCGTCATTGCCAAGGTGCGGGGAATGGGCGTGGCAGTCATCACAAGGACATGGGGGCGCTGATGGTTCTTGGTCCATAGCTTGCCTCGCTGCTCCACGCCAAAGCGGTGTTGCTCGTCGATGACAACATATCCGAGGTTGGAGAACTGCACACCCTCCTCGATAAGGGCATGGGTGCCAATGAGTATATCTACCTCGCCCGAGGCAATGCCCTCGAGCGACGCACGGCGCTCCTTAGCCTTGGAAGCACCAGTAAGTATGGCAACCTTCACGTTTAAGCCCTCAGCAAAGCGCTGCATCGAGGCGTAGTGCTGGCGTGCAAGAATCTCGGTGGGTGCCATGATGCACGCCTGGTAGCCATTATCCACGGCAAGCAACATAGACATGAAGGCAACCATCGTCTTGCCACTACCCACATCGCCCTGGAGCAGGCGGTTCATCTGCTTGCCCGAGATCATGTCGCCACGAATCTCGCGTATCACACGCTTCTGCGCCCCCGTGAGAGGGAAGGGCAGCTTCTCGTGGTAAAAGGTGTTAAAGGCCTCGCCAACACGCGCGAAGAGGAAACCCTCACTGCGGTGACGCTCACTGCGGCGCGCCTGAATGGTGAGCTGAACACCAAGTAGCTCGTCGTATTTCAGGCGATACTGCGCCTGACGTAGCTCCTCCTGAGAGCGTGGAAAGTGAATGTTGTATATCGCATCACGCAAGCCCATAAGCCCATTGCGCCTACGCAGATCTTCGGGCAGTGGGTCGGCAAAGGCTGTGGGGTCGCTCTTAACTAACTCCCAGGCGCTCTGCACAATACGCTGCATGGCACGCATGGCTATAGCCTCGCTAAGGCGCTCGGTAGAGGGGTATATCGCCTGAAAGCCGCTCTCCTGCTTACGCGAGAGAAACTGCTCGAGGGTCTCAATCTCGGGGTGCACAAGGCTCACCCTGCCACGAAACAACGAGGGGCGACCAAAGATGATATACTCGCGCCCAATCTCTATGCGCTTCTCAATCCACTTAATGCCATGAAACCATAGTAGCTCGGCAACGCCCGTAGTGTCGTTTACCTCGACCACAAACCTACGGCGACTACCCTCGCCAACATACGACATGCCGACAGCCTTACAACGTAGTTGTATGTAGGTGGACTCCATAGCCTCGTCAACCTCCGAGAGGCGTAGCTGACGTGTGCGGTCGATGTAGCGGTGTGGGAAGCGCATGAGCAGGTCGCCAACGGTGCGCACGCCAACCTCCTTATCGAGAATCTTGGCACGTACCTCGCCAACGCCCGTAACAAACTTTATGTCACGCTCCAGCACACCCATCGCTAAAATGGATTATATGGTTAAATCTTAGTAATAGACTTCACAGGGGCTATCTTCTCGAGGCGTGCGGCGCCACCAAGCTCCTCGATCTCGACGATGAAGACAAACTCCTTGACCTTGATGCCGTAGCTCTTGCCGTCGAGCTCGATAGTCTGGCTCTCAAGCGAGAGTGCCAAGCCCTCGGCAGTACCACCCGTAGCGAGCACGTCATCGAGGATAGTCACCTCGAACTTATCGCCCACAGGCTTGCCCGCAGCGATGTCGCTACGACGATAGTAGAGCTTGTCGAAGCCATACTCCTTCTCGATAAGCACCTCATGAAGGTCGCCCTCGGCAAATGGGAGCTTGCCGCTCTTGCGCACAGGCACGATATTCTCGATGTGGTCGGCCTCGGTGAGCAGTGGCGCAGCAAACAAGAAGCCACGAGCCTCGGGAGCGATGATGTTTGGTGTGGTGCAAGCCTCAGCCACAGCGTGTGTCAGCTCCTTGAATACCGCCTTATTTTGCAAAAATGGGATAATATCGACAAATATGATACCCTCCTTTGGAAAGTCTTTGTAGTATTTTAGTACCTCTTTCATTGTATGTATTGTTAGTAAAACGTACAAAGTTAATAAATTTTTGTGGCACTATGGCGCTATCAACAATAAATTTTATAAATTTGTAACCAGGAAAATATGTACTAAAACTATTATAAGATGAAAAAACGTATTCTTATCACAGGAGCTACATCGGGCATTGGTCGTGCCACAGCACTACGTCTTGCCGAGCCAAACACCGAGATTATCATCACTGGCCGCCGCAAGGAGCGCCTCGAGGCACTCAAGGCCGAGGTCGAGGCAAAGGGCGCTGAGTGCACCCTACTACACTTCGACGTGCGCTCGGAGGCTGAGTGCATCGAGCACCTCAAGCCACTTGGCCGTGTAGATATCCTTGTGAACAACGCAGGTCTTGCTGCGGGATTGGAGCATATCGACAAGGGCGACTCACGCGACTGGGACGCAATGATCGACACCAATGTAAAGGGCTTGCTCTACGTAACAAAGATCATCAGCGGCGCTATGGTCGAGGCTGGCAAGGGTGGCCACATCATCAACATCGGCTCTATTGCCGGCACTGAGCCCTACGAGAATGGCGCAGTATATTGCGCATCGAAGCATGCCGTGCATGCCATCTCGATGGCTATGCGTGCCGACCTACTCTCGGCTGGCATCAAGGTTGGCGAGGTGCGCCCAGGAATGGTCGAAACCGAGTTCTCGGAGGTGCGCTTTCATGGCGACAAGGAGCGTGCCGAGGGCGTATATCGCGGTGTGGAGGCGTTGCAGGGCGAGGATATCGCCGAGGCAATACACTGGATGCTCAACCTCCCAGCCCACATGAACGTAAACGACATCGTGCTAATGCCTACATGCCAGGCAGGAGCATATTACACCTATCGTAAATAGTGAACTATCATGCGCAATATCAATATGTTATGGGCAGTACTATGTAGCGTAGCCACGTTTGCTTGCAGCTGCACGCCGCCCGACGGACCTACCCCTGAGCCAGAGCCCCAGAAGCCCGCTGCCGAGCGCTTCGAGGTGTTTCAGTTGCTCAACCCTACAGACATACCCTACCGTATTCCTGCCATTGCCACGGCTAACGACGGCACTCTTATCGCCGTTGCCGACTACCGCCATAGCGGCACAGACATCGGCGTTACGGACAAGGGTCGTATCGACCTACACTACCGCCTATCGCACGACAACGGCAACACGTGGGGTGAGGTGATGCCTCTTATCGAGGGCAAGGGTGACAAGTCGCCCGACTTTATGAACGTGGGCTTTGGCGACCCCTGCATCGTGGCAGATAGAGAGTCGAGCCGTGTGCTCATGATGTCGTGCGCTGGTAATGTGTCGTTCCAGAATGGCACACGCCACAACCACCAGAACATCGCCCGCTTCTACTCGGAGGATGGTGGCAAGACCTGGAGCGAGCCCGAGGATATCGCCGAGTCTATCTACTCGCAGTTCGACGACTCGAAGTATGGCCCTGTGCGCTCGATGTTCGTGGCATCGGGCCGCATCATGCAGAGCCGCCTAACAAAGGTTGGTGCATACTACCGCCTATATTGCGCTGTGCTTGTTAAGGATCGCTCGCAGAAGCACATGAACTATGTGCTCTTCTCCGACGACTTTGGCATGTCGTGGAAGGTGCTCGGAAACATCAATGAGCCAGCCGTTTACAATACTGCCGACGAGCCTAAGGTAGAGGAGTTGCCCGATGGCACACTCCTTATTAGCTCACGCTACAATGGTGGCCGCTACTACAACCTATTCTCATATACCGACGTAAATAGTGGCGCTGGCGTGTGGGACGACGCAGCATTCTCAGGCGCTTCGAACAATGGTGTGGAGTCGAAGGATAACTCTACAAATGGCGAGGTTATGCTCATTCCCGCAACACGCATAGCAGATAACGCGGCTGTGCACATCTTGCTGCAGTCGGTGCCTCTGGGCCCTAACCGCGCAAATGTGGGCATCTACTATAAAGAGATTGCCTCGTTCGAGGACTATATATCGCCTATGGAGGTGGCTCAAAACTGGGACGGCGTGACACAGATCAGCACGCTCAACTCGGCATACTCGACCATGACATGGCAGAGCGACAACCGCCTCGGCTTCCTCTACGAGGAGGAGACCCACGGCACATCGAACCTCGCCTACGGAGGCTATACCATTGTGTATGAGTGCTTCGACATCGAGGATTTGACCGAGGGCAAATACACCTACCGCAAGTAGGCATATTGTATAGTTTTATTAACAACTTAATACTATGAAAAAACTTATTTGCACAATACTATGCTTGCTTGTATGTTTCGCCACATATGGCCAAACAGAAGAGACGCAACACCTAACATTTAAGGATATACCTATTGACGGCACTCCTACTGCCTTTGGTAATAAGCTTAAAGCCATTGGCTTTACTTTTGATTTTGAGGATGATCAAGGTGCACATTGGTACCAAGGTGCTTTTGCGGGCTACAATAACTGCAATATCTGTGTTAAATATTCACAGAACCTTGTGTATGAGATAGTTGTACTATTCCCTGAATGCTACTCGTGGAATATGCTGAATAATAGTTATCAAAGCCTAAAAAATATGTTAATCTCAAAATATGGTGATCCCTTTGCCAATGAAGAGAAATTCGAAAATTTTCCATCATACCGAAACATTAATGATGACAACGATAAATTTCAGGAAGTAAAAAATGATCATTGCGTTTATTATACAGTTATCAATAATTATGTAAACGGAATGGGCACCATTGTTCTTGAAATTAAAACTGGCACACCACGCGTAGGACTACACTATATTGACTATATAAATAATTCTGCTAAAGATGCTGCCGCACTAAACGATTTATAACAAAATCTTCTCGGACTCGAACTGCGGTCAGCAGGGCGAGAGCAGACCAAGGTGGTTTAATTGGGCGAAATACCGTAGGTATAGAAGATGGGGTGAGTGTTAGCGCCAAGCTTGCTTGAGCGACTGACACTCGCCCTATATTCGTAGTTGCGTGGCAACTCGCACAATCAATCACCGCCGACTAGTCTGCCGAGTCGCCACAGTCAGTGCGTGGCCCTTTAGACGCAAAAAAGCGACCCTCAATAGGTCGCTTTTTGTGCGGATAAAGGGACTCGAACCCCCACGCCTCTCGGCATCAGATCCTAAGTCTGACGTGGCTACCAATTACACCATATCCGCAGGATCTTGCTTTCCGAAACACCGTGCCTGGTGTCGTTTAGCGGTGCAAATATAGAAACTTTTTGTAATATACACAACACTTAGTGCGAAAAATGCAAAAAAAAATGAATTTATAGACTCGTTGTACAAATTTTTAGTACCTTTGTTATACCTGATTACAACTAACTTAAACTATTAACTCCATGAAAAAGTTTATTCTGCTATTTGCAGCCTTGATTATTTCGGGAGCATGTTTTGCTCAAAGACCAAGCATCACAGATTTCTGCTACTACGACAGCTACTGCAACACCATTGAGACATACTCATGTGAACAGATTATAGCGAAATTGAGAGCTAAGGGCTATTATGTTTCGAATACCGAGATATATTACATCGATAACGACCGTGAAAGAGGTTGCTACTACTACTATCTCTACAATAGCAACTCCAACACCACGGTTGAAATTAGCCAATATGAGGGTCCTTCACAGATTACATTTAACTCGATGGAAGATGGTATTCGATTTGTGAACGAAGCTACAAGCATGAACTACATCAAACGTTCCAATGGTAGCAAATATATAATGACACGAGAACAAGAGTATGGTGTTTGTGGTCTGAGTTTGAATGGCAAATACATATATTTTGACAACTACGTGTATTAATGCCCTATTAAAAAGTTTTGCTTCATAAACGCATAAGATTGGCTCTTATGCGTTTTTTTTATATCTTTGCGTAATTAATAGACTTTTTTATGCCAAAGACTATCACCTTGCAGCTATCGCCCAAGCAGGCGGCAGACGAGAAATTCTACATAGCACAGGCTGCCCGCACGCTGAGTATCCGTCAGAGCGACATAGCCCTGGCACGTGTCGTTAAGCGCTCGATAGATGCTCGTCAGCGCATGGCTAAGGTAAACCTTACGCTCGAGATATATGTTGACCAGGAGCCACAGCCAGCACCACTACACTTCGACTACCCCTCGGTGGAGCATGGCACAGAGGTTATTGTTGTAGGCTCGGGCCCTGCGGGCTTGTTCGCCTCGCTACGCCTCATAGAGCTCGGCTACAAGCCTATTCTCCTGGAGCGTGGCAAGTCGGTGCTTTCGCGCAAGCACGACATTGCGCAGATTAACCGTGGTGGCGACATAGACCCCAACTCGAACTACGCCTTTGGCGAGGGTGGCGCAGGAACATTCTCCGACGGTAAGCTCTTCACACGCAGCAAGAAGCGTGGCGACTACAACAAGGCATTGCAGACCCTTGTATGGCATGGCGCAAACCCCACAATACTCTACGAGGCACACCCTCACATCGGCACAGACAAGCTGCCACGCATCATATCGAACATATGTCGCACCATAACCGAGCATGGCGGCAAGGTGTTGTTCGAGAGTCGAGTTTCGGGCTTTGTGCTTAAGCGTGGCAGAATAACAGGCGTTAAGGTGGGTGACACAACGATTGAGGGTGCTGCCGTGGTACTTGCCACAGGACACTCAGCACGCGACATCTACGAGATGCTCTACAACGAGGGCATAGCCATCGAGGCAAAGCCCTTTGCTATGGGCGTGCGCATAGAGCACCCACAACGACTTATCGACAGCATACAGTATCACCGCGAGGAGCGTGGCGAGTGGCTCCCCGCAGCAAGCTACTCGCTTGTTAGTCAGGAGGCTGGTCGTGGCGTATATTCATTCTGCATGTGCCCCGGAGGCTTCATCGTGCCAGCGATGACCGACGCCAAGCAGTCGGTGGTAAACGGCATGTCGCCAAGTGGTCGTAACTCGGCATTTGCCAACTCGGGACTCGTTACCGAGGTGCGCCTCGAGGACTTTGCATACCTCCGCGAGCAGTGGGGCGAGCTTGCAGGACTACGCTATCAGCAGCAGTTCGAGGAGCTTGCACGCCTACATAGTGGCGACAGACAGGTGGCTCCAGCGCAACGTGTGTCGGACTTCGTGGCAGGACGTGCATCACACTCACTACCCCGCACATCATATATCCCAGGTCTTAAGGCCTCACGCCTCGACATTTGGATGCCCGAGGAGATAGGTGCTCGCCTACGCAGTGGTATCGCTACGTTTGGCCGCAAGATGCGAGGCTTCGTATCGGACGAGGCAATAGTTGTGGGCGTGGAGTCACGAACATCAACCCCCGTGCGCATACCTCGTGACCCAGAGTCACTTATGCACACCGAGGTGGCAGGACTATTCCCTGCGGGCGAGGGTGCAGGATATGCCGGAGGTATTGTCTCGGCAGCCCTCGACGGCGAGCGTGTTGCCGACGCCGTAGCTCGCTTCTGCAAAGCAAACAACCTATAACCGAGCGCCATGACTTCCGCAGCCATTGTTGCAACTGTCGTAGCCTACCTCGCCCTGCTCTTTGGCGTGGCGTGGCTAACGTCGCGTGGCAATAGCTCAGCGGCATTCTTCACGGGTGGTCGCAACACCCCACGTGGCGTGGCGGCAATAGCCATGGTGGGCGCTGCGATGTCGGGCGTGACATATATCTCTGTGCCGGGCACGGTGGCGGCAGACGGCTTTAGCTACTTGCAGACAACGCTCGGCTTCTTCGTGGGCTATATCATGATAGCCTTTGTACTAATACCTTTATACTATCGCACGGGCGTGGTGTCGCTATACGAGTATCTCGACAAGCGCTTCAACCTCGCCGCACAGCGCACGGGAGCGTGGCTCTTCTTCATATCGAAGCTACTCTCGGCATCGCTACGTGCCTTTGTCATCTGTGCCGTGTTACAGGGCTTGCTCTACGAGCGCTGGGGAATACCCTTTTGGGTAAATGCCATGGTTATGATGGCTCTCGTGTGGCTCTACACACGTCGTGGCGGTGTGAGGGCTGTGGTGTGGGTCGAGATGGTTAAAACCATACTTATGGTTAGTAGCATTGTGCTATGTATCGCATTCGTTATCAAAGCATTAGGACTCAACCTCAGTGAGGCGCTAACGACCATACACCAAAGCGACTACTCGCAGATTTTGTTCCTTGACAATCCTCTCGACAGGCGCTATTTCTGGAAACAATTTATCGCCGGCATCTTCCTCGTTGTGGCGATGACGGGCCTCGACCAAGATATGATGCAGACTATGTTGTCGTGTCGCAACCAGCGCGACTCACAGCGCAGCATGATACAATCCATCATGGTTCAGGTGGTTGTCATAGCACTCTTTCTTGCGCTTGGCGCACTGCTCTACACCTTTATTGATAGCCGAGGCCTGAGCATAGAGCGTGGCGACGACCTCTTTGGCTTTGTGGCTACCGAGTGTGGACTACCCACAATCGTGGGCGTAGCCTTCCTGCTTGGTCTTGTAGCCTCGACATACTCGTCGGCAGGCTCGGCACTAACAGCACTAACAACCTCATTTACAATAGATATCCTCGGCGCTAATCGCCGCCACGACAGCACAACGGCTGAGGGTAGCGAGGCTATTAGCACGGTGCGTAGCCGTGTGCACATAGTCATTGCAGCGGCTATGTGTGGCGTGATAATGATGTTTGGCAGCTGGAGTAGCATGGGCGTCATCACGCTGATATTTACCATGGCGAGCTACACCTACGGACCACTTCTTGGTATGTTTGCCTTTGGACTATTGAGCAAGCGCTCGGTGCGAGGCTGGGCAATGCCCGTCGTGGCACTCGCCTCACCTACGATAAGCTACCTCATTGCCACACATTCGCAAGCATGGCTCGGCGGCTATACCTTTAGCTATGAGATACTTATCGTGAACGCCGCACTTAGCATGCTCGGTTTGTGGGCATTCTCCCGAAAGTAGGCTTGCATCATAAAACAAAAAATGCTACCCAACAACTGGGTAGCATTTTTTATTTCGTAGACCACTTATTAAAAATGGAAGCCGAAGCCGAGGTATATGCCCTGGTTTACACGGCGATACTTGACATCCTTTGCGTCGAAGCCAAACTCGCCACCATGTGGTCGTGGGTTGAGCATAACAGCTTGATAGCCAAGCATAATGTCGTACTTATACTTGCTCTCGGGCGACTGAATACGCACGCCAACACCGCCCGAGCCATTAAGACCAAAGCGCACGCCCTTGTTAAAGAGCATGTTGGTACCGAGGCTCACGAAGTTAAACAAGCAGTTCTTGCGCGTGCCGTAGTAGTAGTGGCCTGTTAGGGAGATAGGCACGAAGGTGTGGTTATACTGCATCTGAGCGCCAAGCTCGAAGCCAAGCTTCCAGTGGTTGTTTAAGAAGTAGCCACCGTTGAACATCACATTTCCGCCAATCATAGCCTTGCCATCAGCATTCTTAACGCCCGCAAAATACTCTGTCACAGGCTTCTCGTTATATACCTTCATGTAGCCCATCTCGTAGAACAAGAGGCTAAAGCGGCCCTCGGCACCCCACTCCCAACCAGTGTAGTGGCGTGTCTTGCGCTCGATCTCCTCGGCAGTCTCACGCTTCTTTGCCTCAGCCGCAGGCACTATCATGACGATTGCAATAAGCAACAGCAAAAATCTCTTCATATCTCTATCTTTTAACAGCTTAATAACGAAATTAGGTGGCAATTATTGTTTGCGCACGTTGCACTCCCACTCCCATGCCGAGCGCAAGGTATCTACGAGCTCACGCTGAGCCTTCCAGCCGAGCTCCTCGTTGGCAAGGGTGGTATCTGCCCACACCGCCATAACGTCGCCAGCACGGCGTGGCGCAACCTTATAGTTTAGCTTGAGTTTGTTAGCCTCCTCGAAGCCGCGTACAAGCTCGAATACCGACACGGGGCGACCTGTGCCGATGTTGAACACCTCATAATTCTGCTTGTTGCGCTCCTCGATAAGGCGACAGATAGCCACCACATGGGCACGCGCCAAGTCGACAACGTCGATGTAGTCGCGAAGGCATGAGCCATCAGGGGTGTTGTAGTCGTCGCCGAAGATGCTTAGGCACTCGCGGATGCCTGCTGCCGTCTGCGTGATGTAGGGCACAAGGTTATTTGGAACACCGCGTGGCAACTCGCCAATGAGTGCCGAGGGGTGGGCGCCAATAGGGTTGAAGTAGCGCAAGGCAATGCCTCGTAGCTTGCCGTCGTTTGCCGCAACCATATCGCGGAGGATATCCTCAGCCATCTGCTTGGTGTTGCCATAGGGCGATGTTGCAGGCTTGCGTGGCGTAAGCTCGGTCACGGGCAGCACCTCGGCATCGCCATAGACAGTTGCCGAAGATGAGAAGAGGATGTTTGCTCGGCCATACTCCAACATAAGTTCAAGCAAGTTGATAAACGATAGGAGGTTGTTGCGATAGTACTTCGCTGGCTCGGCAACCGACTCGCCCACAGCCTTATATGCTGCAAAGTGGATTGCTGAGTCGAACTCATACTCCTCGAACACACGGCGCATGGCCTCCTTGTCGCAGCAGTCTGCCTCGACAAATTTTGGCTCAACGCCCGTAATCTTGCGGATGCCCTCAAGTGAGTTACGGTCGCTATTTGAAAAGTTATCTACGATAATCACCTCGTAGCCAGCCTCGATAAGCTCAACGGCTGTGTGTGAGCCGATATATCCGGCACCACCTGTTACAAGAACTCCTCGTTTCATAGATTTGCTTATAAAATTCAAAGTACAAAGATACAAAAATTTCTTGGCAATATCAGTGCAAAAGTTAAAAACTTTTCGTTATCGCCCCAGCACGTCGCTTTTTTGGGCATAACATTGAATAATTCGCAAAGTATTGTTATCTTTGCTATATCAAAAAAACACTCAAAAATATGCTACGCAGACTTTTAGTACTTGTCGTCTGCCTTATGGCAGCGGTTACTACTGCCTCGGCGCAGACTCCGCCCTACAACGAGATTTGGTACACTACTACTGATGGCAGACCGCTATTTATAAACAGCGGACACAAAGGATCCGTAGGTCTTTACATGTATTCCGACACCTATAATAATGGTCGTGGCGTGTTAAAATTCGAATCTGGAGGTTATATCAATTTTATTAAACCTGGTTTATTCAATGGCAGAGATAGGCTTAAGAGCATAACTATTCCCGATAGCATAACTAAGATTGATTGGTATGCATTCGAAGGTTGCAGCAATCTTAAGAGCATTACTATTCCTAATAGCGTAACTAGCATTGGATATAAGGCATTCGAGGGTTGCAGCAGCCTAACAAGCATAACTATTCCCGATAGCGTAACTGAGATTGAATGGTATGCATTCAAGGATTGCAGCAGCCTAAAATCGTTTAAGGGCAAGTTTGCGTCGAGCGACGGTAGATGTTTGATCAAAGAAGGTGAGTTAATTGCATTTGCCCCTGCGGGATTGACTGCTTATACTATTCCTAATAGCGTAACAGAGATTGGAGGTGGTGCATTCAGCGGTTGCAGCAGCCTAACAAGTGTCAAGGTATCAAATAAGCAATGCTACAATTATTTCAAAGACTGGGACACTGACATAACATTTTACGGAGCAAATGCATCAGCCGACGGAAGATGCTTAATCATTGATGGAAAGCTTGAGATATTCATTGCAAAGGGGGTAACCGAATACACTATTCCCAATAGCGTAACAAGCATTGGAGAGGAGGCATTCCTTGGTTGCAGCAGCCTAACAAGCCTTAATATTCCTAATAGCGTAACTAGCATTGGATGTAGTGCATTCGCCTTTTGCGAAAGCCTAACTAGCATTACTATTCCCGAGAGCGTAACAAGCATTGGAAAGCAAGCATTCGTAGGTTGCACAGGCGAATTGATTATTAATTGCAACATACTAGATGGAGAAGAGGATAAAGAAATGATAACTTTTGCGCCTTCTAAAACACCGAAAATAATTTATTATTATCCTTTTAGCAGTACTCATTTTACAAAAATTGTAATTGGCGAGGGAGTAACTAAGATTGGGAATTATACATTCTATGATTGCAGCAGCTTAACAAGCATTACTATCCCAGAAAGCGTAAAAAGCATTGGAGAGAGTGCATTCAAGGGCTGCAGCAGCCTAACAAGCATTACTATTCCTAATAGCGTAACTAGCATTGGATATGCCGCATTCCGTGGTTGCAGCAGCCTAAAGAGTGTCAAGGTAGCGAATAAGTATTGCTACGATTATTTCAAAGACAATGTCGCCAACATAGCATTTTACGGAGCAAATGCATCAGCCGACGGAAGATGTATAATTGTCAATGGAGAACTTCAGCGATTCATTGGAAAGGGAATAACAGAATACACCATTCCCGAGAGTGTAACAAGCATTGGAAGTGGTGCTTTCGCTGGTTGCAGCAGCCTGCCAGTAATAGACAATATTAGATACGCTGATACATACCTAATAGAGGCTGTTGATAAATCATTGACAAGCTATTCAATTAAGGAGGGAACGAGACTTATTGGAGGTAGTGCATTCAATGATTGCAGCAGCCTAACAAGCATTACTATTCCTAATAGCGTAACTAGCTTTGGAGATTATGCATTCCATGATTGCGACAGCCTAACAAGCATAACATGTTTAGCCACAACGCCACCTGCAATAGATTATTTAGGCATAGGTGAAACAACAATGATATATGTCCCCAAAGAGGCAGTCAAAGCATACAAAAAAGACCCTAAGTGGAGCATATACAAGAAGCAGATAAAGGCGATTAAATAGCAAACACCAGAGGCTGACCTTTTTTGGGGTCAGCCTCTAACATTAGCGAACGAAGAGCGCCCAGCCCTCGTGGAGATCTGCCATAACAGCCTTAGCGCCATTCTCAATCTCGGACATGGCAGCGACAATAGGCACCATATCGCGCTCCGAACGGCTATCAACCTGAGCATCGGCACTGATGCCCGTGCGCTCCGCAACAAAGCGGATATAGCCCTCGGTGAAGTTCTCGGTGGGTGGCGCCCAGCGACTAATCATCTGGCGAATGGTGGTGAGCCCATAACGTCGGTGATAAGTGTCGAGCAACACGAACATGGCACGATAGCCATACGCCATGCTCTCGAACTGCTTGAAGGCACTATCGCGCGAGGGACGCACCTCGCCCTGAAACCTACTGCGCGACTGGCGGATATTGCCAGGGTTGCAATTTCTTAGGCCTCTACTCATCGCCCACCTCCCTTCCGATGCGGCGCTTAATCCAGCGGCCAAGCCACACAAACAGCGACGACTGGCTGATTATGGTGGCATTCTCAAAGAAGGACCATAGCTCGACACCGCAGACAAAGCCTGTGAAGATGTTGGCGAGGTGGAGCTCCATAAACTCAAGCACGAGCGAATCAATGAGCCAGGTCATAACAATGCCCGTTACGACGAAGCAGAGCTTATTTACTGTGCGCCACGCCTTACGGCTCTCGATGCGCCACTCGCGCCCCTCCTTCTTGGCAGCAACATACGAGGCATAGATGCCCGTAACAAAGTCGATAACGATAAACACCGAGGCGGTGACAATGAGGGGTGTTATTGGGCAGAGAAGCGCCACGAGGGCAGCCACTGCGCCACTAATATACTTGAACAATATTGCCATAGATAAAACAACGATTTAGGGGGTTTAACTTAGGGGAATACTTCTCATACTCTGAGGAGTGGGTGTTAAGATAGCGACTTAGACGGCGTGTTAGCGTCTGCGCTTGGCGACTGAGGTGGCGCATAGTCACATCGAGGCGCGCGTTATGCGCCACGCTCGCATCGCCACACTCCCTGCAACGGTACGCTAAGTGAGGCTCGACAACATAGCGACACCATGCAGCAATGGCGGGTGCCACATACTCCTCGAGGAGCTCCTGGTACTCACCACCGCGGAGTGCCTCGTATAGTCTGTCACCTAGAACAGGACGCAGATAACGCTCCTCGGCCTCGGCAACGTCGCACACTGTAATAAGCTCACGATGAGCACGTTCGTCGCCACAAAACGCCAACTCAACAACACGGTCGGGGGTAATAAGATTTTGCATTGTTACTCTAAAGATCGAAGGTTATACTTAGTGATTTGCGCCAAAAAGAGTTGCTGTTCGGGGTCGTTCTCATCGTAGTCGAGGCCATCGGCCTTGCGTGCCTCCCACACTCGCATATATAGGGGCTTCGAGCGTGTTGGAGGTCGGTTGATAATCTCCAACGACGAGGCATCGACACCAAGCACCAAGCCAATAATCTGGCGTATAGGCTCAAGGAGCTGCTCCTGCTCGCCAAGAATCACGGTGTTAAGAGCCACCTCATACTCATGCAAGATGCGCTCTGTCGAGAACCCCGACGCGTAGTCTAAGCCACTCAGCGAGCGAAACCACGAGTGCGCCACGACCAAATCCGACTCCGACTGCTCATGCAACGTCTGCCAGTCGCCATCTGCCGAGGTGTTGATAGGTATGAAGCGTGAGCTGTCGCCCTCGCTCTTATCCCTAAGCACAAAGAGCACCTGGCCAGGATTTCCCGAGAAGCGCTCCTCAGCCATGCGCACCATCTTATCGGCCTCCTCCTCGCTACCTACAGCGCCGTCGAGCATCATCACGCCCGAGAGCTGAAACGAGTTGTCGAGGCGTGCAAGGTTCCACTTATCGGTTTTGTAGAGTATGGCAGCAGCACCCATGCCCGCAATATATGGTGCTACGCCATAGTGCGAGAACATAGGCTCGTAGTCTTTGTAGTGCACCACCGAGCGCAGCGTGCCGTCCTCCTGCTCCTCGAAATTGGGATAGAGAGGCAGGGTGCACGCCTCCGACGAGCGGTATTGTCGCCAGTCGTGGTGCATGACAACATGCTCAGTGTCGCGAGCTAAGCGACAGGTCGAGGCGTCGATGTGGTAGAGCGATAGGAAGCTATGCTGAGGGTCGGTGACAACCTCCATAAAGGCATTGCCAAACATCGCCTCGTCGAGGGCTAGACGAGCAATAACACTTCGCAGGCTCTCGCCCGAGCCGTTGGCATGCTCGACAATGTCGCCCAGGAGCGAAATACTCTCGTTATATGCCACACCCTTGCCCGCTATGTAGTCGGCCTTGTCGTTGATTATACGGCGGTGGATAACCGAGCGGCGTGCCATGAGCGAGAGGACATAGGGAAGCATATTGTCATCGCCCCAAAGCCACACCTTATCGTTTGATGCTCTGCACCCTCCCGCCACCGAGCCAAATAGTGGCTCGGCAGCATTCTGGGTAGCAGCAATGCGTGTTATAGTCTTGTTTGATGACATAGCATTACTCTATTTTAAGCTCTAAACTTACCAACCGACACAAGTGTCTCGTCGAGAATCTCGCAACCCGCCATAAATATGGCACGCTGACGGTTCTCCATGTCGTCAGGGTTATACCACATGCGCACCTCAGAGCCTGGGTAGTCGGCAGTGTTAACCGCAAGAACAAGATTGCGACGATCGGTCAAGATACAGATAGGTCCCTCGATATTGGTCTCGTGAAGAAGGTGCGACACGCCGATATCAATAAGCTTGATGCCGTGGTACGAGAGCTCACGACGACCCGTTGTAAGGTCGGTGTAGGCTGCATCTGAGCCGTGAGCATCGAGATACTGGTCGTAAGCATCGTAGACGTCGCTACTTACCAACAAAACGAGATTGCCATCGCCCTTCATCGACTTGAGCAAGGCGGGCGACTCCGCCCATAGCTTCTGGAAGATTTGGATTGACGACTCGCCGTCAACATCGTAATTTGTAAAGTCGACATACGTGCAGCCATCATACTTCATAAGCTTAGTGATAAAGCCGTCAAACATGTTATACTTGTTTGCTGTGGTGTCGCCAATCCACATTGTCACACGAAGGCTCTCGGCAATAGCTGCACGAAACATCTCGGTCTCGGCCTGCTCAAGCTCGGTGCCAGTCAAGTCGTCGAGGTTGACATCCGAGCGATTGGTGATAAGCTCGTATACCTGCGAGAAGTAGTCGGCAGCGCCAAAACCAAGCTCTGCCTTGATACGACTTAGCTCGATGGTCTTTTGATGTTTATTCGAGGCACAGCCACCATTCCAACCCACGTTATAGGGCTGAAGGATATTGTCGGAAGGGCTCCATAGCTGAATTGTTGTTGGCACAGGCATGTTGTAGAGCACTCGAATACCGAGCTGCTCGGCATTCTGACCTGTTAGCATAGGGCGGAAAAAGATTGTCTCAAGGTCGCGACCAGTATAGGTCTTAGGATTTTCAATAAGTCCCATAATTTCAAAGTTTTAAGTTGTTAATAAAAGGTTATTTGGGGGATTTTTAGCGCATTCGTAGCGCCTGTGCATCACGCTCAAAGGCACGATTGCGAGAAGATAGTGTTTGCTCCAGCGGCGATGGATCTTGCACAGCCTTGAGCTGTGATTGCGAGGCACTCTTCTGACCCTCATCAAGGGCTATCGACGACGAGGCAGGGATAACATCCACAACAGCCTCAGGGTGCGGAATATAGTTTATGTCGTCGAGCTCGTTGGGGCTATTCGCATCATAGTCTACGCCCAAGGTGCGGAGCAGAGCCATAACGCCATTGCGTGTGCGCTCCACAAGCGACGGCTTCTCGTCGGAGTCGGTCACAGGCTCGTCAATGCGCCTATCTGCCAGGCCCTCAGCTATGACCTCCTCGGGCGAGAGCCAGCGGCCACGACCGCCATTTGCAGCCATAAGCTCAAGAATCTCCTCGACACTACGTCCCGAGTGCAGGGCATAGACCTCGGCGATGCGTCTATCTGTCTGGCGGAGCATCTCCACCTCGTTTTGTAGCTCGTCGGCATTACCCTCGACCGAGCACAACGAGTTATGCACCAAGTAGAGCGTTGTGGGGGCTATTTCACGGCAGCCGGGCGACGCTGCCTGCGCCACAATTGTTGCTGCCGATGCAGTATATCCGTAGCAGCGCGTGGTGACATGAGCACCTGTAGAGCGCAGTGCTTCGTAGATGAGCATAGCATCGTTCACATCACCACCCGTCGAGCGTATATTCACCACGATGTGGGCATTGCCAATGTCGGCAATCTGCGACACACACTCCTTGAAGCGCTCGTAGGTTGCCACACGGCTCTCAGGATTGTCGAACTGCCACGCTTCGGAGAGGCCTATTGTGCCCTCAATGTCGATTGTGGTTACATCGACTTCATTTCTGATTTTGATTTGTGGGTTCATAAGTTTAGATGATTTGGTTAGTTTATCCACCTCATAGACAGCCTTTGCCGCCTTGGAGTAGGAGCAGGCAAAGAGCCATGAGGCCTGCTCCATGGCACTACAGCGCCTAAAGCCCCTGCTACAAAGCATTGCCACATAGCGATGAATAGCAAAGCTTCGACACCTTGACAGATCGACGAGATTATAATCTAAGAGCAGGCCGATGAGGCGTTCATATCGACGTGAAGGGTGTAGCACACAGCCTTGCGACTGCTGCTGATTAAGTTTTGTCATAGAGCAAAAAAGTGTAAAATTTGGAATTAGCGGTCGTGGAGCATTCGACCAAAGTGGCATCGTGCCACACCTCGCTTAGGGTCGTAACTTTCTATTGTCCTGAGTCTAAATAGCGACTCGGCGCCATCGACACTAAGTCGGAATAGAGAGCGTATTGAGGCAGACTTGGTTGCGGGAGAGAATAGCTCGAAGTAGTCGTTCAGCGAGAGGCTAATGTCGCAACACAGCTCGCAGCGCTCAGCTCGCTCCGATATCTCACTAAGGTGGTAGCGGTTGAGCCCCTCACAGCCGTCACGATCTTCGAAGCAGAGCGTAAGACCGCTTGCAGCACTATGAAACGCCGCGTAGGGGTATAGGTGCGTATCGTGCGTCGAGCCCCAGTGTTCGCCCTCAGGAAGCTCGCGTAGCCCATGGTAAAGCACCACGCGTGGCTCGACATAGTCGCTCTGGGCAAGACTATCTCTATCGCCTACCGTCAGCACCTCGGCAGATGATGCCTCACGCAAGAACCCCGTTGTGGAGAGCGTTGGGCGAAATAGCGGATTGCTACGCACGTCGACACCCTTTCGTGTGCCATAACCGCCAAAGCTCTTTATCCACACTCCAAACTCACTGTCACTAAGCTCGTTATCTCGCGTCACCACACCATCGCCATCACAATACTCCAGGCGCACATGCTGCGAGGTGGTGGGAGCTCCCTCCACGATGCTCCACCGCGTGGTATGCTGCCTATCGCGCCAATCAATAATGTCGCCATTATAGAAGCTGTCGTAGGGCTCGATGACAACCGTCTTTGTTGGCTCGTAGGAGTAGATGCAGAGGTTAAACATCTGTATAAGTGCCTCAAGGAGTTGTTGTTGCGAGATGCCGTGGTTGGCAATATCGCTAAAACTAATAGTGTTGTTCCAGCCCAAACAGCCACTAAACAGAGGGCGAACGCTACAACCGCAACATAGCGTTAGCTGCTGCCCAGGCTCAGCTCCGCTAAACGTGATGTCGTAGAAGCGCTCCTCGTTCGATGGTGTCATCTTTCGATAGGGGCTACGAACCTCAAACTCAACAAGGCGTCTGCCTGTCGGTTCAACAGAGCCTCGGTATATTGCCCAATCGCCATCAATGGGGGTATAGACCTCTGCACCATCATGTTTTACGAGTAGCTGCACCTCGCCATTGAAGCCTCTCGGCACAACAAAGTCGCTAACCGTAGCGCCAAACTCGCCAATGCCCTCGATTTTATAGCTACAACTCTCGTCGTAGTCGAAGATATATAGCTTGTACGCCATATTCTCATTGAGCTTCGAGCGCATATCCTCGTTGGTATTCTCCAAGACAATCTCGGCATCGCAACCTACGCCAAGATGCACATTATCAAAACCTTGCAGACGCCTACTCGACACAATACGATAATCTGTAATGTAGCGCACCTTATATTCAAACGCTACGCTCACCTCACGCGTCGGCACAAACCTCGGGTTGCCATCTTCGAACCTAAGCGCACCACGATTGTAGGCATCGGCAAATAGATTTCCCTCGCTATCTGTAGCCTCACTACTCACGCTATCGACAATAGCTCCCACGTGCGACGGCAGCTTGGGCTCAGTGGCAAATACGCAGCCCGCGCTATTTGCCTCAGCCGTGTAGTCGTAGGTTCTATAGGCCTTGAAGCCCATGTCGCGCTCGGCAGCCTCACCACGTATCTGACGATATGCGCCACTTATCATCAGGCGCTTCGTAACATCACTTTTAAGCCACTCGCTATCAATGCTATACCCAGCACTATCGGCCATCGACCTAAGTAGGTGCTCAACACTGATAAAGGGGTGGTAGTCGTGGGGCATCAACACACGCTGACGCTTCCACACATTCACCAACTCGGGCTTAGGGTAGCTATCGTGACGCAGGGGCAGAAAACGTACGGCACGATCACCCTGCCACGATAGCTCGATGTCGGTCGGAAACATTCGCATATCAACCTGCACGTTGCTTCTGCTAAGCGGTGTGCGAGCCACCATATCAGCCCAGTCGCTACCTCCCGAGCGAATTCTTAGGCGATAATATCTCTCACCCTCCTCATGCTCAGTTGACATTAGCGTCGCCACACCTCGATAGACCTCGTAGCCATCAACAACAATCGTTGCATAGTGCAACTTATCGTTAAACTCCTCGCCACGATTTAGGTCGAAGGCATATCCCATAACCCTATCGCTCTCAGCCACCGACGCAACCTCAACCACCATCTCCGAGCCATTGCGCCACGCCTCAACAGAGTGCAGATCATCAGCACTGTATCCAGGCAGCGTAACACCCCCACCACGCAGAGGCACTACCCTATCGTCAATACGAAGCTCTGTCATCGCTCACCCCCTTTCCACTCGCCGATAATTTCGAGCGCAACGCTCTGAAGCTCACCACATCTGCTATACTCCATGCGGCGTGTTGCTAACGTAACATCCTCAAGCCTATCGAAGCGAATATCGTAGATGTAGGGTGCGTAGATAATCTCTCTTAACGACATCAACGCCTCGCCATACTCCAGCGCCGAGCAGAGCCTATATCGCTCCTTTGAGCCTCGGAACTTTGCCATAAGCCCCGCCGTAGTGTTATAAGCATCAACATCTACCTCAGTAACTATTGGCAGGCTCTTGGTAAAGCGGTAGCTCTCCAGTCCACCTCTACGATTGCGCCACACAAGCCTACGCCCATCTGCAAGTCGTGGCACCAGGTCGAAGTTGAAGTGCGCCATCTGCTCGGTACCACTCATCACGCTTAGCTCTATGCGCTCAACATCGCTACGAAACATCGAGGTGCATATCACCACATCGTAGAACAGAAGATTGCTATCGGGCACTAACGATATGGTGCGCTTGGATGTTGGCGTGTACTCCACAATGCTAATCTGCACGCCCTCGGGGGCAATCACGCTAAACAATATCTCTTCGCCATAGGCTAAAGTCTGACACTCAGGCATGTAGCTCATCAGCTGCGGATGTCGAATATCAACTTCGGCTGCGCAAAAGCGCCTCTCTGCCGACATCAAGCCCATAATGCCTACTGCCACCTCGATGCCCATTGGCGAGCATAGCACCGCAGTGGACTCCACACGAGGCACAACCATCTCGACTGCCGAACGGAGTATTGGCGCTATGTCTATCTCCGCCCTCGTTACTCCATACAGGCGCTTGCGGGCTATGAGCTGATGCGTTGTTTGGTTAAAAATCTCGACATCTACATCACTCTTTTCGTCGAGTTCGGTGTCGAATGAGTAAATCAGCTGCTTACTCCACGAAGCACCATTTGGGGGAATTGAAACAAACCTCATACTATTAAATATTTTAACACAAGATTATAACTCACATATCAGGCTTAAAGCCTACGCTATTTGCTTGTTAATTATCGATAGACAACAAGCTGTTGATATTTGTGTTAATAGCTGTTAATATTTGCTAACACATATAGATATATAGCTATATATCCACAACTTAGCAATGTTGATAATTGAATTGTAGCGATGTTAATAACTCAGAGAAAACCACTATATCGTGGCATTGTTTATCGCCGTTTGACAGTGCAAATATAATAGATTAAAAAGCCCTTGTCAAGAGTTTTGAGGTAAAATTTTTTACATATTTTTTACAAACAAATCAAATTATTTAACCCTCAAATAGTTACACCTTCAGCCCACCCTCGACCCACAACCGCCTCAGTTTGGCAACAAAGAGCAACGAAGAGTAGGAGGAATAAAAAATTTTTGTTATATTTGCGCGATTAATGTAATTAAGAGAAGTATGGCAGATAATTCAATATTGATTCGCCTTGATGGTCTTAAGCTCAAGTACGAGGAGATTGGTCAGAAGCTTACCGACCCCGAAGTAATTGCTGATGTAAAGCAGTTTGTGCAGCTTACCAAGGAGTATAAGGAGCTCGAGCCTATCGTCGAGACCTCAGATCGATTCCGCACAGCCCTCGCCAACCTTGCCGAGGCTAAGGACATTTTGGTAAACGAGAAGGACGAGGAGTTCCGCGAGATTGCACGCGAGGAGGTAGCAACCCTCGAGCCAGCAATCGCAAAGATGGAGGAGGAGATTAAGCTTTTGCTTATCCCAAAAGACCCTCAGGACGACAAGAACGCCATTGTCGAGATTCGTGGTGGTACTGGTGGCGATGAGGCGGCAATCTTTGCTGGCGACCTCTTGCGCATGTACACCAAGTATATCGAGTCGAAGGGCTGGCGTTACGAGATCACATCATCGTCTGACGGTGCTGCGGGTGGCTACAAGGAGGTAGTGCTCAAGGTTACTGGCCAGAGCGTATATGGCACACTCAAGTATGAGTCGGGCGTACACCGCGTGCAGCGCGTGCCACAGACCGAGACTCAGGGTCGTGTACACACCTCGGCAGCCTCTGTTGCCGTGTTGCCTGAGGCTGAGGAGTTCGATATCGAGATCTCGATGAACGACATCCGCAAGGATATCTTCTGTGCATCGGGTCCTGGTGGTCAGTCGGTAAATACCACCTACTCGGCTATTCGTCTTACCCACATTCCAACAGGTATCGTTGTGCAGTGTCAGGACCAGAAGTCGCAGCTCAAGAACTTCGACAAGGCATTCGAGGAGTTGCGTACTCGCGTCTTCAACCTCGAGTACTCGAAGTATCTCGACGAGATTGCATCAAAGCGTAAGACAATGGTATCGACAGGTGACCGCTCGGCAAAGATCCGAACCTACAACTATCCACAGGGCCGTATCACCGACCACCGTATCAACTACACCATCTACAACCTCTCGGCATTCATGGACGGCGACATTCAGGATGTAATCGACCAGCTTATCGTTGCCGAGAACGCTGAGCGTTTGAAGGAGAGCGAGTTGTAGTGTTTCGAGGGCAACACAAAGTCGAGATAATAGAACATAGCAAAGCGACCTGTCCTCATTGGGGGCAAGGTCGCTTTTCGCATTTTTCAAGAGTATGAAACATCTACATATCATACTAACACTCTTCGCCTTGCTTCTCGCGATGAGCGCCTATGCCGACTACCCCGAGCGCAGCAAGCTGGCTAAGAGCAAGGGGCGCAAACTCACGGTCAAGGAGTGGAAGACCACGCCCGATGGCAAGAGCAAGTGGGTGGATCACATCGAGGTGTATAACGCTCAGGGCCAGCTTATCGAGGAGTTTGAGTATGGCGACTATGGTCGTCACCTTACGTGGCGTTCGGAGTATTTCTACAACGCGAAGGGTCAGCTCGAGAAGGAGATTATCTACAACGAGCGCAACAAACCCTCGAAGGTGCGTAAATATGAGTACGACAGCAATGGAGTCTGCACACGTCGCCTAAACTATGGCGCTAACGGCATCCTCAACTCATACCGACAGTTTGAATTCTCCTACGAATAGATGACACAGAGCCTAACATACGACCGCCTCAACAAGCTTGATGTGTGGCACGAGATGCCCACCATCACGCTCGACGAGATGCGCTCGGTTAAGCTCATGAACCGCATCGACACAAAGTATGTTCTCTCAGAGGAGGAGGTACTTCGCCTCTTAGGTAGCGCCGCCAAGGCGGGCTACTTTGTGCAGATTACAGAGGGTGTGCGTGCCTGTCGCTACCTCACGCTCTACTACGACACCCCCGAGCGCGAGATGTTCACGCTGCACCACAACCGCAAGCTAACACGCCAAAAGCTGCGCACACGAACATACCTCGAGAGTGGCACCACCTTCTTCGAGATTAAGAATAAGAGCAACCGCGGTCGTACGAAGAAACGCCGCACGGAGATTAAGGCAGAGGAGCTTATGTGCTTTGCACAAAACAGCGAGGCACGAGAGCTACTTACTCGCAACTCGCGCTACACCACCGCCGAGCTTACGCCAGCACTCGTCACGAGCTTTAGCCGCATAACGCTAGTAAACCCCACACTCACCGAGCGCACTACAATCGACCTTGAGCTTAAGTACGAAGATGCACGCACCAAACGCAAAGAGAGCATCGAGCGCATGGCTATTGTCGAGATAAAGCAGGATGGCAACACACCTTCAACGATGAAGCTTATGCTTCGCGACATGCACATAGCGCCATTGAAGGTCAGCAAATATTGCCTTGGCACAACACTCACGGTGGAGGGCATAAAACACAACCGCTTCAAGGCTAAGATACAGCAAATTAACAAACGACTAAACAGATAAAACCATGATAGGATTTGATGGCGAGGGAGTTAACCCCGATATTTTTGATGCCGACGTAGCAGCCCTCACAGGCTCTAATGGCGAGGTAGGTGCCACAATGCTTGGCATTCCATTGTGCGACACCACATCTATTTTGCAACTCTGCCTACAGTTTGCAATAAACCTCATCGTGTCGTTCATTATCGTGCGCTGCTTCTACTACCCCAAGAGCCGTCGCAAGGACTTCTCGGCAACCTTCATGCTCTTCTCTACGGCAGTCTTCCTGCTCCTCTTCTTCATGAAGAGCGTGGGTATCGACGTGAGCATAGGCCTCGGCCTGTTCATGATCTTCGGCATTATCCGCTACCGTACTGAGATGGTGCCTATCCGCGAGATGACCTACCTCTTTCTCACCATCGCCACAGCGGTTATCAACGGCAGCAACCTTATGGTGTCGTATGCCGAGCTATTGCTCGCTAACACTCTTATCATCATCGTCTTAGCCCTCCTTGAAGGTGTTGTTATGCGTGGTCGCAAGGCTACGAAACTCGTCTGCTATGAGCGTATCGAGCTTATACGTCCTGAGCGCCGTGCAGAGCTTATCGCCGACCTCGAAGAGCGCCTCGGCCATAAGCTTGAGCGCGTGGATGTTGGCAATGTCGATTTCTTGCGCGATGTGGCATTTCTCAAGGTGCACTACACACCCGCTAATGATGAGGAGCCTATGACTGAGCCAACTATGAAGCTAAACGAGAAAAACGCATTTAATAACTAACGTTGGTCTATGAGAAAGCTATTAATTGCCTTCGTGGCACTGCTTACTACCGTAAGCCTCTCGGCGCAGAACGTAATTACTGGCGTTACTAACCAGAGCGATGTTCGTGGCCGTGTTGGTGGCGACTTCGAGTGGGAGATAGTAGATGATCTATCGTTGGAGGCATCGCTCGAGATGCGTCTTAACAACAACCTTGCGAGTGTCGACCGCTTACAGACAGGCATAGGTCTTGAGTATAAGACATGTAAATACTTCAACATCGGTGCCGACTATGTGCTGATAAACATTCACGAGCCAGGGGCATGGAAGCGTCCTCGCCACCGTGCCAACCTCAACCTCGAGGGTAACATCAAGGTGGGTAGATTTGAGTTTGCACTGCGCGAGAGATTTCAGACCACCTTCCGCACCGACTCGGTAAACCGCTACGAGAAGATGAACCCTGAGCTAATCTTGCGCTCGCGCCTTAGTGCCGAGTACAACATTCGCCACTCTAGGTGGACGCCATACCTTTTGTTCGAGCTACACAACACGCTCAATTCGCCAGCCGTGGTGCTCAACTACAAACAAGACCCCTACTCTGTAGATAACTACATAACACGTTATCGTGCTGGCGTAGGAGCAAAATTCAAGGTTACGCGCAACCATCGCCTCGACTTCTACTACTATTTCGACTACGACAGAAGCTATAATATTGACTATAAGGGCAATAAGGGCGACCTTAAGAGCGTTGTTCAAGAGAATGAGATACGCCACATATTTGGCATATCATACAAATTTAAGCTATAAGCCATGCGTCACCTACTTCTTGGCATACTCCTCACCCTCAGCACTATAACGCTTAGTGCTCGTGGCCCGTTGTACGTGCTCAACGGAGTACGTGTTGAGAGTATCGAGAGCGTCGAACAATCCAACATCGAGCGCATCGACCATCTCCCCGCCACCGAGGAGACCATCGAAAGGTGGGGCATCGAGGCTTCGGAGGGGGTTATCATGGTGACACTAAAGTACGACACCCCAGCACGCTTTGAGGCTGAGGGACATAGCAACTTCACCACCTATCTTCAGCACAAGGTTAAGTGGGATAAAAATATGCCTGCCGAGCGAGTGTCGCTACGCATTAAGGTAGATAGCGAAGGTCGAGCAACCATTGCCAAGGTGCTACAATCAACCTCTCGCCAATACCTTAAGCGTGTGGAAAATGCTATTGCCACATCGCCATGCTGGACTCCAGCAACCAAAAATGGCAAGGCCGTGGAGAGCACACAGCTTGTAAACCTGCTTCTACCCGTGGGCAAACAGCTACCCGTGGAGCATGGTGTTATAATAATGTAACTACGTATGGTTGAACCTATTAACATATCTACATCGTCACATGAGCACCTCACGCTCCTCGACCTACAACTCATGGTTCGAGCCACGCTTGAGAGTCGCTTTACGGACCCTGTGTGGATAAGTGCCGAGATCTCGGAGATGAAGGTCAACCGCTCGGGCCACTGCTACCTCAACCTTGTTGAGAAGGGCAAAGGCGAGGGTGCTCCACGTGCCGAGGCACGAGGTGTCATCTGGAAGTCGACATATGCAAACATATCTCGCAAGTTTGCGGAGGCTACGGGGGCACAGCTAAGCACAGGCATCGGCGTTCTTCTGCGTGTTGTGGTCACCTACCACGAGGTATATGGCTTCTCATTGCAGATTGTCGATATCGACGCGTCGTACACCCTCGGTGAGGTTGAGCGCAGACGTAGAGAGTGCATCGAGCAGCTTCAGCGCGACGGTGTGTGGGATATGAACCGAGAGCTCACTCTACCACGCCCTACGCTACGCATAGCCATAGTGTCGAGCGCAACAGCTGCTGGCTATCAAGACTTTATGAACGAGCTACGACGCACCCCATATCGCTTTCGCACCGAGCTCTTTGGCTCGCTCATGCAGGGCGAGATGGCTGAGGATAGCGTCATCGAGGCACTACACCATATCGCCGAGCGCGAGGAGGAGTTCGACTGCGTGGTTATCATTCGTGGTGGTGGCTCGGTTAGCGACCTTGCTTTGTTCGACTCCTACCGCATAGCCTCGCACATAGCGCAGTTTCCGCTACCCGTGATTACTGGTATCGGACACGACAAAGATACGTCGGTTGCCGACCTTGTTGCCCACACCTCGTGCAAGACTCCTACGGCAGTGGCAACACTCCTCTGCGAGATGGCTGACATGGAGATGGCAACCTTAGATGAGTATAGCTACAAACTGCGCGATATGGTCTTAGCGCGCCTCAACAACGAGCGTCTTACGCTTGAGCGTAGTAGTTCGGAGATTGCCCGCCAGTCGGTAGTTGTGGTAAATGGCATGCAGCATCGCCTCACGAATATCGAGGAGAGCATAACTACCCTTGTTCGCACCCTGATAAGTGGCGAGGAGCAGCGCCTAAAGTCACACCTCATGGTTGTTGAGCAGAGCAACCCCGAGATAATCCTGCGCCGAGGCTTCGCCATAGTGCGTGATGCAGATGGTTGTGCGGTCGACATACAAAATATTGAGCCGGGCTCAGACGTTAGTATAGAGATGGCAGCGGGCGTTATTAAGGCTAATGTAAAGAGTAAAATTTTAAGATAATGGCAACAAAGAGACTAACATATAGTGAGGCAATGGCTGAGGTAGAGTCTATCTTGGCACGCCTACGCTCTGGCGAGCTTAGTATCGACGAGCTTACAAGCTCTGTGGCACGCGCCACAAAGCTCATTTCGGAGTGTCGTAAGATGCTTGCAACAACAGAACAAGAGGTCGAAAAACTAATAAATGGATAAGCTATGAGATTCATTATTCGTTGGATACTTAACCATGTGCCCCGTCGCACCATACAGCGCATGGCTACTTGGGCAGTGCCCCTCCTTGGATTCTTCTATCAGGGTCGAGGTCGCGAGTGCCCTATTTGTGGTGCGCGCTACCGCAACTTCCTGCCCTATGGCTATGTCAAGGGTCGCAACAATGCGCTATGCCCCAACTGCTTGTCGTTGGAGCGTCACCGCATGATATGGCTATGGATGGAGCGCAACACCACACTCTTCAAGAACCACCCACGACTCCTACATATCGCACCCGAGCCATCACTCATGAACCACTTCCGTGAGAGCTATGGCTCAAGCCGCGATTATATCACAGCCGACATCGAGTCGCCACTGGCTGACCAGCACTTCGACGTGCAGAATATCCCTCTGCCAGCCGACTCTATTGATGTTCTCATGTGTAACCACCTTCTCGAGCATGTCGAGGACGACCGCCGAGCTATGCAGGAGCTCTACCGCGTGTTGAAACCTGGTGGCTGGGGCATAATTCTTGTCCCCGAGGACCGCGAACGCGATATTACATACGAGGACGACTCTATCACCGACCCTAAGGAGCGTACACGCCTCTTTGGTCAGTATGACCACCGCCGAGTATATGGCCGCGACTACGACGATAGACTACGCGAGGCGGGCTTTGAGGTTGAGCGTAGCGACTTTGCGCGCCGCCTAACAGAGTGGGAGAAGCGCCTCTATGCACCAGGCGAGGACGACCTTGTCATTGTCCATAAGCCTATGCCAGAGTCGTCAGACGATGATCAAACACCAACAAATGAGTAATACGTTAGATAGATACAACTCCTTGCGAGAGCTTGTAAGAGCCAACTTCTCGGAGCGCACACAGCTAATGGTTGACCATGCGCTGGTGTTTGCCAACGAGAGGCTTGCTGGCATTTTGCGCTACGACTCTAAGCCCATGCTTGACCATGGCGTGGCTGTGGCGCGCATTGTTGTCGAGGAGATAGGCCTGGGTCGTAACTCGACCATTGCTGCCATCATTCACGACGTGGTACGCATAGCCATTCAGGAGCACGACCCTGCCCTTGACGAGTTGCTTAGCACCATACGTCAGGAGTATGGCGAGGAGACGCTCGGCATTGCCGTAGCCCTCGCTAAGATTTCAGATATCAAGCTCAAGGCATCAAAGGAGCAGGCTTCGGATTTTAGAGATATGATCGTATCCTACTCCGAAGATCCTCGTGTGATACTCATCAAGCTCGCCGACCGCCTCGAGGTGATGCGCTCTTTGGATATGTTCCCCGAGCGCAAGCGTCGCAAGAAGAGCTGGGAGAGCCTCAACCTATATGCGCAGATTGCCCACAAATTAGGCTTGTATAACATCAAGAGTGAGCTTGAAGACCTCTCGCTGAAGTACCTCGAAACAGATATGTACAACCATATTATCGAGGAGCTCAAGGAGAGCGAGGAGGAGCGCATGGCATTTATCGAGGAGTTTCTACGCCCTGTGCGCAAGCTTCTCGACGAGGACGGCATAAAGTATCATATCAAGAGCCGCACCAAGTCGGCATACTCTATCTTCCAGAAGATGCGCAAGCAGAGGGTCGATTTCAAGGGTGTCTACGACATCTTCGCCCTGCGCATAATTATAGACTGTCCGCCTGAGCGCGAGAAGGCGCAGTGCTGGACAGTATATTCACACGTCACAAGCCTCTATACGCCAAACACCGAGCGTATGCGCGACTGGATATCTATCCCCAAGAGCAATGGCTACGAGTCGTTGCACGCCACGGTCTTAGGTGGCGAGGGTCGCTGGGTCGAGGTGCAGATACGCACCGAGCGCATGGACGAGGTTGCCGAGCGAGGCATCGCTGCTCACTGGCGCTATAAGGGCGTTAAGCAGGGCGGCATGGGTGCCGAGGCGTGGCTTGGTCGCCTACGCGAGTTGTTGGAGGACACCACCTCCGAGTCTATCGCCCAGCGCTTCGAGGCTAAGGCTTCGGGCGAGATATTCGTGTTCACCCCTTCGGGCGACATACGTAAGCTCCCCGAGGGCGCTACGGTCTTGGACTTCGCCTTCGACATACACACGTCGCTTGGTGGCATCTGCGTAGGTGGCAAGGTAGGTAGCAGAGTAGTGCCTATCAAGGAGCAGTTGCACAATGGCGACATCTGCGAGGTACTCACCCGCAAAGACCAGACGCCCAAGGCAGATTGGCTCAACTACTGTGTTACGCAGAAGGCTCGCAGCCGCATACGCACTTTCCTGCGCGAGGAGAAGCAGAAGCATGCTCGCCTTGGCCGCGAGGAGCTCGAGCGTAAGATAAAGAATTGGAAGATAGAGGTAGCCATAGACGAGGCTGTGGCCTACCTCTGCAAATACTTCAAAATAAAGCGTGGCAACGAACTATATGTGGCTATTGCCGACCAGAAGATAGATCTTGCGCAGGTCAAGGATATCCTCCAGCGCTGGCTCTCGGGCGAGGCCGACGAGGAGCGTCGCCTTGCAGCCCAGGAGGTCGAGGAGCGCAAGGCACGCCTACGTGAGGAGCGTGGCGAGGAGAGCACAAAGCGTGGCGACGCCCTGGTTATCGACGAGAAGATTAATAATATCGAGTATAAGTTGGGCAAGTGTTGTAACCCTATCAAGGGCGACGACATCTTCGGCTTTATCACCATAAATGCCGGCATCACCGTGCACCGCACCGACTGTCCCAATGCACGACGTATGCGCGAGCGCTACCCCTATCGTGTTATGGAGGCCCGCTGGCGCGATGAGGCTCAGGGTGCCTTCCGTGTCACCGTGGGCATCTCGGCAGCCGATATTCCAGGCCTTGCAACCACTATTATGGACGTTGCAAGCAAGGAGCTCAAACTATCGGTGCGAGGCATCAACTTCACACCTAAGGGCGACGGCTCTGCCACAGCACAGCTTGTCGTGGAGGTTACGGGAGCTAATATCGTAGATATGTTGCTACACTCCTTGCGCCGCATTAAGGGCATCAAAAATGCATATAGAATAAACTAACTAAACCCTCATATCATGAATTTTGAAGATATCAGCACACCATGGAGCGACTCGCTCAAAACATGTGCAATCACCGTTTGCGACCTTGATGGCGTGATTCTCTACCAGAACAAGCGCTCAGTGGAGGTCAATGGCAACATGCGTGGTAAGTCGATGATTCCTTGCCACTCGGCACGCTCACGCGAGATTATCAACCGCCTAATTAACAATGGCGAGAACAACGCCTACACCATCGAGAAGCGTGGCATACGCAAGCTCATCTATCAGACTCCATGGTACGAGTCGGGCGAGGTCGCTGGCCTCGTGGAGTTCTCGTTGGAGATTCCTATGGAGATGCCCCACTACGTGAGAGAGTAAGGAACTACGGGTTTTCAAGATAGAAAGACAAAACAACGGTCGGGCATCATATTGAGTGCCCGACCGTTGTTTTGTTGTTTTATAGGGTAGATGCGACGAATGGGATAAATGGGATAAATGGGATAGATAAGATAGATGGGAGCGCTGAATTAGGGAGATTAGGGAATTTAAGGAGATTAAGGAAATTAAGGAAAGGCTATCACTAAACTCCTTAAATTCATTAAATTCACTAAACGCCTTAATCTACCACCTCAATCAGCGCGCAATTTCTTGTCAGAAGGGTGCCGAGTGCTACACTCGGCAAAAATGGCGACGATGGGTAGTACTAAGCGTACGTCCCATTGTCGCCATTTTTTGTTAGGGGCCGCAATCGACCCATTATCACAAGAAATTACAAGCCAAGCTTAGCGCGAATCTCCGCAGGAATCGCATCCTTGTGAACGATGATGTTCATAGTCTTGTAACGAACGAATGCCTTTGAAGCATACCAGATACCCTTGTATGTACCAGCCTCGCCCCATGAGTTCTTAACCATGTAGTACTCAGTACCCTTCTGGTCCTTAGCGATACCGTAGATAAGCATGCCGTGGTCGTCGGTTGTCTCGCGGTTGTCGTAGCCAAGCTGACGCTCCTCCTGTGATACCCAGCGCTGCTCAACAGCCATAGGAGCGCTCTTGCGCTGTGACTCAGTCATCTTAAGCCACTTAGCCATATCAGAGCCATCGAGCTCTGCTGCAGCCTTCTCCATGTCAGGAAGGATTGCAGTACCCTCGCGTGTGAAGCCGTCCTCGCTAACGTCGCTACCCCAAGCTACAGTGTAGCCATTCATGATAGCGTTGTCGAACACCTCCATAAGCTCGTCGATAGGGAGGTTGTAAGAGTGAGCCCAACGCCAGTTGTCAGGAATCTCGAGTGCGAATGAAGTGTAGAATGGGTGGTGAGTGTAAGATGTCAAAGATACGTAGTCGCTTGCGTTCAAGCCCAATGACTCGTAGAATGACTTTGGAGTGTACTCCACACCCTCGTAAGTGAACTTCTCAGGACGTACGCCGAGGTAGATGTCGTGAATAGACTCGATAGCCTTCTTCCACAACAACTCGCCCTCAGGGTTTGCCTGGAAGCTACGAAGCTTGCTTGTAGCAATAGCCTCAACAACAGCGTCGCTAACAACAGATAGCTCGTTGTGGTTGCTAAGCTCCATGCCATACATTACACCTGGACGCATCTCTGCCTCAGGAACAAGACCGAAAGCCTCCATACCGTAGATTACATCGTAGAATGAGCCACCCTGAGCGAACGATACATCGCCGTGTGTGCGTACTGCCTTCTCAGCGCGATCGAGGTAGGTGTTGTGCACGATAAACATCTCAGAGAAGTCGTACTCGCCCTTACCCATACGCAAAAGCTCTGACTCGATGAAAGCCAATGATGAGTAGCACCAGCAGGTACCTGCTCTGTTCTGGTTCTTGATGCTTGTAATAGGGTTCTCCTTTACTACAGTAAACTGGATACCCTCAGACTGCTCACCCTTCTTAGGCTTAGCCTCAGCACCGTTAGCCATAGCACCAGTCACAAACATAAGACCGAGTGCCAATGCAAAAAATTTCTTCATAAGTTGTTAGTTTTAGTGAATAATATATGTGTTATTTCTTAGCCTTAGCAATGATACGCTGGCAGTCAACATATCCGAGTGTCTCCACCTTTGTGCCACGTGGCAGGCGGTAGTTCTTGCCCTGGAACGAGATATATGGGCCATAGATACCACTCTTGATGACCATCTCGCTATCCTCCGCAAAGGTCTTGATAGGCTCGGCTGCTGCGCGCTGCTTCTCGCTGTTCTCTCTCAAAATCTCTTCGGCACGCTCACGGCTGATAGTGTAAGGATCATCGCTCTTTGCCAACGATGCGAAGGTCTTGCCGTGGCGCACATAGGGGCCAAACTTACCCACGCCCACCATCAAGCTCTCACCGTCCAACTCGCCAAGGTTACGTGGCAGGGCAAATAGCTCGAGAGCCTCCTCAAGAGTAATTGACTCGATGAGCTGACCCTTCTTGAGCGATGCAAACTGACCCTTCTCGCCATTCTCGCCCTCAAGCTCCACCATAGGACCATAGCGGCCGATACGTGCCTTCACCATCTGACCTGTCTTGGGGTCAATACCGAGCACACGTGTCTGCTGCGAGCGGTCGCTCTGCGTGCCTACTGCTGCGTCAACGAGTCTGTGGAATGGGTCGTAGAAGTCGTTAATCATATTGTACCATGCGATGTCGCCCTCAGCAACACGGTCGAACTCCTTCTCCACATTTGCTGTGAAGTTGTAGTCCATGATTGTTGCAAACTGCGACTCGAGGTAGTCGTTAACAACCATACCTATGTCGGTAGGTGCCAAGCGGCTCTTCTCCTTGCCATAGCTCTCGGTTGTTATCTTCGACGTGAGCTTACCATTCGATAGTGTTATGTGCTCCACCTGACGCTTCTGACCGTCACGGTTCTGCTTCTCAACATAGCCGCGATTGATAATCGTGGTGATTGTTGGCGCATAGGTTGATGGACGGCCGATGCCAAGCTCCTCAAGGCGCTTAACGAGTGCCGCCTCGTTGTAGCGTGAAGGGGCCTGAGTGTAGCGCTCCGAAGCGGTGATTGTTGTTGCAATAACCTCGCTGCCGAGCTCCATCTTTGGAAGGATGCCACCCTCGTCCTGCTGCTGATCCTCATCTACCGACTCAGAATATAGGCGCATGAAGCCATCGAAGCGCACAACCTCGCCTGTTGCCACAAACTGCTCCGAGCGGCGGCTCAGGTCGATAACTATCTGTGTGCGGTCGAGCTCTGCGGGCACCATCTGCGATGCTACGGTGCGCTTCCATATAAGCTCGTAGAGGCGCTTCTCGGCAGCTGTACCCTCAATCTCGTGACGCTCGATATACGAAGGACGGATAGCCTCGTGAGCCTCCTGCGCACCCTTCGACTTGGTCTTGAAGTTGTGAGGATAAGAGTACTTAGCACCAAACAATCGAGTAATCTCGTTTTTGCACTGCGTGATAGCCATCTGCGAGAGGTTCACAGAGTCGGTACGCATATATGTGATAAGACCCTGCTCGTAGAGTCGCTGTGCCACGCTCATTGTCTGTGCCACGCTCATGCCGAGCTTACGGCCCGCCTCCTGCTGAAGTGTAGAGGTGGTGAATGGTGGCGCAGCATATCTCTGCACAGGCTTCTCCTCGCACTTAGCCACGGTAAACTTCTCGCCTATGCACTCCTCGAGGAAGGCGTAAGCATCGTCACGCTTCTCGAATGCTTGCGACAAGGTTGCCTTGAAGAGAGTCTTCTGTGGGTCGTTAGCGGCATAGAACTGAGCCACAACACGGTAGCTTGCCACAGGCTGGAAGCCGATAATCTCTCTCTCGCGCTCAACGATAAGGCGCACGGCAACACTCTGCACACGGCCTGCCGAGAGTGCTGGACGCACCTTCTTCCACAACACGGGCGAGAGCTCGAAGCCCACCAAGCGATCCAACACACGGCGTGCCTGCTGAGCATTCACCAAGTTCATGTCGATGGTACGCGGGTTCTCGATAGCGCTGAGGATAGCACGCTGCGTAATCTCGTGAAAGACAATACGCTTAGTGTTCTCGATAGGTAGGCCTAGGACCTTCGCAAGGTGCCAAGCAATAGCCTCTCCCTCGCGGTCCTCATCGGATGCCAGCCACACGGTCTTTGCCGCACGTGCCAATCGCGATAGTTCGTCCACAACCTTTCGCTTATCCTCGGGAATCTCGTATAGTGGTTCGAAGTTGTTCTCAAGCTCAATACCGAGTCCCTTTTTAGCCAAGTCGCGAATATGACCAAAGCTCGACTTTACCATAAACTCCTTACCGAGGAATTTCTCGATGGTCTTAGCCTTGGCTGGAGACTCTACAATAACCAAATTTTCTTGCATCGCAAAATTTATCTTTAACAGCGAAACCTAAGTATTTGCAACTTAGGTTCACTATAGTATCATTCTATTATTAACTGCTTAATATACAATCGTGTACACCAGCTCTAAGGTCATCGGTGCCATCTCAGCGGTATGTTTAACAGCGTCGCCACCATATATCATCTGGCGTTGAAATCCGTATAGCGCATCTGCCGTAGGGCCAACAAACATACGTCGACTTATCTTAAGCATCTTATCTGTCTTGAACTTCTCAACATCAACAACGCCATTCTCGTCTGACTCCGAGATAACGTTCGATATTAGTTGCTGCATGAAGTTCGAGATATCCATCGTGTAGCAACCCAACGAGCGATTGAGATAACCGTCGTAAGGTATCACAAAGCTCGACGACTCCTTAGTATAAAGGTAGTCGGAGATGGCAATAATGTCGTTGGTGTAGCCATCCTCGTAGCCACCATAACGTGAGTATAGTCCCATGCGCTCCATCGAGCCGTCCATAATCTTGCCAAGGGCTATTGGGTCGGCAAAGTTATAGTCGTAGCCCGAGCCCTCGAGGTAGATGTTTAGGTGAGCCTGGTTTACCGACACCTTAACACCCTTGCGACCCTTGGCAATATCTGCCAACGACTGCAAGAACTCGTCGGTGAACTCCACCTCGGTAACGATACCTGTCATCGCATCGACCTTGCCTACAAACACCTCGCGATGCTCCTGTATAGCAGCCATATCGTCGGCATTAAACTCGTGCTCGACATGCGACACAGAGACATTACCCGCCTTCACATCATACTCCGAAGGGTTGATGTAGAAGTTGTAGGACATAATCACGGTATCCTTGATAATCGAAGGATCCTCCTTATAGCGGCTACGCGCATAGAGCACCAGTGCCGAGTTCTCAACATCTGTCGAGAACATTGCACCCTGGTCATCTGCATCAAGCGCATCGAGTGGTGCGATATATACGCCTCTAATCTGCTCTACGAACTTCTTCTCGTTGCCCTGCTCATAAATCTCGGCAGTGTCACGCGCATAGCCCTCGTCATCGAGCTGTGTGGTGAACATCAGGCGGCGAACATACTCCATGGTAGCCTCGGTCTCCTCAAGCGTAACGCTCTCGAAGTGAGGATTTTCCATATTGCCTACATACACACCCTTCTCCTGGTTAGGATACTTAAATGTGAAGATAGGCTCGGCGCTAACATAGTGCTTAGGGTCGAACTGAGCATAGAAGACCGTGTCCTTAGAGTCGGTAAGATACGAATTTGAGGTAATCTCATAGACACCAAATCTACGGCACTTGGTAGTATCGCCATGATAGCTGGTTACATACAACGCCAAGGTCATCGAGTCGAAGATTGGTCGGTAGCCCCAGCCATACTCCTCGTCGAGCTTCGAGCCGAACAACACCTGCGACATAAATCCTGCACGGCGTGCACCAAACTCAGCACTCTGCTCCTGGCCGAAATATACATCGTCGAGGTTCGAGCTCTTTATCGAGTCGCTCTGGTAGAGATATGTCTTCGACATTGTGACGCTTCGCTTCTCGCCCATATCCTCCATCACGCCGTCACGATATACTCTGCGGCGGAGCTCCATGTTCTGGTTTGTAGGCACATACTCAGCACCAAGATCGTAATCAACCTCGGTTGTACAGCCCACCATAACGAGCGCCACAATGAAGAGCATCAATGCCTTCGACCACAAATTTCTATAACTCATCGTAGAACTTCTTATAGTTGTCGAATACCTCCTTAGCATCACCCTCAGAGTACTCGAGAATCTTTTTGCCTGCCTGACGGGCATACTCCACCAACTCCTGGTTAGCATTAGCTGATGTCACAACAACGCCGTCGGCATACTCTATAACGAAGCGATATAGGTTTTCGTATGATGGCTCGCCCAAAATTGCCATTGAGCTATCCATGATACCCTCGCCCTCGAGCTTCTGCTTGAAGTCCTCAGCAAGGCAACCCTCAAACTTATCGTCGCCGAGCGATAGGACAATCTTCACATCGCGGAACAATGGATCGTCGTAGAATACCTTCTTAAGATACATTGGAGCTATTGCCGAGAACCAGCCGTGGCAGTGCACGATGGTTGGTGCCCAGCGCAACTTCTTAACGGTCTCGAGCATGCCTCGAGCGAAGAATATCGCACGATCATCATTGTCAGCAAAAGGCTTGCCCTCCTCGTCGGTGAGCACAGCACGACGTGCGAAATAGTCGTCGTTGTCGATAAAGTAAATCTGGATACGTGCCGAAGGAATAGAGGCCACCTTGATGATAAGCTGGTGGTCGTTGTCGTTGATAATGAGGTTCATACCCGACAGGCGAATAACCTCGTGCAGCTGGTTTCTGCGCTCGTTGATGCAGCCAAACCTTGGCATGAACGTGCGCACCTCGGCACCACGCTCCTGCATCTGGCGTGCCATCTCAAGACTTAGCTTCGACAGCTCGTTCTCAGGCAAATATGGAGATATCTCCTGACAAACGTAAAGTATTTTATTTGTTGCCATAACGCTCTAAAGTTTATGTTGGCAAAATATCTACTAAAGAATCAACATCGCATCGCCGTAGGTACCAAAGCGGTAGCCCTCGTCGCGAGCAATTTTGTATGCGTCCATCACCATGTTATAACCGCCAAATGCTGCCACCATCATAAGCTGTGTTGAGTATGGAAGCTGGAAGTTAGTAACCATAGCATCTGCCGACGTAAACTGATAAGGGTGGAAGATAAACTTGTTTGTCCAGCCCTCCATAGGCTTAATCATGCCTCCCACTGATACTGCAGTCTCCATAGCGCGCATTGTTGTTGTGCCAATTGCCACAATCTTTCGTCCATCACGCTTGGCAGCGTTAATCTGCTCGGCAGTCTCGTTGTTAATGAAGAACTGCTCCGAGTCCATCTTATGCTTCGACAAATCCTCCACATCAACTGTGCGGAAGTTGCCAAGGCCTACGTGGAGTGTTAGGAATGCGCTATCTATACCCTTGATCTCCATGCGCTTAAGCAGGTGCTTCGAGAAGTGAAGACCCGCTGTTGGCGCTGCCACAGCACCTTCATTCTTAGCATATATTGTCTGATACCACTCCTCGTCCTCTGGCTCAACCTTCTCACGCACCCAGCGAGGTAGTGGAGTCTCACCCATGGCATACAACGCCTCCTTGAACTCCTCATACGAGCCGTCGTACAAGAAGCGGAGCGTACGTCCACGCGATGTAGTGTTGTCAATAACCTCAGCACCCATCAAGTCGTCGTTGCCAAAGTATAGCTTGTTGCCTATACGAATTTTACGTGCTGGATCTACCAACACGTCCCATAGGCGAAGCTCGCTATTTAGCTCACGAAGCAAGAATATCTCGATGTCGGCACCCGTCTTCTCCTTACAACCCTGAAGACGTGCAGGGAATACCTTTGTGTCGTTGAACACAAACATATCCTTCTCGTCGAAATACTCGATAATATCTTTAAATGTGCGGTGCTCAATCTCGCCTGTCGAACGGTGCAACACCATCAGACGAGCATCATCACGGTTTACCGTAGGATATTTTGCAATCATATCCTCGGAAAACTCATAGCCATACTGTGATAACTTCATTATTTTATCTTAAAAAAGCGTGTAACAATCAAATATTATACGCAAAAGTCGCTATTTTGTTTCACATTCGCGCAACTTTTCCATAAAATCGTCGAGCGTATGCGACTTTTCAACGGTGTAACCACCACTGCGGGTACGTCGCAACGAGCTAAGATAGGCACCGCTCTCAAGCTTCTCGCCAATCTCAAATGCCAACGAACGAATATAGGTACCCTTCGAGCACTCCACCCTAATCTTTATGCGTGGCAGGTCATACTCCAAGAGCTCCATAGAGTAGATGTTGATAAGCGCCTTTTTGAGCTCAACCTCCTCGCCTGCACGTGCAAACTCGTAGGCACGCACACCCTGCACCTTCTTTGCTGAGTAGAGTGGCGGTAGCTGCTCACGCTCGCCACACAACGCTTTAAGAGCCTCCTCTACCTTCTCGCGCGTGATATGCTCCGTAGGATAGGTCTGGTCCACTTCATGCTCCATGTCGCCACTTGGTGTTGTTGCGCCAAGCTGAAGCTCTGCCACATACTCCTTCTGCTCTGCCTGCAAAGCCTCCACCTGCTTTGTGGCACGACCTATGCACACAAGCAAAATACCCGTAGCCAACGGATCAAGCGTGCCCGCATGGCCAATCTTAATCTTTGGATAGCCACACTTGCGCAACTGAAACTTCAGCTTGCGCACCACATCTGCCGATGTCCACTCATAGGGTTTATCAATAACGGCGACATATCCTTCAGGAAAGTCAACCTCTCGTAGTGAAAATTCCATATTATATAAAATAAGAGCTGATGGCAACAACGCCCACCACAGCACAGTAAATAGCAAACCAAATTAGCTTGCCTCGCTTAACGATGTTAATCATATACTTACAAGCAAGGCAACCCACGATAAACGATGCAAGGAAACCAGCCACCAGAGCACCTGTTCCAACACCCGCCATCGACATACCACCATCTATAACCTCAAGAAGGGTCTCGCCAAGGATTGGGGCAAGCACCATAAGGAACGAGAATGTTGCCACAGCCGACTTCTCGTTGCCAAGCAACAGGCCCGTGGCGATTGTTGTGCCCGAGCGCGAAAGACCTGGCATCGAGGCTACTGCCTGTGACAGACCAATGATAAATGAGTCACGATACGATATTGTGCTCTTCTGACGTGGACGAGCATAGTATGCAAACGAGAGCAACGCCGCAGTGAGCAGAAGCATAGCACCCACAATAATCATAATGTAGCTCGAGCTTAGCATGGCATTAATCTGATCCTTGAGCATGAAGCCCACAACACCGATAGGGAGCATCGAGATAACGAGCTTTACGAAGTAGCGCTTCTCATCGTTCATACCACGCGAGAATACACCTTTGATAAGGCCCCAAATCTCGCCCCACAACACCACGATGGTACTAAGTACCGTTGCGGCATGCAGCGTAACATCAAATGTCAGATTCTCCTCAAGCTCAACACCGAGCAACTCCTTTGCAAGCTGAAGGTGTCCACTGCTCGACACAGGCAAAAACTCGGTGAGTCCCTGCACTGCGCCCAAGATTATCGACTCTAAAATCTCCATAGTTTATAGTTCAGTTATGTTTACTTTTCAAAACGCTTCATGATGGCGAATACCTCGAATGCAAAGCCCGCGATGACCACTATGGGTGCAAGCGTGATGCGTCGAAACGAGAATATCGACTCGTCGAACTCGGTTGCTGTATGCTCGCCACCGCCCGACATGAGCACAAATCCCAATACTATGATTAACACACCCACCAACATATAGAGGTAGTTCTTCTTTGTTAGTGGCATAGGCTGTTTTTTATTCTCTGCCATATTAGTATAGATGTATTTTATTTGTCTTCATATTAACATAGTTGTTGACAGCCAGCGCACTAAACACCAGCGTGATAATCACGCCGAGTAGCACCAAGCCACCAACAATCACAATCACTGCCATCTGGTCAAGGAGCTCCACCTGGGCAGATATCATTCTGCTTATAGCATAGCTCAACCCCCACATCATTGCTCCTGCCACAACACCTGAGAGCGCTCCCTGCCATAGTGCACTACGAAGGAATGGGCGCATGATATACCACTTTGTGGCACCCACAAGCTTCATGGTGTTGATCAAATATCGCTTAGCATATATCGCCAAACGTATGGTGTTGTTGAGTAGCAGTAACGATATTATGAGCAACACGCCGAGGAACACCAACAGGGCAAGAATAATTGTCGTTAGGCGCTCATGCATCTGATCTACAACCTCGATAGGTGGCACAGCAACATATACAACACCCTCGATAGTGCTAATATAACCCACAAACTCACGCACCGACTCCTCATCAACCGACTCCTTGGTAAGCGTTAGCTCGAAGCTATCACGCAGAGGGTTGTCATCGAGTATCTCGCGTATATCGAGCTCAAACTGACGACGAAACTCCTCGTCGCCCAATTTATCCTCTTTCGACATATAATCTACCGACAACACCTCATCGCGCCCTTTTATCTGCTTAAGTATAGCGCGCTTAGCCTCCTTGTCGAGCTCATCGGTAATCTCCACCGACACAACCACCCTCTCGCGCAACGACTCAGCTGCCGTAATAGCCGAGAGCGTGACATAGCTCACAGCACCCAATATAAAGAGCACCAGGGCTATGCTTATGGTAGATATCACATAGGATCTGCGCACCTTGCGTCGCATTCTCTTATCGCTTGTTGCACTCATAACTATCTCTTCTTGTTTTTAACCACACCTCTTACCGCCAACACAAACGCCACAACCAAGCCAAGAAGTATCAGCCACGAACATACGCCCGTGATTGCTGTTGCCATGCCCCACTGTGGAGCCTTAAACTTCCACTCTACAACATGCTTACCCTCAGGTAGTTTCATGCCTCGTAGAATGTAGTCGGCAACAAAGTACTCCGCCTCAACACCATCGACATACGCCTTCCAGCCATCGGCAAAGTATATCTCCGAGAATACCGCCAACGCCTCTGCTGGTGCCTCGTACTCATATTTTAGGTAGTTTGGTGCATACTTCGTAAGTGTTATGTTGCCCGTAGCGTCGTAGTTCTCGGCAAACTCACCAGCCTTCTCGTTCACCACAGCCTTCACTCCGAGGTTTACGTATGCCAACGCCTCAAGCTCCTTCTCGGCTGTAGGCTGCTCATAGACACCCTCAACAAACCATGCAGCACCCAACGGCTCGCAACCAAGGGCCTCGTCAAGGCCATAGACCTTCTCACCACTGATGATATATCGTGTGTTGAGCATTGCCAACACCGCGCCATTCTGCTCAGCGATATATCGCTCCATAACCTCCTGGTAGCGACCCAGCTTAGCACCATGATAGCCATCTACCGAACGGTGGAAGTATGCCGCCGTTGCCGAGCCATAGTTATCCAAGTCAAAGACGCGGTATCCAAGATCTCCATCTTGCAAAATCTCGCGGTTTGCCTCCGTAGGACGAATTGCCGTAGGACTTGAACTATGCCACTTATCCTCACCGAGATAGCGCTTACCAACACCCACCAGGTCGAGCGTAACAACAAGACCCACAAAAACCACCACGCCACACATCGCCCAATAACGATACTTTGCAGACTCTTTCTCACGCACCCAGGCAAATGCCACAACGCCGCCCGCTACGAGCACCACGTTGAGCAACGAGCGCCACATATCGCCAAGCATAGCATCACGACGCGCCATTAATGCCGCCTCTTTGAGCTGCTCCACCCACCATGTATTGCCAAGCTCGCGGTTGATATCTGCCAAGCCATAGTCGGCAAGTGCAAACATAGCAACCATAAGCACAACCACAACACCGAGGGCAACGCCCACATATTTTGCACTCTGCTTTGCGCTTAGCTTGCTCTGCCACAACTGCCACAATGCCACCGCGGCGAGTAGTGGTATAGCCCACTCCAGCACCACAAGTGCCATAGATACCGTTCTAAAGTTCTTATATCCCGGCAATATGTCATACATTAGCTCGTAGAGGCGCATGGCATTGCCACCCCACGCCAAGAGCAACATAAAGAGCATTGATGCCACTATCCACCACCTATCACGGTCGGAGGCAAGCATCAAACCGAGCAGGGCAAGCAGTATTGCCGCCGCACCAAGATATGTAGGGCCCGCCGTAAATGGCTGACTACCCCAATAGTTCGAGGCATACTTTACTATATTTGCATTCTCTCTATCGGCAATGGCATATAACAGCGACAGCAACTCCTCGTCGCCAGCCTGCAACGCCTCCTCAACCTCCTGTTTTGTGACATCTGGGAACTGCTCACGACAAATCTCCACAACCTGATTTAGTGCTCCGTCGAGCAGAGCCTCCTGCACACCACGACTCTGCAATATCGCTATTGCCTCATCGCTATAGTCGCCCGACCATGCACCCATGTAGCTTGGCACAAGCATGTTGAAGCTCTCAAGCTTACCATAGCTCCACGCCGTGTTGTAGGCAATCTTTGCATTGCGTGCATCCTCCTCCGACACCGACTCGGTCACACCTCGTGTAGTATATTTCTGATGCTTGAAGGTGTACCATAGTGGCGAGAAGTTTGAGCCTACAGCCAGCAGCGCCGCAACAGCCAGCAGCGCCGTAGTGCGACCAAACGCCTTGAGCGCCTTCTCGCGATAGGCATACCACATCTCGCTAAGCCATAGCGCAACGCACACCAAAAGGAAGTAGTAGGTTATCTGTGGGTGGTTAGCTCCGAGCTCCAACGAGCCAAAGAGCGCTGCAAGTAGAGCTCCAAGCCACGCATTCTTACGTAGCGCATACCACACCGAGGCAACGAGTGGTGGCGCATATACCAGCGCCCACATCTTAGTGATGTGTCCCGCGTCGATAATAAGGAAGAAGTAGGTTGACAAGCCATACGCCAAGCCAGCGATTATGCCTATCCATGGATTTACACCCATGAGCACCACCGCCACCATCATCAACACCATAGCAAAGAGGGTCATGTTCATTGGGCCATCGATGACCTTAACTATGCTACCCACACCCTGCTTAACATCCTGCGTAGGATACTCCACGTCGATGAGGTATGCAGGCATTCCCGAGAACATGTTTCCTGTCCACTGAGGATCTTCGCCCGTAGCCTCACGATGCTCCTTTATATCTTGCGACATGCCGGCATACTGCGCTATATCGCCCTGACCCAGCGACTTGCCCTCGAATTGTGGCGCATAAAACACAAGACCCACCACCACAAAAATGGCGATGCCCACAACCCATGGCAAAATATGTTTAACCCACTCTTTCATGCTATAAATATATTAATGCGCCAAAGGTACGAAAAAAAAGTGAAAAGTGAAAGGGGGAGAGGCGAAAAGTGTGGTGCGCTCGGCGGTCATAAGGTTAAAGATGAAAAGGGAAAGGTGAAAAGTAAGGTGTGCTTCGCACAGGTTTTTTATATTGACACAAATGTTCAAATTTATTTTTGATTATTATCATCTTACCACATAATTTATACACCTCGAAACTAATATTTTTGTCTATATATCAATCATTCACAAAATTTCGTTATCTTTGCCTAATTAAACTTAATATATGGCAACAATAGACGCTATACGCAAACCCATTCTTGCAGACCTCGACGCCTTTGACGAGTTCGTGAAGGAGAATGTCACCGCTGAGGGCGACCTCATGCGCGAGATGCTCACATATGCCCTCAGCTCACGTGGCAAGGGCGTGCGCCCCATGCTCACCATGCTCTGCGCCTCACTCATGAGCGCAACCGAGAATAGCAACGCCGAGGAGGCTGGCAAGGAGCGCCACTCGTCGAAGCGCACCTATCTTGCGGCAATGCTTGTCGAGATGATACACACCGCCTCGCTCATTCACGACGATGTGCTCGACTCGGCTGATGAGCGCCGTGGACGCGCCTCGGTGAATGCTAAGTGGCAGAGCAACATGGCTATTATTCTTGGCGACTTTATCCTTGCCCGCACAATGGCTCTCGGCATGGCGTCGGCGCAGTACGACATCATGTCGTATATCGGCACTGCCATGGCAACCCTCTGCGAGGGCGAGGTGTTGCAGAGCCAGCATGCCCGCAACCTAGATACATCGCGTGACGACTACTTTGCGATTATCTATCAGAAGACCGCCAGCCTTCTTGGTGTGAGCGCCGCCCTCGGAGCACTCTCTGTTGGTGCTTCACGCGAAGATGTCGATCGCATGCGCAAGTTTGGCGAGGCCATAGGTATCGCCTTCCAGATTCAGGACGACATCCTCGACTTCAACCGCCAGAACAACACGGGCAAGCCCGCCAACAACGACCTTCGTGAGCACAAGATAACACTTCCGCTTATCGAGGTCATGGAGCGCAAGACAGAGGAGGAGCGCAAGGAGATTTTGGAGCTTATCAAGCGTTGCGACAAAGATGAGAGTGCCGTTGATGCACTCCAAAAAATTGTCGATGAGGGCAATGGCTCAGCACTCGCTGCCCAGACCATGCAGGCATATATTCAGCGTGCGCTGCACCTGCTCTCGAAGTATTCGGACACGCCCTACCGCACAGCACTTATGGAGCTATGTGCCTACATTGCCGAGCGCGATAGGTAATATATTTATAACCAAGCAATTAACTTAAAACTATTTATAAAATGAGTACTGCAAAGAAAAGCAATCTTTTGGCTATCATCGTGATGATTCTTTTGTTCGGAATGATCTCGTTTGTAACCAACCTCGCATCGCCTATGGGTGATGTTCTCAAGAACCAGTTCCAGGTGGCAAATTGGATGGGGACACTTGGTGTATTTGCCAACTTTATCGCCTACGCTTGCATGGGTATCCCTGCGGGTAACCTTCTTCAGAAGCGTGGCTACAAATTTACCGCTTTGGCTGCCGTTGCCGTAGGTTTCACTGGAGTGGGCATCCAGACCCTTGCAGGTCTTATCGAGGGCAACACTGCCTTTGGCGTATACCTCCTCGGTGCATTCATCGCAGGTTTCTCGATGTGTATGCTTAACATCGTTGTTAACCCTATGCTCAACAAGTTGGCAGGTGGTGGTAACCGCGGTAACCAGCTCCTTCAGGTTGGTGGCTCATTCAACTCGTTGATGGGTACTGCCGTAATCTTCCTCACTGGTGTCTTCGTGCCAAGCATTGCTGATGCTAAGATCGAGCAGGTATTCCCACTCATGTTCATCGCCTTGGCTATCTTCGCGGTAGCATTTGTCGTTATCCTCTTTACCGATATTCCTGAGAGCAAGAGCGAGGCAAAGATCGAGGAGAAAAAGTCGAACATTGGCCCTATGTCATTCCGCCACTTTATGTTGGGCGCTATCGCCATTTTCATCTATGTAGGTGTTGAGGTAGGTATTCCTAACGTATTGCAGAAGTGGTTGCAGAATGGTGGCCTTAGCGTCGAGACAGGTGCCGAGGGTATCGCGGCTACTGTTGCTGCAACTTACTGGTTGCTAATGTTCTTCGGCCGTTTGTTGGGCGCCGCACTCGGTGCTAAGATCTCGGCAAAGAGCATGCTCACAGCAGTATCTGTCTTGGGTCTTGGCTTGGTGTTGGGCGCCATGTTCCTCAACCCTACAAATAGCGTTAACCTCCCAGTATTCATGGGTACTGAGGGCTTCGGCGTTGCTAACGTGCCAGTGAACGCTGCCTTGTTGGTGTTGTGCGGCTTGTGCACATCAGTAATGTGGGGTGGCATCTTCAACCTCGCCGTTGAGGGCCTCGGCAAGTACACCGAGAAGGCTTCAGGCATCTTCATGGCTCTTGTATGTGGTGGTGGTATCCTCCCATTGTTGCAGAACTTTGTTGTCGATCTATCGGGCAGCTACCTCACAAGCTACTGGGTGATTGTTGCTGGCTTGGCATACCTTCTCTTCTACGCCCTCGTAGGCTCGAAGAACGTAAACAAGGATATTCCTACAGAGTAACATAGCCAAACATAGCACAAACAACTCCTCGGGTCGAGAACTCGGGGAGTTGTTTTTTTTGTTGTCACGCAAAAATATTTGCAAAAAGCGAGCCAACATAACGATAGTTTTTATATCTTTGTAATTGAATGTAGCCATAGGCTACTCTTCAGCAGGACAATTATTCATTAACTTTCTAATACTTTTACGACAATGTACGGAAAATTTCAGCAGCATTTGCAGAACGAGCTAGCCGAGATTAAGGCTGCCGGCTTGTACAAGACAGAGCGTATCATTGAGTCACCACAGCGTGCCGAGATCGACGTGGCTAACCGCCCAGTGTTGAACTTCTGCGCTAACAACTACCTTGGTCTTTCTGACAACCCACGCCTCGTTGAGGCAGCGAAGAAGGCTTTGGACGAGCGTGGCTTCGGTATGTCATCAGTACGTTTCATCTGCGGCTGCCAGGACATTCACAAGCAGCTTGAGAAGGCTATTGCCGACTACTTTGGCACTGAGGATACTATCCTCTACGCTGCTTGTTTCGACGCTAATGGTGGTGTCTTCGAGCCATTGTTCACTGCCGAGGACGCTATCATCTCAGACGCTTTGAACCACGCATCAATCATCGACGGTGTACGTCTTTGCAAGGCTCAGCGCTACCGCTATGCTAATGCCGACATGGCAGAGTTGGAGGAGTGCTTGAAGCAGGCTCAGGCACAGCGCTTCCGCATCATCGTTACTGACGGTGTATTCTCTATGGACGGTAACGCTGCACCACTCGACAAGATTTGCGAGTTGGCTGAGAAGTACGACGCTTTGGTAATGGTTGACGAGTGCCACTCAGCAGGTGTGTTGGGTAAGACTGGTCGCGGTATCACTGAGCTCTACGATCTTCGTGGCAAGGTAGATATCCTCACAGGTACTCTCGGCAAGGCATTTGGTGGTGCAGTAGGTGGCTTCACCACTGGTCGCAAGGAGATCATCGACATGCTTCGTCAGCGCTCACGTCCTTACCTCTTCTCTAACTCATTGCCACCAGCAGTTGTTGGCGCATCTATCGAGATGTTCAAGATGTTGGAGGAGAGCGACGCATTGCACGACAAGCTCGTAGCAAACGTTGAGCACTTCCGTTCAAAGATGGTTGCTGCAGGCTTCGACATCAAGCCTACAGTATCTGCTATCTGCGCTGTTATGCTCTACGACGCAAAGCTTTCACAGGACTTCGCAGCAGAGCTCCAGAAGGAGGGTGTATTCGTAACAGGTTTCTACTACCCTGTTGTTCCTAAGGGTCAGGCACGTATCCGTGTTCAGGTATCTGCAGGCCACACAACAGAGCAGCTCGACCGTTGCGTTGAGGCGTTTGTTAAGGTTGGTAAGCAGCTTGGCGTCTTGAAATAATTTCTTGTGATAAGCCGCAATCTGCGGCACATGCTTAAAAAGCTGAGCACTCGAGGCTGTACTAAGTGTACTATCCTTGGGTGCTCGCTTTTTTGATGTACCACATCTCACGGCTTCTAACAAGAAATTAGTGCGCTGATTGAGGTGGTAGATTAAGGTGTTTAGTGAATTTAATGAATTTAAGGAGTTTAGTGATAGCCTTTCCTTAATCTCCTTAAATTCCCTAATCTCCCTATTTCAGCGCTCCCATCTATCTCATCTATCCCATTCGTCCCATCTATCCCATAAAATAAACTCCGTGCGAAGCGCACCTTACTTTTCACCTCTCACCTTTCACCTTTCACTTTATGATCGCCGAGCGCACCACACTTTTCGCCTCTCCCCCCTCACTTTTCCCTCTTCGGTTTTCACTTTTCACTTTTAATCACTATCTTTGTAAAACAAATATAGTAATACTATGTCAGTAATACGTCTTACCAAGGAGTTTACATTCGAGGCTGCCCATATGCTCGAGGGCTACGACGGCCTTTGTCGCGAGATTCACGGCCACTCATATAAGCTATTAGTCACCGTCAAGGGCGAACCCATCAGCGACCCCGAGTCACCAAAGCTTGGCATGGTCATGGACTTTGGCGCTCTGAAGCGCATCGTAAACGAGCAGATTGTCGATCGTCTCGACCACGCCTTCATGATGCGCAATACGCTTGCTGCTGAGGAGATAATCAACGACCTCGGCTACCGCTTCTCAAAGGTGGTGCTCACGGAGTATCAGCCTACGTGCGAGAATATGTTGGCAGACTTTGCCGAGAGGTTGTTGGGAGCACTCCCCGACGACATCGAGCTGCACTCGTTGCGCCTACACGAGACCGCCACATCGTATGCCGAGTGGCACGCTTCGGATAACTTCTAACCAAAAGCCACAATGCCTAAACGACTATTTCTCATCGACGCCTATGCGTTGATATTCCGCTACTACTACGCCTTTATGGGTCGCCCCATGCGCAATCGTGACGGTCTGAACACCTCAGTGGTCTTCGGCTTCACGAAGTTCCTGCGCGACATCTTACGCCGCGAGAAGCCCGACCTTATAGGCGTGGCTTTCGACCCTCCTGGCGGTTGCTTCCGTCGTGAGATATTCCCCGAGTACAAGGCTAACCGCCCACCTACGCCCGAGGATATCAAGCTCTCGGTGCCCTACGTAAAGCGACTATTGGAGGCCATGTGTATCCCAATTTTGGAGGTTGCGGGCTTCGAGGCTGACGACGTTATCGGCACGCTCTCAAAGCGTGGTGCTGCGGCGGGCTACGACGTCTTTATGGTTACGCCCGACAAGGACTACGGACAGCTTGTTGACGATAGCTGCCGCATCTACCGTCAAAAGGGCGATGCCATTGAGATTATCGACAAGGCGGCAATAAAGGAGAAGTACGGCTTCGACGACCCTACATTGGTGCGCGACATGCTGGCACTGTGGGGCGATACGTCGGATAATATCCCCGGCGTTCCTGGCATTGGCGAGAAGGGCGCGTGCAAGCTTGTAAACACCTGGGGCACAGTCGAAAATATACTCGACAACACCGCAAAAATTGGTGGCAAAACGGGTAATAACATTGCCGAGTGGGGCGACAAGCTACGCCTTAGCAAGGAGCTTACAACCATTCGCCTCGATGTGCCTATCGACTTTTCGGAAGAGGAGCTCTCAATGTGCGAGCCCAACTACACGGCACTCAAGGCGCTCTACGCCGAGCTCAACTTCACCTCGTTTTTGCGTGATTTAGAGAATGTTACGCCCGACGAGCCCGTGAGCGATGCGCCACAGCAAGCGCCACAAATTCAGCTTCAGGAGGTGGCACGTGCCAAGGCCGAGGCTAAGCGTCGTGCCAGCCTTGAGGGTCAGGGCGACCTCTTCGCCATGTTCGCCCCCGCAACTACCGAGCCTGTGGCAGAGAGCACCGAGGAGGAGATTATAGAGGAGCCTATGGTGCATAGCATAGCCACCACAGCGCACGACTACCAGACAATACACAATGCCGAGGAGCTACGCACATTGTGCGCTAAGCTCATGACCCACAAGGAGATATGTTTCGACACCGAGACCACCGACAAGAGCGCCGTGCGCTGTAAGATTGTCGGCATCTCGTTTGCCGTTGAGCCACATAAGGCGTGGTACATACCCTTCAACATTGGCGACACAAGCTCCTATGTCGATATTCTTCGCCCAGTATTTGAGAACGAGAATATCGCAAAAATTGGTCAGAACATCAAGTACGACATCATGGTGCTCAAGCGCATGGGCATCGCCGTGCGTGGCGAGAAGATAGATACAATGTTGTTGCACTACCTCCTCGACTCGGAGTCGCGCCACAACATGGACTTCCTTGCCGAGCGCTACCTTAGCTATCGCCCAATATCAATCGAGACACTTATTGGCAAGGGTAGCAAGCAGCTAACGATGGATGTTGTTGGCGTTGAGCGTGTTGCTGAGTATGCTGCCGAGGATGCCGATATCACCCTACGCCTCAAGCAGGTGCTCTACGCAGAGGTCGAGAAGCGAGGCATGCTCGACCTATACAAGCGCATCGAGGAGCCTATGATCGAGGTGTTGGCAGATATGGAGCTTGAGGGCGTTACGGTAAATCGTGAGGCACTAAATAGCTATGCCGTGGAGCTACGCCAACTTCTCGAAAGACTTGAAAATGAGGTGCGTGAGTTGGCTCAGGAGCCTACGCTAAACATCAACTCGTCGCGTCAGCTTGGCGAGGTGCTCTTTGCCAAGTTGCGCATTACTGATAAGCCCAAGATGACCAAAACAAAGCAGTTCTCAACCGAGGAGGAGTACCTGCAAACCTTTGCCCACGACTTCCCTATCGTAAGCAAGATTTTGGAGTATCGTGGCGTGAAGAAGCTCCTCTCTACCTATGTCGAGGCGCTTCCCGAGCTTATCAACCCCGAGACTGGACGCATACACACCTCGTATAATCAGGCAGTTACGGCTACTGGTCGTCTATCCTCGACCAATCCTAACTTGCAGAACATACCTATCCGCGACGACCTTGGCAAGCCTATCCGTGCAGCATTCATCGCCTCGGATGCGGAGCATACGCTCATTGCTGCCGACTACTCGCAGATTGAGCTTAGGCTCATGGCACACCTTAGCAACGACCCCGCCCTTGTCGATGCATTCCGCTCGGGCGAGGATATCCACTCGGCAACAGCGGCACGCCTCTACCACAAGTCTTCGGACGAGGTCACGTCGTCGGAGCGTCGTAGTGCCAAGACTGCCAATTTCGGCATTATCTATGGCATCTCGGCATTCGGTCTTGCACAGAGGTTGGACATCTCAAACCGTGAGGCTAAGGAGCTTATAACAAACTACTTCGACACCTACCCAGGCGTTAAGAAGTATATGGACGATGTTGTTGCGAAGGCTGCTAACGACGGCTATGTCGAGACCATGTTTGCACGTCGCCGTCAGCTTCCCGACATCGCCTCGTCAAACCGCACAGTGCGAGGCTTGGCTGAGCGCAACGCCATAAATGCCCCTATACAGGGTTCAGCCGCCGACATCATGAAGTTGGCAATGGCGGAGATTGCTCGTAGGTTTAAGCAGGAGGGCATACGCTCGAAGATGATTATGCAGGTGCACGACGAGGTTGTCATCGACACCTACCTTAACGAGCTCGACAAGGTGAAGCACATCGTGAAAGAGGCAATGGAGAGTGTTGCCGAGCTAAGCATACCGCTTATTGCTGAGGTAAATAGTGCCGATAACTGGCTCGAGGCGCACTAAGCCGATACATATATATATAAAAGAAGCAGCCCCTTAGACTTAAGGGGCTGCTTCTTTGTGGACCCAGAGGGGCATGATCCCACGACCTTCGGATTATGAGTCCGCTGCTCTAACCAACTGAGCTATGGGTCCAACGAATTATTGTTCGTGGGTGCAAAGATAGTAATTTTTTCGTAAAACGATAGCCTCTACCAATTTTTTTTATTCACACTCAAAAATTGAGCCATTAAAAAAGTTGGGGCATTCGTTAGCGAACACCCCAACATACATATATTTTATGTAAGGATTACTCCTCAGCCTTCTGGTCGTCAGCCTTAGTCTCGACCTTGAAAGGAATAGCCTCGTCGAGGGCCTTAAGCTCCTCTTCCGAAAGCTCGGTTAGAGCCTTGCTAAACTTCTCCTCGGCAAACTCCTCACGATACATTGCAAAGGCTGCCTCAATCTCATTCTCAAGGCTCTCGCGTGTAGCCTCAGGAAGCTTCTCGCCATCTACAACGCTTGCAACATCAATCTTAATGCCGTCAACAACAACAAGCTCGTCGTCCTTCTCGAGCAACATAGCCTTGATAACCTGTGCCAATGAGCCCTCCTCCTCAGGAGTGTCGCCAGCCTCGTCAGTAAAGATGCGGTCGCCAACCTTCACCTGGTTCTCGCTAACAAACTCGATAACAACAGGAGCTGTAGTGTAGCGGTCAGCACCACCCTCAAATGTTGTTGGAGCGCCAAAAGCGAGTGTATAGAGCACGAACAACCAGTGAGCAGAGATACCTGCCACCAAGCCACCCACGGTGTGAGCAAGGATAGCCTTAGAGGTGAGCTTGCGGTAGCCAAGAGCATCGAGCATAGCAGTGTGTGTTGAGAGGTAACCGCTCCAGCACATACCGATAGCTGTGAACACAGCAATAGCGTTACCATTAACAATCTGCTGAGCAGCGAACTCAGGCACGAGGCTCAACGCAGCACCTACAGCTCCCAACGATGTGATAGGGAATGCCATGAGTGCTGGGTGCTCGAAGCCGAACAACCACTCAAAAATGAAGTTAATCTTGCCGAATACCAAAGGCAAGAACTCGATACCCTCGTATGCTGCGCCATCGTAAGTACCGTTAGCACCAGTGCCAAATGTAAGGAGCATAACGAAAGTAGAGATGATAAGCACGCCAGGGATAATTGACAAACCTACGTCAACACCTGTCTTACCACCGTCGAGCAACGAGTTGAGGATACGTGTAAACATAGATGTCTCCTTAACCTCGTCGCCTGCCTTCATATCGTTCTCGTCGAGAACTGCGGCAAACTCCTCCTTAAACTCAGGGTGTGCCTTGCACACAAAGCGCTGCATAAGGCGTGTTGAGCAGATACAGCCGATGAAAGCACCGAGCAAGCCGATAAATGGCTCGACAAAGTAGCCCTGCGAAATCATAAACACGATAACCAACAAGCCCATACCGAAGGCTGTACCGAAGTTGGTAAGCGAGATAAGCTGGAACTTCTTGAAGTAAGAGCTGAAGCGCTTGTCCTTAGCCAACGAGATGATTGCTGGGTTGTCCGAGAGGAATGTCATCACAGCACCCAACGACGCTACACCTGGAAGGTTGAAGAGTGGCTTCATCATAGGGCGCAAGATGCGCTCAAGGAGGTTAACCACGCCAAACTCAACGAAGATAGCACCCAAAGCACCTGTGATAACGCAGATGGCCATGAGGTAGAATACGGTGTTGAGCAACAAGTCGTGCGCCGTCTTCATGATTGTGTTAAGCATATTTGGCAAGCCCATAACCGAGCCAATACCACCAAAGATGCCAACAACGATAATTAGGCAGAAGATACCTGCAAGATACTTCTTAATGCCCTTCTCTTTGTTCTCCATATAGTATTAAGTATTAGATATTTATTTATTGAGAATGTTTTTGATACCCTCCATTACGTCGATCTTCCATGTTAGACCGATAGTAAGGTAGCCAAGTTTATTTTGTGCTGTACCCTTAAACTCCTTTATCACCGCTCCATTCTCATCGTACTTGTGGCAGTCACAAGCACTAGACTCCTCGAAGTTGGTATTTACGCCGAGTGTGTAAGAGTATGCTGCGTGGAGGCGTACATCACGGTTGCCCTTGTGACCCATTGGGTAGTACTCAACACCACCTCCTACACGTGTAAGCTCAGTGCCTGGGATAAGACCCGATGCAGCAACGGCGCTGCTACCAATCTTGTCGTAAGTAGCCTTAGCGAATACGTTTACACGGTCAGCAATAAGGTATGCGAACTCACCCATGATTGAGAAGTTATCGAAACAAAGGTCACGAAGCGATGTGCCACGGTTCATCAAGTCGAGCTGGATAGTAGCATCGCCAAACTTGAACTGGTTGCCAAGGGCGATATATTTGTCGTACTTGCCTGGCGCATACTGCATGAAGTTGAGCGAGTAGAGCGCAGTGTAGCAGCCATGTGAGCCACTCCAGTAGAGGTTGTAGGCATAGTAATCAACAGACGACGATGTGGTGTCGTAAGGGCTCTGGCTTGCCTGGAAGAGGATAGTGTCGTTGCCATCGTTTGTGGTATATGCCACGCTTGCACCAAGCTGATAGCAGTTTACGTTGTTCCAGAACTCCGAGCAGAAGTAGAGCTCGATAGGTGCACGGTCGTACTCCCAACCACCAATCATAAGCACCTGCTTACCTGCCGAGATTGCCCAATTCGAAGTAGGCTTATAGGTCAAAGTAAACCAATCGGTGTTCTGCGCAAACTCGCTGATTGAGTTAGCACGGTTGAAACGCTGACGCCATGAGTAAGAGAACTTAGGCGAAATCTGACCGTCCATACGGAAGTTGAAGTAGCGCACCTTGAAGCCCGAGCCAGCAACATCATGGTTGCCTGCAACAGCCTGATTAAGATAGTCAAGACGACCCTCAACGCCAATGCGGAAGATCTCGTTGTTCTTCTCATAGCCCGACTGTGCCGAGAGGGCGCTAACACTGAAAGCAGCAACAGCAACAAGTGCTACACGACAAATTAGTTTGCGTAGTGAGTTTGTAGTCATACTCATTCAAAAAAGTTTGGGAGCCGAAGCCCACGATTTATGGTTAATAAAATTATTCGCAAAGGTAATACAAAAATCTAAAAGTAAGCGCACTTAGCACCGCCATAATGGAAAAAAGTGCATTATTACATTAAGAACTACTCCTTTTAGAGGAGTAACCATGGCATTTTAACAGAAAAACCCTACCTTTGGCGAGAATTTTGACACTTTACGGCTATGGCAAACCTAAAGCATAACATCACTCCTAAATCGGGACTTGTGCTCGAGGGCGGCGGCATGCGTGGTGTCTTTACGTGTGGCGTACTCGACTCGCTAATGGACCGAGGCATACGCCTCCCCTATGCCGTAGGCGTGAGTGCTGGAGCGTGCAACGGGCTATCCTATATGTCGGGGCAGCGAGGACGTGCAAAGTTCAGCAACATCGACCTTCTGGAGAAGTACCGCTACATAGGCTTTCGCCACCTTCTCACAAAGGGAAATATCATGGACTTCAACCTCTTGTTTCACGAGTTTCCCGAGCGTATAATCCCTTATGATTATGAGGCTTACGAGGCTAACGATGCTCACTACGAGATGGTCACCACCGACTGCCTTACGGGCGAGGCGTGCTACCTTAGCGAGAAGCACGACCCTAAGCGCATTATCGACATCGTGAAGGCGTCGAGTAGCCTACCCTTTGTCATGCCCATAAGCTATGTCGATGGCGTAGCGATGCTCGATGGTGGCATCAGCGACTCTATTCCCGTACGCCATGCCATGGACTTAGGCTACGACAACCTCGTCGTGGCGCTTACGCGCAACAAAGGCTACCGCAAAGCTGAAAAGCAACACGTGCCCTTCTGGGCATACCGCAAATACCCTGCTCTGCGTGAGGCTATTCGCACACGCAACTTGCGTTATAACAGCGATATGGAGCTTATCGAGAGGCTCGAAGAGGAGGGCCGTATAATAGTAATACGCCCCGAGCGACCTATTGTCGTGGGACGTATGGAGCGTGATTCGAAGAAGCTTCTCGCACTCTATGACGAAGGCTATGAACTAGCCTCAAAAATAGAGTTTTCTACCTCTTTGTAAGCGACTTACTTATTAAGAATTGTTCGTTATCGCTCAGCGTCTCAAGCCATGCATTTGTCTCGCTGCTTAGGCGCTGCGCCTCGTCTATATTGCCACTCTTCATCGCCTCGCGCATAAGCTCATGACGATGCTTAAACACTGCAACAACATCCTCCTGCACTTTAGGCTTTGCCTCGGCACAACCCACCAAAACAAGCGCAACAAACAACAATATCTTCCTCATAAAGAGCACTTTATAAAAATCCATAGATAACCACTCCCGCAACGCCCGAGAGCACAATAAGCACTATCGGATTAACCTTATATGCCGAGCCGAGGAGCGTAGCACCAAATATCGCCCAGCTCCAGCCGTCGATAAAGCTACGACCATCGTCCGACTTTGGGAACATCAGAAGCAGCGCTGCCGAGGCAATCATGCCGACAACCACAGGGCGCATGCCACTAACAATGCCCTTCACATATCGGTTGTTCTGCAAACGAAGGAAGTAGTGGGTGATAAGGAGCATGAGCGTGAGTGCGGGCAGCGACACCGCCACGGTAGCCACCACCGAGCCCCAGATGCCCGCAACCTCGTAGCCGATATATGTGGCTGAGTTAATGGCGATTGGGCCAGGTGTCATCTGCGATATAGCCACAATATCCGAGAACTCGCCATTCGTGAGCCACCCGTGCGACACCACAACCTCGCTATGAATGAGCGAGAGCATGGCATAGCCACCACCGAAGCCAAAGAAGCCAATTTTCAGGTAGCTCACGAAGAGCTCGACAAGCGTCATTAGCATTGCTCACCTCCTCTCCGTGCTACAACACAAGCGCCCACCACGGCACCTGCAATCAAGAACCATACGGGCGATATGCCGAAGTACCACACCACCATAGCCACTGCCAACGCCACGGCAACAAGCCACCAGCGCATGCCCTTGGTTAGGCCCACGATAGGGGCTACGATGAGCGCCACAACGGCGGGGCGCATGCCCTTAAATGCCGCATCGACATAGACGTTATCACGTATCGACGCAAAGAATATTGCGACAACTAAAATTACCAAAAACGAGGGTACTATAACGCCCATGATGGCACTCAGAGCACCCATATAGCCACGATGCTTATAGCCCACGAAGACCGCTGTATTTAGGGCGATAGGGCCTGGTGCCGTCTGCGCAAGTGTCAGCAAATCAAGAAAATCGCGTTCCTCAATCCACCTACGCCTGTGTATCACCTCGTGCTGGATAAGGGGTATCATGGCATAGCCACCACCAAAGGTGAAGGCGCCAATTTTGAGGAACGACCAAAATATCTCCAGCAGCTGTCGCATCTACTATCGTCTAAATCGGTAATATGTGCCAAAAGGTATCTGCTTCGAACTTCTATCCTCGAAGTAGAGCTCACCCATCTGCTCCATCATAGGTGTGCCAAATGCCTGGTGCACGGCCGTGCGGGCAAGCATCGACGAAAGACCCATAGAGTAGAGGTTTAATACCAAGAAGGCATTCTGCTTCTCGAGCAACTCGGAACAGCACTCCAACATTCGGCAGATGTGCTCCTCCAAGATCCACTTCTCGCCATTAGCGCCACGGCCATAGGCTGGTGGGTCGAGGATAATGCCGTGATACTTGTTGCCACGTCTAACCTCGCGCTCAACAAACTTCATGGCATCCTCAACAATCCAACGCACACCATCGAGGCCCGACGACTCCATATTCTCGCGTGCCCATGTAACAACCTGCTTTACAGAGTCTACGTGCGTAGTGTCGGCACCTGCCGAGCGTGCTGCAAGCGTAGCACCACCCGTATAGGCAAAGAGGTTAAGCACCTTAGGGCGCTCGATGCCCGACTGCTTAAGCTCCTCGATTGTATCGTAGATAAACTCCCAGTTGGCTGCCTGCTCGGGGAAGATACCCACATGTTTAAACGAGGTGAGTGCCAAGCGCATACGAAGATGCATATCCTTATAGTCGAAACGCACATTCCAGCGTGACGGCATCTCGGGCTTAAGCTTCCACTCGCCCCTCTCCTCGCTCTTCACATCGCGCAAAAACGAGGCATCTGCCTTGAGCCACTCACGCTCACCGAGGCTCTTATGCCATATTGCCTGAGGCTCGGGACGGCGCACCACATGGCGACCAAAGCGTTCAAGTTTCTCGCCATCGCCCGTATCAAGAAGTTCGTAGTCGGGAATATTGGGTGTAAGTTGCTTTATCATAAAGTGAAAAGTTAAAGGTGAAAGGTGATAAGTATGGTGCCTGCGGCGCTAAGTTTATAAAGTGAAAAGTTAAAGGTCAAAGGTGATAAGTATGTTAAAACTACTAATCTTCATTATTCTTTAGTTTGTTTAAAGATGCTGTAATTATTGCGATTATCTCCTTCAGCTCGTTGTAGAGGAGCGTAAATTTACTCTCCTCAATAATGCCACTTTTATATAATAACTCGAGCCAATAAGCACTCTCATCTGCCTCCTTAAGAGCAATTTGAAATTTGTTTATAAAGTCTCGCCTACTCTGCGCATTTACCCTCTCTCGCAAATTTGCACCCACACTTGTTCCACTACGAAGAAGTTGCTTAGCAAGCACAAAATTTAACCCATCGCTCTTAAGCTCTTTACATAATGATATTATATGCAACGCAAACTCTTCGCTCTTTGTGTCAATGATATACTTATTGTAGTTCATAACTTATATCCCACTGTAAAATTCGTGCGAAGCACACCTTACTTTTCACCTCTCACTTTTCACCTCTCACTTTCGAATGTACAATCTATGAGGTTCATTCTGCAGCGTGCGCAGTCGAAGTCAAGGCGGTAGCGGTGGCGACCATGCTCCAGGTAGAGCCTATCGCGCAGCTTTGTGCCCTGCTTTAGGCACTCGCCAATCTCGCGACGAATGCAGTAGCTCGACTCCATAACCCTCTCACCATGTGTCGAACGCCACGAATCTAAGCCCTCAACAATATGCTCTACGCCATGACGCTTGTAGAAGCTACGCGAGAGTGAATTAACAACATTATGCTGGGGCGATAGGCGCACCTCATGGTAGCGTGCCTCGCCACTATCTCGGCGTATGTCGTGCTCTATCTGCTTTTCGGCGCGCTTAGACGCCATGAGCGACAGCGCCTCACGACGCATCTCGGCAAGGAGCTTGGCCGTAGCAAACCACTCGGCACCCTCAACCCTAACGCTCTTTACACGGAAGATGCTATCGCCACTCTTTGCCATCTGCTCCTCGGCAACAGAGCGCATCTTAGCCTCGCTCTTAGCACCCTCCAGCGCCACACTGCGCCTTACAACAACACTCTCGCCCTCCTCGTCGCGATACTCAGCCTCGATACCCTCTGCCGAGAGACGCACAACACACTCGGCGTCGATAGCTCGGCGTGTTCGGCTACGCTCCACAGCTTGCGAGAACTGGTGGTCGTAGTTGCGATACACCTCCATGCCTGGCTTGATGCCCTCCATGCGGTTAGGCTCGATGATGCTGCCCTCCACACGATTTACGTTTGTGCCAATAATACCCTCCGACGATAGGAAACAAAGGCCATCACCAGCGCTGAGCACAACGCCTCCGCTAAGCTTGAAGCTACGGCGGTCGGCAGTAGCTACACAGCCTACATACTCACCCACAGCCTTAGGCGTATGGAACGACGCCACGCCAGGGCGCTTGCCCGAGTACATATACTCGCCACCGTCACGCGTAAAACTCTTCTTGGGGTCGGGCGTAAACTCTATCTCGCTACGGCCCACCGACATACGCTTGCAGTCAGGGCGTGTGGCAAGAGCCTCATCAATTTTCTGGCGGTAGTAGCTAACAACATTTTTTATGTAGTTGTCGTCCTTGAGTCTTCCCTCAATCTTGAACGACATGACACCCGCGTCGATAAGCTCGCCAATGCGCTCCGAGAGGTCGAAATCTTTGACCGAGAGCAGGTGCTTGCCCTTGATAATCTTCTCGCCACGTTCCGTAACAAGGTCATACGTTAGACGGCATGGCTGCGAACACTCGCCACGGTTGCCCGAGCGTGAGGACTGCGAGCGTGAGAGGTAGCACCTACCACTATGTCCCACACAGATAGCGCCATGGATAAAACACTCCAAATCGACAGTAGTAGCACTGCGTATTGCCTTAATCTCGTCGAGCGACAGTGCACGCTCCAAGATAACGCGCGTAAATCCACTATCCTCAAAAAACTTAGCGCCCTCAGGAGTCATATTGCACGTCTGTGTCGAGGCGTGTAGCTCCACGGGGAGGTTCATCTCGCGGTATGCCATATCCTGCACGATGAGTGCATCGACACCCACGGCGATAAGCTCACGCGCAAGGCGCTCGGCATCCTTCAATTCGCTCTCGTAGAGAATAGTATTAAGCGTGACATATACTCGCACGCCAAAGAGGTGGGCGTATGCCACAACACGTGCTATGTCGTCGGTAGAGTTTGTAGCGCCGCGACGAGCACCAAACTGATTAGCACCGATATACAAGGCATCGGCACCACAATCGACAGCCGCCACCGCCGCACGATAGTCGCGTGCGGGGCATAGCAGCTCTATATTTCGCTTCTTATCACTCATCTTGTGTGAAGGTTATCGCACAAAGATACAAAAAAAAGTGAAAAGTTAAAAGTGAGAGGTGAAAGGAATGGTGCCTGCGATGTTGATGCTAATGAGTAACGAGGAATTATTAGTGAGTAGCAACACAAAACATTACTAATTAATCACTACTATTTACCAATTTATATAATCCCTGCCCTAAACTCCCTATCTGCCTCATCTTACCTATCACGGGTATTATTTTTAATACCCGCGCAGTGGGGGGGCTGGCAGGTTGGTGTGGGTACGCAAAGAGTACCCATATAGCGAGCAAGAGGTGTCGCAAAACAGTTGATTATCAACAAAAAAGCATGGGTATTAAAAATAATACCCGTGCTATATAGGGCAATGGCGTTTTTGTCTTTCTCTCAAACAAAAAAATGGGAGCGACCTCATTAGTCGCCCCCATATGTTGGTTATTTAATCGCCTTTATCTGCTTCTTGTATATGCTCCACTTAGGGTCTTGTTTGTATGCTTTGACTGCCTTTTTGGGAACATATATCATTGTTGTTTCACCTATCCTTATGTTGTCTATTGCAGGTGGCGTTGTGGCTAAACATGTTATGCTTGTTAGGCTGATGCAACCATTGAATGCCGAACGTCCAATGCTTGTTACGCTATTTGGAATAGTAATGCTAGTTAGGCTGATGCAATCATAGAATGCATAAACTCCAATGCTTGTTATACTCTCGGGAATGGTGTATTCGTTTATTCCATTTGCACTGAATCTTTCAAGCATTCCATCTATGATTAAGCATCTTCCGTCGTCTGATGCATTTGCTCCGTAAAACGCTATGTTGGCGATCTTGTCTTTGAAATAATCGTAGCAATCCTTATTCGCTACCTTGACACTCTTTAGGCTGCTGCAACCACGGAATGCTTGCTGTCCAATGCTAGTTACGCTATTTCCAATAGTAATGCTTGTTAGGCTACTGCAACCATAGAATGCTTCATGTCCAATCTCAGTTACACTATTTGGGATAGTAATGCTTGTTAGGCTACTGCAACCATAGAATGCCTCCTCTCCAATGCTAGTTACGCTATTTCCAATAGTAATGCTTGTTAGGCTACTGCAACCATAGAATGCCTCCTCTCCAATGCTTGTTATGCTATTCGGAATAGTAATGCTAGTTAGGCTGCTGCAATATGCGAATGCACCCTCTCCAATGCTAGTTACGCTCTCTGGAATAGTAATGCTAGTTAGGCTACTGCAACCACGGAATGCATCACTTCCAATGCTTTTTACGCTATTAGGAATAGTAATGCTTGTTAGGCTACTGCAACCATTGAATGCCCACTCTCCAATGCTAGTTACGCTATTTCCAATAGTAATGCTCGTTAGTCTGCTGCAACCATTGAATGCCGAACGTCCAATGCTAGTTACGCTATTTCCAATAGTAATGCTTGTTAGGCTGTTGCAACCACGGAATGCACTCTCTCCAATGCTAGTTACGCTATTAGGAATAGTAATGCTCGTTAGGCTGCTGCAACTACGGAATGCTGCATATCCAATGCTTGTTACACTATTCGGAATAGTAATGCTAGTTAGACTGCTGCAACCTGAGAATGCACCATATTCAATGCTAGTTACGCTCTCGGGAATGGTATATTCGGTTAAATCTTTTCCGATAAAAAGAATAAGTTTTCCATTATCGATGAGGTATAGTCCATCTTCAGATGCATATTTGCTATTGCTATCAATGGCTAATTTTGTTGTGCCTAATTTTTGTGCCTCCTCATACTCTTTAGGAGTTGATACTATAAAGGTGATGTCGGGAACTCCAAAATTTTTGAAATAATCGTAGCAATACTTATTCGCTACCTTAACACTCTTTAGGCTGCTGCAACCATAGAATGCATAATCTCCAATGCTAGTTACGCTATTAGGAATAGTAATGCTTGTTAGGCTACTGCAATCATAGAATGCACAATATCCAATGCTAGTTACGCTATTAGGAATAGTAATGCTTGTCAACTCTTTATCACCTTTAAATGTCTCTGCTCTAATTACTGAGTCCTCAACAATGTAATCCAAATACTCGTAATAAAAGATGTTCTCCTCGTCGTTAAAATGAGGCAGATCATACGTCTCACTCATTATAATAGCACGAGCACATGAGCCAAGGTCAATTGATGCCGTTCTGACCACAATAAAGTGCTTGTCCCACAACTCCTGCTTAGTGATTTCGCCCTTAGCATACTTTCGTGCCAACTCCACATCCGCTGGACGTGTCGACCTATCGCTTGTAGTTTTGCTAAGTAACACACCCTCGATAAACTCCATTTCGACATAGCGGTCCACCACCCACTCACCAGTAAGCTTTCCACCATCTGATATGTTGCCATGATGTTCATGGCAATAGAAATAGCCAACAAGAGCTCCATCTTTATACGTTGCATCTAACACCTCTTCTCCGTCTTGCACAACACTGAAAGAGCCATTAGGCACACCGCTTGTAAACTTACCACTTAGAGCAAAAGAATAGCTAATTGTGGTATAATCCGTAAGATACAGATTAGTTGTTAGCCATTCTCCAGCTCTGTAATACTCATCTTCTACAGATACAGCACCATCAAGCAAACCCTTTTTATAGCTGCCTTGCCACTTATATTTACCCTTATGTTCATAATCGTTGTATAGTGTTAAACCATTTCTAGACCAACAGGTAGATTCATATACCCTCGTGTAAGGGAGTGTGCAAGTAATGGTACAAGGACCATCATAAATTAAATCGCCATTCTCGCCTACGATATATCCAAAGGTCTTCTTTCCAGGGATTTCATTTCCTACTGATGTCTCCTTATTCCAATCCTCTGTTCGTTGCTTGCGCTGACCATATGCCATGCCCATTGCGAGGCACGACAATACCAACATTAATACAAGTCGTTTCATTTATTATAACAGTTTGTTGTAATCGATACTTAGCTTTCACAAATTTAGCAAACATTTGCGTAACAAACAATACTAAGCGCGGCATTAACTTAAGAAAATAGCGGTCATCGCCATACCAGCAAATTTTTTTGGCGTTGCGCTGTACAATATAATTAATATTGTTGTATCTTTGTGAGTTGAAACGTAAATCTATCGAAATTATATGCTTACATTAAAGCAACTAAGAGAGAATAAAGAGGAGGCTATAAGCCGCCTTGCAAAGAAGGGTGTGGACGCCGCACCAATAATCGCTACAATTGAGCTTCTCGACGACAAGCGTAAGGCTCTACAGAATGAGCTCGATAGCTGTCTTGCCGAGCAGAACCAAGCTGCAAAGCAGATTGGCATGCTCATGGGCAAGGGTCTTAAGGAGGAGGCCGAGGCTAAGAAGCAGGAGGTGGCAGCACTCAAAACACGCTCAAACGAGCTTAAGGAGGAGTCGGAGCGTGTAGCCGAGGAGCTTCAAAATGAGATTGTTAAGCTCCCTAACTTCCCTGCCGACATCGTGCCTGAGGGTCGCACAGCCGAGGATAATGTTGTGGTTAAGCTCGTGGAGAACTACACCGAGATTCCTGGCGAGGCACTTCCTCACTGGGAGCTTGCCAAGAAGTACGACATCATCGACTTCGACCTTGGCGTTAAGCTCACTGGTGCTGGCTTCCCAGTATATAAGGGCAAGGGCGCACGATTGCAGCGAGCACTCATCAACTACTTCCTCGACTGCAACACAAAGGCTGGTTATCAGGAGGTTGAGCCTCCAATCATGGTAAACGAGGCTTCGGGCTTCGGCACAGGTCAGCTACCCGACAAGGAGGGTCAGATGTACCACGCCACAGCCGATGGCTACTACCTTGTGCCTACTGCCGAGGTCCCTGTAACCAACATCTTCCGCGATGTTATCCTCGACCAGAGCGAGCTTCCTGTTAAGATGACTGCATATACCCCATGCTTTAGACGCGAGGCAGGCTCTTATGGTAAGGACGTGCGTGGCCTTAACCGCTTGCACCAGTTCGACAAGGTGGAGATCGTGCAGGTGGCACATCCCGACAAGTCGTACGAGGCCCTCGACGCTATGGTAGCACACGTAGAGAGCATCGTAGCATCGCTCGGCTTGCCATACCGTATCTTGCGCCTATGTGGTGGCGACATGTCGTTCACCTCGGCTCTCACCTACGACTTCGAGGTATACTCTGAGGCACAGAAGCGCTGGTTGGAGGTGTCGTCAGTATCAAACTTCGAGTCGTTCCAGGCTAACCGCCTTAAGCTACGCTATCGTGACGAGAACCGCAAAAATCAGTTGTGCCACACACTAAATGGCTCGTCTCTTGCATTGCCACGTATCGTAGCAGCACTGCTCGAGAACAATCAAACTGAGGAGGGAATACGCATTCCAGAGGCGTTAATTCCTTATACAGGCTTCGATTTTATAAAATAGGTGTTGATTTTGTAAAATAATTTGTATATTTGCATTTGAAAACAGAGCAAACACTCATTAAAACTATAAAGTAATATGGCTTACAAAATTTCAGATTCTTGCGTTGCATGTGGTACATGTATCGACGAGTGCCCAGTTGAGGCTATTTCAGCAGGTGATATCTATTGCATCGATCCTAGCAAGTGTATCGATTGCGGTACTTGCGCTGGCGTTTGCCCATCAGAGGCTATCGCTCCTGAGGCTTAATTAGATTTTGTCTTAGAAAAATATAGGCTATCCCGATTGGGTTAGCCTATATTTTTTTTGTTGTGATGGGTCGTTAGTTATTGACCAAGATATGTGGCGAGCATTAGAAATAATAGACAAATGCTGTGCCTATGGCTCCTCGCTCCTGGTTGACAAGCCCTGAGTTGGGCTGATGAATTTTGTAATATATCTTCCAATCGTAGTTTCGTCCAGCAAATCCAATCTGGATAATACTGCTTCGCGCAGGCACCGATAGCTCAACAAACTCATCGTTGCCATATTTATAGAAATCGGACATGTTAAACTCATCGCCAAAACCATACTCTAAGTTCTGTTTATCAGACATGAATACAGCATGCTCATATCCAACACCCAAATAGAACGACATCTCATCAGTGCGTGCGATATTCCAATTTATGACAGCAGGAATTACTATCTGACTAACATTTCGCCTATAGTCAGCATCGCCATAATGATAGCCCAAATTATCAGAATAGGAGTAAGATATATTCGTATTATATACTGTTCGCTGATACTTAGCACCAATTGTGGCGTTAAACAGCGACGTGCTGCGACCTATGCGCATTGACAGACCCAAACCTGCCGAGAACGACTTAAGTCCCTCAAGCGAGCCCTCAAGACCAAAGGTCACAAAGGATATTTAGGTGCAGTAGCCGAGGTTGTGCTAGAGGCACTAGCTGAAGAACCACCAGCGTATGCCGCAGATTTTTGAGTGGCTGTTGCATACTTTTCAAAGTTGAGGAACTTATTAAAAGCATCAAGATTTTTCTGACAGCTTGCAACATCTGCCAGTGCTGATTTCTCCTGCGTTGCTAATTCGTTAAGCGAGCTAAGAGTTTGATCATACGAACTACTATCCAACTCTGCCCACTTTGCGCTGTACTCCTTTTTATTCTGCACACAACTCAACCTATCGCTCCATAGGTTTATCTTACTCTGACACTCTCTATCCGACATTACACTCTGCTTAATAGCCCAAGTATCCACCGAGATCTCGCGCGATGGGGCATCGGCAATTCTTGCGATGTCGTCACCACTAATGGTTAGTGAGGAGCCGTCCATATATATAATCTGAACCTGAGAAAGCTTAACATAAGCTGCCGAGTAGTTATATATGACACAATCCCAGTAGCCTCCGCCCGACTCTCCCTGCTCCACAGGGCCAGTATCCTTACCAGAGAGTGTTGATCGGTTGCGCACATCACAATAGACAGGGTCATCTACAGCATTATATGCCTTACCTGTCCAATAGAGATACTTAATGGTTTTTGGCGAGATGTTGGTATATTCGAAGTTATAGTCGCATCCACCAACAGAATTTGGATAGTCTAATTCGGCATAATCTATGGCTATTGCATTCACCGCCGCCTTCGACGATGCTGGCAGCGAATTATACCAACTATTATACTCCTTATCTACCCTCGCCTGCTCCTCGCGCTCAGCCACCCTGACCAGCGAATCACGAATTTGTGGAAGGCGCGACTCGAGATCTCGATAATAGGCTAGACTATCAGTAGATATCTGCGCATAGTGAGCAACAAGGCTGTCTAACTCACCTCTTAACGCAGATCTTCTAGTATACAAATCTTGCAGCTTAGCTAGGCTACTGCTCTTTGCCGACTCCAACTCCTCTTTGTTGAGCTCTATCGCGGCATTCTGCTCAACAAGCAAAGTATTGATATTCACATCGCTACTCTGCAACACCCACAACTTATCCTTATAATCGACGATGTAAGCATCGAAATTTGGCGACTTGGTGACATTTGTATATCTCACCACTGGCAACTGCATCGAATTGCGAATTGTTTTGGGTTTGATTTCGCTGATATCAACAAAATCACGAATACCATAACTCAAAGCCTTTCCGCTTGTGACAGCCTCGCGGTATGATTCGGGCAAGGGATATAGCTTCGCCGAGGGAGTAGTGATAACAAACTTATTACCATCTACCTTGCAATATTGCTCATACTGAGCACTACACACAAACACGCTCGACACCATGCCGAGAACCAATATTGCTAAAAATTTAATAAGACGCATACACTTTAAATTGGGGTTTATACAAAGATAGTAAATATTATTTAAAAAGCAATCATCAGCATAAAATATCGCCCTCTCACCGCCCTACTATTAGTTCTGCTTATAACCATATAATTATTTCCGTTGGCAATTTTTTGGTGGCTAACAAATTTATCACGATATTTGCACCAGGAAAAAACAGAAGTGAGTATGAAAGCCCCGAGCATTAAGGACTCGACCCACGACAAAAGGCGTGAGTTTGTGCTCAACGAGTGGCGATGCTTGCTTAGCTGCGAGATGTGTGGCAAGTGCTCGATACTCCGAGGGCGAGATGAAGAGAGGCTCTATGCCGACTACATCGAGGGACGACGCGAATATTTAGAGATAACATTAGAGTTACGAAACAATTAAAAACTAGACAAATATGGAGACAAAAGCAAAAGTATTGGCAGTAATGATTGAGGCAGGTGAGCCTCTAAACGCAGGTAAGATTGCAGAGCTTAGCGGCATCGACCGCAAGGAGGTGGATAAGGCGATGAAGGCACTCAAGGAGGAGGGCGCAATCGTGTCGCCTGTGCGCTGCAAGTGGGCACCAGCAAAGTAAAACGAGAAGAATTGCCATAGAGAGTAAAGGGTGTTACAACGTCAGTTGTGACACCCTAATTTTTAAGGTGAAAAGTGAAAAGTGAAAGGTGAAAAGTATGGTGTGCTTCGCACGGACTTAATGAGTAATGAGTAGAGAGTAATTAGTAGTATTTTTTTGCTACTCACTACTCATTACTAATTACTCATTTTAATATGTTCCAAAGATACTCTATTTCTGGAATCTAAAACTCAGCTTTGCACTCAACAACGATACGTTCCTTGGTGTGCGGGTGCGTAAACTCGAGGCGCGAGGCGTGGAGGCATAGGCGATGACCATCACTAAGGTCGGCACGCTGCTCATGACCATAGATGTCGTCGCCAACAATAGGTGTGTTAAGTCCCTCAGGGTGAGCCGAATGCAGTCGTAACTGATGTGTACGACCTGTAAGCGGATAGAACGCTACTCTTGTGCGACCATCTTCCACTGCCACAACACGATACTCCGTAATTGAGCGCTTGCCGTCGGGGGCAACCATCTGGCGGGGGCGGTTGTCGTAGTCGAGCTTCATGCATAGGTCGATACGCCCACTATCTTGCTCGACAACGCCGTCGAGGAGTGCTGTATATTGCTTTGATACTGTGCGTGTTACAAACTGCTCCTGCATAGCCTTATGCGTAGCTTTGTCCTTTGCCAAGAGCAGTATTCCCGAGGTAGATTGGTCGAGGCGGTGCACAATCATTGGACCTGAGGCCTCCGTATAGCGCTCCTCTGCCCACTCCTCGACACTACGCACGCCCGACTTACCACGCACCGAGAGCATGCCACATGGCTTATCCACAACCACGATGTGGCTATCTTCCCACAATATGCGGGGCTCGGCAGGGATAATCTGCGTAAGTGGGTTAGGCTCAACGGCTAAGCCCTCGAGCATATGCGTTAATATTGGCTTACACTTGCCGTTGCATGCGGGGTAGAAAGCACCATGGTGGCGCACCTCGCCACGGGGTGATGCTCCCTGCCAAAACTCAGCCATAGCCACGGGGCGCAGACCGTTAAGGTAGGCATATTGCAACAACTTGGGCGCTGCGCACTCGCCAGCACCTGCGGGTGGCACAAGCTGTGGCGTGGGGGCAAACAACTCGCAGAGGTTACGCACCTCGCCACGAGCATTGAGTATGCGAAACTCAGCAAATAGCTGCATCTGAAGCTCTGCGGAGCGCTGCTGACGCTCAGCCTTAAGGGCTTCAACCTCAGCGTAAAGTTTGTTGTAGCGCTCCTCAGCCTCAGCAACCCTATCGCGCATAGCACGCTTTAAGCGTTGTAGCTCGGCATTATCTCTCTGACTCTCAAGGATTAGCACACCGCTATCCTCGCCCTCGGCACGTCGCTTGTCACGCTTCTTTTTGCGCTCCTTAAGTTGCGCCTTAAGCTCCGACAACTGCTGCTCGGCATCACACATTGCCCTCTCTAACGCCGCCTTTGCCGACTGATACTCCTCGCCCGACTCACGCTCCTTAATGGTGCGGTTTATGGCAGATATCTCTGCCTCGCCACGACGAAAGAAGTCGCCAGGTTGTAGCATGTCGTATATAGGTGGCACAAAATATTCATGGAGGTTTCTTCCACCGAGGTTGCCTGAGAATGCCGCAAGAAAGCCAAGTTCGCCCCTCGCGTCCTCAACCACAAGCACTCCAAACATCTTGCCTCGCGCAATCTCCTCACGCCACTCTGGATGCGACCCAAGGTATTGCTGCACCTCGCTTGCCGCCAAGCACGACAACGCGTGTGGCACATAGTGGAATGGCCACGTGAAGAGCTTCGGGCGCTCGATATGCGATATGTCAGCAGTAAAGCGGTGCAACATAACACTCTAATTTTTGGCCTCGCCTACAACACAAACATCTGCAAGAGCTTCCACGTAGCAATCATGTGGCAGATATCGCCAAGAATAACGAAAAGGTGGAATACTGAGTGGATATATGGTATCTGCTTGAAGCTATATAGCACAGCACCAACGATATAGGCAATACCTTCGCCAACAACCCAGAGCACAATCTCTAGGCCACAACACTCGTAAAATGGCTTGAAGGCGACAAGAATCGTAAGGCCCATAAGCACGTAGCATGCCGTCTCGAGGTAGCTATGCGCCTTTAGCTTGCGGAAGCTAAGCCCTGTGCCCACAAGGGCTGCGAGCCACACAAACGAGCAGATGGCAATGCCCCAAACAGGAGCACCACCCTCACGCATGGCTATGAGCGTTACGGGCGTATAGCTACCCGCAATGTGCCAATATATCGCCGCGTGGTCAACCTTGCGAGCGAGGGCCTTTCTCTTGACACTAGCGGCGGGTATGGCATGATACATTGTCGATGCGGCATAGGAGCTCGCCACACCCACAAAGTAGATTACAAGGCTCAATATGGCGAGCGACGAGGCGTAGTCCGCACTCTTAATAACAAAGAATCTACACACCACAATGGCCATCAGAAGGCCCACGGCGTGTGTCGAGGCATTTAAAATCTCCTCGCTACGAGAGTATGCGTGCTTTACATTCATATGGCAAAGGTAATCAAAATCGGCAAAAAAATGGTTGCGTTCGCCGAAATCTTCGTATATTTGTAGATGATTGCAGTCCGATTTATCGGCCGCAGAAAACCTAAGAACAAACCTTAACAACGATGAAGATAGCTATAATTGGCGCAGGAAATATGGGCGGTGCGGTGGCACGTGGCTTGGCACGTGGCGCGAAGATTGCCACAAGCGACATCTACGTGTCGAACCCTTCGACCGCGAAGCTCGAGGCACTAAAGAGCGAGCACCCCGAGATAAACACCACAACAAATAATTGCGATGCCGCAGCGGCGGCAGACCTCGTTATACTCGCCGTGAAGCCGTGGAAGGTGGAGCAAGTCATAGATGAGCTTAAGCCACACCTCGACTACAAGCGTCAGGCTGTTGCCTCGATGGTGGGTGGCCTCGGCATAAGCCAGCTTAGCGAGTGGCTCGACAAGGGCGACGGAGAGCTACCCGCAACATTCATCATAATACCCAACACCGCTATTGCCACCATGAGTAGCATGACATTTATCGCCTCGGAGAATGCAACCCGAGAGCAGGACACGCAGCTTGTCGAGATATTTAGCGAGCTTGGCATGGCGATGCTTGTGGAGGAGGGGCTTATCCCCGCTGGCACGTCGCTCGCATCGTGTGGCATAGCCTACGCCCTACGCTACATACGTGCAGCCATGGAGGGCGGCGTGGAGCTTGGCTTTCGTGCCGACGACGCCAAGCGCATAGTGATGCAGACACTGCGTGGTGCCGCAGATATCCTCGAGGCTAACGGTAGCCACCCCGAGGCCGAGATCGACCGTGTGACAACCCCTGGCGGCCTAACCATCAAGGGCCTCAACGCCATGGAGGCTGCCGGCTTCACGCACAGTGTAATCGAGGGCCTCAGGGCCTCAACGAAGAGATAGAAGATAAAACAGCGATAAGGAAAGGATAGCCGCGGCTATCCTTTTTTTGGTTGGTGTTCACTGAGTGGAATGTGGGTCAATGTGGTTAAGCCGTGCTTCTGTCCAATGACGTAGGTCTGAGAGAGGGGTGAGTCGGCGTGGCGGAAGTCGCTCAAGAGGCACTCCTTGCCAAGCGAGAATTGCAGGCACGAGAAGCTGTCGCCTCTGAGCATCTTCGAGTTCTCGCAGTGCTCGGCAACAAAGCGGTTATCGCCCAAGTAGCGCACCTCGCAGACCCTGTCTGGAAGCCAGCCGATGCGCAAGCAGTCGCCCACAGAGAGCTCCGAGGTGGTGATGCTCTCGATGTCGAACAGCGACGAGAAGCAGTCTGCTGCTAGCGCCTCGCAAAAGAGCCTCCACGAGCACCCCGCACCATACATCGACAGCACGTCGAGGGTGCGCAGCGACACCGTGTCGTAGCCTCGTGTAGAGTAGCCCCATACACGCTCAAGCGTAGACTCAGAGATGTGCTGACGCTGATCCTGCTCGATAGCAGAAACAAGATCCAAGAAGTCGGCATGCACAACTAGTGGCTTGCCAAAACGCTCCTCGACACTCAGGCGCATAGCGAAGATTTGTGGTGTATTGCTTTTAATTGCCATTGCGATACAAAAATAAATAATTATCTTTGAAATCGCAAACTTTTATGAAATGATAGAGAGCGAAATTTTCGATAGTACTACGACTAGACACATCGAGCAAGGTGGTTTTCAGGATATTATGCTGCTACGAAGCACAGCATATGCTAAACTATATCGTGCTAGTAGGGCTGGCAAGTTTTTCCTTATCAAGGCTACAAAGGACAACTCGGAGCATCAGGAGGCTATGCTTCGACGAGAATACGAGCTCTCTATAGGCAGCGACCACCCACACATCGTACATGTATACACCTACGAGGAGAGTCTGCCCATGGGCGCAGGCATAATAATGGAGTATATCGAGGGTCGCACGCTTGCTGAGTATCTAGCCGAGAAGCCCGCCTTAGCGGAGCGCAAGCGCATATTTGGGGAGCTGCTATCTGCCGTTGACTACCTACATAAAAGGGGTATTATCCACAACGACCTGAAGCCAGAAAACATACTCATAAGTCGAGCAGACAACTCGCTAAAACTCATAGACTTTGGTTTAGCAGATAGCGACGCACACTTTGCTATGCGCACATTAGGCTGCTCGCCCAAGTACGCATCGCCCGAGCTTAGCTCACGCTCGGCCATGCCCGATGCTCGTAGCGACATCTACTCATTGGGCATCATCTTGCGCCAAGTGCTCGAGTCAGGATACAGATTTATCACGGCACGCTGCCTAAAGCTAGACCCTGCACGACGCTATGCTAACATAGAGTCGTTGCAGAGAGCCATGCGCTGGCATGACAACCGCTGGAAGCGCATCGTGGCAGTGGTGTGCATAACGCTCATTGCCACACTAACAACGCTCTACTTCTCAACCAAGATGCAGTACAGCGAGGTGCAAAAGCAATACGACAATGCATGTAGCCATTATGTAGATGCCAAACAAAAATATCAAGAGGTTAAGCAACTATATATATCTACCAAGGAGCAGTACGAGAATCTAAAAGATGGTATTGAGTACAAAAAGAAGAAGCAAGAGCAGCTTTACAAACGTATAGAGAATGAGATAGTTAGCGCCTATAAAATTGCTTCAGACTCAATGTCCCGTGCTGTTTATCGAGACCTGGGTTATAACTATCTTACCACATATATTAAGAAGACTGACAAGTATCGAAAAGATAGCATATCATCTATTACAGATGTTGAAATGGCTACATTTGCCACTAATGCCTACACTCATCTTTATGATATATATTACAAAAAGTTAATAGAGCAAGCTGATAAACAACCCTTTCTGAATTGGGGAAATATGTCTAACGACGAGAAAGAATTCTACCGTATATTACTAACTCGCCGTCTTCTTTATCGCCCTTATAGCAAGGAGGAAGCAAAGACAATAAAAGACAAATTTTTGTAATCCCCTTTTACATACCTTTGCCATTGCAATAGCTCACTAAGCGCAAAATTGAGGCTCTCAAAACCACGATTTTTGCAATGTATGGCGAGCTATTGTCGGACTATTATTATCTTTTAAAAACTTAAATTATTATGGAAAACCAGAATGTAAAAGGCGGATGGTGCAAGGCATCACTAGTATTGGGTGTTATCGCAATGATCTTCGCATTGTTGCCACTTGCAAGCGCATGGTTTATGTTGCTTACAGGCGTAAACTACCTATTGGCACCTATTGGTATTATTTGCGGTGTTGTGGCACTCGTAAAGTCGCAGAACCTTAAGAAGTCGATCATCGGCATGGTACTCTGCATCGTGGCTCTTTGCCTTCCTTTCTTCCTGGCAGAGCTCTATGTTGAGAGCGCAGCAGAGTCTGTTGGCAACGCTATGGATATGTTGAGCAACTTCTAATCATTAAAACATTGAAGCTATGAGCAACAAAAAGAAATATATCCTCATTGGTGTTGGCGCACTCATCCTTATCTCGCTACTTTCATCTATCGGCGGTGGTGACAGCGAAGTGGCGGAGCAGAAACCTATTATCCTAAAGGCAGCACAGACCGAAATCAAGGGCGACCTTAAGGGTTGCTACGAGCTTGTAGATAAGGATTATAAGCCAAAGTACGACAACATTTGGGGATACGCTGTTAATGTAGAGCTTAAGCGCACATCAGCACAGCTACCACACGACCGCAAGGAGATAACTATCTTCCCTGACTCACACAAGTCGTCAGCAAAGTATTGCGCAGGCTTTGGCATCGAGATCTTGGATGCCGATGGCAACGTTATCGACAAGAAAAATGCTAACGCCACACCATACTCATGGGACGAGATGACAGCAGCAGTTCAGCTTCTTCCAGAGGAGACAACAACAATCAAGTACTACTTCAAGAGCCTTCATGATGCTGCTAGCATTCGTGTAACCTCAATGCTCATGGAAAACGAAGAGCGTAAGAGTGCTACAAAGACTGAGTCAAAGTCGGAGTCAAAGTCGGAGTCGGAGTCGGAGTCGAAGTCAGGCTCATTGAGCGGACTTTTGAAGGAGATGACAGATCTTAGCGACGACGAGGATCTAAAGGATGAGCTAAAGGATGCTGAGGCAGCCTTGGAGATTGCTGGCAAGACAATGGAGGTTGCTGGCGACATGCTTGACCTCTTGAAGTAATAATCTCACGACACACAACCATAGCAAATCTCAAGGATTCTACCAACAGCCCACTCCCTCGGTAGTGGCACAAAAACAAGACCTAAGATGCTGTTATTGGTATTAGCAGTAGTGATGTTTAACCTTCGAAAGATGGTTTCGAAACGGCTAAAGAGCGACAGTGTCCACGATAAATAACCTCAGCGTGGTCGCCGCAAACAAAGGGGTTTGCGCCACCCAACATAGCGACGACAGCCACACATCCCTCTATCAACGAGGCACTATCACCTCTTAGCAAAGTATAGTCCACAGAAGTTTTTAGACTTTTGTGGGCTTATTTTTTACTGACATTTCCGGTCAATTTTTGTTTGGTATAGGGTTTGTTTTGCTCAACACAAAACAGATACTATGTCGAAATATCTTATCTGCATAATGGCACTATGCGTGCCACTCGGCCTCTTTGGTCAGGACGTGGAACGACCCCTCACGTTAGAGGAGGCGGTGACTATTGCGCGCAACAATAACCTTACGTTAGCCCTTGCCAAGGAGCGTGTTGCCACAGCACAAGCCCAAAGCAAAGAGCTAAATGCGCTGTGGTATCCCACACTCACGCTTACGGGTGAATACACGCACTCGCTTACGGAGATTGCTGCCGTCACAACCCTAGGCGAAATTGGCAGTGATCTGCTTGGCAACCTTGCACCAGTCATTAGCGAGAACCCTGTTATTGAGGCTCTGGTAAACGACATTGGCAAGAGCCAGCTTCGCCTACCGATAGTGCCTCGCAACAGCGCTGAGGTTGGTGTTGAGCTAATATGGGTGGTATTTAGCGGTGGTCGCAGGGTGGCAGCATCACGCATAGCCAAGGGGCTACTATCTGTGGCAAACGAGCAATATAGCGCCACGCAAGATGGAGTCGTAGTAGCCGTTGCGGAGGCATACTGGGGCTTAGCACTTGCCCGAGAGCTTACGAACGTAAGACGTAGCGCCCATGCTCAATATGGCGAGCACCTACGTCAGGCACGCAGGCTCGAGGAGGAGGGCATGATAAATCGTGCCGAAAGGCTCATTGCAGAGGTGGCATACGACCAAAACGCAGCACTTCTCGCCTCGGCAGAGGGCAACCAACAATCAGCCGAGAGGCTTCTTGCCTCGTTGCTCGATATCGACTCTCTGACAATAACACCCATCACACCCCTACGTATACCCCACACGATACCCAGCAAGGATAGGCTTATAGCACTAATTGCGACAACACCCACCATCAACTCTCTAGAACATGGTGCGCAGATTGCCTCGCTCACACTAAATGCCGAGCGCAGTCGCTATCTGCCCACAATCAGCCTTATTGGCCACCAACAGCTATGGTCGTCGGGGCTGGATAAGAACATATTTCCACGCACAATAGTGGGTGTTGGGCTCGAATGGACACTCTTTGACGGACTATCGCGCGAAGGTGCCATAGCTCGGTCGAAATCTGCACTGCGAAGTGCGCAGACCACACTTCAAAAAGCAGACAACGATCTACACACTGCCGTAGAGAGGTATTACGCCACTCTCACCACCTCATTAGAGGAGTATCAAGCACAACAAACAACCCTCGCACTTGCCGAGGAACTTCATAGGGCACAACTGCGAGCATTTGCCGAGGGCATGGCAACATCATTAGATGTGGTAGATGCCACACAACGTCTTTGCGAGGTTAGGCTCGCACAGCTTGCAACACTATATACGATAGATACCTCGCTCGCCACGCTACTTATGTTGGTTGGCAAGGCTGATGAGCTAACAACATTTTTCATCTCTCAATAGCAATGAAACAGAGATTTTCATATATCGCCTTTTGGGTAATTGTATTGGCAATAGCAACCCTCTCCATAGTAGGCATTCTTGCATCGCACCACTCGACACCGCCACTGCAAGGCACAGTCGAGGCGCCCGAGATACGCATATCGGGAAAGCTTGCGGGCAGGGTCGCAGAGATATGTGTTCGTGAGGGCGACAACATCTCCGAGGGTGACACCCTCATAGTAATACATTCGCCCGAAACCGAGGCTCTACACTCGCAGGCTGTTGCCCTGGAGGGTGCGGCAATAGAGCAGAGCAACAAAGTAGATGAGGGTGCACGTAGCGAGGTTATAGCCTCGGCTGAGCAGCTATGGCAGGGTGCAAAGGCTCAGCGCACGCTTGCCGAAAATACCTTCCATAGGGTTGTGCGCCTATGGCAAGATAGCATTGTGTCGCTACAACGCAAAGAGGAGGCCGAAGCCCTATATCTCTCTGCCTCGGCAGCGGAGAGGGCAGCTTTCGAGCAATATCTTCTTGCACGCAAAGGGGCACAGAAACAAGACAAGGAGAGTGCCCACTACATGGCTGCTGCCGCAGCAAGCAGCGTAAGTGGTGTCGAGGCAGTGCTGCGCGATGCTCACCTAAGATCTCCCACAAATGGCATTGTGGCAGAGATATATCCCGCAGAGGGTGAGCTCGTAGGCATTGGCACGCCACTGCTATCGATTGTGGATATAGCAAAGCCCTACGCCGTGTTCAACGTACGCGAGGATATGATGCCTCGCTTTAAGCTTGGACAGAGAATACGTTGCGATGTTCCCGCCATTGCCACACCCAACATCGAATGGGAGATATGCTATATCGCACCCTTAGGCAGCTATGCTACATGGCGAAGCTCGCACCTTGCCGAGAGCTATGACATGCGCACATTCGAGGTTCATGCTCGACCCACAAAGCATGTTGAGGGTCTATACCCTGGCATGAGTGTCTTGCTAACAATCGAAAATATTGAGCAATGAGAGCATTTTTGAGAGTTCTACGCCGAGAGGTTTTAATAGTTGCACACAGACCTCTACTATGGGTTGCCACAATAGGTGTACCACTATTCTCGGCACTATTCATCTCCACCATATTTGGCAGTGGAGCAATACAAAACATACCAATAGGCGTTGTAGATGAGGAGTTTACACCAACATCGCGTAGCATTATCCGAACCATAGACTCCTCACCCTCGCTCAACGTAACGCACCACTTTACCTCCTCAACCGAAGCCCTTGCAGCCATCAAGCAACGAGAGATTTACGGCTACGTCGTTCTGCCACACAACCTAACACACAACATGGTGCAGGGCACACGGGCGACAATACCCTACTACTACCACTACGCCTTTATGAGCATTGGGGCACAGGTGCAGTCCACACTTCAGACACTGCTCACCATAATAAGCATCGACCCCATAGTGGTCACTGCAAACCAGATGGGCGTCGTGGAGAGCGTCGTGGAGAGCTTCATAGAGCCCACAAATAGCGACATACACCCCATAGGCAACGCCTCGCTAAACTATGGTACATACCTCACCGAGCCCTTCTTCTTCATTATGTTCCAGATAGTTATACTCACGACAATGGTCTACGCCCTCGGCACTGAGAGCTCTCACGGCAAGGAGTGGCTTACCACAGCCAACAACAACATCTTCACAGCCATAGTGGGTAAGGCCGTGCCATACGTTTGTAGCTTTGTGGCAAGTGGCATGGCGGCACTCTACATAATGAGCAAGATAGGCAACCTCACCCTCACGTGGGGCTTGGTGGGGGCGATGGTTGGGCTGGTTGTGGCAAGCATATCTCTGGCACTATTTATCTACTCGTTATACCCACACATGGCACTGATTCTCAGCGCTGTGTCGATGATTGGCTCGCTCGGAGCAACACTCTCGGGCGTGACATTCCCCATAAATTCGATGTACCCTATCTTCCGCCACTTAGCACTCCTCCTGCCGATTAGACACTTCACCATAATAACACAAAATATCTTCTACACAGAGGGCGGATATGGGGCTGTGTGGCAACATATAGCTATGCTTGCCTCGTTCTGCCTGCTGCCATTCATCACCGCCACACGCCTACGCAAAAGCATAATATCGGGGAGCTATGAGAAGAGTAAATAACGCCATACGCCTCTTTAACATCTCTTTTAGCAAGGAGCTGCGCGACATCGCCACCTCACTATCGGCTGTGATACTCATCGTTGGCGGAATGATAGCCTATGGCGTGCTTTACAACCTGCTATACCGACCCAACATAGTGCGCGAAGCCCCTATCGTGGTGATAGACAACTCTCATTCACGCATATCTCGCCACCTTACGAGCCTCGTAGATGCCTCGCCCAGCGCCGAGATTGTGGCAACAGCCACCGACCTTGGCGAGGCACGCTCCATGCTTAGTCGTAGCGAGGCAGTGGCTATATTGTATATGCCTCACGACATGAGCCGACGCATTGGCAGAGGCGAGCAAGCCATATTCGTAACACTCTCGCCCACAGCTACATTCCTCTACTACGAGGCAACCGTAGAGGCCATTGCCGAGGCTATGCTCGCCCTCGACAGCGACATAAGAGAGGATATGCTATGGACACTCCCCATAACCCTACAAGAGGCACTTAGCAATCGCACAACAACCGAGGTTGTTGGCAACGCACTCTTCAACCCCACAAAGGGCTATGCCGACTATCTCATTCCCGTAGTTTTCGTGATTATCATATTTCAGACGATGGTCATGGTTGTGAGCATGACCAGTGGCGGACGCCGAGCCATGGGCATAACACCTCTGCGAGGCAGAGAGATAGGCTTTGGCGGGCGTGTGACAATCACCCTCGCACGAAGCGCCACATACTGCCTAATCTACAGCATGCTATCAATATTCCTTGTCGGATTGTTGCCCCATATATTTGACCTGCCACACCTCGCCTCTACACCGAAATTGGCAATGCTCCTACTCCCCTTTATGCTCGCCACGTCGCTCTTCGGACAGGCCTTCGGACGACTATTCAACGACCGTGAAGCACCCGTCGTGCTCATCACCTTCTTCTCCGTGGGTCTTATCTTCATCGCCGGCATCTCCTACCCTCTCGAGCTCCTGCCCACGCTCTGGAAGGCTGTGCACTACCTCTTTCCCGCTGCCCCCGCCACCCTCGCCTTCGTCGAGCTCAACTCGATGAGCTCATCGCTCGCCGACATCGCCCCACAACTCACCAACCTATGGCTACAATCTGCCGCCTACCTCCTCCTCGCCACCCTCCCCTCGCGAGGTTTCAGATAAGATATTTCCACATGCATAGGCAGAGGGCAAAGTAGCATTATTCTCTATTTGTAGTACATCGTAAGGGGTTTGGCTGTATCTTTGTGCTCGAAACGAAGATACGATATGAAAAAGTTGAGTAAAGAGGCCCTCATAGGTTATCCTGCCGGCATAATCACGGGCATAACATATGGACTAAATCCACTATTTGGCATGCCGTTGATGAACAACGGCGCCGCCATAGAGTCGATACTATTCTTTCGCTACGCCTTTGCTGTGGTGATTTTGGGGGCATTCCTTTGGCTTACTAAGCAGAGCTTCAAGATTACGGTAAAGCAGGCGGGTGTGTTGCTCGTTCTCGGCTTGCTCTATACCTCAAGTAGCATCTGCCTCTTCGAGGCGTACAACTACATCGCCTCGGGTCTGGCAACAACGCTCATCTTCCTATATCCAGTGCTGGTGGCTATTATCATGGTCTTTTTGCGTGTCGTCCCTTCGTGGCCCGTATGGCTTGCCATAGCAGCAACTTTTGGCGGTGTGCTCGTTATGACGCAGGGCAGTAGTGGCGAGGCGATAGACCCCGTCGGCGTGCTGTTGTCACTCGGCTCGGCATTGGTCTATGCGCTCTTTATCGTCATCATCAACCGCAGCAAGGTTATTGCTGAGATATCCAACACGCTTCTTACCTTCTATGCCTTGACGGTGGGAGCGACGGTATTTCTCTGCATGATCCTACTCTCCGATACCGCCATTACCGCAGGTATCGAGGGCGGAAGTGCGTGGCTTAACTTGGTGGGCTTGGCACTGCTACCGACAATCGTTTCGACAGCTACACTCGCTATCGCAACCCGCAACATCGGCGCAACAAAGGCCTCGGTGCTGGGCGTCTTTGAGCCTATTACAGCCATTCTTGTTGGCACGCTGATGTTCGGCGAGCCACTTACCACCAACATCGTAGTCGGCATCTGCATCGCCATTGTCGCCGTGACATTTATGATATCGGTAACGAAACGATAGTGGCTGTCAACTACAAGGTAAAGTCAAATATCTCATCTGCCGCATTCTTGGGAAAGAAGGGGCAACGCGCGCGAATACACTGGTTGTTTTTGCCAAAATGTCGGCATACCACCGAAGATTTATCCATAGAGATACCGAAATTCTCCTCTACAAAATCAATGGCTGAGAGAGTGCTAAGATAGGAATCTCGCTTACAGCATCGTGGGCCACCCACCTCGGCAATCTTGGCTAACGACGTAGCCGTCATCTTGTGCGACAAGGCAAAAGGCTCGATAGTCAAGGGTGTAGAGTGCGAGATGACGGAAACGAACATTCCAGAGCTCAACCCCGCGCCACAAGCACCCCAAAAGCCGCAAGCCCCACCTGGCACCTGCTTGCCTCGCTTCATCAGCTCAACCAGTGCGTCACCGAGCACAACATCTCCTCCCGCATTTCGATATGCCGTAAGCAACGCCGCACCCACCATCACATGGTGTTCGGGGCCGTGCATGTGGCAGAAGGGCATCGCCATCATTTTCTCCAAAATCTCTATCGGGTTCTTCGAGGTATGGTCAAGACAAAGCTTGTAGATGGCATCTATACCCTTTGTGTGGCACTCGTTGCAGACATAATGTCCCTGCTCGCAACAAGTATTGCTCTGCTCGCTATTATGACAGATAGCACACTCCATAATAATCTCATTTTCAAGATATTTCAGCGGAGCACTGCATATCAAACATTCTTCCTTCATTCTCCTAGAAATTTTAGTTTTCGCTGCAAATTATCCTATTGCCCCCTTAATCACGCCGTTATATTTACTCTTAAAACAAGGTAGGCTTACTCAATAATTATAATGATTCTCGTATATACCTAATAGCACCACGACTGCCAAAGGGATAGTCGCTAACATCTGCGTTCATATAAGGTGAGTCGGGGCAGACTTCTCCTTCAAAACAACAACGAGGTTTTGAGAAAACAGTGCCGTCATCTGCTTGGTCAACAAATTTATATGATTCTACCTTGATGACACATCTTACAACACCTTTATATACGCCGAGTACATAATCAATATATTCGGCCTTGGCCCTGTTTATAAACCAGTATTTTCTTGTTGACTCATAAATATCAAATCGCTTATACACCCCTTTGGCTTTTGCCTGATTGTAGCTTTGATTGAGATTTACTAACAGTATATTATCCATATCCTTTACGTCTATTTTTGAGCAATCATATATGGCATTTATTTCGTTAATGCTCTTGATACCCTCGTCCCATTGATGATGACCTGCAATAAGATTTGTTAGCTGGTTATTGTGATTGAATTTCGAATATGTCAGCATGTCTATCAATGTTGATTCTACAAGATAGGCCTCTTTTTCTTCAAGGTTGTGGCGTATAATGTAGTGAATCACCTCTTTCCCTTCGGATTTGATACTTCGAATGGTGTCAAGTTTCAAATCGCAACTATTATCTACAATAGCCGCCGCTACATGCTGGAAAACCCTATCATCTTTGCCTTTTCCAATGTAGAAGATTTTGCTATCTCTTGGGTCAACCAAAGCATATACATAATAACCCAAAGCCTCTTTAACACTCTGTTTGAATTCCATATTCTCAATTATTATAAATGGCCACCTTAATCACGCCGTCCAATTTGTTCTCGAATAGATGGTACACCTCGATAACGTCGGCGAGCTTGGCGCTCAGCATTTAGGCATTCTAGATTTTACTCCTCCAACTTCCAGCCACAATCTCCGTGGTAAATCATCTGGCGGGTCATACCGCCATCGATGCAGATATTCTCGCCCGTGATAAAGCCCGCCTTGTCGCTACAAAGGAACAGCACCATATTGGCAATATCCATCGGATTGCCCACCCTGCCTGCAGGCTGCTGTGTAGCGTCGGGACCCTCATAGAGGGTGTATGCCGTATCAATCCAACCTGGGGAGATGGAGTTCACTCTCGCTCGTCCGGCAAGGCTAACAGCCAGGGCATGAGTGAGTGCCGCAATGCCACCTTTTGCAGCCGTATAGCTCTCGGTCTGTGGCTGGCTCATGCGGTCGCGCGACGAAGAGATATTGATGATAGATGCACCCTCTGCCAAATGGGGCATAAAGAGTTTTACTAGATAGAACGGCGCCGTAACTCCGACGCTCAGAGCATACTGGAACTCCTCGTAGGAACACTCATCAATACCTTTCATCAGTGGCATGGCATTGTTGATGATGATATCCACTTTGTTGTGTCTGCTCAGCACCTCGGCAGCAAAAGCCTCCAGCACCTCTTTCTTTGAGATATCCCCAACGAAGTGTTCGCCCTCCTGCTTGTCAATCACATAGACCACGGCACCCTGACTGCGAAACTCATCGGCAATGCATCGGCCAATACCATTAGCACCACCCGTCACTATGACTACTTTATCTTTGAACATATCGGTTTGCATAATCACTTAATCAATATCTGTCCAACTTAGCCAAATTCAGGTATCTATCATAGAAGCGTTCGAAGACTACGCGATATTTGTCGGGGCAATTATGGATTATTGCATCTACAAAATCCTCTAAATTTATATTATTTATCTTGCCCTTGTACTCGTCACGAAGTCCACCAGTCAAAGACTTTAACTCATCTTTAGTTGTGGGATGTTTCTCAGGGGCAAGGATAATTGAATAGGATAGTAACCCCTCTTTATATCCATACATCTCGCTCAACAGAAAATTGCGATAAATCTGAGTAAGTGGAGTATCGCCCTTCATGATGCGCTGCTCCACATCAGGCATAAAACGACAAAGCTCCTCTACAGCCTTAAGAGTCTGCCTTCGGGGTATCTTGTTCCCTTCATCATCTCTATCATAAGCGACATTCGTTCCGAGATTTTCAGAATATTTGGTCTCCACGGCAATGAAACCCCTCTTTCCTGCTGCGTCTTCAAACCTTATTATGGCATCCATTGCACTCTTATCCCCAGTCAGTTTCTCGTAGTTCTTGGGAATAAATTCCAGTTCAACCTCCGTTACTCTATGTATGGGATAGTCCGGAAGAGCAGACTTTATTACATTTGTTGCTGTCTCTGGCGACTCCCTAAGCATCTGCCTTAGTGGGCAGAATAGGTTGAATGCCATAGGCTGGCTCGAAAGAAGATTGTTAAAGAGTCGGTCCGCCTCGATAGTTTCGTATGGCTTCTTATACTCGGGATCTACACGTTTCTTGGCATAGTTGAAAGCATACTCTGTAAGGAAGTTCTTCCAACAACCCTCCTTGGGGCTCTCTCCATTGCTTATGTAGTTGCCGTAATAGTGCACATTGCCATATCTATCCGTGTATGGACATATCTCCTCTCCAATCTCATGGCGATAGATCGATTGTAGCTTTCTACACTTTGCGACAAACTTTGAATCTCCCTTATACTCTTCTCCTAATATATTCTTCATACTTCGAACATTTATATCATCAACATAATTCGCCCTTCCGCTTTGACAAACATATCGGGATAGCGGCAAACAACGGCATAGACTTGGTTAGACGTGACAGGCTGCCCATCCTTGCGGATATGCAACCTCTTGCGATTTATCATCTCTGCAATCTGCTCTGTTCGCATCCCTCGATTCTGACTCGCGAGGCAATAAAGTATGGCTTCCTCAATTTTCATACGTCAAAGTTAATGATTTTTTCGATACGCGGTTGGGGTTATGCCGACTTCGCGTTTGAAAAAGCGACAGAAATATGGCGTTGTTGAGAAATTAAGCTCTTCGGCAATCTGCTCGACGGTGTGCCCCGAACTTCGCAGAAGAAGTTTTGCTTGCACAGTAACCGATCGATTTATCCAGTCGCTTGCCGTTGTACCACTCGTCTCAAAGACTAAGCGGCTGAGGTATTGGGGCGATATATTCATCCGCTCGGCATAGAACGGAAGGTCGTGTTTGCCTCGATGCGTGTTGAGTTGCTCGATAAATAGGCGGAACAACTCCTCTCTGCGTCCTTTCGAGTGGTGGCTACTTGCTGTGCTATCTACAATGCGATAGTGTAGCGACAGCAGCAGATGTTCAACACTCCGCCTGTCAAATGGTCGTATAGCCGAAATGGTGTATATCAGCTGAAAATACTCCTCCATCCACTGCTCATTTTCACTACCAACGAGGTACTCCTCCTTGATATTTTCATTCTCAGCAGAGAGCGTAAAGCCCAATAAATCGACAACCGAGTTGGCATCATAGTCGAGAATCTCCGCCACGGAGTTTTGTCCTATATAGAGTGCCTCACCCTCCGAAATTAGATATTCACGAAGGTTGATAGAGAAGCGGACAAAACCACGCAACACCCTGACGATGCGGTTCTCCATAAAGCGGTATGGCTCGCCCCTCTTCATCACGCGCCCAATAGCTACAGCGACCTCGACGCCTCGGTTAATGGCAAAATCGGGGTGCGAGATAAGTGTCGCATCCTTAAACTCCGCAAGAGTATCTATCGCAATTTTGTTTATCTGTGCCATATTGCAAAGATAATATAAAAGAGTCTAATTCGCTACAAAAATAGTAATTAAGTATTGAAAAGATAATAAACGAGCTTTGCAAGATAACAGCCGACAGCATAAAAATTGCGAACTTTGCATAAACAAAAAACTGTTCAGATATGTTAAGAAGTTATATGCGTTATTGGCCCGCAGTCGGAGGGGTTATCTTCGCTGTTGTGGCAATCCTTGTGGGTACTTTTGGTGACCAACTTGTTCCCACCCAACGACTTATGGCGGTATTCTTTATGTTGCTCCTTCTCCACGAATTCGAGGAGTATGTCCTACCAGGTGGTTTTCCTGCGGCGATGAACATCGGACTTATGGGCGAGAAAAAGGATTTCGGCAAATATCCGCTCAACGAACTTAGTGCCTTTATCGTAAATGTTGTCCTGGCATATCCGCTCTACATCTGCGGTTTTATCTTCCACGATGTGCTGTGGCTTGGTATCTTTATCGCATACTTTACTATGGCACAAGTCTTTATACACTGCATTGTGATAAACCGTAAACTCCGAACTTGGTATAGTCCTGGCTGTGCTTCGGCACTACTTGCGATGGTGCCATTTGGCATCTACTACCTCTGCTACATCGCCGAGCATTTCGACTTCCCGACATACTACTGGTGGGCACCATTGGCTGCATTCCCACTGGTGGCGGTTGTGATGATTCTCTCGCCCGTGCTTATTTTCAAAAACCGTGATACACGCTACGGCTTTGCCGAGTATGAGGCATCAGCCTTCTCAATTAAAAATGGCATTGCCAAACTGCGTCGATAACTCAAAATAGTTAGATATGAAAAAGTTTATCAGAAACTACGCGCTCGAAATCTACACCGTGATTTCACTCGGTCTGCTACTCACAGGCGCATTGATGGATAACCTCTCGGTAATCCAAAAGTTTGTTATGGTCTTCAACCTTCTCTTCATCCTCCACGAGTGGGAGGAGGGACACTATCCTGGTGGCTTTATCGATCTCATTTCGGGTATGATTGGCAAGGATGTGCCTGTTGAGACCAAGCGTGCAAGCCGCATCCCTACGGGCATTCTGCTTATTGCCTTTACCTTTGTTCCATTCTTCTGGGACGACTGCGTAATTCCTATCTTGGTAACGGCGACACTTGGCATCTTCGAGGGTGTCGTGCATATGATGGCAATTAGGGTCTTCCGCTTGCCAAAGTTCTATTCGCCAGGAATGGTAACAGCGGAGTTGGAGTTAATGGTGAGTGTGGCCTTGATAGTGTGGTTGGAGCAGAACAACCTCGCTTCGGCATCGGATTATGTCTTGGGTGTTGTGATTATGATTGCTTGCTTTGTGGCAATGCAGCGCACGCTTGTATGGATGGTAGGAATGAAGTACAGCGACCTTCCCAAACGCATCCGTGCTCAGTGGTCTAAACCGAATAATTAGCAAAACAGACAACTAATAATCGTGCGGCGGTGGGCTTTTTGCTCACCGCTGATTTCTATATGATAGAAGAGTTTTTCACAAATTCTCGTTTTCTCAAAAATTTTCTATATCTTTGTTACGGCTAACGACCTCGGTCGTGTTGCCACACATATTAGTTGACATTTTATTGTCGTAATCTTCCACTTCAAAAACTTGGCGGTTTTAAACAAAACGAAGATGCGCAATCAGATGTCCGCGTTTGGTGTATATCCTCATCATCGATTGGCTCGGTGTATGCGATATATCTCCGGCGTGGGCTATCTGTGTTGCTTATTCGTTTTGTAGGCAGCCAAGGCCTTGAAGTGGGATAAGTTAATACAGCGCCTGCGCTTTTTTATGGACTTATCCGGAAATAAGGACTTGCTCGATAGAGAGTTGGTGGCATTCTTCGCATCGCGGAAAGCAACGCCACACGACACTCAATTGGCACTGCAATGGGCCGAATCCATCTGCCAAACCGACAAAGTCGTTATCAGCGGCTTTCACTCCCCACTCGAAAAAGAGATTCTGAACTACCTGCTCGAACGGCATCACCCCGTGATTTTTGCACTCGGAAGAGCACTTTATAAGAAGGTTCCGTCGCACCTGCAATCGGCATTTGACGAGGGGAATCTGCTGTTTATTTCGTTTCGTGACTACACACGCCATAGCTGGAACTCCGCCCTACAACGCAACTGGGGCGCCGCCGGCCTCGCCGACGAGATCTATTTCACCCAATTCGACAACACTAGCTCGCTCAGTACCCTGCATTTCACCCTCGATCGGTACAGCGATAAGGCGGTGTATGTTTTGAGGTGATTAGTCAAGGTCGCACCAATCATATTTCGCAATAATTCAATCTTATACACGCCTTTTTGTCCTACAATTGGCCTCTATATGCTAAATTTTGTTTAACTTTGTATGAGATTTTAATTAACAATAGGTATGAAAGGTTCGGCAGCTCACTTATTAGGATTTCTTGAGGGATCTCGAAAGAGATTTATTATCCCTGTTTACCAGCGTAATTATGACTGGAAAAAGGAGAATTGCCAGCAGTTGTTCGATGATTTAGTTAGTCTGATTAAGCAAGGAAAGAAAACCCACTTTTTCGGTAGTATTGTTTCATGTGCACATAGTCGAGACGAAGTAGTCTTGATTGATGGACAGCAGCGCATTACTACAATCTCACTCATTCTTATAGCTATGATTAACGCTATGAAGGCTGGCGTTTTGAGTGCGGATGACACGAGCTTGTGTGAGCGAATAAGAGATTCATATATTATTGATAAATATTGCAAAGATGAGCGTAAGGTCAGGCTTAAACCATTTAGAAATGATTGCGATGCATTTGATAAGTTGATCTTTGCAAATCCCAAGGAGTATTTTGAGGAGTCCAAAGTAACTATCAATTATAAATACTTTTACAATCGTATTGTTAATCAGCAAGAGCTTACCCTTGATGAACTATTTGTCGCAATTGACAATTTAGTGATTATCGATATTGAACTTGAATTAGAGCATGGCGATAATCCTCAATTAATATTTGAGAGTCTTAACTCTACTGGCTTGGATTTGACAGAGGCTGATAAAATTCGTAATTATGTCCTGATGGGGCTTGAACCAGCAATACAGGAGCAATACTACGATAGTTATTGGAATAAAATCGAAAAGTGTTGCGATACGGAGTTGGACTCATTTGTCCGTAATTATTTGACTATTGTAACTGGTGTGATCCCAAACATTCGAAATGTTTATAGTGCGTTTAAAGACTATGCTAGAAATATAGACAATATCAGTGATCTATTGGCTGATATGCTGAAGTATGCTGAGATTTATAAAAAGATTACATCTTGCCAAATAGGCAATTCTGAGGTAAATGAGATTGCAAAAAGACTTGATTTGCTTGATATGACTGTTGCTTATCCATTTCTTATGGCGTTCTTATCCTACTCAAAAGATAACGAGATCTGCGATGAGGAAATAGTAACGGTTATGTCTTGTGTCGAGACATATATTTTCCGTCGTTTAATGTGTGATTTGCCGACAAATGTACTGAATAAGATATTTGCCTCTCTTCATAAGGCTATACTAAAACACAAAAAGGAGGATAATAGCTATTCGTCTGTTATGATATACTTGCTGGAGAATCGTAAGCTATCAGGCTCATTCCCTAAAGATGAAGAATTTATTAAGGGATTTACCAACAAGAATGTTTATGCTATGCGAGGCAAAAATAAGATGTATATTTTTGAACGCTTAGAAAACGGAAGTAGTAAAGAGAAAAATGATGTGGTTGCAAATATAGAGTCAGGAACTCTAACCATCGAGCATATTATGCCACAAAC
>JAGBTQ010000013.1 GCA_017631275.1 Alistipes sp.
ACACCTGGGAGGTCCTTAACACGACCACCACGAACGAGCACGATTGAGTGCTCCTGCAAGTTGTGGCCCTCGCCTGGAATGTAGGCATTGACCTCCTTGCCATTAGTCAATCTTACACGTGCAACCTTACGCATAGCCGAGTTTGGCTTCTTAGGAGTTGTTGTGTACACACGAGTACAAACTCCACGGCGCTGAGGACACGCTGCGAGCGCTGGTGACTTAGACTTCTCCACCATGCTAACTCGACCGTTTCTTACTAACTGCTGAATAGTTGGCATTTCTTTAAAACGTTTTTGTCCTTTAAATTTTGTTAACTATTTCAATTCCCATTTGCGAGAAATTGCCCGCAAAGATACTCATTTTTTTTGATATACAATACACTTACGCCCTTTTTTCGCACTGATTTGTTGAAAACTTACGAAAATCCCATATATTTTTCTTATTTTATTTTAGAAATTATAAACACCTATTTATACATAAATCGTTATCTTATTGATTTCATGACACTTGCATTATTTTTGCCGTTCAGCGGACTTTGGCGACGGTGTTGAATTTCAGCAAATTAGAAATAAGACAAATATTCTACTATTTCGGAACTCACACGACAAACAAAGAGGGCTGTTCAACGAAATATTGAACAGCCCTACTCTTTTTTGTAAGTTGTATAACAAGAGCTAATTTTAGGCTTGCGCAGACTCGAAAACCGCAGTTTACTGAGACGTAAATGAGGATTTTCGAGGCAAGCGTAACGACAAAGTAGCCTTGTTAGGCAACTTACTTACGAAGGGGTTTAATTTTGCCGTCAGCGCCAACTGATAGCAGCATCATATTTGGCGATGCCTCATACTTCTCGATAAACTCCTCGATAGGTCGCACATCTGCCTGCGTCCAGTTCATTGGCTCTGACATCCACATAGGTGTCACGTTACCCTTGTAGTCGAAGGCTGCGGCGCATACATAGTATGGCGAATAGTCATAAATAATGTCCGAAAGTTCAAGTGCTGGACACGTGTCGATAAGCAGGTCGAAGAAGATTGTGTCGTGGCCAGCCCAATCGTAGTCCATCACAGCAAATGGACATGCGAAGATGTCTGTTGTAGGCTCGCTTGTCTTCACCTCGATGGTAATCACACCGACTGATGTGTCTGGCGCGTAGTATGGTGCATAGTACTTAAACTCCTCAGAGTCATAGGCATATAGCGCCGATGGTGCATAAGGACCACCTATTACCACATCGGTAATTTCGAGCTCGCACTCGCCCTCCTCCTGGGTCTTGAATAGCTTAGTGCATACCTCTGTTGTCACCACGCCGCCGCTATATCCGAATGCCACTACGATATACTCCATGTCGGGATATAGGGTGTTAAGATGTGTTGTTATCTCGCCCTTGAACTCGTAGGCGTAGTAGATGAACTCACCCAACACCATGTCTAAGAGTACCTGATCGTCGTAGTCTGCGGGGAGATAGTTTGTAGGTGTTATGAGCAGCATATATGTCTCGTCGGGATTCGATGGCGTGATTTTAAGGTCTGCCACACGCACGTAGCAGTTCGACACCTCGATATTAATATCCATGTCTGACTGCTGCACCTCCTCTGTCGAGAAGCTGATATATGAGGGCTCTGCCACCACCTGCACAAAGCCGTCGTGCTCGGCCACAGGGTAGATAAGCGCTGTGTATAGTGTATAAGAGTCGAGCTGAGCCTCTATGAGCTCCTCGCCCTTGTAGCATATAGCCTCGAGTATCTCGTCGAGGGTATGATGCGCGCTGAGGTTCGAGTCGAGCACCGACACCCACTCATCACGAATAACCTTCATGTAGGCATCGTCAAATGCTGGCGTATCGGCTATATAGAGGTCGTCGTTGGCATCTACAATCTTCACCACATAGTATCCCTCCCAGTTCTCGGGCACGATGCTTAGCTCCACCTCGGCACCATCTACCTCAACGTCGAGTGCGAAGTTAACATCCTGCAATGGCGCATACTCAGGCTCAATGATCTCCCACGACACGTCGGTTATAGTCTCATACGATGCGCCGTCCTCCGCAAACTGCACGCCATAGACATAGAGCACGCTCTTCTTGCCTGGCAACACGCTGTTCCACTTAATGCGCTTGGTGCCCTGGAAGGCGATATTTGCCTTGAGCATATACTCCTTAAGGTTTAGGTTGTTGCTCACGGCGTTGCGCTCAAATGCCGCAAAGTCATCCTCGAAGAGCTGCTCGGATGTTGATATACCACCATTCTGGAAATATGTAGCATCTTCAAGATACATCACGTAGTACATCTCCTCGTTTGAGGGTGTCACCTGTGTTATTGCTGACGCTGCATGGACCTCCTGAACGTCGATTTCAAAGGTGTACACATCGGGCTGAGGCTGTGGTTCTGGTTCTGGCTCTGGCTGCACTGGCGTCTCGCACGCTGCAAACGCAAAGATTGCCATAGCCAACATTAGGAAAAATTTAGTAAATCTTCTCATAGCTATTACGTTTTTGTTTTATGTTTCACACAATAGCACAAAGATACAATAATATTTTATAAAGTGAAAGCGGAAAGGGGAAAAGTGAAAAGTATGGTGTCTGCGACGCTTTATTTAATTGGTGGGGGCGCTTCGCTTGATGGGAGCGATGGGTAACGCTGCGCTTGATGAGATTTAAGAAAGAGCCCCATCTATCCCATCTATCCCATCTATTCTCCCTATTCTCCCTATTCTCCCTATTCTCCCTATTCTCCCTATTCTCCCTATTCTCCCCATCCGCGCAAGCGCCACTTGCCCCCACAGCGTGGGTATTATTTTTAATACCCGCGCTATGGGGAGGGGGCGGTGTGGGTGGATGGGGTGATGGGAGCGCTTCGCTCGATAGATATTGTAGGACCATTAAGACCTTAAGACTAAAAGACCATTAAGATGGTCACAGACAATGATAAATATCCAAATGGTCCTATCGTCCTAATGCTCTTATTCGCCTTATCATCTCCCATTAATCCCATCTATCCTCGCGGGTATTATTTCTAATACCCGCGCACATGGGAGAGGTGAGCAGTTGATGGGGACAGCAGTGCGGGTATTATTTTTAATACCCGTGCTGCGAGGGAGGGGATGCGACTAAGAGAGAGCAAAAAAAATCGGAGCCTCCCGATTGGGAAGCTCCGAAAGAGTTATTTGGTTAAACAACCAAACTTATGCTAAAGACTACATAGGGTAAGCACCTGTGTAAACGAATGCATACTTCTGACCATTGTGAGTGAACTTAGCATCGTATGTGTAAGTACCATCACCGTTATCGGTTACAACTACCTCAATATCAGTCATAGAACCGTTTGTTGTACCATAATCGAAGATACAATATGAATCATCAATTGTGTAAGCTGCTGAAGAGTAAGTACCAGCTGCTAGTGGCTGACCTGGATTACAGTTACTAAAGCCCTTGAAATCGATTACGTGAGCATTTGTAGCTGAATACCAGAACTGCATCTCCTTCTCACCTGGCTGGTCGTAACCTACAGTTAGGTTCTGAATGGTAACATTAATTACATCACCTTCGCCACCCTCTGGAGTCTCTGGCTCCTTGAGACAGTCACAAGCCTCTGGAGCATTCAAGCCCTCGATAGCACCTGTGAAAGTATAGTTAAGAGTTGCATAGTTAGTGTACTCAAATACAGAGAATGTTACAACGTAAGCATCGTTCTCGTAAGCTACATTGCAAGCTGTAATTGTAGCTAGCTCACCATTATACTTAACTTGGCTAATGTAGTGAGGCTCCTGCCAGCTATCAGTCTGCCAGTTACCCAAATGTAGATACTGGTTGCCGCTAGTGTTGAAACGAACAAGAACCTGATCACCATTCTCGAAAGAGAATGTTACATCATAAGGATTGAAACCACCGAAAGTAGTATCAGTTACCAAAGATGCCTTAGCAGAAGCCACTGTAGTCTCTGGCTCCTCTGGTACAACAGGAGTTGCGTTCTTGTCGAAAAGATATACGTTAGTGCTTGCGCCCTTAAGCTTAAGCTTAACAGTATCCTCAGTTACGACCATCTTAGAACCGCTGTAAGACTCATCACCTACGATTACGAAACCATTCCAGAAGCTGTACATAGCGTTGAAGTAGTTAGCGCAGTACTCATACTCACCTGGAGTGATAACACCATTCTCGTCAGCGTAAGTGTAGTACAAACCGATAGTAAGCTCTGTGCCATCAACAGCCTTAGCGATATAAACGTGATCACCACCTGAAGTCTCTGGGTTGTCATCGATATCGAGGTGACGGCCCTTATACTCGAATGAAGTCAATGCGATTGGCTCTGGCTCAACATACAAGAACTCCTTCTCAACATATACATACTCGCCAGCAGCGTTGATAGCGATTACGCCCAAATACAATGGGTTAGGGAAACCATTCTCAAAGCTATATGAACCTGCGTAAGCCTCCAAAGATGTAGTGTACTCATTGAATGTGTAGATCATCTGCTCAAAAACAGCCTCAACACGAGCATCCTGCTCAAGAGCTGCTGCATCGAACCACTTATAAGTAGCCTTAACTACGTTCTCGTTGAATGTAACCTCAACATTGATAGACTCATCGTCATGGTTGTTAAGAGTAAACACTGCACCTGGATCGAATGAACCCTTAGTATAAGGCTTAGTAGTGAATGAACCCAAGTCGTAGATAGCATCAGCTGTAGCCTTGAATGAAGGGTTGTAAACATCATTCATATTGAATGGGAATACAAACAAATGATACTCAGTATCTGCAGCCAATTCAATGCGACCAGTCATACTAGCAGCATTGAGATCAGCCAAGCCCAACTTAGTATCGATTACAGAAGGGATAACAGCACCTGCCTGAAGGTTAAGACCACCCATCATTGGATCAGTAAGTATATACTCAAAGTAACCACCAAGGTCTGAGAACTGACCATAAGACAACATCTCCTCATACTCCTTCATTGAAGCACAACCAATCAAGAAGACATCATAACCAGCCAATGAGTAAGTAGCAGCGAAATCTGATGGAGTAATAGACTCCTGGTCGATAACAGCCTTAATAAGTACGTTCTTGTACTCAACCATAACAGCCTTCTTCAAATCAGGCTCATATGTCTGAGGATCATAGTCAGGAGTTACGAAGATGTAGTATGACTGACCAAGCTCAAACTCAAGACCCCATAACATATCCTGCAACTGCTCAGCAGCGAATGTGTAAGACTCAACCTCAGTTACGCCCGCAACATACTCAGTAAGTGGCTGAAGAACATTACTAAAGCCAGAAGTACGCATTGTCCAGTTAGTATATGACTCATAGCCATACTCATCCCAATCAGCCTTAGAAACAACGCCGATATAGAAATCAACGAAGTCAGTACGTGTACCCATCATTGGGTGGCTAGTTGTAGAAACGACGCTATTAGTAAGAGTGATAACATCCTTATCGATGCTCAAAGTAAGCTCAGCAACGTTAACGTTTACTGAAAGAACCTTACATGCACCAGCAGCAGTGTTGAAGTGTACAGAAACAACACCAGACTTAGCAGCCTCCTTGAAAGAAGCAGCAGGAGCATTGATCTTAACAACATAGTTCTTACCACCAGCAGCCAAAGGCATAGGAGCGATAGCACCACCCTCATCCTCAGGAGCCTCAGTAGCCTCCTCAATAGATGCTGACCAACCAAGAGGCTGGTTCATAACGTTGATGTCAACAACTGCATCGTTGATAGACAAAGCAATCTCCTTAGACTCACCTGGCAATACATAAACACCATTGCTTGCAGCCTCACACTCGATAAGCTCAGCCTTAACAACTGTGAACTCCTCGCCGTTAGCAAGCTTAACAGTAACTGTGCCGTCCTCGTTGAGAACAACGTCAGCAACAACCTGCTCAGGAGCTACCTCAACAGCAACCCAGTTCTCGCCGTCAGCGCTAACCTCCAATACACCGTCATCAACACGGTACTGAAGAGTATCCTCAGCAGCCAAAACAGTAATAGTCTTACCATTAGAAAGCTTAATAGTAGTGTTACCAGCCTCGTCAGTAGTAACGTCAACGATAACAACCTTACCGTCGATAAGAGCCTTCAATGACTCAACCTCAGCACCAAGCTTCTTCTCCAAAGCGTCAACACGCTCTGTCAAAGCCTTAAGGTCGTTCTCAACCTGATCAACGCGGTCGTTGATAGCTGTATCATCATAAGAACATGATACAGAGAATGCCATAGCTGCAATAATCACTGCAGATACAACAGACTTGAGGGATGTAAAAATTTTCCTCATAGTTCTAAGAATTTAGTTAATAATAGTTTTATAAATTGTTTGTATTTTCTGATTAAAGGGCACAGAAACCCCACAATTAGTTAGACAAAGATATAAAATAATTTTTGATTTCTCAAAATAATTATAACGATTTTGTCGATTTTCTTGCATATTGGTTAGAGAAAAATGCAATTATGCAGAATTTATATGCAGAGAAACAGAAGGAATAGAGGGAAAAATTCGCGGCAGATTATGCCCAGACACAAAAAAACGAGGCAATCAAAAGGGTTTTGTCCAACATGCAACGAGCACCGTTGCTGTCGTAGTAACGAAACTTGCACCTCTCTTTTTAAGAGCTGCAACTTTCGCTACATCCTTTCGATTGCCTCCCAACCTAAAACTACTAACCTAAATGAACCTTAAAACTTCGCTGCAAAGGTAAGGGCTTTTTTGCAAACCTCCAAATATTTTATTAAAAAATTTCAATAATTTATGCAAAAAATTTTAATAATACCCCTCAGAGGTGCGTAGAACGCTGATTTTCAACTTAAATAATATTTAGCAAAATAGGCAACACATCATGTTTTGCGCACACGATTTGCTATTTTCAAGAAAAATTATTAGATTTGCAAAACGCAGCGCACACACGCGTGCGTATATATATAAGGTATAACATATGAAGCGCACACACACATTAGGCTTCGATGCCAAGTATGCTAATGCCGACACCAACGGCATTGGCAGCTATTGCCGCTTCGTGGCACGCGCCATAGCCACAGCATATCCCGAGAACACATACCTCAGACTATACACCCCCACACAACTACCCAACGCCGACTACGAGGCACTGGCAGAGATGCCCAACGTGGAGTCGATGGAGCCCGACGGAGCACTATGGCGACGACTAAAGCGACTATGGCGCATGTGGCACGTAACAAAAGATGCCAAGCGCGGCGACGTTGAGCTATTTCACGGACTGGCAAACACACTCCCCTACGGCCTTGCCCGCCGTGGCATACGCAGCGTGGTGACAATACACGACCTTAGGTTTATACGCTACCCCAACCACTTCAACATAATAGATCGCATACTCCGCGAGTTTATGATGCGCTCGGCATGTAGGCGTGCCGACAGAATCATCGCCGCGAGCGAGACAACAAAGCGCGACCTGCGCAAGCTGCTGAGGGTAAACCCCGAGAAGATAGATGTAGTGTATCAGGGTTGCGACCAACAATACAGCATGCCTTTTAGCGACGAGCAGGTGGCAGCCGTGAGAGAGAAGTATCAGCTACCAAAGAGCTACATACTAAACGTTGGCGAGATTGAGGAGCGCAAGAACATAGGCCTAATTATTGAGGCACTTGCCGAGCTACCCGAGAGCGTGGAGCTGGTGGTGGCAGCTAAGCAGACAAGCTACACCAAACGTCTAAAGCGTCGCATAAAGAGCCTCGGCGTAGAGAAGCGTGTGCACTTTAGAAACGTAGTGGAGAGCGACAAGCCAGCGCTATACAAAGGGGCAGACATATTCGTCTATCCATCACATTTTGAGGGCTTTGCAGTGGAGATACTCGAGGCGCTAAGCGTGGGCGTGCCCGTGATAGCCACACGTGGCTCAAGCCTTGAGGAGGCGGGCGGCAACAAGACAATATACGTATCGCCACGCGACTGCGGCGAGATGGTGGAGGCAATAGAGCGAATACTTGCCGACGAGGAGCTACGCGAGCAGATGATTAGCGCCGGAAAGCGCCACACACGCCATTTTCGTAGCGAGGTTACGGCATACGGCATTATGAAGTGCTACGAGAGAATAGGCATTGAACTCGAAATACAGTAGCAAAATAGACAAACAATACTACACTCATCAATATCTGAGTATCAACATATTAGACCACAGTAGTCAAAAATAAGTAGAAAAACGTATAGCATTTTAGTCAAAAGTGAGTATCTTTGACAAATTTTGGTGCAGAACAAAAACAGAATTTTATTATAAAAACAATGAAAAAAGTAACAAAAATCGTAGTCTTGGCAAAACAGGTGCCCGACACTCGCAATGTCGGCAAGGACGCCATGACTGCGGAGGGCACAGTTAATCGTGCTGCTCTAGCTGCGATATTCAACCCCGAAGATCTCAACGCTCTTGAGATGGCGCTCCAGATGAAGGATCGCATCGAGGGTGCTTCAGTAGAGGTGCTTACAATGGGTCCACAGCGTGCTGCCGACATCATTCGCGAGGCAATGTTCCGTGGTGCCGATGGTGGCTACCTTCTCTCAGGCCGTGAGTTCGCCGGCTCAGACACATTGGCTACATCGTATGCACTATCGTGCGCACTACGCAAGATTAACCCAGATATCATCGTGGCAGGTCGTCAGGCTATCGACGGCGACACCGCACAGGTAGGCCCTCAGGTGGCAGAGAAGCTCGGTCTTCCACAGGTAACATATGCCGAGGAGCTTGTAGCAATTAACGACACAGAGATAAGCATCAAGCGCCGCCTAGAGCGTGGCTCAGAGGTCGTTGTATCGCCACTTCCAGCACTCATCACCGTGAACTCATCGGCTAAGGAGTGCCGCCCACGCAACGCTAAGCGCGTGATGAAGTTTAAGTATGCGTTGGCAACATCGGAGATGGCTGTAGCCGAGGATAAGAGCAAGGCATTTATCGAGGAGCGCCCATACCTCCACATCGTGGAGTTTGCCGCTGCCGACGTAAATCCAGATCCAGAGCAGTTGGGTCTAAGTGGCTCACCTACAAAGGTTAAGAAGATTGAGAACGTGGTATTCCAGGCTAAGGAGGCTAAGGCCCTCACAGCCGACGATGCCGACATCAACTCACTCATGGTTGAACTCATTGCGAGCCACACGCTCGGTTAATAGCTTTTGAAGAGTATGAATAACGTATTTGTATATATCGAGATTGAGGAGCAGCAGATTGCCGACGTATCGTTGGAGCTTCTCACAAAGGGTCGTGAGCTCGCAAATACCCTCGGCGTAAAGCTTGAGGCAGTAGCTATTGGCCACAACATCAAGAATTTAGCTTCGGAGCTTGCAAAGTATGGTGCCGACACCGTATGGGTTGCAGACAACGAGATATTTGCTCCATTCCGCACACTGCCACATACTGCTGTGATGGTGGGTCTTATCAAGCAGGAGCAGCCACAGATTGCCCTATTTGGTGCAACACCTGTAGGTCGCGACTTCGCGCCACGTGTATCATCGGCTCTTCACAGCGGTCTAACAGCCGACTGCACCGAGCTTGTTATCGGCGAGCACAAGGATCCTAAGACAGGCAAGGAGTACGACTCACTACTATATCAGATTCGTCCAGCCTTTGGCGGTAACATCATCGCAACCATCGTAAACCCTGAGTGCCGTCCACAGATGGCAACAGTGCGCGAGGGCGTTATGCGCAAGGAGGAGTTGGCAACACCAGCTGCAGGCGAGCTTCACGAGATCGACTGGAAGGGAATGGTTAGCGACACCGACCTTGCTGTACGCATCGTTGAGCGCCACATCGAGGAGCGCAAAATCAACATTAAGGGTGCTTCGATTATCGTGGCTGGTGGCTACGGCGTAGGTTCTAAGGAGGGCTTCGAGCTTGTTCACGAGCTTGCTAACGTACTCGGTGGCGAGGTAGGCGCATCACGCGCTGCGGTAGATGCTGGCTTTACGGAGCACGAGCGACAGATTGGCCAGACCGGCGTGACAGTGCGTCCTAAGCTCTATATCGCTTGCGGTATCTCGGGTCAGATTCAGCACACAGCGGGTATGGACCAGTCGGCAATGATAGTATCTATCAACACCGACCCCGAGGCTCCTATCAACAAGATTGCGGACTACGCCATCACTGGTAGCGTCGAGGAGGTGATCCCAAAGATGATTAAGTATTACAAACAGAACTCAAAATAGTAGAAGCGATGGCAAACTTTTATTTAGATAATAAGGATTTACAGTATCACCTATCGCACCCCTTGATGAAGAGAATTATCGAGCTCAAGGAGCGCAACTTTGCTGATGCTAAGCTATACGACTATGCTCCTCAGGACACTGAGGATGCTCTTGACTCATACCGTCGTGTGCTCGACATCGTGGGTGAGGTATGTGGCGAGGTCATCGCAGCAAATGCCGAGAGCGTTGACCATGAGGGTCCACGCGTGGTAAACGACCATGTGGAGTATGCCTCAGGCACAGTCAAGAACATTGAGGCACTCATCGAGGCGGGCCTTGGAGGCATGACTCTTCCACGTAAGTACGACGGCTTGAACATGCCAGTTACGTGCTTTGCCATGGCTAACGAGATGGTTGCACGTGCCGACGCAGGCTTCGAGAATATCTGGGGCTTGCAGGATTGCGCCGAGACTATCAACGAGTTCGCATCAGAGGAGATTAAGATGAAGTTCTTGCCACGTGTATCTGCAGGCGAGACCTGTGCTATGGACCTTACAGAGCCAGATGCTGGTTCAGACCTTGGTGCTGTGATGCTCAAGGCATCGTGGGACGAGGAGGCTCAGACATGGCGTCTTAACGGCTGTAAGCGCTTCATTACCAATGGTGATGGCGACATCTCGTTGGTGTTGGCACGTACTGAGGAGGGCACAAAAGATGCTCGTGGTTTGTCAATGCTCATCTACGACAAGCGCGACGGTGGCGTTAAGGTGCGCCGCATCGAGAACAAGCTCGGTATCAAGGGCTCGCCAACATGTGAGCTTGTGTTCAACAACGCCCCAGCAACATTGGTTGGCGACCGCAAGATGGGTCTTATCAAGTACGTTATGTCGTTGATGAACGCTGCACGTCTTGGTATTTCGGCACAATCTACAGGCTTGTGCGAGGCAGCCTACCGCGAGGCACTAAAATATGCCCAGGAGCGTGAGCAGTTTGGCAAACCAATCATCAAGTTTGCTGCTGTAGCGGAGATGCTCAAAAACATGGAGGCTAAGACCCTTGCATCACGCGCATTGCTCTATGAGACAGCACGTTTCGTGGATATCTACAAGCAGCTCAACCACATCTCGCACGACCGTTCGTTGGAGGCTGAGGAGCGCCAGGAGATGAAGTTCTACAACCGCCTTGCCGACGGCTTCACGCCTCTTGCAAAGATGTTTGCATCGGAGTATGCCAACGAGGTTGCCTACGACTCAATCCAGATTCACGGTGGCTCGGGATATATGAAGGACTACGCTTGTGAGCGCTTGTATCGTGATGCTCGTATCATGAACATCTACGAGGGAACAACTCAGCTTCAGGTAGTTGCAGCCATCAACCACGTGACTAAGGGCACATACCTCGAGCAGATTATGCGCTACGAAGAGGAGGCTACATCGGAGGCAACAAAGCCTATGTTCGACAAGCTTGTTGAGCTTCGCAAGACCTACGAGAGCATTGTTGAGCGTGTTGAGAACATGGATAAGGAGAGCGCGGGATACAAAGATTTCCACGCACGCCGCCTTGTTGAGATTGCTGGTTACATCATCATGTCGCACATCATGCTACGTCAGGCGCGCGAGGTGGAGAGCGACTATCTCAACCCAACAAAGATCTTTGTTAAATACGCTGTAAAGAAGATCGCTGAGGCAGTTACCTACATCGAGGCTTCAGAGGGCTCAGACGTAGAGCTTTTCAAGGCATAACAAACTTCATAAACAAAAAAAATGTGACCGAGAATATCGGTCACATTTTTTTTTGCGTAATTACCTTATTAGCAGGTAATCTTGTCAATCTTTGACTTAGCGTAATCTAGTGTAATTCTGCACTCGCTATTCTCACCCGACGGAAGTTCAAACATAACGTCCATCATGATAGCCTCGCATATAGAGCGCAAGCCTCGTGCACCAAGCTTATACTCCAAGGCACGGTCAACGATATAGTCTAACACATCGTCGTCGAACGAGAGCTTGATGTCGTCAAGACCCAAGAGGCACTGATACTGGCGAATGAGCGAGTTCTTAGGCTCGGTCAAAATCGAGCGCAACACCTCACGGCCTAGTGGCTCCATATACGTCAGCACAGGAAGACGACCAATAAGCTCAGGGATAAGACCGAACGAACGAAGGTCTTGAGGAAGGATATACTGCATGATATTCTTCTCATCGATGCGCTGCTTAAGCGTTGAGCCATAGCCAATTGCATTGGTGTTTAGGCGCTGAGCAATCTTCTTCTCGATGCCGTCGAACGCACCACCACAGATAAACAAGATGTTAGAGGTATTCACCTGGATATACTTCTGGTCGGGGTGCTTGCGACCACCCTGCGGTGGCACATTAACAACCGAGCCCTCCAAAATCTTGAGCAACGCCTGCTGCACACCCTCACCCGACACATCGCGAGTGATAGATGGGTTGTCGCCCTTGCGTGCAATCTTGTCAATCTCGTCGATGAAGATAATACCGCGCTCAGCAGCCGCCACGTCGTAGTCGGCAGCCTGAAGTAGGCGCGAGAGAATGCTCTCTACATCCTCGCCGACATAGCCCGCCTGAGTAAGTGCCGTAGCATCAACTATCGAGAATGGCACGTTGAGAAGCTTTGCTATAGTTCTAGCCATGAGGGTCTTACCCGTACCCGTAGGACCTACAAGCACGATGTTCGACTTGTCCAACTCAACATCCTCAGTCTTGCCCTTAGCCAATAGTCGCTTGTAGTGGTTATACACCGCCACTGACATATACCTCTTTGCCGCATCCTGACCTATTACATAGTCGTCCAAGAAGCTCTTGATGCGGTTGGGGCGCATAAGATCGGCCTTTGTCAATGGCTTAAACTTGGCATTAGGGTCTTGCTTTGGCGCCTTGCCCTCTACGATGTTGTGCTCGACAAGAAGGTGGTAGCCATGCTCGATACATGTGCTACATATCGACGAGCCGTCAGCACCATTGAACATCAATGGAGCCTCGCTTGCGGGGGTGCCACAAAACGAACATGCGCCACCCTTGCGCTCGCCGCCTTTACGTGATTTCTGTGTCATCTAATTAAGTCTTAGAGGGTTACTATCTACGTGCAAGCACCTTGTCGATGAGTCCATACTCCTTAGCCTCGGCTGCCGTTAGCCAATAGTCGCGATCGGCATCGGCTGCAATACGGTCGATGTTTACGCCCGAGTGCTCCGACAAAATCTCATACAACTCGCGCTTAGTCTTAGCAATCTCGCGCGCAGTAATCTCAATATCCGATGCCTGACCCTGAACACCGCCAAGAGGCTGGTGAATCATCACACGTGAGTGTGGCAACGCCGAACGCTTGCCCTGAGCACCTGCCGTGAGCAACACAGCACCCATAGATGCCGCCATGCCTGTACATATTGTAGCTACGTCGCACGACACAAGCTGCATGGTGTCGTAGATACCCAAGCCCGCAGATACAGAGCCACCAGGCGAGTTGATATATAGCTGAACATCCTTCTCGGCATCTACCGACTCAAGGAACAACAGCTGCGCCTGAATAATATTTGCTGCATCATCGTAGATAGGCGCACCAAGAAAGATGATGCGGTCCATCATCAAACGTGAAAATACGTCCATGGCCGCAACATTTAGCTGGCGCTCCTCGATAATCGTAGGCGACACGTAGCCCTGCGAGTGAGCACGGAAGTCGTGCAAGGTCATCGAGTTGATACCACAGTGCAGACGTGCAAACTTATCAAATTCTTTCATAATCTTAATACTTTGCTAAACTGCTCACTTAGAGCAAGAATAGTGCCTTAAAAAAAGACGAACCCCAAGCCTTTTACCGCAGGGATTCGTCTTACTATAATATTAACCTTAGCGGTCTAAAGCTGCCAGAATTATGCAAGCTCCTGAGCAAGCTTAGCGAAGTCATCAGCCGAGATAGCCTTCTCAGTAACCTTCACCTTGCCACGGATATACTCAACAACCTTCTCCTCGAAGAGCTTCTCGTAGATCTTCTGCAACTGCTCCTTGTTATCCATGATCTGCTTAGCGAAGTTCTCAAGCATGTCAGCAGGTGCTGCAGGCATACCATACTGAGCGAACTGCATCTGAGCGAATGACATAGCCTCAGCCTTAGCCTCCTCCTGCGATACCTTCAACTCACCCTCAGTGATGAAGTGCTTCTGGAGGTAGTTCCATGTGAACATCTTGATGAATGCACCGAAGTCCTTCTCGATCTCCTCGCGTGAGAACTTACCCTCGTTGATAACATACAACCAACGCTTCAAGAACTCCTCAGGCATAGCCAAAGCAGCCTTCTCAACAACATAGTTGCGAACAACGTTCACGAACATGAAGTCAGTCTCGCGCTTAAGCTCACGCTCGATCTCCTCTACGAAGAACTTGTCGAGCTCCTCCTCGTTGGTAACGTTACCAGCAGGGAATGCCATCTTGAAGAACTCCTCGTTGAGCTCAGGATCAGCAAAACGACGAATCTTAGTGATCTCCAACTCGAACTCTGGGTTGATACCCTCCAACTCGTCCTCCTTAACTGAGAGAACTGCAGCACGCTGCTCAGGCTTCTTGTAGAGCTCGTTGATGTTGACCTTAGTCTTGTAGCCAACCTTCTTGCCCTTCCACTCCTTGCGCTCCTCCTCAGTCATTGAGATAAGACCTACGTATGCCTCCTCGATGCGGATGTCACCGTTGTCGAGAGTAACGTTAAGAGCCTCGTCAGAAGCTACCTTGTCAACCTCTACCAAGCGGCCGTAACGACGCAAGTAGTTTGCGCGGTAGTCGTTCTGCATCTTCTTGTCGATCTTAATCTTTGAGTAAGTAAGCTTATCCTTAGCCGAAAGCTCAAGCTCAATCTTTGGAGCCTCACCGAACTCGAACATGAACTCGAACTCAGTGTTGTTCTCGAAGTCGAAAGCACCCTGCTCCTCAGATGGGATAACATCGCCTACATAGTCGATACCCTCCTTCTGCAAATACTCGAAAGCTGAGTTAGAAGCCAAGTGGTATGACTGCTCAGCAACGAAGTGCTTGCCATACATCTTCTTGATGATGCCCATAGGCACCATGCCAGGACGGAAACCTGGAACGTTAGCCTTGCGCTTGTACTCGCGCATCTGCTTCTCAACTGCCTGACCGTAGTCAGCCTCATTAACAACGACCTTCAAAACTGAAACGCCGCCATCACGCTGTTCTCTTGTAATGTTCATAGTCTATATTTATTTATTGTTACTTGCAAATTACGAAATACATAGGGCTTTAGAAGCTATGTATGCATATAGTCGTGCAAAGGTATAAAAAAAATCATAATACACAAAATTTTTGTCATATACACTATATATATAGATTGTTACAGCCAAAAAAGCATTTTTTTGATGCCTACAACAAATAAATTAGTAGGCTAATTTTCGGTAATATCTCGAATTGTCGTTATCTTTGCACTCAAGATGATACTCGATATTACACGACATAAATTCTACGAGGGACTCCTCGTACTCTTCCTCCTCGCCTCGTTGGGCGTGGTGTGCAACTTTGTCATGGTTGACGAAGCCATTGCTAATGCCACCATCACCTCGGCACCACTACAGCCAGCATTGCGCGACTTTACGATGGCACACCCTGTAAGTGCCGCTATTATATCGTTAGTGCTCATCATGGCAACATCGCTACGCCTGACACGCACAACAATTATTCATTCGCTATTTCAGGTGGGCTCGCTGGTGACAATGTCACTAAGCGCCGTGATAATACTCGGCGTTGGACTTCATGGCAACCTGCTCTCGAATCTTATAGTGGCATACCTCGCTGCTGAGGCAATCAATAGAATATGCTATTGCATACCGCCATCACCAAGGCTACACTACCTTTTCACTGCATTTATGGCACTCGGCGCGATGCCTCTGTTCGATAGTTCGATGCTTGCCCCAGCACTCCTTGCTCCGATAGTCATCATTCTATCACGCAAGAAGCCCCGCGAAGTGGTTGTGGCTATCATCGGACTACTCGTACCAGCATTCATATACTCCTACGTAAGCTGGTGCCAGGGCGCTCCATTTGTTAGCGGCATCACAACAATATGGAAGGGCATGCTAACACCCTCTGCTCTTGCTGACGGAAACTACTTGTCGCTGCCTCGCCTGATAATGCTTGGCACAGCAGCATTTATCCAGATATGCACATCGCTCATATACCACAACGACCGTCTATCAATATCGCTCGTGTCGCGTGAAATATGGAAGATGCTACAAATTCTTGTGCTTATCTTCGGTGCATGCTTCGCAGTATTGCCATCAACAACCCCTGCATCATTCCTCATTATCGGCTTGTGCATCTCGATTATGGCACCGCTTCTCTTTAATAAAATTACAGGCGGAGGCTCAATGATAGCCTTCTACCTTCTACTTGGCATCGCTCTTTGGGCAATGTAATGCATATAAATATGCAGCATAGAACACGTATATGCATGCATTATGCAATTAAATTGTGATTTTTTGCAAATAATATTTGCAGTTAATGAAATTATGTCTATCTTTGTATAGCAAACAATGACAATGAGGACACATCTCGAATAATTCTCATGGACACACCAATTTTATAAATCTCATTGTCGAATAATTCTCATTAACCTAACAACTTGAAGGAGGCTATCTGTGAAGACGCCTCCTTTGTCTTTTATATTTATCATGCTGGGATTGATTAAGTAAACGGCACCTCAGCAATGATAACCTATCAAGCGAGCTTGACTATCACCCCATCAAGCATTGCAATCCCACCCCGCCAACAAGTTCATCAATCACCTCTCCCTATCACGCCTGCACCCGCGTTTATCCCATCAAGCGAAGCGCTCCCATCTACCCCATCAAGCGAAGCGACCCCATCTCCCCCATCAAGCGAAGCGTTACCCATCTACCCTATTAACCCTATCAACCCTCCTGCCCTCGGCAGGGTTGTTCTAAGAACAACCACAAGTCTCCCTTATCAGCATTGCGATTAAGGTGAGAGCATAGAAAACTCGTTTGCTATGCCGAGCCGAAGCAACGAAAAGAATCGAAGTGCACTTAAAGGGAGATTTAGAGGGATTGTATATATAACTGGCGGCAAACAGCCGACTCTTCAAGGCGGACGTGAGTTCGGCTGTGCATATATGCACAAAAAAAAGCCGAACCCTTATTGGATTCGGCTTGAAGAGGCGGCTACCTACTCTCCCACCTAAATAGGCAGTACCATCGGCGTAAGTGAGCTTAACTTCTCTGTTCGGAATGGGAAGAGGTGGAACCTCACTGCTATAACC
>JAGBTQ010000014.1 GCA_017631275.1 Alistipes sp.
ACCATGAACTCCTTAAGGATATCGTTCTGGATAGTACCTGCCAACTGATCAAGAGTACAGCCCTGCTCCAAACCTGCAACGATGTAGAATGCCAATACTGGAAGTACTGCACCGTTCATGGTCATAGATACTGACATCTGGTCGAGTGGAATACCGTTGAACAACACCTTCATATCCTCTACTGAGCAGATAGATACACCAGCCTTACCTACGTCACCTACTACACGTGGGTGGTCGGCATCGTAGCCACGGTGTGTTGCAAGATCGAACGCTACTGACAAGCCCTTCTGACCTGCAGCAAGGTTACGACGGTAGAATGCGTTAGACTCCTCAGCAGTAGAGAAACCTGCATACTGACGGATAGTCCAAGGACGCATAACGTACATTGTTGAATAAGGACCACGCAAGAAGGGAGCGATACCTGCTGCGTAGTTCAAGTGCTCCATGCCCTCGAGGTCAGCAGCCGTATAGTTCTCCTTTACTGGGATACGCTCGGCAGTCAACCAATCCTCCTTGGGAGCCTTAGCTGTGGCGCAGCACTCAGCGGCTGCAGCCTTATATTCTAAATCTGAAAATTTTGCTCTCATAGCCATAAATTGATTAGATGCCCAACTTCTTTAAGTAATCCTTCAAAGTCTCAAGAACATTGCTCTTCACGTTGATGAAGTTAGTGATGCCCTGAGCCTCGAGCTCTGCAGCACATGCAGGAGCACCAGCAACAACAAGGATAGCCTTGTCGCCCAAAAGCTCCTTAACGCGTGGTGCAACAGTTGCATAGTCGTCGTCAGAAGCACATACAACAACGATCTCTGCCTTTGAAGCCAATGCTGCCTCAACACCCTCCTCAACTGTCTTGAAGAATGTGTTATCCTCAACGCGGATACCTGCGCAAGCGAAGAAGTTGCATGAGAACTGAGCACGTGCACGTGCCATACCCAAAGTGCCGCAAGTGAGCATGAATGCCTTAGGAGTCTTGCCTGAACGATCAACACTCATGCGCATCTGCTCGAATGCCATAGCGCCACGGTAAGGAGTAAGAACGTTCTCCTCCTTAACATCACGCTTAACCTTGCACTCGCAGATAGCTGCGTCAGCAACCTCAGTAAAGTTAGGATACTGGTTAGCGCCGAGCAAGATGAGGCGACGTGTAGCGATAGCCTTGTCCTTAGCCTCAGCAGAAGCCTTAACGCGTGATACTACGTAGCCCTCCTTGAATGCAGCGATGTAGCCGCCCTTCTCCTCCATCTCGCGGAACAATGTCCAAGCCTCAGATGCGATGCTCTTAGTGAGTGACTCGATGTAGTAAGAACCACCTGCTGGGTCAATTACCTGGTCGAAGTGTGACTCGTGCTTCAACAAAAGCTGAGCGTTACGTGCGATACGCTTTGAGAACTCGGTAGGAGCCTCGAATGAGTAGTCGAATGGCAATACCTCCAACGAGTGTACGCCAGCGATAGCTGCTGACATTGCCTCAGTTGTGCCACGAAGCATGTTTACGTATGGATCGTAAACTGTCTGGTTCCATGTAGATGTTACGGCGTGAGCAACCATCTTGCATGAGCAATCCTTAGCAGGAGCATAAGCCTTAACGATGTTAGCCCAGAGCATACGTGCTGCACGGAACTTAGCCATCTCAAGGAAGTAGTTTGCAGTAACTGCAAATGTGAAGCGGATCTTGCGAGCTACCTCGTCGATAGTAAGACCCTTCTCCATAAGCTTCACGAGATACTCGTGAGCAGCAGAGAGAGTGAATGCAAGCTCCTCAACGATTGTTGAACCAGCGTTAGAGAATGTAGCGCCCGATACGTTGATAACCTTCACACGCTTGTACTCAGCAGTAGCCTTCACAAGCTCAGCGATAACGTCGAAGCAGTTGCGCTCGTTCTCCTTGCAGCCGCAAGTGCCCTTAACTGAGAGCGACTTGACGATTGGGTCGATGCAGAAGTTAAGACGAAGCTCGTCCTTTGGCTCAGCAGCATACTTTGCCAAAACCTTCTTAGCAAGTGCAGCCAAAGCCTCAGCGTCAGAGCCACAGAATGTAAGCTCAACAGCTGTAGGAACGATGTCCTTCAAAAGTGCATCAACATCTACCTCGCAAGCGCAAGCCTCGCAGAAGCAGAAACCGAGTGAGTCAACACCCGAGTTAAGGAGCTTCAAAGCCTCCTCGTTAGCCTCCTTAGCGCACTTTACAGAGATAGTCTGATGTACACGCCATGTGTTGTCCTTAGAGACACCACGTACGTAGGGGAACTCACCGGCCTCAGCACCGAGATACTCAACCTCTGCGAGGTTCTCAGCACGGTAGTATGGGCGTACGTTAAAGCCCTCACCGGTCTTCCATACCAACTTGCGCTCATAGTCAGCGCCCTTTAGGTCAGTTGTGATAACGGCCTCCCACTGCTCAGTAGATACTGGTGGGAACTCCGCGAACAACTTTTCTTTGGTATTAGCCATAGTTGTTTTAGATTTAATTGTTTTTAAGTGTGTGATATTTAATATCTTATGTTTTGCACTTCGGTTATCATAGCCTCATTCTCGCTCGCACATCATGCGTACGTGCGTAGATACTATATGCTATAATCCGAACAAAGGTAAGAAAAAGCCCCACGAAAAGCAAATTTTTTCGAGGCTTATTTTGTGCTTAAGTGCCGAAATGTCGATTATGTGCAATTATTTTTGTTTGTCATGTCAAAAAATCGCATCTTTGTCGTACTAAGTGTAGAAGCAGCAAAAAAATGCAAAACAACGAGTTTGAAATATTTGTCAGACGCTCACGCGAGGGCATGATTGCGACGGCACGACGCTACGGCATGACGCTTGCCGAGGCCGAGGATATCGTGCAAGATGCCCTACTCAGGCTCTACGCCATGCGCCACCGACTGGACGAGTATCGGCGTGTGGAGTCGCTGGCAAATGTCGTTGTGCGCAACTTAACAATAGACCTGCTCAGAAAACGAAATCGCCATGTCGAGGTGGCACTAAATGCTGATATGCTGAGCGAGGACGACATAGGGTATGACGAGCGCATAAAACCCCTCTTGAGGGCTATGGAGAAGCTCCCCTCGACGCAGCAGCTGGTGCTTAGAATGAAACATATCGAGGAGCTTGAGGTTGAGGAGATAGCATCGCTCCTACAAATGAACATAGACGCTGTATATCAAAATCTTAGCCGAGCACGCCGAGCAATACTTAAACAATTTAAACCAAACACGCCATGACACAGAGAGAGCATATAGAACAACTTGTCGAGAAGTTTCTCGATGGTCGCACCACGAATGCCGAGGAGCGTGAGCTCTACGCATGGTTTCGCTCGAATGATGTGGGCGAGGAGTGGGCAGAGCTTAAGGCGATGTTTGCATGGTATGAGGCGGGTATGCCCGAGCAAGAGGCTGAGCAGAAGCCTCAGCTGGAGCTTCGTGCGTCACGCCCTGAGCGCCGAGGATTGTGGATTGCTGTGGGAGCCGTTGCTGGTGTTGCTGCCTCGGTGGTTGTGGCACTTACAGTATGGCTTACGTTCGACAATAGTCAGCATAACGACCTAAGCATATATGCCGGTAGCTACATTGTTGATGGCGGCATTCGCTACGACAATATCAGCGATATCGAGAACGACATCGAGGAGATGTTGGAGCGTGCCGAGCGTATCGAGCAGAGTGCCGACGAGCTTATTGCTTGGGCACAACTTTAAGAATGTTGAAGAGTACTCTAAATCAGATAGTTTTTAGTTTAAGAGTTTGTCTATGAAGAGGTTGATTATATTAATAGCGTTTTGCTTAATGGGTATTTCTGAGGGTTTTGCCCAGCAACATATCGACGCATTGCTACGTGGCGACTTGTATAATAACAAGAAGAGCAACACTACGTTCCGTATGGCTGTTAAGCGCGACCCCGTTACAGGTGAGGTTATCAAAAAGGTAAGCGAGCTTGTGGTTAGGGACAATAAGGCACTTATGAAGAAGTTTGTCGAGGCCTTCAAGGCTGAGCAGGCAGGTGTCGATGTGTGGCAGGAGCAGGATAATGGCAATACCTACGACGTGACTGCCATCTGGAGCAAGCCCAAGCGCATATATAAGTTTAGGATAAGCGGCTCGGTGATGGTCATATCGACGCAGGTGATTTATAAAGAGGAGTAAACAATCTAAATTTTGACTACTATGAAGAAGATTTTGTTGGCTTGTGCCATGATTATGGCTGCTGTTGTGGCTCAGGCGCAGACTGTTGTTGAGGATAGAGTTGTTGATGGCGAGAGCATAAGATATGTTACTGAACGACTTAGCAGTGAGGATTTGACGGCTCTTCTGGCCTTTGTTCATGTCGATGTAACGCTCTATGAGGGTAAGGAGGGTGCAATAGAGATTAGCTATCCTCTTGCTGAGCGCCCATATATAAACTTTGGTATTGAGAATTATGAGGGTAAGAAGGCGCTTATTATAGGTCGCAATGGCTATGTGAACATACCCAAGAAGACCCTGCTCAGCGAGAAGGTGCCCATCTATGTTCGAGTATCGGCCTCGCAGCTAAAGCGCATATCGGGACATATGGACACGATGTTGCGCATCGAGAGCGATAAGTTTGCCGATGACCTGGTCTTGCAAAATGGCTTTGTGATGGCTGTTGTTACTGAGAGCATCACAGCCCTAAATAGTCTTACGATACGCAACCATGGCACTATGACCTGCCACGTTAAGGAGTGGAACACCGCAAATGTCGAGGTTTACAACAATGGCTACCTCTATATGCATGGCGCTACAACAGCTAAGAGCATTGCGTTTATGTCCGCTAAGGAGGGCATCAACGATGTTTGTCTCGATGTCGATTGCGATGTGCTAAACATTGTTTCGCGAGGCAAGGGCGTGTTGCGCTATCGTGGCAAGGCAAACGACGTTGAGGTGTCGGCACGTGGCAAGCACTGCACCATCTACACCTCTGAACTAAATAGGTAGGAGTGAGGGCGCTATCAAATTGGCAATGAGTAATTAGTAAAGAGTAATGAGTAATATTTTTTGTTACTTGTTACTCTTTTTTTGAGAGAATAGGGAAGATGGGACGAATGGGATAAATGGGAAATTCCCATTGAGCGTCAGCGTTACCCATCACCCCCATCGAGCGAAGCGATCCTATTTATCCCTATCAAAGGACCAAAAGAGTCAGAAAGGAATTAGATTGGGTTTATCGCAAAAGTGAGCACCCGAGGATAGTAGTAAACCTACAGCCTCGGGTGCTCAACTTTTTGGGATAGGTCAAAGATGACCCCTTATCACGAGAAATTAATTACTCGGGTTTTACGAGTGATAGGAACAACTCATCAAGCTGCGCCTGTGCCACTGGCGATGGGCCGTCGAGCATCACGTCGCGACCGGCATTGTTCTTAGGGAATGCAATATAGTCGCGGATAGACTCTGAGCCACCAAACAACGAGCATAGACGGTCGAAGCCGAATGCCAAGCCACCATGAGGTGGTGCGCCATACTTGAAGGCGTTCATCAAGAAGCCGAACTGCTCCTCGGCAGCCTCAGGTGTGAAGCCGAGGGCGTTGAACACCTTAGCCTGGAGCTCTGCGTCGTGGATACGGATAGAGCCACCACCGATCTCCGTACCGTTACATACGAAGTCGTAGGCGTTAGCACGCATCTTGCCAAGCTCGCCTGTATCGAAGAGGTGTGCATCCTCGGGCTTTGGCGAGGTGAATGGGTGGTGCATAGCGTAGAAGCGCTGTGTCTCCTCGTCCCACTCGAACATAGGGAAGTCAACAACCCACAATGGAGCGAACTTCTTAGGGTCGCGCAAGCCAAGACGCTCGGCAACCTCAAGACGCAAGGTGCATAGCTGAGTGAGTGTCTTGAACTTCTCGCCACAGAGAATGAAAATCATGTCGCCACACTTAGCGCCTACGCGCTCAGCGATAGCCTTGAGATCGTCAGCCGAGAAGAACTTGTCGATAGATGACTTGATAGCACCCGCCTCGTCAACACGAATCCATACAAGGCCCTTAGCACCCACCTGTGGACGCTTAACAAACTCTGTGAGCTCGTCAATCTGCTTGCGTGTGTATGATGCGCAGCCCTCAGCAGCAAAACCTACAACATAGTCTGCCGAGTCGAATACAACAAAATCATGACCGTGTGCAAGGTCGGTAATGTCGGCGAACTCCATGCCGAAGCGTAGATCTGGCTTATCCGAACCATACTTCTCCATCGCCTCAATCCATGGCATACGCTTGAATGGCTCATTAAACTCGATGTTCATAACCTCCTTGAACATGTAGCGTGCCCAGCGCTCGAAGATCTCGAGTACGTCCTCCTGCTCTACGAACGACATCTCGCAGTCGATCTGTGTAAACTCAGGCTGACGGTCGGCACGTAGGTCCTCATCGCGGAAGCAACGCACAATCTGGAAGTAGCGGTCGTAGCCCGCAACCATCAATAGCTGCTTGAGTGTCTGTGGCGACTGTGGTAGTGCGTAGAACTGGTTAGGGTTCATGCGCGAAGGCACGATGAAGTCGCGAGCACCCTCAGGTGTCGACTTGATGAGATATGGAGTCTCGATCTCGAGGAAGCCCTCCTTGTCGAGGAACTGACGTACGGCCTGCGCCATGCGGTGGCGAAGGATCATAGCACGCTGGAGAGGTGGACGACGAAGGTCGAGGTAGCGATACTTCATGCGTAGGTCGTCACCACCGTCCGACTCCTCCTCAATGGTGAATGGAGGTGTCACGGCGCGGTTCAATATCTTGAGCTCGGTAGCCGAGATCTCGATGTCGCCAGTAGCAATTTTCGAGTTCTTCGATGAGCGCTCGATAACCTTACCTGTCACCTGCAACACATACTCACGACCCACCTCCGAGGCGATAGCCTTAACCTCCTCAGAGGAGTGCTCCTCGACGGTGATCTGTGTTATGCCATAGCGGTCACGAAGGTCGATAAATGCCATCGCACCAAGGTTACGTACCTTCTGCACCCAGCCCGAAAGCGTAACTGTCTCGCCGACATTCTCAATGCGGAGTTCACCGCAGTTGTGTGTTCTGTACATACGTTATTATATTTTTAGATTTTTTTCATATCTTTGCAACTCACAAAGGTAATACATTTTCACCTAATTATAAATTAAATGGCCGAAAAAATTAACATTAGTCGCTCACAAGACGAAAAATATATGCGATTGGCACTAAATGAGGCTCAGCATGCGTTAGCTAAACGAGAGGTGCCCATCGGTGCTATTGTCGTTGCTGGCGATAGGGTCATCGGTCGTGGTCATAACCTTGTAGAGACCCTATGCGACGCTACGGCACATGCCGAGATGCAGGCTATCACGGCGGCGATGACTACGCTTGGCGGTAAGTATCTGAGCGACTGCACGCTATATGTTACTGTCGAGCCATGTGTGATGTGTGGTGGCGCTCTGGCGTGGAGCCAGATTGGGCGTGTGGTATATGGCGCTAAGGACCCTAAGCGTGGCTATTCTACCTATTCCGAGCGCATTATGCACCCCAAAACTGAGGTTGTTGCGGGCGTGCTTGGCGAGGAGTGCGAGGCCCTTATGAGCAATTTTTTTGCCTCTTTGCGCAAATAAGTGGTGTAAAAATGTGGTAAAGAGCGAAATTATTTGTAATTTTGCAGATGTGTTTGGCGTAAAATGCCAATGCCCACGAAAGAAAATTTGACAAAAACTAAAAATAACTAACTATGAAAAAACTATTTTTGACCCTTGTTGCTCTTATGGGCGCAACAACACTCTTTGCTCAGACCGACATGGTTGCTACCTTCCAGCAGGCAGCTGCAAATGCAAAGGCAGCAAACTACACTGAGGCAATTCCTCAGCTCGACGAGGTTATCAACGCTTACTACGACCTCGATGAGCCAGATGCAAACCAGGAGAAGGCGTTCGCAATGGCAAAGAAGTATATCGTGCTCTGCTACAACAAGCTTGGTGGTCAGGCCTACAACGCTAAGAACTACGACGAGGCTGCTGGCTACTTTACCGAGGCTGCTAACCTCGCTGAGCTCTACGACAACGTGGGCGACATGAACAAGAACCGTCAGTTTGCTGGTCAGTGCTACGAGGCTAAGGGTGCTGAGGCATTCAACACTGGCGACTATGCTACAGCTATCGAGATCTTCTCTAAGGGTTACGAGGCTGATAAGTTCAACACAGGCATGGCACTCAACCTCGCTGAGAGCTTCTTCCGTAGCGACAAGTACCAGGAGGGTATGAAGGTGGCTTCAGAGATCGCTGCTCTCAACGCTGAGAAGTTCCCAGAGGCTGTTGCTGAGGCTCAGAACAAGATGGATATGTACACCAACAACCAGATTGCTAAGCTCCAGCAGGCTAAGGACTACGATGGTATCATCGCCCTTGCTGATCAGCTTGAGGATGCTGGTATGGCACAGAAGCTTATCCTCCAGGCTCACTACTACAAGAAGGAGTTCGACAAGATGATTGCTATGGAGTCTGAGGCTGTTGCTGCACAGACAACAGATGCTGGTCGTAGCGATGTTTACTACTGGATTGGTGTTGCTTACAACGAGAAGATCGAGACAGCAGCAAACGCTGAGATCGTTAAGAACCAGGCAGTTGCTGCCTTCCGCAAGGTTACTGCAGGTCAGAACGTAGCAAATGCTAAGGCGGCGGTGCAGGCTCTTACAGCTCCAGCAAAATAATTTATTGTGATAAGGGGCCATCTTTGACCTATCCCAAAAAGTTGAGCACCCGAGGCTGTACGTTTGAGTACTATCCTCGGGTGCTCACTTTTGCGATAAGCCAAATCTAACCCCTTCTAACAAGAAATTTCTTTCTCGTGATAATGGCGCATCTGCTGCCGCTAGCAAAAAGAGTCCCGACAATGAGCAGTACTTCTTGTACAGCCCATCGTCGGGATTTTTGCCGAGCGTTGCATCTGCAACCATTCTAACGAGAAAGAGTGCGCTGAAGGAGGTGGGCAGGGGCTGGGATAAATGAGAGCGCTGACGCTTGATGGGTAACGCTGACGCTCGATGGGAGTGATGAGAGCGCTGACGCTTGATGGGCAATGCTTCGCTTGATGGTAATTTTCTATATATCCTATCTATCCCATCTATCCCATTCGTCCCATCTATCTCATTAACCTCGTGCGAAGCACACCTTACTTTTCACCTTTCACCTTTCACTTTTCACCTTCACAAAAAAGGAGTTGGTTGCCCAACTCCTATCTCTTACTCCTTCCACATCAGGATTGTCGATTTTATGTCGCCATTCTCATCATAGATGATAGCTCCCTTATCGTTAATCTCGTAGAGCTGTATCATATAGACATCCTTGTTGCTAATCTGCAAGTTACCCTTGGGGATAAGCATGCCGCCATAGCGCTGGCCATCGTCGAAGCTAAGCTCCACAATGGCATCGTACTGCTCCGTTGCGGGGGTGAAGGTGTAGCTAAATGCTCGGTTTGATAGCTCCTCGGTGCGCTCCTGGTCTTTGTATCCCTTCATCGTGCCGGTGGCCTCATTGTACTCAATGTCGTAGTAGATGAAGTTCTTCTGATCGTAGCTATACCACAATGTATCTACTATGTTAGTAAGCTCGGGATACTCTGTTTTTGACTCCTCCTCAGGAATCTCGCAGCCCACAAGCGTCGCAACAGCCATTATTCCAATAAGATACTTAAATAGTTTCATTTGTTGTTATAAGTTAAATTAATAATTTATGTCTATTACATAGCGCAAAGATATGCAATTTTTCGGTAAACGTCTGTGAGTGTGGATTTATTTTGAAAAAAATGGGAGGTTTGGTGTTAAGTTCAGAAAATTTTACTTACCTTTGCGGGCCTTTTGTGCGCATGCGTACAGCGGGCATGAATTTTTTATTAACTTTTAACGAGCGATTGTATCGCAAAAACTAATTCCATTATGGAGCAGAACAAAATTGTAGCGAACGAGAATTTCGATTGGAATGCGTTCGAGAATGACCTTGGCGTTTACGACCAGTCGAAGGAGGTTATCGAGGAGGCTTATGGCAAGACCATGTCTAACGTTGCAGTAGGCGAGGTTGTTGAGGGTACTGTTACCGAGATCAACAAGCGCGAGATCACTGTAAACATTGGTTACAAGTCAGAGGGTCTTATCGCAGCAACCGAGTTCCGTTACAACCCAGACTTGACAGTAGGCGAGAAGGTTGAGGTTTACGTTGAGTCAGTAGAGGATAAGGGTGGCCAGTTGTCACTCTCACACAAGAAGGCTCGTCAGCTTAAGAGCTGGGACCGTGTTAACGAGGCTCTCAACAACGACGAGATCATTAAGGGTTACGTTAAGTGCCGCACTAAGGGCGGTATGATCGTTGACGTATTTGGCATCGAGGCATTCTTGCCAGGTTCACAGATCGACGTTAAGCCTATCCGTGACTACGATGTATACGTTGATAAGACTATGGAGTTCAAGGTTGTTAAGATCAACCAGGAGTTCCGCAACGTTGTTGTATCTCACAAGGCTCTTATCGAGGCAGAGCTCGAGGCTCAGAAGCAGGTTATCATGTCTAAGCTTGAGAAGGGTCAGATCCTTGAGGGTACTGTTAAGAACATCACAACTTACGGTGTATTCATCGACCTTGGTGGCGTAGATGGTCTTATCCACATCACTGACCTTTCATGGGGTCGTGTAAACCACCCAGAGGAGGTTGTTACATTGGACGAGAAGCTTCAGGTTGTTATCCTTGACTTCGATGAGGCTAAGAAGCGTATCGCTCTTGGTTTGAAGCAGCTCACAGCTCACCCATGGGAGGCACTCTCATCAGAGCTTAAGGTAGGTGACAAGGTTAAGGGTAAGGTAGTGGTTATGGCTGACTACGGTGCATTCGTTGAGATTGCTCCAGGCGTAGAGGGTCTTATCCACGTATCTGAGATGTCATGGAGCCAGCCATTACGCTCTGCACAGGAGTTCATGAAGGTTGGTGACGAGATCGAGGCTGTAGTTCTTACACTCGACCGCGAGGAGCGCAAGATGTCTTTGGGCGTTAAGCAGCTTACTCCAGATCCATGGGCTGAGATCGAGAAGAAGTATCCTGCAGGCACAAAGTGCACAGCACGTGTTCGCAACTTCTCTAACTTCGGCGTATTCGTAGAGATCGAGGACGGCATCGAGGGTCTTGTACACATCTCTGACCTCTCTTGGACAAAGAAGGTTAAGCACCCATCAGAGTTCACTCAGATTGGCGCTGAGCTTGAGGTAGTTGTTCTTGACATCAACAAGGATAACCGTCGTCTTTCACTCGGCCACAAGCAGCTTGAGGAGAACCCATGGAACGGTTTCGAGAGCCAGTTCGGCGTTGACTCTGTTCACGAGGGTACTGTAACTGAGGCTAACGACAAGGGTGTTGTTGTATCACTCGGCGAGAACATCGAGGGCTTCTGCCCAGCACGTCACGCTGTAAAGGAGGACGGTACAACTTTGAAGGCTGGCGAGAAGGCTGATTTCAAGGTATTGGAGTTCTCTAAGGCTACTAAGCGCATCACTCTTTCGCACAGCCGCATCTTCGAGGAGGCTAAGCGTGAGGCTGTAGCTGCTGAGAAGGCAGAGCGTCGTGCAGCTGCTGATGCTACTAAGTCAACTGTGAAGAAGATCAACGCTCAGGTTGAGAAGACCACTTTGGGCGACATCGCAGGTTTGGCTGAGCTTAAGGCACAGATGGAGAAGAAATAATAATTTCTTGTGATAAGGGGTCATCTTTGACCCCTCAATCATTGCCCCGAACGGGAAATACGTTTAGTATGTCCCGTCCGGGGCAATCTCTTTATCGGGGGCAAATCTAACCCCTTCTAACAAGAAATCTATTTCTTGAGATAAGAGTCCGAAGGGTAGAAAAAACAACCCTTTCTGACACTTTAAGACCCTTTCTGCCCTTTTAATAGGATAAATAGGAGCGCTAACGCTCGATGGGTAACGCTTCGCTTGATGGGGAATTTCCCATTTATCCCATTTATCCTATTTATCCCATCTGTCCCTAGCGAAAAGATTAGCAGTTAGGCTTTGCAATAAATGTCGATAGCGCCTCGCTAAACTCCTTAAATTCCTTAAATTCTCTAAACTCACTCGCTCAGCGCCCTCATCTATCCCATAAAATAAATCTCGTGCGGAGTACACCACACTTTTCACCTCTCGTTTTTTGCTTTTCACTTTTTTTATTATCTTTGCCGCGCAAAACAATCTATTGTGCAACTACGTAAGAGAGATATATTTAGCCTATTGCTGCTAATGCTGGTGTTATTCAACATCGGTAGCAGCACGCTATTTATCCACGAGCACAATATCGAGGGACACATTGTTGCCCACTCCCACCCCTTTGCCAATAGCCCCGAGTCGCACTCGCATAGCCTTGCTCAGCTGGAGCTTATCAGCCGCACGTCGCGTGCCGAGATGGTCTTTGCAGAGAGTCTCGTTTTCGAGCCTTGCGACATTGTGCTGGAGGTAATGCTCGCCACGTGCGAACTGAACCATTATCAGCTGCGTTCACTGAGCGTAGCATCGTTGCGTGCGCCTCCTGTCGCTTAGGTACACACAACCCCATTCCCTATTCTAAGTTATTACACACCAATTTTTTACCGCACTATGGCGATTGTGCCGTTGTGCCAGTTGTTCTACCTTTGCACCGTACAATCAAAGGTATGACCATATTATATATTATGAAGCGACACTTTTTAACAATCTTACTGCTCCTGACCACGCTAGTGGCAGTGGGCAACACCCCCGTAAACACTACTACTACACAGCCCAAGAAGGGCACAGACGCAAATATCTTCGGACATATCGTAGATCTCACCACGGGCGAGCATATCCCCTATGCTACGGTATCTATCAAGGGCACGACGATAGGTTGTGCTGCCGACGGTACGGGTCACTACAAAATCAACAATATCCCAGAGGGTAACCACACACTCGTTGTTACGGCCCTTGGCTACGGCGTTGTCGAGATGCCATATACCGCCAAGAAGGGTATCTCCGAGGAGCATAACTTCAGCCTCTTGGAGAGTGTGACGCTCGTAGATGAGGTTGTGGTATCTGCTACACGAAACGAAACTAACCGTCGCCAGACGGCTACCGTGGTCAACGTGTCGTCGGCAAAGTTGTTCGAGGGCACTGCTGCATCAAACCTCTCTGAGGCGATGAACTTCCAGTCGGGCTTGCGTGTGGAGAATACGTGTGGCAACTGCGGCGCTCCACAGCTACGCATCAACGGTCTTGAGGGTCAGTATTCGCAGATCTTGCTCGATAGCCGTGCTATATTCTCGTCGCTTGCGGGAGTATATGGTCTTGACCTTATGCCTGTGGCTATGGTTGAGCGTGTCGAGGTTATCCGTGGCGGTGGCTCGGCGCTCTTCGGCTCGAATGCCATTGGTGGCGTGGTGAACATCATCACCAAGGATCCTCTGCATAACACCCTCTCGTTGTCGAACACAACAAACATTATGGAGGACGGAACACCCGACATCAACACCTCGTTGGGCGGTGCTTTCATCTCAGACGACTACAAGATGGGTCTATATCTATTTGGTCAGGTGAAGAATCGTGGTGCCTACGACCGCAACGACGATGGCTTCAGCGACATCACAAAGCTTCAGTCGCAGACTGTGGGCTTTAGAGGCTACTACAAGACATCGCTCCACTCACGCCTAAATGCCGAGTATCACCATATCCACGACTTTAGACGTGGTGGCGACAACCTCGACTCGGCACCCCACATGGCGCATCTCTGCGAGCAGGTAGATCACTCTATCGATGGCGGTAGCATCAGCTTTAGCTACTTCCCTAACATGCGCCACAAGGCAAATATATATGTGTCGGCTCAGAACATTGGCCGCACAAGCTACTTCGGCGCAGATATGAACCCCGATGCCTATGGCACTACGCGCGACCTCACGCTATCAGGTGGTGGACAATACACCTTTAACTATCGTGCGGGACTCCCTGCCGAGCTTACTGCGGGCGTGGAGTACAACTACAACTCGCTCAACGACTACTACATAGCCACCGATCGTCGCATCGATCAATCTACAAATGTTGTAGGTCTTTTTGCGCAGAACGAGTGGAAGAGCGAGAAGTTTAATGCCCTCATTGGCTTCCGCCTCGATAAGCACAACATGATATCTAAGCCTATCTTCTCGCCACGTGCCACAGTGCGCTATAGCCCTATCAGCGACCTGGGCCTACGTGCCAGCTACTCGAGTGGCTATCGTGCGCCACAGGCTTACAATGAGGATCTACATATCGATGCGCTCAACAACACAGTATCTATCATTCGCCTCTCGAAGGATCTTCGTCCAGAGTACTCTCACTCCATGAGCCTCTCTGCCGACTACTATCACTCGTTTGGTCGCCTACAGACCAACGTGCTTGTTGAGGGTTTCTATACTATTCTTAACGATGTGTTTACCCTCGAGAAGGTTGGCGAGGAGAATGGTGTGATTGTCAATGAGCGTCGCAATGCTGCGGGTGCACACATTGGCGGTGTTACGGTGGAGGCTAAGCTCGGTATTCCAGATACCTTCGATGTTCAGCTCGGCTATACCTTCCAGAAGAGCCGCTATGTTGAGCCTGAGCGTTGGTCAGATAGCCTTGAGCCACAGCGTGAGATGTTCCGCTCGCCCGACCACTACGGCTACTTTAATGCCAACTACTACATCACAAAGTCGTTCGATGCCTCACTCTTCGGAACATTCACTGGCCCTATGCTTGTGCAGCACTCCGAGAATACCGACCTTAGTGGTGTTGTTCACCCCGACGCAGAGGTTATGACCCCATCGTTCTTCGACTTTGGCTTTAAGCTCGACTACACCTTCCGCCTAACAAGTGTTATCAGCCTCGAGCTTAGCGCCGGTGTTAAGAACCTCCTTGATGCCTACCAGCCAGATATCGACCTCGGCGCTGGTCGCGACTCGGCATATATTTATGGACCATCATTGCCGAGAACTTACTTTTTCGGAGTTAAGCTCACTATGTAATTTATTGTGATAAGCCGCAATCTGCGGCACATCTATAAAGTTGACCACCCTGGGCTGTACTTCTTGTACTATCCCAGGGTGGTCACTTTTTAGATGCACCACATCTCACGACTTCTGACAACAAATTAGTGCGCTGATTTAGGTCGGCAGGTGCATAGGGTTGATAGGGGCGCTAAAGCTTGATGAGATAAATGGGAGCGCTAAAGCTTGATGGGAATGATGGGTAACGCTGCGCTCGATGGGATAGCTAAAGCTTGATGGGAATTTCCCATCTATCCCATTCGTCCCATCTATCCTATCTTCCTTATTCTCCCTATTCTCTCAAAAAAAAGAGTAACAAGTAACAAAAATATTACTTATTACTCTTTACTAATTACTCATTGCTAATTGGATAGCGCCCTCCTAAGCTTACTATCTCGGCACTCCTACTTTCTGCCCTCGAAGTAGTATGGGGCGTAGTGCCAGCCGTTAGCATCGTAGAACTTGCGCAAGATGTTCATCTTCTCGCGGATAGTCTCCTCGTTGCGGCGGTCGGTTGCCCACTGCACCTCGCACATAGCGGCAAGGCGTGGCAAAAGCTGGATTTCGAGGTCTGTCATCGTTTTGAGGTACTCGCTCCAGAGGTTGCACTGCACACCGATGATATTCTTGCGAGCCTCGTCGGTGATGCCCTCATAAGGATCCCAGCCATATACCTTCTCGAAGTTGATATGTCCACCAATGTGTAGACCCTCGCCCTCGCGGCTCTCGGTCTGGTAGAAGTCGAAGTAGCAGATTGGCAGTGGGGTCATGACAACCTCGTTGCCACGCTCAGCAGCATATACGCCAATCTTTGCGCCACGCCATGCCATAACGGTTGCAGTAGGTGTCACGCCACCCTCCAATATCTCGTCCCAGCCGATGATGCGGCGACCCTTAGTGTTGAGGTACTTCTCGATGCGTGCCACGAGGTAGCCCTGTAGCTCCTCCTCACTCTCGATACCCTCAGCCTTCATCTTTGCCTGGCAGTGCTCGCACTCCTTCCAGCGATCCTTAGGACACTCGTCGCCACCGATGTGGATAATCTCTGATGGGAATAGCTCTACAACCTCGTCGAGGACATTCTGCAAGAACTCGTATGTTGTCTCCTTGCCGGCGCACAACACCTCAGGTGTCACACCCCATGTTGTCCATACGTCAACAATCTGCTCGTGGCAGCCAAGCCATGGGTAGGCGTGGAGTGCTGCCTGCGAGTGACCAGGCATCTCAATCTCGGGGATAATCGTTACGAAGCGCTGCTGGGCATATGCCACGATGTCGCGCACCTCCTCCTGAGTGTAGTAGCCACCATGAGGTGTGCCGTCCCAGTGCTCAGGATTAAGGCCATGTCCTATGAGCGTCTCCTTACGCATCGAGCCCTTTGTGGTGAGCTCGGGGTAGCGCTTTATCTCTATACGCCAGCCCTGGTCGTCGGTAAGGTGCCAGTGTAGGCGGTTAACCTTGTGAGCTGCGATGATGTCGATATATCGCTTAACCTCCTCCACGGTAAAGAAGTGGCGCGATACGTCCATGTGTACACCACGGTACGAGAACTGAGGCTCATCGGCAATAAAGCAGCATGGCACAGCACCGTTATACTCTGCAATAAGCTGACGCAAGGTCTGCAAGCCGTAGAAGATACCCGCCTCGGAGCCACCCGTAACAAAGATCTCGTGGGGCTGAATATATAGCTCGTAACCCTCCTTAGGTACGTTGTTGTCGGTGCGCACCTTGATGCCGTTGCCACGCTTAGCAGTGCGCATAGGGCGCTTGCTGCCAAAGAGTGACTGCATATCCTTGGCAAAGACCTTGGCTGCGTCCCACGCCTCGTCATATACCACAATCTTAGTGTCGGGCGTAACAATAAACTCGCCACTATGCATCTCCACGTATGATGGCTCGGGGGTGATGTGTGGCTTGGTGGCATGTGCTGCCACTGAGATAGTTAGTGCCGAAAAGAACACCATAAACATTGCAATAAGCTTTCTCATAGTTATCTGTTTTTATCAATTATTTACATTACATCATACAAAGATAGCATATTTTGGTCGATAAAACAAATATAGATTTTTGTCCGAAATTTATTGTATGCATCATCTAGCACGATAGTTGTATAAGAGAGCCAAAACCTTTTTGTTGTATGGAGAATAATATGACTAAATCTTCTGAGCAGCCAATAGGACGTTGGTGGCTCTCGATAATCGTTGGTCTTGTGGCTATTGCCGCTGGTGTCATCGTCTTTATCAACCCCGTGGCAAGCTACCTTGCCATAGCCTTGTGGCTCGGCGTGGCTGTATTTCTGAGTGGCATATTCAACCTTGTTCAGTGCTTTAGCACCGACAATAGCTTTGTGCGTAATGTCTGGGTGGTCATAGCTGCCGTCATAGATATTATCATAGGTGTTGCGCTGATGTTTAATACTTTGTTTACTGTTGTCATGCTACCGATACTCTTTGGCATTTGGCTGCTCTGTCGTGGTGGCGTTCTGCTTATCCAGGGAATGGATCTCAGGGGCTTCCGTGTCCGCAATGCGGGGTGGGTTATTTTGGGCGCTATTGTCATGATCGCCGTCTCCTTTGTTGTGCTGCTAATGCCCCAGAGTGTCGGTGTCGAGGCAGTAATCATCTTCATAGGCATAGCCTTTATAGCCTATGGCATATCGGCAATCATGCTCGGCTTTAAACTCTACGACGTGTCGGAGAAGATGAAAAGTGTTAATGATTAGGTAAGTATTTTTACCTAATTTGCGAGTGATATGGTTTTATTTTCTGCTATTTTGTGCTATGCTCAACATAAAATACTACCTTTGTCGATGCTTAGAAAATAACTAAACACTTTGTAAAATGGTAGATATTTTTGATCGTTTATCAAACAATGCCGGTGGCCCTATAGGTCAGTATATGTCGGCAGTACATGGATACTTTGCATTCCCTAAGCTTGAGGGTGAGCTCGGTCCGCACATGATGTTTCGTGGCAAGCCAGTTCTAAACTGGAGTCTAAATAACTATCTCGGCTTGGCAAACCACCCCGAGGTGCGCAAGGCAGATAGTGAGGGTGCAGAGAGGTTTGGTATGGCATACCCTATGGGTGCTCGCATGATGTCGGGACAGACAAAGTATCACGAGCAGCTGGAGCGTGAGCTTGCTGAGTTTGTGGGTAAGGAGGACTCTTTCCTTCTTAACTTCGGCTACCAGGGCATGATATCTATTATCGACTGCCTGCTCACTCCACGCGACGTTGTTGTCTACGACAAGGAGTGCCATGCATGTATCATCGATGGTCTAAGAATGCACCCTGGCAAGCGCTTTGTATATGCCCACAACGATGAGGCGTCGTTGCGCCTACAGCTAAAGCATGCCACGGAGCTTGCTGAGAAGCAGGGTGGTGGTGTGCTTGTAATCACCGAGGGTGTCTTCGGCATGAAGGGTGACCTCGGCTTCTTGGATGTTGTTGTTAAGTGCAAGGAGGAGTTTCAGTTCCGCCTCTTGGTAGATGATGCTCACGGCTTTGGCACTATGGGTCGTGGCGGCCGTGGCACGGGTGACCACTTCGGCGTGCAGGACCAGATAGATGTCTTGTTTAACACCTTTGCTAAGTCTATGGCGGGCATTGGTGCCTTTGTGGCGGGTCCTCGCTGGCTTATCAACCTCTTCCGCTACAACATGCGCTCGCAATTGTATGCTAAGTCGTTGCCTATGCCTATGGTTATTGGTGCCTTGAAGCGCCTTAAGCTCATACGCAACCACCCCGAGTATCAGGAGAAGTTGTGGGAGATTACACGTGCCCTACAGAAGGGACTTGTGGAGAATGGCTTCGACATTGGCGTTACGCAGTCGCCCGTGACACCTATCTACATGAAGGGTGGCAACGAGGAGGGTACAAACCTTATTGTCGATCTTCGCGAGAACTATGGTCTATTCTGCTCGATAGTAATCTACCCTGTGATTCCTAAGGGCGAGATTATCTTGCGTGTAATACCTACGGCAGCACATACCATGGAGGATGTGGAGTACACTATTAACACATTCAAAGCGGTGCGTGCTAAGTTCGAGGCGGGCGAGTATATCAAGCCTATTCCGCAGATGGCAGATCCCGAGTTCAAGGTAAAATAATTATAGCCTCACGTAGTAGCTATTTCGGAATATAGTATTACCTTTGTATTGCCTATGCCACGTGTGTGGTGTAGGCAATACTTAATTTTGTAGATTATGAAGGAGAATAGACGTGTTGCGTTGTCGATATTTTTGTGGGTTGCGCTTGCCGTAGGCTTTATCTATGTTGGCGCTTATGCACTAAGTAATATGCCTACGGGTGTGTGTGCGCAGGAGTTTACGAGCAATGATAAGGTACTACCTATGGCAAGCCCCGAGAGTGTAGATATGGATAGCCGTCGCCTTGCGCGCATTGATAGCATTGTTGAGGAGTATATCTCTGAGGGCGCCATACCTGGCGCTGTTGTGGGCGTGATGCGCCATGGCAAGGTGGTCTATCGCAAGGCATTCGGTAAGCGACAGATGGTGGCGGGCGACGAGGATATGACCCTTGAGACACGCTTCGACCTCGCTTCACTAACAAAGCCCGTGGCGGTGGCTACATCCATCATGCAGCTCGTTGAGCGTGGCGAGATAACCCTCGGCGATAGGGTAGATAGGTATATCCCTAAGTTTCGTGGCTGGGCAACAAAGGAATCACCACGCGATACGGTGAGCATTCGTATTGCCGACCTTCTAACCCACACATCGGGACTACCTGCCTATGTCTCGCCCAAGCGCTTGCAGATGACATATCCCTATGCACAGTTCCCATGCCGCGACTCGGTAATCCACTATATCTCAACCTGCGACCGTGTGGCTACGGCACGCACAACAAAGATATATAGCTGCCTAAACTATATCACCCTGGCATATATCGTTGAGCAGGTAACAGGCAAACGCATAGATGAGTATGCAGCGACAAATATTTTTGAGCCCCTTGGTATGCACAACACTTGCTACCTCCCCTCGGAGGAGTATGCCAAACAGGTGGCACCCACCTCTATGGAGGGCGGCAAGCTGCTACGTGGCGGAGTAAACGACCCCCTCGCGCGCATAGGCATGGGTGGCGTGTCGGGCAACGCAGGACTATTCTCAACGCTCGATGACCTGATGATATACACCTATATGTTGCTTAACAAGGGTAAGTGTGGCGATGCCGAGATTCTCTCGCCACGTGCCGCCGAGGCTATCATGTCGCGCCCACGAGGCTACGAGCGATTTAACCGCACCATAGGCTGGGAGCACTACGACACCTGTTCGCAGACTGGAGGCGACCTACTTAGCGGCTCGACTATCGGTCACACAGGAGCCACGGGCACATCTATCGTCATCGACCCCGAGAACGACCTTGTTATCATCATGCTCACCAACCGTGCGCATATCACCGACAAGCGTTTCCCATTGGAGTTTAGGTCGAAAATAGCAACGGTTGTTGGAGCAGCACTACGATAATTTAGGGGGCAGGGGCGAGGACCATTGGGACGATAAGACCTTAGGAACATTAAGATTTATCCGCGATAATCATATAGTCTTAATGTCTTAATTGTCTTATCGGTCTTAAAAATATTAACAATTTGATAGCGCCTACCCAGCTCTACTACTTATTAAAGATCAAAGCACCAAGATAAAAGGACAAAATGTCAGTTGCGAACAATTTTTTTGTGGATCCCGACCATGTTTTGTCTTTTTATTCCAGCTATCTCTAAAAAAAATCTCCCCATCAAGCTTTAGCGTTACCCATCGGTCCCATCGATCCCATGTATTATATATATTAGGTATGCACCCCCAATCCCTCATATTTGGAAAAAAATGGGGGTCAACCGAAAAAAAAGTATCGTTACTATTTCACGTTTCACAAAATAGTTATATATTTGCACTCGATTTTCGGATAAAGTCATAAAAAGACCCGAAAATTGGTTCTTTGATAGGGTGTACGAAATTTTTTTGAAAAAAGTTTGCAAAAAATTTGGAAATTAAAAAAATGTTCGTACCTTTGCACTCCGAAATGGTTAACGCCGATGTAGCTCAGTTGGCCAGAGCAGCTGATTTGTAATCAGCTGGTCGGGGGTTCGAATCCCTCCATCGGCTCTTGATTTCGGGCTCCTTAATTTAGGGAGCCTAAATATTGGGAAGATACCAGAGTGGCCAAATGGGGCAGACTGTAAATCTGCTGGTTTTTACCTTCGGTGGTTCGAATCCATCTCTTCCCACTTTTTTTTTGACGCCGGTTGGAGTTGCAAAGTTCATCAATAAAGAGTTGATGATGCAGGCTCTGAACGGTGTATTTTTGCGGAAGTAGCTCAGTTGATAGAGCAATAGCCTTCCAAGCTATGGGTCGCGAGTTTGAGCCTCGTCTTCCGCTCTTATGGCAAGTGCGATGCGCCAACCATCACTTCGAAAATCGAAGAGGTGGTGGTGTTGCGCAATTTGTCGGTTAAAAAGGGAATAAGTAACTTTAAAAACTTAAAACTTATATTACTATGGCAAAAGAAAAATTCGATCGTTCGAAACCACACGTGAACATCGGTACTATCGGTCACGTTGACCACGGTAAGACTACTCTTACTGCTGCTATCACAACTGTTCTTGCTAAGAACGGTCTTTCAGAGCTTCGTTCATTCGACTCTATCGACAACGCACCTGAGGAGAAGGAGCGTGGTATCACCATCAACACTGCACACGTTGAGTACCAGACTGCAAACCGTCACTACGCTCACGTA
>JAGBTQ010000015.1 GCA_017631275.1 Alistipes sp.
CACAACACCTCCCACGCTATTAATAGATCTCTTCCGTGACAGCCAGTACGGTGTGCCAGCCAATCTTGAGATATATGTGCCTGCTGAGGCCGTTGAGGCATACAAGAGCTCTGCGTCGTGGGCTAAGTATGCTGACTATATTTTGCCATTATAAATTGCTCTACTTTGCAACTTGTTCTATAGCCTGATTCGCAATTATTATCGAAAAATTGCGTTATAAATTTGGTTGCTTAGTTGCAACTGCTTATCTTTGCACTGCTTTTGAGCAAAAGTGCACAAAACGAGAGTATTAACTAATAAAACAATAACAAAATGAAAGTAGAGAAGAATAAGATGGTGAGCGTTGACTACACACTCACTGTTGATGGTCAGATTGCTGATAAGTCACAGCCAGGTCAGCCTTTGCAGTTTATTTGCGGCATGGGCATGCTTTTGCCTAAGTTCGAGGAGGCTATCATGGGCCTCGGCGCTGGCGAGAAGGTTAGCTTCACACTCGAGCCAAAGGATGGCTACGGCGAGATCATCGCTGAGGCTGTTGTTGAGCTCCCTAAGACTGTCTTCATGATGGACGGCAAGGTTGCTGAGGAGATCCTCTTCGTAGGTAGCCAGATTCCTATGGCAACAGCTGACGGCCAGCGCATGATGGGCCTCGTTAAGGAGGTTAAGGAGGAGACCGTGATGATGGACTTCAACCATCCAATGGCTGGTAAGACCCTTAACTTCGAGGTAGAGGTTGTTGAGGTACGCGACGTAACTCCTGAGGACCTTGCATCACAGGGCGGCTGCGGCTGCGGCGACTGTGGCGGTAGCTGCGGTGAGCATGAGTGTGGTGAGGGTTGTGATTGCGGCGGCTGCAACTAATTTGTTGTGATAAGGGGTCATTCTCGGCCCATCACTAAAAGTAAGACCCCTCGGGCTGTACGTTTGAGTACTATCCCGAGGGGTCTTCTTTTGCGATAGACCAAGCCTAACCCCTTCTGACAACAAATGATTTGCTGTGATAGCGGCGCATCAGCGACGCTTCAATCAAAAGCCCGAATGGGACGTACACCAAGTACTACCCATCCGGGCTTTTTTCATGTCAGCGCCACTGCTACACCACTCTGACAACAAATTTATTTTTTTCTTATTCGTCTTAATTGTCTTAATTGTCTTAATCGTCCTATTCTCCCTATTCTCCCCATCTATCCCATTCGTCCCACCTCTCCCATAAAATAAACCTCGTGCGAAGCACACCTTACTTTTCACCTCTCCCCTTTTACCTTAACAAGACAAGGCTACCCATTGGGTAGCCTTGTCTTGTTATTTACGCCTCAGCGGGTTTGTTGAAATCCTTGAGAGCCTCGCGCAAGTGCGATGGGAAGTCGCTCTTGATGTCGCGCTCCATAGCCTTGATCATGCTACATATAGCACGTGCCGACGAGCTACCGTGGCCAATCATAACAGGGGCATTGATACCCATAACCTGCAAGCCACCAACGCTCTCGCCATTCATCGAATCCCAGAAGTCGTTCTGGAAGTAGAGCTTAGGAATGATGCGGCCGAGAAGTGGGCGCAAGAAGCTCTTAACACGTGGCTTGCCACCACCGAGCTTGAAGTTGATACGATAGAGAGCCTCAGCCATCTTCAAGATGCTATTGCCGACAAAGGCATCGGCAACAACAACATCGGCAATCTTGCCGGTGAAGATATATGATGACTCGACATTACCCACGAAGTTGTAGTGGCCATACTCCTTCATAAGGTCGTATGTAGCCTTAGCCTGAGCATTGCCCTTGCCCTCCTCCTCGCCAATATTGAGGAGTGCTACGCGTGGGTTCTCGATGCTAAGAGCCGACTTAGCATATATCGAGCCGAGCAAGCCATACTGAGCCAACACCTCGGGCTTAGCGTCAACATTTAGGCCCACGTCCATGAGCACACCACGCTGGATGCCCTTCTCTGCCGATACTGTAGGAATGAGTGTTGCAAGCACAGGACGGATAACGCCCTCCACAGGCTTGATGACCTGCATAGAGCCCACCATCATAGCTCCTGTTGAGCCAGCACTGGCGAAGCCATCAACCTTGCCCTCGGCGAGATATTTGAAGCCCACGGTGATGCTCGAGTCCTTCTTCGATACGAAGGCCTTGGCAGGGTGGTCACCCATCTCGATAACCTCGCTTGTAGCCACGATGTCGAACGACTCGGCCTTAGCGCCATGCTTTGCGATGAGCTCGCGGATGCGCTTCTCGTCGCCAAAGAGTACGATGCGACTATCTTTGTCAATCTGCTCGAGAGCCATGATAGCACCCTCGATAGCTACCTCGGGAGCGAAGTCGCCACCCATGGCGTCAATACCGATCTTAATCATAGTTGTAAGTTTTGGATTGGTATGAATACAAAAAGAGCACAACCGCCGATGCGGTGTGCTCTCTCTTTTACTCTAAGACTACTCAGCAGCCTTCTTCTCAATTGCGAGCTTACCGCGATAGAAGCCGCACTCAGGGCATACGCGGTGGTAAAGTACTGCAGAGCCGCAGTTTGAGCAAGTTACTACAGTAGGAACAACTGCCTTGTAGTGAGTTCTTCTCTTGTCACGTCGTGTAGACGAAACTTTGTGTTTTGGATGTGCCATCTTACAATATAATTTTTAAGTTTTATGTTTCTTTTTGCCTACTCCCGAAGGCCTGACGGATAGACCTTCATGGCGTAAACCTCAATATTTGTCAAACTACTCTTTCTCGGTCATCTGTCGCTTAAGCGCCTCGAGCAACTCCTTGTTTTGGTCGCCAAGACCTACCACGTCACTCTCCTCAATATCTGCCTCCATCTCGTCGAACTCCTCCTCCGAAATCTCGGTGAATGCTGCAAGCATCTCTGGGTTGCAGCCTCCCTCCTCGTGTACACGGCGGTAGGGGAGTGAGAGCACGATGCTCTCGTAGATATATTGTGTAAGGTCGAGGATATCCTCTTGGTGTGATATCCACATCACCTCGCCATCGTAGTCATCAATCTCGTCTGAGAACTTTACAACAAGCTCTCCCTCGTAATCTACCTCAATGGGGCAATCCTCCAAGCAGCGGTCGCACTCGCAAATTACCTCACCCGAAATCGCAACACCAAGCTCGAGCATAGTCTCGCTACGCTTAAGCTCGACATGCGCCTTACAGTCGCCCGACTTGATCTCTACACGCTCGTAGGCTTCAAATAGTTTGTCATCTACTTGAAAATCAAACTTATAGCTACCGTTCTTAAGCCCTTTGAAGGGTATCGAGTATAGTGTAATCTGCTCCATTTCAGCACAATTAGTCTGCAAATTTACGATAAAAAACTAAAATCTGCAAATTATTACTATTTTTGTGACAAAGTTTTATGCAAAAACCTTCAATTTTTTTGAAACTATGCAACCAATTAAACTCTCTGTCGAGTGCAACTTTGCCGAGTTTTGGCGTTATAACCTCATTATAACTGGTGCTACGTTCGTCGCTGGCGAGCGCACAAGCTTCATCAAATATGTCGATGAGGTAGCCCCCGTGGGTAGTAACCTTACGGAGCCTCCTCTTGCCTACTCGCGCAAGCCGAAGCTTGAACTCGAAATAGAGGGCTGCGACTCCGTTATATTATATATATATGTGTTGCCACATACCATGCCTCGCACATGCGATACGCAAGAGGCTAAGCCCTTTGAGCTACACACAACCTTAAGCCGTGGCGCAGAAGTCTTGTATAATCGTCGTCACAGCATTGCGCAGTGGGTTGGCGACAATATCGAGATAAGGTATCCGATAGAGTCTATCGTATAAAATTAAAAATGGCGTAAATGGGGAGTCCATCTACGCCATTTTTGTGTAGTGGTGGCTTAGATCGAGATGTTCAAAATCTCGAGCTTGAGCATGCCTGCAGGTACCTGAACCTCGACAACCTCGCCTACCTTCTTGCCAAGCAAAGCCTTAGCGATAGGAGTGCCGATGGCGAGCTTGCCCTCACGCAAGTTTGCCTCGTTCTCCGATACGATAGTGTACTCTACCTCACGCTTTACGTTGTGGTTGAGAAGCTTCACGCGGCTCAAAATCTGCACCTTAGAGGTGTCGATCTTTGTCTCGTCAATGATGCGAGCCTTCGACAAGGTGTGCTCGAGCTGAGCGATGCGCATCTCCAACAATCCCTGTGCCTCACGAGCTGCGTCGTACTCGGCATTCTCCGAGAGGTCGCCCTTGTCGCGTGCCTCGGCTATAGCCTGAGCTGCTGCTGGACGATCGTGCGAGATCATGTGGTTGAGCTCCTCCTTGAGTTTGTTCATACCCTCAGCAGTAAGATAGATAATTTCGTTACTCATAGTTATATATTTTTTAATTTTTGTTCGTCAGTAAACATAAAAAAATAATGAATCCTGGTCGGTTAAGACCAGAACCCTTAGAAATACACTACAAAGGTAGTGCAAATTTTTGAATCGGCAAAAAATAAATCTACATTCTTGCCAACTAATAGCTAAAATAGCTCTAATTGTTCGGGCGACGAGTTGAACGTGAGGCGGTGATAGGGCGAAAGTCCATGCTCGCGTATTGCCAGACGGTGCTCACGTGTGGGATAGCCCTTGTTTTTTGCCCAGCCATACATGGGATACTCCTCCGCAAGGCGCATCATATACTCGTCACGATGGGTCTTGGCAAGCACCGATGCCGCAGCTATGTTGGCATACTTGCCATCGCCCTTTACAATGGTTTGGTAGGGTATGTCGAGGTCTGTTTTAAACCTATTGCCGTCGATAACTATAAACTCGGGCTTGATGCTTAACGCCTTGAGTGCTAGGTTCATGCCCTCTATCGAGGCGTTGAGAATGTTTATCTGGTCGATGCGCTCGGCAGTAACCTCCTGGACAGACCATGCCAAAGCCTCGCGCTCGATGATTTGGCGTAGCTCGTTGCGCCTACGCTCGGTCATCTGCTTCGAGTCGTTGAGCAGTGGGTGGTGAAAGTCGGGTGGAAGAATTACGGCAGCGGCAAAGACCGAGCCGGCAAGACAGCCACGTCCCGCCTCGTCGCAGCCCGCCTCTATGAGTTTGGTTTGGAATGTTGTCTCGAGCATGGCTACTTCGTTGGTTTTACCTCGGTTTGATGAATTGTGTTGTCGGGAGTGTAGCCCTCCGAAAGGGTGCCCACGTAGTGGAGCATAGCCTCGCGAACGCTGATATTGGTGTCGTATAATACACTGCTAACCAGCTCTTTGTCGATGTAGCTCTCGGCAATGTAGTTGCCCATTGCAACGCGATATTTTTTGCCCTCCTCAAGTTCGAACTTAATCTCCGTAGCATCGCCCTTCTCGTCGAGTATAATCTCATACTCTATGTCGCTACGGAAGTAGGGGTAGTGCGACTCTTTGTCGGGGCGCTCAGGCGTGCCGCTATTGTACTTGTCGATGATAAACTTACGCATCTGGGCAGGTGTCATCTCGCCAAGATAGATGGTCGAGAGGAATGGGTCGTTGTTGAGAATATCGACACGGCGCACATCGCCCTTTTTTAGCTCGCTTGTACGCACGCCACCAAAGTGGTAGAATGTTATCTCGGGAACAAAGCCGTTAGGGTAGGGGTAGTGTGCCAAAGCCTCCACCGTGAGGTTTGCCACGCCGTCGTGCGTAGCATCGGCGTTAGCAGTCGCTACTACCTCGTTAAGTGTTGGGTCTGAGAGTTTTATCTTCTCTACAAGCTCGCGCGTTGCGCTGTCTTCGTCGATTGATGATGTGTCGATGCGCTCGTACTCGACCGCCGTAATCTCGCCCTCTACGACGCTTAGCTTTGCGATGGTTACGTAGCGAAGGTTCTTGTTGTTTTGCGTTATCTGCGTTGTGCCAACAAGCTCATTTTTTAGGTCGTGGCTATGTGCTCCTGCCACCCAGTCGCAACCGTTATTCTCGCTCTTTGCAAAGTTTAGATCCATGTCGTAGCCCATGTGCGAGAGTAGCACTACAAAATTGTGCTCAGGGGCAATAGCCTGACATGTGCTAAGGGCACTATCGTAGTCATTTTCAAATGTAAACTCATCGTATGCAGCACGTCTGCCGAGCGGAAATCCCTCGTTCTCGGTGGTTACTACGCCCACAAAATCTATTTTGATGCCGTCGATGTCGAATGTGGCGTATGGCTCAAACTTGGGCTGTGGTTGTTTGCACCCCACGTTTGCTGCCACCCATTTAAACTCTGAGCGCTCAACCATGGTATTAAGCACCTCGTGACCCTTGTCGAACTCGTGGTTGCCTACGGTCACAACGTCGTAGCCAACGGCATTCATCAACTCGACGATGGGTACTCCCGCCTCCGCAGCATCATCGACATAGGCATTGCCCGACACCCTGTCGCCCGAGTCGGCGAGGAGCACCGTGCCACGCCTCTCATACTCCTTGACTATGGTTGCGAGCTTGGGAAAGGCATCTATTGTGGCGTGCATGTCGTTTGTTGTGATGATGTATATCGACTCCTCTTTGGGTGAGCATGCTACGACGAATAGCGTGAGCAAAAACGAGAAAAAGAGATTTTTTTGCATAATCAATTATAATTTATGAGTACAAAATTACAAAAAAATTACTATCTTTACACGTCAAAGATATATAAATTATGGGTTGTAGAGATAAGTTCATAGATTTGCGTTGCGAGAATACGGCAACTACGCTTAGCGTTGAGTTTGGCACCACTCTTAGTGAGGTGCTCTCAGGGCTTGAGTTTGAGCAGCCCTATCCCATTCTTGCAGCACGTGTAAACAATGCCTATAAGGACCTCAGCTACAAGGTCTATAAGCCTGTTACTGTGGAGTTTTTCGATGTGCGTCACTTCGAGGGCTACCGTGTCTATCAGCGCACGCTGTCGTTTGTGATGCAGATGGCATCGCTCGAATTGTTTGCCGAGGATAAACTGCGCATACGCCACTCGTTGGGCAACGGCTTCTATGCCGAGTTCGACTCGTTGCGCACACTCGGTGATGAGCAGATAGCCCTGCTTAAGTCCCGCATGCACGACATCGTTGGTCGCAAGCTACCAATAACACGCCAAAAGCGCCTCACCCAGGAGATTATCGCCCAGTATGAGGAGTATGGCTTCGATGATCGTGTTGAGCTTCTCAAGACACGCCCACAGCTATATGGCACCGTGAACTATCTTGGCACAATGCCTGGCTACTTCTACGGACCTCTCGCCCCCGACTCATCATATGTCGATAGGTTTGATGTTGTGCGCTACTACAACGGCTTGTACGTAGCTCTTCCCGAGCGCAGCAATCCTGAGCGTGTTGATGCAAACATTCGCCTCGACAAGATGTTCGACATCTTCCACGAGTATCAGCAGTGGATAGATATCATGGGTGTGCCCACGGTGGGTGACCTCAATCGCCGAATACTCGATGGCGATGCTTCGGAGCTTATCAAGATTGCCGAGGCCTTCCACGAGATTAAGATATCGAGCATAGCTCACTCAATTATGAAAGCTAACGAGGAGCGTGGCGTGCGCATGGCTCTCATCTCGGGACCTTCGTCAAGCGGTAAGACCACATTCTCGAAGCGCCTTGGCGTGCAACTACGTGTACGAGGTTTCGACCCTGTGCTCATCGCCCTCGACGACTACTTTGTAGATCGCGACAAGACGCCGCTTGGCAAGGACGGTAAGCCCGACTTCGAGGCGTTGGAGGCTATCGACCTTGCTACGCTCAACGACCACCTTAGACGTCTTGCAGCAGGTGAGAGCGTTGAGATTCCGCGCTACGACTTTATCTCGGGCAAGCGTCAGTGGCACGAGAAGCCTCTCAAGCTCACCGACCGCTCGATACTTATAATGGAGGGTATTCACGCCCTTAATCCTAAGCTAACACCAAGTATCGCCCCCGACCAGAAGTTCAAGATCTACATCTCGTGCTTCACGTCGGTGGCTATGGACAACTTCTCGCGCATACCAACGTCGGATAACCGTATGCTACGTCGCACCATTCGCGATAATGCCACACGTGGCAACAACGCCCTGCGCACACTCTCGATGTGGCCCTCGGTGCGTCATGGCGAGGAGCAGCACATATTCCCCTATCAGGAGAATGCCGATGTGATGTTCAACTCGTCGCTCTTCTACGAGATTTCGGTGCTCCGCGCCCTTGCCGAGCCCGTGTTGCGTGAGGTGCCCGACACCGAGCCTGAGTATGCCGAGGCTAAGCGCATGCTCAAGTTCTTGGACAACTTCGTGCCTATCTCGCCCGACGAGATACCTCCAACCTCGCTCCTTAGAGAGTTTATCGGTGGTAGCTCGTTTAAATACTAAAACGCGGTTTTAGGAGTTATACTTTTGACCTAAATTATTGTAGATATAAAACCAAAAACAACTAATAACTAATTAACACAATGAAAACTTTTGATAGTTTCGTAGACCGTCATACTGGTCTAAACTCTCCCGAGGATCTCAAGCAGATGCTCGCAACCATTGGTGTGGGCTCTGTTGAGGAACTCTTGCAGCAGGTTATCCCTCAGAACATTCGCCTAAAGAAGGCACTCGACCTTCCTGAGGCAATGAGCGAGTATGAGTATGCCGCACACATCGCAGCACTTGCAGCCAAGAACCGCACACTCCGCTCATTTATCGGTATGGGCTACTATCCTAACGTAGTGCCTGCTGTTGTTTCGCGCAACGTATTCGAGAATCCTGCATGGTACACATCATACACTCCTTATCAGGCTGAGATCTCGCAGGGCCGTTTGGAGGCATTGCTCAACTACCAGACAGCTATCCTCTCGCTCACAGGCATGGAGGTGGCTAACTGCTCATTGCTCGACGAGGCAACAGCAGCAGCTGAGGCTATGCTCATGATGTATGCATCACGCTCACGCGAGGCTGTGAAGCAGGGTCGCAACCAGATCTTCATCGACGAGAACATCTTCCCACAGACCCTCGACGTGCTTCTAACACGCTCTGAGCCTTTCGGCATCGAGATTATCCGCGACGACTTCGCATCATACGAGTTCACAGGCAAGGAGTTTGGTGCTATCGTTCAGTTCCCAGCAGCTAATGGCGAGGTGCGCGACTATGCAGCCTTCGCAGCTAAGGCTCACGAGGCGGGTGCTTTGGTAACTGCCGTTGCCGACCTATTGTCATTGGCACTCCTTAAGTCACCAGCAGAGTGGGGCGCAGATATCGCTGTGGGTACTACTCAGCGTCTTGGTTGTCCTATGGGCTTCGGTGGTCCTAGCGCAGGTTACATGGCTACACGTGACTCGTACAAGCGTCAGATGCCTGGCCGTATCATCGGTGTATCTGTTGACCGTCTTGGCAACAAGGCTTTGCGTATGTCACTTCAGATGCGCGAGCAGCACATCAAGCGCGAGAAGGCTACATCAAACATCTGTACTGCTCAGGCATTGATGGCATCGATGGTAGGTTTCTACTGTATATACAATGGTAAGGAGGGCTTGCAGCGTGCAGCACTCAACGCCCACACCGCAGCACTCACCGTTAAGGGTGCTTTGGAGGCTATGGGCTATGTGGTACGCACCAAGGCTCTGTTCGACACGTTGGAGGTTGAGGCTGAGGCTTCAGTAATCCAGGATATCGCCCTTGCACGCGAGATTAACTTCTACTATCCAACAGACGACTGCGTGCGCATGTCATTCGACGAGGTTACTACCGACGCTGAGCTTCAGACAGTTGTAGAGATCTTTGCTGAGGCACGTGGCAAGAAGGCTAAGGCTGTTAAGCGTGTTGAGAAGGCGGCTATCGCTGCCGACGTGGAGCGTAAGACAGAGTTCTTCACAGAGGCAATCTTCAACTCATACCGCACCGAGACCGAGATGATGCGCTATATCAAGAAGCTTGAGTTGCGCGACATATCGTTGATGAACTCTATGATTTCGCTCGGCTCATGTACCATGAAGCTCAACGCAGCACAGCTCATGCAGCCACTATCATTGGCTGGCTTCCAGAATGTTCACCCATTTGCTCCTGCCGACCAGACTGAGGGCTACCGCGAGCTTATCACCAACCTCGAGGGCTACCTTGCAACAATCACTGGTTTTGCTGGTTGTACATTGCAGCCTAACTCAGGTGCTGCGGGCGAGTATGCAGGCTTGATGATGATTCGTGCTTACCACCAGAGCCGCGGTCAGGGCTACCGTAACATCATTCTTATCCCATCATCAGCACACGGCACAAACCCAGCTTCAGCTGCTATGGCAGGCATGAAGATTGTGACTGTGGCGTGCGATGCTAATGGTAATATCGACGTTGAGGATTTGAAGAAGAAGGCTGAGGAGTACTCATCAGAGCTCTGTGGCTTGATGGTGACATATCCATCTACTCATGGTGTCTTCGAGAGCCGCATTCGTGATATTGTTGACGCTGTACACGATGCTGGTGGTCAGGTATATATGGACGGCGCTAACATGAATGCTCAGGTGGGTCTTACCAACCCTGGCTATATCGGCGCTGACGTATGCCACCTCAACCTACATAAGACCTTTGCTATGCCTCACGGCGGTGGCGGTCCTGGCGTAGGTCCTGTATGCGTTGCTGAGCACCTCGTTAAGTTCTTGCCTACACACTCTTTGATGGAGACTGGTGGCGAGGAGGGTATCACCGCAGTATCGTCATCACCATGGGGCTCAGCTATGTTGCTCCCAATCACCTATGGCTATATCCGCATGCTCGGCTTCGAGGGCTTGCGTCGCTCAACAGAGATGGCTATCGTGAATGCTAACTACATGTCGTCAGCATTGAAAGATGAGTACAAGACATATTACTCTGGCGAGACTGGCCGTGTAGGTCATGAGATGATTCTCGACCTTACTCGCTTCAAGCACGACTACAATATCGACTGTGGCGACATCGCTCACCGTCTTATGGACTATGGCTACCACGCTCCAACCCTCTCATTCCCTGTGCATGAGACACTTATGGTTGAGCCTACCGAGTCGGAGTCTAAGGCCGAGATGGATCGCTTCATCGAGTCGCTCATCAAGATTAAGCGTGAGTGCGAGGCAGCCGCAGCTGAGGGCAATGCCGACAATGTTGTTGTAAATGCTCCTCACACCGCTCTTGAGCTTGCTGGCGAGTGGTCGCACCCATACTCTCGCACCGAGGCAGCCTTCCCACTTCAGTGGATTGCCGAGAACAAGTTCTTCCCATACGTAACCAAGATTGACAACGGCTACGGCGATCGTAATCTTGTTTGCCGCTGCCTAGAGTAATTTCTTGAATTTGTTGTGATAAGCCGCAATCTGCGGTACATCGCTAAAAGCTGACCACCACGGGCTGTACTATTTGTACTATCCCGTGGTGGTCACTTTTGCGATGCACCACATCTAACGACTTCTAACAACAAATTATTTCTCGTGATAAGGGGTCGATTGCGTCCCCTAACAAAAAATCCCGACAATGAGCAGTACGCCAAAGTACAGCCCATCGTCGGGATTTTTGCCGAGCTCGGCACCCTTCTGACAAGAAATTAGTGCGCTGAAGGAGGTGGTAGATTCAGGAGTTTAGTGAATTTAGTGAATTTAAGGAGTTTAGTGATAGTCTTTCCCTAAGTTCCCTAAGTTCCTTAAATTCCCTATTCTCCCTATCTTCCCTATCTTCCCTATCTGTCCCATTTATCCCATTTATCCCATTCGTTCCATTTCTCCTTAAATTCCCTAAACTCTCTATCTATGCGCAAAAAAAATGGCTACCATCGCGGTAGCCATTTCTATTATAGCTTGTTAAGCTCGATCTCGAAGTCGGCGAGAACATTCATATAGTTCATAAATGCCTCGTATGCCGAGCCGTAGGGGTTGAAGTAGGAGTGTACGTCACCGTCAGAGAGCCACTTTGTTGCCATGTAGTAGAAGTGGTCGGAGTTCTGCATGAAGTGCCATACAAAGTCGAAATCCTTATTCTTCACCTTCTTAATCTTTGGAGCGAGCGAGTATAGCTTTCTGAATGCCTCGTTCTGGAGATCGTTGCCAAGCCATGCAGTAACGTCGCGCTCCTCGTCAGCCCATGACATAGCATATGGGCAGTGGAGCACGGCTACTGGCTGCAAGCGCTTCGCGGCCTCGCTAACAGTGGCAAACTCTAATTCGCCAGTGCGGAGCAATGCGCCAGGGAGTGCCTTCACGAAGTCGAAGATACCAGTAGATGCCTTCTGGTGCTCGCCAAAGGTCTCGTAGTCCATAAATAGGTTAACTACGTCGCCAGTTTCGCCAGCTACCCAGCTTGCAAACTTATCGGCTGTAAGAGGCCACTCGCCCCAACCCTCGTTCGAGAAGCGGAAGGCGATGTCGTCAGAGAGCTTGTAGTTGCGAAGCATGAGGCGTAGCTTGTTATCTACAGCATCGCTATAAACAAAGTTTGGCGATTTCCAGCCGAGGATATGCTTAGCACCCTCAGCCAACATTGTTTTGAAGCCCATGCCCTCGACAGCCTTAGCAATCTCGTCGGAGTAGATAAGCTCGGTGTTGCGGAAAGCTGTTGGCTTCACGCCGAACTCCTCCTTGAGCATCTGCGAGTGGAGCTTAACCTCCTGCTTGAACTCATCTACCGAGTATAGTGATGACAAAGAGTGTGAGTAGGTCTCGCCAAGGAACTCTACATGGCCTGTTGCTGCCAAGCGCTTGAATGACTCAAGCACCTCGGGAGCGTATGCCTTGAACTGCTCAACGGCAGAGCCAGTGATTGAGAATGTGCACTTAAAAGCACCCTTATGCTCGTTGATAAGGCTCTCGAGAAGTGCGTTCATAGGAAGATAGCACTCGCGAGCAATCTTCTGCATGATAGCTCTGTTGGTGAAGTCGTCAAGGTAGTTATGGTCGTTGCCCATCTGGAAGAAACGATAGGTCTTCAAACGCCAGGGCTGGTGAACCTGAAAGTAAAAACAAACTGTCTTCATATATATCTTCTTTATTATTTATTACACTTGTCGATAGCCTGCTGATATACGTCCTTAATCTTGATAGCAGCATTAAACCACTTGAGGTTGTTTACCTCCTCGAGGCCCTTCTCCGAGAACATCTTGGCAAGGGCAGGGTAGGTGATTAGGCCATAGATGGCATCTGCCATGGCATCAACATCCCAGTAGTCAACCTTAATGGCGTAGTCCAATACCTCGGCAACACCGCTCTGGTGCGAGATGATTGTAGGTACGTTCGAGCGCATAGCCTCCAATGGCGAGATGCCGAAAGGCTCAGATACCGAAGGCATGATATATACGTCCGAGAGCTGGAACATCTTCTGAACGTCGTCGCCCTTGAGGAAGCCCGTGAAGTGGAACCTATCGGCAATGCCGAGCTGCGCTACACGACGGATACAGTGGTTCATCATATCGCCCGAGCCCGCCATCACGAAGCGCACGTTAGGCACACGTGCAAGCACCTTTGCTGCTGCCTCGATAAAGTAGTCGGGACCCTTCTGGAAGGTGATACGGCCGAGGAACGTAACGATCTTATCCTTCACGCCACGCTCAGGCACAGGGTTGTCGTTCTCGGCAAAATGCACTGCATTGTGCACTGCCACAACCTTCTCTGGCTCGATGTTATACTTGTTAATAACGATGTTACGTGTTAGGTTCGACACGGCGATGACCATGTCGGCTGCTGCCATACCTGCACGCTCAATCTCATAGACACGTGTGTCGATGTTGTCGCTCGACGAGCGGTCGAACGATGTTGCGTGCATATGCACAACAAGTGGCTTGCCCGACACCTGCTTTGCAGCAATACCGGCAAAATATGTCAACCAGTCGTGAGCGTGGATAACGTCAAACTGACCCTCGAGCTGTCGTGCCACCTCGGCAGCAACAACAGCGTAGCGTGCAACCTCCTCCATGATGTTTGCGCCATACTTACCCGAGAAGGTGTAGCGCTGAGTCCAGCTGTCGCCCTTGCGCTCCCAGAACTTCTTGCCTGTCTTCTCGTAACCCTCACGATATGTTGCCCACTCCTCAGGCGAGATGTAGGGAACCATATTTGAGTCGATATGTATGAACGAAATCTTGCGCATGATGTCGTCGCCACCCTCGATTGTTGAGTCGCAGTAGTGTGCCTCAACATCGCTGGCGTTGACAACCTTAACGAAGCTCTGGTCCTCGTCGCCCGACGCCTTAGGCATCACGAAGATAACCTCCACGTCGTTGCGCGCCAAACCTTGTGTCATACCGTAGCAGGCAGTACCCAAACCTCCGGCAATGTGGGGAGGAAACTCCCATCCGAACATTAGTACTCTCATAATATCTACTTTTTTACGTTTTACTTCTTAACACTCTTGCGCACACACTTGCGCTTTGGTTTCTCCTCTACGGTAGCCTCCGCAACACTCTTTTTTGAGCTCTTGCGAGCAGGCTTTTTAGCGCTATGCTTCTCAATGAGGCTATTTATTAGGAGGAGTCCCGCAACAGAGGTAGCGTGCGATACGCCACCACGTGGGTTGTATGGTGGGTCGCCCTCGAAGCGCTCCGAGATTGAGCCTACGCACTTTGTCTGAAGCTCATCGTCGAATGCCTCCAATATGTTGCGTGCCTCTGCCACAAAGCCCTCGCCACGAAGGTCGAAACATGCCTGAACGTAGAAGACCAAAGGCCAGATCCATGACGAGCCGTTGCGCGATGCGAGATCCTGCGAGCGCTGATCCTCGTTGTAGTTCGACTTGTATATTGGGTTACGAGGCGATAGCGTACGTAGGCCTCGTGGTGTGAGCAAGTGCTGCTGAATGGTGTGTAAAGTGCGTGCCTGCTGCTCCTCTGATAGCATCTTGAAGCCAAGACCGCATGCCACAACCATGTTAGGACGTATAAACTTATTCACCTCGTCGTAGTTCACATAGTCGGCAAGGTAGCCCTCCTCATCTAACCAGAACTTCGAGATAAACGAGTGCTTTGTTTTTGCTGGAATATCCTTCCATGCTGCAACAAACTCCTTGTCGCCCTGCTTCTTAGCCACTGCCAAGGTGTACATCACGGCGTTGTACCACAATGCCTGAAGCTCAACGGGGTAGCCGCGACGTGGTGTTAGTGCCTGACCGTCGATGATTGTGCCCATCCATGTTAGCGGACGCTCTGCCCATGCCCAGATAAGGCCATTGTCGTGCAGGCGAATATCCTCATAAAAACCACTGCGATAAGCCTCCAATATGCCCTTCATCACCGAGCCATATCTCTCCCAAATCTCCTTCTGCGAGATGTGACCCTCAAGCTGCTGGAGTGTGTAGTAGAGCCATAGTGGTGCATCTACGGCATGAGGTATTGAGGCACCGTCTAACATGCCGCTCGCCTCGATATCACGCACGGTAGTATCCAAGACCTCTAAGCAGTCCTCCTTGTGGTTTTGTGTTAGTGTCAAGCCTGGGAGCGCCATGAAGGTGTCCTCCAAAAATGAGCCAAACCATGGGTAGCCCGCAACAACCTCGGTGCGGTTGCCTGGACGACGAATGATAAACTGGCGTGCCGAGTGCTCAAGGCAGCTTAGGAAGTCGACCTTGTGTGTACGACGTGCTAGCTGAGCCTCATAAATCTCGGTGATGGTCTCAGGGGTTGCCATCTGGTCGGTAGAGGCTGAGAAAATCACGCTCTCACCCTTCTTAATCTTAAACTCGAAGTAACCTGTTGTGAGCAGATCCTCGTGACCCTCATAGCCACGACGAAGCTCCTTCTGATACTCGAAGTTATAGTACCAGTCGGGTGCTGCGATAAACTCAGAGTCGGTCTTGTTTAGCTGCATGTGCAACCAAGGGAAGCCCTCGTAAAGACGACACTTAACACCTGCGGTGATAGGGTAGGCGCGGCCATCAGCCTCCATGTTTGCCTTCGATAGCGAGTGCTTATCGCGGAAGGCGAGCAGAGGTCGTAGGCGTAGCGTTGTCTCAGAGTGAGCATCCACCAACGTGTAGCGAATCATAAGCTGTGTGCGCTTGTGAATCCACAATAGCTCCTTGCGAAGCACTGCGCCACCTACACGATAGGTGATTGTTGGCGTTGGCGTATATTCAAAGTCTGTGATATACTTGTGACCACGAGGCTCATATACACCCTCAAAGCGGTGCAACGCGAGGTTGAACGACTGATCGTGTTGGATTAGTGTCTCGTCGAGTGATGATAGAAGCACGTATGTGCGATCACTCTGGTCGATGGGTGCAACCATCAAGCCATGATACTTGCGTGTGTTGCAGCAAACGATAGTCGTACTCATGTAGCCACCACGACGATCCGTAGCAAGCATCTCGCGGTCGAGCGAATACTCGAGGTTGCCCAATTCACGCTTGTCGAATTTTAGTCCAGACATGTTTAATATATTTTTTAGTTTCTTGTTTATTACGATCAAACGTATACGCCAACTCTAATATAATGATAGCCAGGGAATTAGCTCATTATATTGGATAGATACAGGGGAAATATCTAAAAATAGCTTAGTAAAATTAATATAAAAAAATCAATTCTCCAAACGTTTAGACGAAAAAAGACTCGATTATAGCATCAGACACAAGAAAATGTGTAGCAGGAATGTAGAGCCTATTTTCGTGGCGTAGAAGAGTTGCCGAGGCTATCCATGGCTCTGCTTGACGCTCGATTGAGGCGATGTGCTCCGTGCCAAACATCTTGGCTATGTATTCTAGGTCGATACCTCGGCTTGTGCGCAGCGAGGTCATTATATACTCGTTGAGGTGGTCGGTTGCGGTTAGCTCCTCGCCATCGTACAAGAATTTACCCTCGGCATACTCCTTGGCTGTTGAGGTGCACCACGTGCGGTTATCTCTGCTAAATGAGTGAGCGCCAGCACCTATACCCAAGTACTCCACACCCTGCCAATATGCCGAGTTGTGGCGTGCGCGAAGCTCTGGCTTGGCAAAATTCGACACCTCGTAGTGGTCGTAGCCAGCAGAGCATAGGGCATTGTGCACACGCAAAAACTCGCGCTCCGACTCTTCGTCGCTAATGGGCGTGTACTCGCCCTTGCGCATGAGCATGCCGAGGCGTGTGCGCTCCTCTATGGTTAGGTGGTAGGCTGATATGTGCTCCACGTCGAGATTTATGGCACGTTGTAGCGACTCGTCGAGGTGGCTTGTACCAAAGCCCGCAATGCCAAAGATTAGGTCTATCGAAATATTGTTTATGCCAATCATTCTCAGGTGCTTAACAGCCTCCTCGGCCTCTGCGCCCGTATGTCGGCGATTCATGAATTGTAGCACTCTGTCGTCGAACGACTGTATGCCGAGGCTAACGCGGTTTACCGACGTAGACTTAAGTGCTGCGACATACTCCTCGGTTATGTCGTCGGGGTTTGCCTCGATGGTTATCTCCTCTACTTTGGAGCAGTCAAATAACTCTTGGGCATGGTTTATGAGTTGTTCAATATCGTGGGGGGCAACAAGCGATGGAGTGCCACCGCCGAAGTATATCGACGTTAGTTGTCGCTCGCTAAGATATGAGCTACGCTCGTCGAGCTCACGGTGCATACTCTCTACAACGCGGGGTAGAAGGTCCAGGGCGCCTACTTTGTAGAAGTCGCAGTAGGAGCAGATGCGTTTGCAGAAGGGTATATGAAAATATAGTGTTGCCATCGTAAGCCACAAAGTTACAAAAATTATCTGAGCTTTCGAAGGCTATTTCTACTAAAAGTATTAACTTTGCCATTAAGAAAACGATTAAAATATACTATATGAAGAGTATCAGAGAGTTATATCGTATAGGTACGGGTCCGTCGAGTAGCCATACCATGGCACCACGACGTGCAGCAGAGATTTTTCAGCACCGTAACCCCGAGTGTAAGAGTTTCCGTGTGACGCTCTATGGTAGCCTCGCTGCCACGGGCAAGGGTCACCTTACCGACGTTGCTATCCTCGACACGCTCAAGCCTCACGGCATGGTGGAGCTTGTGTGGGAGCCCTCAATATTTCTGCCTTTTCACCCCAATGGCATGCGCTTCGAGGCACTGAACGGCAGCGATAATGTCGTTGATGATTGGACAGTGTATAGTGTTGGAGGCGGTGCTTTGGCCGAGGAGAATAGCAAGCCTATCGAGGCTGCCGATATATATCCCGACACTAAGCTAACCGACATTTTGATTTGGTGTCGCGACAATGGTCGCACCTTCTGGGAGTATGTCGAGCTGCATGAGGGCAAAGATATTTGGATATTCCTTGCTAAGGTGTGGCGCACGATGCGTGATGCTGTGGAGCGAGGTATCGAGACCGATGGCGTTATCCCAGGACCTCTCAACCTATCACGCCGTGCCATGCGCTACAATGTGCGCGCTTCGGGCTATAAGCAGAGCCTACAGTCGCGTGGCTTGATATTCTCGTATGCCCTGGCCGTGAGCGAGGAGAATGCTTGTGGCGGACGTATTGTGACAGCCCCCACGTGTGGCTCGTCGGGCGTGCTTCCTGCGGTGTTGTACCACTTGTGGAAGACACGCGAGTTCTCCGATTTGCGCATCTGTCGTGCCCTTGCCACAGCCGGACTCATTGGAAATATCGTTAAGCACAACGCCTCAATTTCGGGTGCTGAGGTGGGCTGTCAGGGCGAGGTGGGTGTTGCTTGCGCTATGGCGGCAGCAGCTGCTAATCAGCTATTTGGAGGTACGCCAGCGCAGATTGAATATGCTGCTGAGATGGGCCTTGAACACCACCTTGGCATGACCTGCGACCCTATATGCGGTCTTGTGCAGATTCCATGTATCGAGCGTAATGCTTATGCTGCGGCACGTGCCCTCGATGCCAACCTCTACTCGATGTACACCGATGGTCACCACCGTGTGTCGTTCGATAGGGTGGTTGAGGTTATGAAGCAGACAGGTCACGACCTACCGTCAATCTATAAAGAGACGGGTGAGGGTGGACTTGCCAAAGATTTCTTGTAATGGATATAGGGCTGACTTGAGAAGGTTAGCCCATTTTTTTGTTTTTAGTAAAATATTTACTAAATTTGCGTGTTAATAATCATTATCGTGGACTCTATGAAACGAAATTTGGAGATATCATTCGAGCATTACGACACGACCACCGAGATGGATGTTGTCGATCAGGTGCTTATCAGCGAGGCTGAGAGTGCCACCGAAAATGCTAATGCCCCCTATTCAAACTTCAGGGTGGGTGCTGCCGTGCGCCTACGCAGCGGACGCACGTTCCACGCCTCAAACTTCGAGAGCGAGGTATATCCTGCTGGCTTGTGTGCCGAGCGCTCATTGCTCTTCTACATCGAGTCGAACTATGCCAATGACCCCATCGAGTCGCTCGCCATTGCCTCAAACCCCTCGCAGCGCGAGTGCTATCCTTGCGGTCAGTGTCGTCAGGTGATTGTCGATGTTGAGCGTCGTCAGCAGTCGCCAATTCGCGTGATTATGTCGGGCGCAGGCTCGGCAACAGTCGTAGATTCGGCAGAGAAACTATTACCCTTTACATTCAAACTATAAGATGTTTACTATTAACGACATACTCTACGAGGATAACCACCTTATGGTGGTTAATAAGCATGCTGGCGACCTTGTACAGAGCGACCCTGATGGCACTGAGGCTATCGAGGACCAGATTAAGGCGATGATCAAGATTCGTGACCATAAGCCTGGTGCAGTATTCCTCGGCGTGGTGCACCGCATCGACCGCCCTGTGAGTGGCGCTGTGGTCTTTGCCAAGACATCAAAGGCGTTGGCTCGTCTTAACGAGATGATACGTCAGCAGCAGATAAAGAAGACCTACTGGGCAATCACCGAAAATCGTCCTAACGACGAGGAGGGCACGCTCCACCACTGGATTGTGCGCAACCCCAAAACAAACCGCTCGCATGCTCACCAGCGTCCAAAGGGCGATGGCAAGGAGGCGATATTGGACTACAGGGTTATGGGCGCCTCGACAAACTACACCCTTGTGGAGGTAGATCTCAAGACGGGTCGTCACCATCAGATACGTGCTCAGCTATCGGCTATCGGCTGCTCGATTAAGGGCGACTTGAAGTATGGCGCTAAGCGTTCGAACAAAGATGGCGGCATATCGCTCCACTCGCGCAAGGTGGAGTTTGCACACCCCGTAGGTGGCAAGCCAATCTCGATTGTAGCACCTGTGCCTAAGGGCGATAGCCTATGGTCATTCTTCGAGGAGGCGCAGTCATGAGGCTACTAATTCAGCGTGTTACAGAGGCTCGTTGCCATATCGAGGGCAGGGTATTTAGCCAGATTGCTAAGGGCTTGGTTGTGCTTGTTGGCGTGGGCTACGACGAGACTGATGAAGATATAGAGTGGCTCGCCAAGAAGCTTGTGCAGCTGCGCATCTTCGACGACGAGGCGGGTGTTATGAACCTCTCGTTGCATGATATCGGTGGCGAGGCGATGCTTGTGAGCCAATTTACGCTGCATGCCATGACCAAGAAGGGTAACCGCCCATCGTGGATTAAGGCAGCGCCCGAGAGCATATCTAAGCCTCTGTACGAGAAGTTTGTGCACAAGGTCGAGGAGCTATTAGGCAGAAGTGTAGCTACGGGTGAGTTTGGTGCCGATATGAAGATAGAACTTACTAACGATGGTCCTGTGACCATATGGATAGATTCAAAAAATAGAGAGTAATGAGATATATTTATACAATTCTTGCAGCCTTGCTCCTCATCGTAGGCTGTGAGCAGGAGCAGGAGTTCTCTTGCACGATTACCGAGGCGAGTGTCGATTGGGTAGGACATACCGAGGCAACACTCTCGGCAAAGGTTATTGCCTCGAACTACGACGCTATCGACCGTGTAGCACTCTTGGTGCGTAAGGCGGGTGGCGAGAACGAGTCCTATGTTGTTAGCTCAAAACGCATTGTTGAGCGCAAAATAGAGGGCTTGGAGCCAGATACCCAGTATGAGTTCAGTGTTGTTGTATATGCCTTGGGCGATAGCTGGCACTCTGAGGCTGTTTCGTTCAGAACACTCAAACTTGAGGAGGAACCAGAGCCCGAACCAGAGCCCGAACCAGAACCAGAACCTGAACCAGATCCAGAACCTGAACCTGAACCAGAGCCTGAACCAGAGCCTGAACCAGAGCCAGAGCCAACGGGTGGCAAGACCTATCGTGCGGGCTGGTATGAGCTTCCTTTGGAGTTTGATAGCAACAACGACGGTCGTGACGACAACAATTCGACATACTACTATGCTCACCACCTTTGCGCCGGCTCAGAGCGAAATGCGCAGCGCAGTGGCTCGGCACGTAACTATACCGTATGTTTCTCGTCGGAGCACCACTGCCCAGTGTGGGTAGCAGCGCCACGCCACAAGTGCTATCAGAGTGGCGCATCGCGCACCGATGCCTATGCTAAGGATCCGCAGATACCATCAAATATTCAGTATAACAGCAAGTCGACAGGTGGTGGCTGCAACAAGGGTCACATGCTTGGCTCGGCAGACCGTCTATCTTCAACCGCGACAAACAAGCAGGTATTCTACTACACCAACATAGCTCCTCAGTATAGCGAATCGTTTAATACGGGTGGTGGCGCTTGGAACAATCTCGAGGACCATGTTGATGACCTTGTATGTAGCGACACGCTATATGTTGTCATTGGTGCCTATTTCGATAGATATACCGACAAGTATGGCAATACGGGAAGCCCTAAGAAGATTGACTTTGGTGGTCGCTCCGACGTATCGCGTCCAACAATGTTCTACTACGCTATGCTTCGTACAAAGTCGGGTAACTCGGGCAAGGCAGTCAAGGATTGCTCGGCATCTGAATTGCAGTGTGCCGCCTTTGTTATTTGTCACGAGCAGGATAAGGGACATAAGCCGCAGGCTAACGACCTTATATCTATATCGGAGCTCGAGAAGCTCACAGACTTCACATACTTTAATAATGTGCCTAATGCCCCTAAGAGCACGTTTAACGCTAACGATTGGTTGTAATTATGCTTATAGCACTACAAAAACGTAAGGAGAACATCGCCGAGTATATCCTCTATCTATGGCAGGTCGAGGATATACTGCGTGCCATGCAGTTTAGCCCCGAGGCGATATACACAACACTTGTAGATAAGGTTGAGGGTGCCGACGAGCAGCAGAAGGAGAATATATTTAATTGGTATATGCAGATTGTTGAGCTGCTACGCAAGGAGGGCAAGGAGAGCAAGGGTCATCTTGAGCATACGCTACACCTCATAGCCGACCTTCACAACCTCCACCTTCAGCTCATGCAGCTACCCGTGGGTGAGCACTATCGCAAGACTTATCAGCCCCTCGCCGTGACCCTGCCACGCCTACGCCAGCTTGTCGATGATAGCTCGATAGGCGAGATTAGCGACACGGAGATATGCTTCAGAGCGTTGTATGCCACACTGCTCTACAAGATTAAGGGTGGAGCCGATGGTGTGGTGCGCGACACGCTCGATGTTATCTCGCCCGTAATTGGCGAACTTGCTGCTATTTATGGCAAAGTTGAGCGTGGCGAGCTCGACTTGTTTGAGGAATAGAGGATAAAAACTCGGGAAAACGAAAATTATTTGCAGAATTGTTTGCAAATCAAAAAAATCGTTGTACCTTTGCACCTCGCAGATGAAGCGTTATACATAGTATATACGGAACAAAACAATAAAAAACAGATACAACTATGGCAATGAAAAGAACTTACCAGCCTTCTCGTCGTAAGAGAATCAACAAGCATGGTTTCCGTCAGAGAATGGCAACTGCTAACGGTCGTAAGGTGTTGGCAGCACGTCGCGCAAAGGGACGTAAGAAGCTTACAGTATCAGACGAGGCTACATTCAAGTACAACTAGTAGTCTGATGTGATTTGCCACCACGTGTGGCGTATCGCTTAAGAAATTCCCGAGGGAGTAGGTTAGCTACACCCTCGGGCTTTTCTTTTTGGGGCGGAGCACGCGGGGCGCATGGGCACAGAGATAGAGCGATGGGGGAGATAGGAACGATAGGGCAGTGAGTAATGAGCAATGAGTAATGAGCAGTGAGTAATTGGTAGAAGCAACGAAGAACTATTACTAATTACTCATTTCTAATTTCTAATTTCTAATTTGATAGCGCCTCCCTAAACTCCCTAAATTCTCTAATCTCACTATCTCCGCGCTTCCCCCCCCATACAAAAAAACACCCCTCGGAGAGCCCGAGGGGTGTTTTTTTTGGTGGGTCACGAACGACCCGCTATCACATGATTAGTCCTGAAGCTTTGCAGCCAAGAACTCACGGTTTAGACGTGCGATGTGAGCGATAGAGATCGACTTAGGGCACTGTGCCTGGCAAGCACCAGTGTTAGTACAGTTACCGAAGCCAAGCTCGTCCATCTTTGCAACCATTGCCTTAGCACGGCGAGCACCCTCAACCTTACCCTGTGGCAACTTAGCGAGTGATGATACACGTGCAGCAACGAACAACATAGCCGAACCATTCTTACATGTTGCAGCGCAAGCACCACAACCTACACATGCTGCTGCGTCCATTGACTCGTCAGCATCTGCCTTAGGAATTGGAATAGCGTTACCATCAGGTACTGAGTTAGTACGTACTGAGATGAAACCACCAGCCTGAAGGATCTTATCGTAAGCACCACGATCTACTACGAGGTCGCGGATTACTGGGAACGCTGCAGAGCGCCATGGCTCGATAGTGATGGTTGAGCCATCCTTGAACTTACGCATGTACATCTGGCAAGTAGTAACAGCCTGTGATGGACCGTGTGCGTGGCCGTTGATGTGCATTGAGCACATACCGCAGATACCCTCACGACAGTCGTGGTCGAAGGCTACTGGCTCCTGGCCTGCGTGGATAAGGTTGTTGTTGAGGATATCCATCATCTCGAGGAATGATGTATCCGCAGAGATATTCTCAACCTTGTAGGTCTCGAAAGCACCCTGTGACTTAGCGTCCTTTTGACGCCATATCTTTAATGTAAAATTCATACTTTCTGTTCTTATTAAAGGTTAACGTCAAAAATTAGTCTTTGTAGTTACGCTGTGCACGGTGTACAAACTCGTAGTCGAGCTGCTCGATAGTCATCTCTGGAGCGTTGTCGATACCCTTGTACTCCCAAACTGCTGCGTAAGCAAACTTGTCGTCGTGGCGCAATGCCTCGCCGTCCTCAGTCTGGTGCTCAGAGCGGAAGTGACCACCGCAAGACTCCTCACGGTTCAAGGCGTCACGTGCCATAAGCTCACCAAGCTCGAGGAAGTCCTCAAGACGCAAAGCCTTCTCCAACTCAACGTTGAACGACTCGTTGCAACCAACAAGCTTAAGGTCTGCGTAGAACTCCTTGCGCAAAGCCTGAATCTCAACGATAGCCTTCTCCAAAGACTCCTTAGTACGTGCCATACCTACGTTATCCCACATAATCAAGCCAAGACGCTTGTGGATATCGTCAACTGACTGGTTACCCTTGATAGCGAACAAACGCTCGATACGAGCACGTACGCCCTTCTCAGCCTCGTCGAATGCAGGAGTGTCGGTAGATACCTTAGGAGCCTGAATCTTCTTAGCGAGGTAGTCGCCAATAGTGTAAGGCAATACGAAGTAACCATCAGCCAAGCCCTGCATAAGAGCAGAAGCACCAAGACGGTTAGCACCGTGGTCTGAGAAGTTAGCCTCACCAATAGCGTACAAGCCAGGGATTGTTGTCATAAGGTTGTAGTCAACCCAGATACCACCCATTGTGTAGTGAACAGCTGGGAAGATCTGCATAGGCTGCTCGTATGGATTAACGTCGGTGATCTCCTCGTACATGTCGAAGAGGTTACCATAACGCTGCTTGATAGTCTCCTTACCCAAACGCTCGATAGCTGTCTTGAAGTCGAGGAATACTGCCAAACCAGTCTCGTTCACACCGTAGCCAGCGTCGCAACGCTCCTTAGCAGCACGTGATGCAACGTCACGTGGCACGAGGTTACCGAATGCTGGGTAACGACGCTCCAAGTAGTAGTCGCGATCTGCCTCAGCGATGTCAGATGGCTTCTTAGTACCCTTGCGGATAGCCTCAACATCCTCCATCTTCTTAGGAACCCAGATACGACCATCGTTACGCAATGACTCAGACATAAGAGTAAGCTTAGACTGCTGAGTACCGTGTACTGGGATACATGTAGGGTGAATCTGAGTGAAACATGGGTTAGCAAAGCCTGCACCCTTACGGTAGCACTGGAATGCAGCAGAACCGTTAGATGCCATAGCGTTTGTTGAGAGGAAGAATACGTTACCGTAGCCACCAGTAGCGATAACTACTGCGTGAGCACCGTGACGCTCGATCTCACCGGTAACCAAGTTACGTGCGATGATACCGCAAGCCTCGCCATTCTCGATAACAACATCCAACATCTCGTGACGTGGGTATGACTTCACTGAGCCTGCAGCGATCTCCTTGTTCAATGCTGCATAAGCACCCAACAAAAGCTGCTGACCGGTCTGACCACGAGCATAGAATGTACGTGATACCTGAGCACCACCGAATGAACGGTTAGCCAACAAGCCGCCGTACTCACGTGCGAAAGGTACGCCCTGAGCTACGCACTGGTCGATAATGAGGTTAGATACCTCAGCCAAACGATAAACGTTAGCCTCGCGAGCACGATAGTCACCACCCTTGATAGTATCGTAGAATAGACGATATACTGAGTCGTTATCGTTCTGATAGTTCTTTGCAGCGTTGATACCACCCTGTGCTGCGATAGAGTGAGCACGACGTGGTGAGTCAGAGATGCAGAAAATCTTTACGTTGTAGCCAAGCTCACCGAGTGAAGCAGCTGCAGAAGCACCACCAAGACCGGTACCTACAACGATGATGTCCAACTTACGCTTGTTAGCAGGGCTCACTACCTTGATGGCAGCTTTGTGGTTGCTCCACTTCTGGGCCAACTCACCTGCTGGGGTTTTTGCGTCTAGTTTGTATGCCATAATATATATTAGTTTTTATTGTTATCAAATCAAGATTACAAACCTGGGGTCCAGTGGAGCATCTCAGTCATGTACTCGCCGCTCTTGAGGAAGCACAATACAGCAACCACAGCGAAGCCGAGGAAGATGAGAGTAGCAACTACGTTAGCGATGCACTTAAGGCGTGGGTACCATGTGTCGTTAGCAAAACCAACAGTCTGGAACATTGACCATACGCCGTGTGTGAGGTGGAACCACAATGCAGCAAACCATACAAGGTAGAGAACTACGTTGTACCACTTAGAGAAGGTGAATGCCATGAGCAAAGCACCATTTGCTGGGTGGATTGAAGCCTCTGCGCCGTTGATAGTCTCGATAGCTGCACCAGAGTGCAAAATCTCAACAAGCTGCATCTTCGACCAGAAGTGTACAAGGTGAAGACCAAGACCCATGATAACGATAATGCCAAGAACAAGCATGTTCTTAGATGACCATGCTACGCCCTTCTCCTGAACGGTTACGGCATAACGCTGCTTACCACGAGCACGATAGTTGTCGATGGTAAGAATGAAGGCGTAGATGAAGTGAACAGCTACACCAGCAGCCAACAAAGCAGTACCTGCAAGTGCATACCAGTTAGCACCGAGGAACTCGCAAATTAGGTTGTAACCCTCACGGCTGAAGATCATCGTAAGGTTCATTGACATGTGGAAGAGGATGAAGAGTACAAGGAAACATCCTGTAACGCTCATAACAACCTTCTTACCCACTGATGAATTAGTTAAAAAACATCCCATAAGTGTAAAAAATTAATTATATTTGTAAATAGTTTATGTCAGTTCTTTGTCCGTAAGATGTCATTGGTGCGTAGGTGCGCACCAAATGCTACTGCAAAGATAAGAATTGTTTGTATATTAACAATACCTAAAACCGATTATTTACGTAGTAAACGACGATAATTGTGGTTATCGACTAATAATTTTTGGATATTTCGACACTATGGAGCTTAAAAAAGAGATTCGCAAGGAGGTGCGCCGCCGTATTAAGGAGATTGGCGAGCAGGAGAGAAAGTTGACTTCTAAGCAAATTTTTGACTATATAGCATCGCAAAAAATCTTTGCCGAGGCACGCTGCATAGCGCTTTTTGCCGCCATGGGCGATGAGGTGCCCACGCAGTATGCGCTTGATGAGTGGCCCAAGATGGGTAAGCGTCTTGTTGTGCCACGTGTCGAGGGTGACGTTATGCGCTTCTACGACTACTCGCCCGAGTGCATGCAGAGGGGAGCCTTCGGCATCGAGGAACCTACGGGCGATGAGGAGTGCCCCGCCCAAGCAATCGACCTTATCATTGTTCCTGCGCGTGCCTTTACCCGCCGTGGTGAGAGGCTTGGTCGTGGTGGCGGCTTCTACGATAAGTATATGTCGCTCGATGGCTTCCGTGCTCATAAAGTGGGCATATGCTTCGAGTGTCAGATATTTGACGAGCTACCCACCGCAGAGCACGACGTGCTCGTTGACCAGGTTGTGGCGAGGTAGGTGAAAGGTGAAAGGTGAGAAGTGAAAGGTGAAAAGTGAAAGGTGAAAAGTGAAAGGTGAAAAGTAAGGTGTGCTTCGCACGATATTTATTTTATGGGAAAGATGGGACGAATGGGATAGATGAGATAGATGGGAACGCTGAAATAGGGAGATTAGGGAATTTAGGGAATTTAAGGAAAGGCTATCACTAAACTCCTTAAATTCATTAAATTCACTAAACTCTTTAATCTACCACCTCAATCAGCGCGCAATTTCTTGTTAGAAGGGGTTAGATTTGGCTTATCGCAAAAGTGAGCACCCGAGGATAGTACACTGAAGTACAGCCTCGGGTGCTCAACTTTTTGGGATAGGTCAAAGATGACCCCTTATCACAACAAATTAGAATAGGAAGCCGGTGTTAATGTAGAACGCACCATTACCATCCTGGTTCTTAATCACTGGGTTCTTGCTGAACTTGCTCACTGGCAAACCATACTCAAATGCCACGATGAAGTTCTGGTTCATGATGAAGCGCAAGCCACCACCTACGGTGATATGTGGACGGTCGCTCGACGCACCCTGAGCCATATACTCATCATACGACTGGCGATACTGCTCCTCGCCACGGAATGTCATGTCGTACTCCTTTGTGACCATAGTACCGTCGCTAAATACGTTTAGTCCGAAGGCGATGTTCTGGTTCCATAGCTTGAAGTTCACAAAGCGCCAGCGTAGCTCCACGTTGTATGATGCCATGTCGAGACCCTGCACGCGGTTACGCATAAGACCACGTATTGTGCGGTAGCCACCCATGCCGTCGCGGTCGTATGACTGACCTATGGTGGTGATGTATGGCAAGACGTAGTATGGTGCCTTATCGCCAAACGTACCCTCATAGTTTAGGCGGTATGCGAACGTAAGGATGTCGTTCTTGACGATAGGTACATAGTGGCGGAATGTTAGCGAGTAGCGGTAGTATGGGTTTGTTGTGCCCAACCACTTTGGTGCGAGCATAAGGTGACCCTCTGCCCAGATGCCACGTGTTGGAGCGCCCTCCTTGTCGCGTGTGTCGAACAACAGACCGAGGCGCACGGTAGAGTTGATGCCGCCCCATGCCTCCTCCTCAGAGATTATGCCCCACTTGCGATATTGGTCGAAGAGTGGCTCCTCGAAGTTTGCTGCTGAGGGGTCGGTAGGGAACTGCTTATAATCCTCCTTATTTTTGTTGATCTTGTCGAAGTTGAGCGCCTGCTTGTTGTCGTAGCCCTGCTTGAAGTAGCTGAAGTGGTAACCCGCCTCCCAGAAGAACTTCTTGTCCCAGATGTTGCCAATGAAGTCGGTCTTGGCAAGTAGGGCTATACGGTTGATACGATACTTAGGCGTGTAGATGAAGTTCTCGGTGTTAAGCTTGTCCTTGCCCAATGCCACTAGCTCGTGGTTGTAGTGTGCGCGATAACCATTAAAACCGTAGAAGTCCATCGCCTTGTCGTTTGTCAGTGTCACAGCTGTGGACCAGCGCACGCCAGGGATAAGCGTCTTGTTGTCGTACGACACCACGAAGAGCTGCGAGCCCTTGGTGAAGAACGATGCCTCGAAGTACCAGTGCTGGCGAGGGTTAGGATATGTCGAGCCGTCGCCAAAGTCGTAGATGTTTAGGAGAGCACCTAGCTGGAAGCCCTTATCGGCGTCGAATGCCACAGCAGGCAGAGGACCATAGTTGTATCCTGTCTTTATAATCTCGCCGTTCTCGTTGTATTGTACCTCCTTCTTCTTTTTCTCACTCTTTCTCTCTGTCTCGTGTGCATAGGTTGCTGGAGCAAACATCGCCACCAGCAAAAGCAAAGCAATAAATCGTTTCATAGAGTCTATTTTTCGTTAAATATTATCTCGTTAATACGCGCGTAGTAGCCACGTAATTCTTTGTTTAGGTGTAGTTTGATGTCCGACCTTAGGATACGTACCAAGCGGTAGATTTCGTGTGCAACGATTGGTGCAGGGAGTATCGCAAGGGTTAGTGGCAGTGCCCACTGCCATGGTAGGAAGGCGTATGCCAAGGCTGCATATATTATCATGAGTATTGGCCACATGATAAGGTTAAGGAAGTAGCGCACCGAGTTGCGGAAGGCGTAGTCCTTAAGCTTTTTGAATAGCGCCTGACATGTGAGCATCATCGGAAGCGTAAGTATCGACGCTGGAATGGTGTATGGCAGCGACACGATAAATAGCAGACGACGAAGTATGCGAGTTATGGTGTGGTGGCGCACAAATACTGACGACACGCTTATGCGCTCCTCCTTGCGAAGTGCCGAGGCCTTGTTGCCAAGCTCTAAGAGCTCGTCGTAGAGTGCCTTGTCGGTCTGCTCAATCTCTGCTATGCGCTCCAATGTTTTGTTGTTTGCCTCGAAGTGGGCATCCAAGCCACGTAGCTTTTTGTTCTCCTTGCGCAGATTGCGTACCTGCTCTCGAACAACAGCAGCACATATGTCGTACTTAGCGTCGTAGTTCTCGTCGTTAGGAATGTAGAAAATCGCCTCCTTCATTCTCTCGTCGAGCTGCTCCTTCATCACGTTGATAAGCTCGGCAGGGCTTAGCTCAGCGTGCGCAGTGACAAACTCGCCAACGTTGATAGGGTCGCCAACAGCAACACGTGCTGTTGAACGGAAACGGAAGAAGTTGCCGTAGCGAAGACCCACGGGAACGATGTATAGCGGCATGTCGGGCATTAGCTCCTGTGCCTGGAGGGCAATGCGGAAGATGCCTTTAGAGAGTGGTAGTGTCGAGTATTTCGCCTGGTGCGTACCCTCAGGGAAGATGCAGAAGGGCACTCTGTCGCGCAATACGTCAACAGCCTTCTCTATCGTTTCGTTGTTTTTGCGCACCTCGTCGATGCCGTCACGCATACGCATGATAGGCATAATCTTGAGGAATGTCAAGACCTTAGCGAGCTTAGGGTTGCGGAAGATGTCGGCACGTGCCACAAAGACCTTGGGCTTGCGGTCGAGCGCCAAGATAACCATGGCGTCCATAAGGGCGTTTGTGTGGTTGGGTGCATAAATCACTGCACCATCTTGCGGTATGCGCTCACGACCTACATACTTGATTGTGCGGTATGATAGCTTTAGTGCTATGTCGGTGTAGTGGCGCAAGAAACTGTAGAACCAGTTGTAGTCCTGTATCTTCTTGGTACGCTTTGCCATAATGTGCAATATTAGTTATGCTCCCTTCTCAAGCTTTCTTCTCTTGAAGATTGTTGCCACGGTAAGACCCGATACGATGTGCCAGACACCCCAGAGGGCAGCGATGAGCACCATGCCTGTCATGTCGGTCCAGATGTTAGGATCGAAGATCTTGCTGTTGAACAAAAGAGCTAGACCGAGGCCAGAGTTCTGAATACCTGTCTCGATGGTTAGTGAGCGTAGGTCGCGCTCTGGAGCCTTCACGAGTTTACCTACAAAGAAGCCTGTGCCAAGCACCGTAGCGTTGTGGATAATAACCAACAAAAGCACGGTGAGGATAGCCAAGTATACCTCCCACTTAACCTCGAGGCCGCTGAGCACCTGTGTGAGTGATACAGCTACCATACCCATGAAGAGAATGAGCGAGAGAATCTGTGCTGGCTTTTCGAGAGCCTTAGCTAGCTTTGGAAGGTAGCGCGATACAAGGATGCCGAGAATAATTGGAATACCGAGCAAGATAACAATCTGCTGAAGCATCTCGGGGAATGGAATCTCGAGTGTAGGAATGTCGTTATGTATCGATGCATACTTGCAGTAGAGTGTGCCCCACAGCCAGAAGTTGAATGGTGTAACAAAGGGCGATGCGATGGTAGATACCGCTGTCATCGACACCGAGAGCTCGATGTTACCCTTAGCAAGTGACGACATAAAGTTTGAGATGTTGCCACCAGGGCACGATGCCACGAGAAGCATGCCGATAGCAACGATAGGCGTAATCACGGGGTTGAGCAAAATCACAAGAATGAACGTTGCCAAAGGAAGGCCCAACCACTGCAACAAGAGGCCTGTGATAACAGACTTAGGGTTCTTGAATACATCCTTGAACATCTCGACCTTGATGCCGAGTGCCACGCCAAACATTACGAATGCAAGAATGATGTTCACCAAAAACATCTCACCAGAACCAAGGTCAATCTCACCAAAGTCCTTAAGGCCAATCAAAATCTCCTTCATAAATTTTTAATATTTATACCCCTTCAAAGGGCCTATTTGGGTTAGCTTTTTTTGTAATTGAGTCGTTGTGCTAAACAACAAACTGCAAGTTTAAAGAAACTTCAACTCACAAATATAGTCAATTTATGCTAAAAAATCCTCTCTCTTTGAACAAAATAACATATTTTAAGTACAAATACCTATTCTTACTTCTACTCTCTTAGAGAGTGGCGCTTGGGTGAATAAATTTAAAACAAAAGTACTATCTTTGTAGATAAATATTTAGTTATCGTCATGGAAATAGTAAATTCCGCACTGCTAATTCTTATATTTTGTCTTGCGCCAGCCCTTGTTTTGTGGCTCTGCCAGCGTGTGTCGTTGCTCAATAAACTGGGCCCTATTATGGTGCTCTATGGCTTGGGTATCCTCATAGGAAATATCGGCTGGAGCCCCCAGCATATGCCTCTTATCCAGGAGATTACCACAAGCGCAACAATACCCCTGGCAATACCTATGATGCTCTTTGCCTGTCGCTTCACGCTTAGCGAGGCAAGCCTGCAGCTGAAGGTCTGCCTGAGTGGCTTCCTGTCGGTGTTTTTGGCGATTGTAATCGGCTACATCTTCTTCGGCAAGCATATCTCTGAGGGTGCCGAGATTGGCGGCATCATGTCGGGAATGTACACAGGAGGCATGCTCAACGCTGCTGCCCTGCAGTCTATATTTAGGGTCGAGGAGCAGGCATACGTCATCATGTGCTCCTACGATATCGTCATCTCGTTCCTCTATCTCGTATTCTTGGTGTCGGTGGGCTACAAGCTCTTCCGTAGGCTCTATGGCGAGAAGGCTAACACCACACTCTCGGCTGAGGAGCGTGCCGAGCTCGACCGTCAGATTGCCGAGCATGAGCGTAACCCCTACGAGGGTCTTTGGACCAAGGAGGGCATGCGTGAGCTCGGTAAGATCGTGGGCGTTACACTCCTCCTTGTCGCGCTCTCGGCTGCCAGCACCCTCCCCTTTGCCAAGGAGTGGTTCATGGTGATATTTATCCTTGTGCTAAGTACGTTGGGTGTCGTTTGCTCATTTTTCAAGCCTATACGCAACCTAAAACGTAGCTTCGACATAGGCATGTACCTTATATATATATTTAGTATAGCCATGGCATCTATGGCCGACTTCTCGAAGCTTAACCTCTCGGAGGGTGTAAACCAGATTTTCTTCCTCTGCATAGCGGTCTTTGGCTCATTGCTTCTGCACGTCATCTTCTGTCGCCTTATGCGCGTTAGTGCCGATGCTATGGTTGCCTCGTCGGTGGCTTTTGTCAACTCGCCACCCTTCGTGCCTATGATGGTTGTCGCCATGAAGAACAAGAGTGTCCTCATCGTAGGTCTTGGAGCAGGTATTGTTGGCTATGCTCTTGGCAATCATTTTGGAGTTCTGATGGCAACACTACTAAATTTCTTGTGATTTCTTGTGATAAGGGGTCATCTTCGACCTATCCCAAAAAGTTGAGCACCCGAGGCTGTACGTTTTAGTACTATCCTCGGGTGCTCACTTTTGCGATAAGCCAAATCTAACCCCTTCTGACAAGAAATTAGTGCGCTGATTGAGGTGGGAATAGATGGGGGTGCTAAAGCTGATATGGTTGATGGGTAACGCTTCGCTTGATGGGATAGATGGGATCGCTAAAGCTTGATGGGAAATTTCCCATTTATCCCATTCGTCCCATTTCTCCCTATCTTCCCTATTTTCCCTATCCTCCCTAAAATCCCTAGTCTCAGCGCCATAAACAAAAAAAAGACGACCCATAAGGTCGTCTGAAATTTTGCTCATACAAGCGGAGGGCAGGATTGGCATCGCTACGCTCGCCCAACCAGCTTTACCATAATTAGCAAGCGTAATGTAATGCACCACGATGTTAGTCTTTTTCTTGCCATTAGCGTATTGCAAGTAAACATGCATACGCTAATAACAAAAAAAAAGACTCGCTATTGCGAGTCTTGCATTACATTACGCTTGATGCGGAGGGCACTGGATTCGAAGTGCAGGGCGTTTACGCCCAAACTGGCGGGGATACCAAATAAAAAAAGCGCAGACCTTTAGGTCGAGCAATAAATCATGTTCCTATCCCCGCAACCAGCCCTAAGTGAGAGTCAGTGGCAACGTGCAAAATTTCATCATCGCTTGCGAATTTTTTGTTGTGTGGTAGGGTAGGGCTTGCACTAATCTCTATCACACAACAAAAAAAAGACGACCCATAAGGTCGTCTGAAATTTTGCTCATACAAGCGGAGGGCACTGGATTCGAACCAGCGGATACCTTACGATATCGGCAGTTTAGCAAACTGCTGGTTTAAGCCACTCACCCAACCCTCCTTAAACCATCTTTTTTGTAAAAGAGCGGTGCAAATATACAACTTATTTTCAAATGTGCAAAATTTTACTCCAAAATAATTCTTTTGCAACACTTATTTATTTAGCCATCACCACCCTTTACTGGCTGTTACTTGCCTATTTGTCGAAACATCTCCCACATGAGAATACCTGCTGATACCGAGACGTTTAGTGAGTGTTTGATGCCCACCTGAGGAATCTCGATAGCGCCATCTACAACGTCGGCAATAGCCTGATCTACGCCCTCCACCTCGTTGCCAAATACCAAGGCATACTTGGTGTCGGGCTCTGCTACAAAGGTGTTGAGCATCGTCGAATTTTCGATCTGCTCGACAGCCAAAATGCGATAGCCCTCCGAGCGTAGCTTCTCGACACACTCGAGGGTTGTAGGGAAGTATGTCCATGCCACGCTAAGCTCAGCGCCGAGTGCCGTCTTGTGTATCTCGCGATTGGGAGGTGTGCAGCTAATTCCGCATAGTGCAACATGCTCAATACCAAAGGCATCGGCAGTGCGAAAGAACGAGCCTACGTTCTGTGCCGAGCGCACATTATCCAAGACTACGACCACTGGCAATTTATCTATTTTAGCATACTCCTCGAGCGTTGGGCGACCAAGCTCCTCGTTTAGTAACTTACGCATATTTTAAGTTTTTTTATTATTTCGGCTACAAATGTACGAAAATATAAAATATTTTTGGTAAATTTGCGGTGATTTGTTTCTTTTGTCAATCATTATGCGTAGGTTGTCGCTATATATTGCATTGGTTATAGTGCTTGTGGCTGGGGTGCAGCGTGCCTCAGCACAGAGTCTGCTTCTTGGTGCCGACTTTGCTACGCTCTTTGACAATACCGAGTACTCGACAATGAGCTATGCTGGTCGCTCCGAGACCCTCTTTAGCGCCCGCCTAACACCTTACTTGGGTGTCGAGTGGAGCCAAAATAGTAGGCTTGTGTTTGGTGCCGACCTTGTTCAGGACTTTGGCCACGACTCGAAGTTTGTGTCTGATGTCAATGTGTTGATGTACTACAACCTAAGCCTACCAAAGGTTAAGGTCTTTGCAGGAATTTTCCCTCGTTGCGAGATGTATGGCCTGCGCACGCCCCTCTTTTTTGATAGGGGCTATCGCTACTATCACAATCGCATTCAGGGTGTTATGGCACGCTACGGCGCAACCGACCGAAGCTTTGTAGAGTTTGCGATGGACTACACGGGTATGCGCTCGGTAGATACGCGTGAGTCATTCATGATAATGTCGGCAGCGCGACACACATTGCCTTGTGGCTTTGGCTTTGGATACGACTTTCTTATGGGTCACTACGCCAAAGATTATAACCCCGCAACTGCTGATGGCGTGGTGGATAACCTCATGGCAACCCCATTTATAAGATTTGATTATAGCTTAGCTGTGGGGGGGGGTAGTGCACCTATATCCCTTGGGGCAGAGGCTCGCTATATCGTGTCGCTACAGAGGGATAGGCATGCCGAGAATGTGTGGCGTACACCTATGGGTGGTGAGATTTTGGTAGAGGCAGAGTGGTATGGCGTAAGCTTGCGCAACCGCCTATATTTGGGTGGTAACCTACTCACGCACTACGACCGCTATGGCGCAGATCTATATTATGGCGTGCCCTTTTATCGTACGATGGAGGGAATATACGATGCCATAGAGCTGAGCTACAACCGCAGCTTCTACGACAACACGCTCTCGGTCGAGGCGGGAATATCGCTCGACTACGACGGCGTGGGCTGGGGCACACGACAATTTATTTTGTTGGGCGTAAACTTTGGCGGCAAGATACCATTTAAAGCGAATAAATAATTAAAACTCATTATATTATGACAACTGAAGTAACAGAAGTAAAGGAGAAGTCGTTGAACTTCGTGGAGGAGATTATCGAGGAGGCGATTGCCAAGGGTAAGACACGTGTGCAGACTCGCTTTCCGCCCGAGCCTAATGGCTATCTCCACATTGGCCATGCCAAGGCTATCTGCATGGACTTCGGTGTAGCTAAGCGCTATGGCGGAGTGTGTAACCTACGCTTCGACGACACCAATCCAACGAAGGAGGATGTGGAGTATGTTGAGGCTATTAAGGAGGATATCAAGTGGCTCGGCTTCGAGTGGGGTGAGGAGTACTACGCCTCGGACTACTTCCAGCAGTTGTGGGACTTTGCCATTCGCCTAATCAAGCAGGGCAAGGCATATATCGACGAGCAGACATCTGAGGAGATTGCAGCACAGAAGGGTACACCTACACAGGCAGGTACTGAGAGCCCCTACCGCAACCGTCCTATCGAGGAGAACCTCGACCTCTTTATGCAGATGACACGTGGCGAGATTGAGGAGGGCAAGATGGTGCTTCGTGCTAAGATCGACATGGCGAGCTCGAACATGCACTTCCGCGATCCTATCATCTATCGTGTTGTAAACCACCCACATCACCGCACCGGCGATAAGTGGAAGGTATATCCTATGTACGACTTTGCACATGGCCAGAGCGACTACTTCGAGGGTGTTACCCACTCGTTGTGTACCCTCGAGTTTGTGCCTCACCGCCCACTATACGACCTCTTCGTAGATTGGGTTAAGGAGGGTGTTGATCCATCTGACGAGCGTCCTCGCCAGTATGAGTTCAACAAGCTCAACCTCAACTACACGCTTATGAGTAAGCGTAACCTGCTTATCCTCGTTAAGGAGGGCTTGGTGAATGGCTGGGACGATCCACGTATGCCAACATTGTGTGGCTTCCGCCGTCGTGGCTACTCGCCAGAGTCTATCCGCAACTTCGTGGATAAGATTGGCTACACAACATACGATGCCTTGAACGATATGGCATTGTTGGAGAGTGCTGTGCGTGACGACCTAAATAAGCGCGCTACACGTGTGAGTGCTGTCGTTGATCCTGTGAAGCTCATCATCACCAACTACCCTGAGGGTCAGGTTGAGTCGTTCGAGGCTATCAACAATCCTGAGGATCCTAACTCGGGCACACACACGATCGAGTTTAGCCGTGAGCTATGGATGGAGCGCGAGGACTTCATGGAGGATGCGCCAAAGAAGTACTTCCGAATGACACCAGGTAAGGAGGTGCGCCTAAAGAATGCCTATATCGTTAAGTGTACAGGCTGCGACAAGGACGAGAATGGCAACATCACCACCGTATATGCTGAGTACGACCCTGAGACAAAGACCGGCTTGCCAGGTAGCAACCGCAAGGTTAAGGGCACACTCCACTGGGTGAGTTGCGACCACTGCATCAAGGCTGAGGTGCGCCTATACGACCGCTTGTGGAAGGTGGAGAACCCTCGTGACGAGATGGCAGCAATACGCAAGGAGACAGGCTGCGAGGCGTTGGAGGCTATGCAGCAGATGATCAACGAGGATTCGTTGAAGGTGCTCACCGAGTGCTACGTGGAGAAGTATCTCGCTGAGGCTAAGCCTTACGACTACCTCCAGTTCCAGCGTATCGGCTACTTCAACGTAGATAAGGACTCGACACCGGAGCACCTTATCTTCAACCGCACGGTGACGTTGAAGGATACCTGGGCAAAACTCAACAAGTAATAATTTCTTGTGATTTCTCGTGATAGCGGCGCATCAGCGACGCTTCAATCAAAAGTCCGAATGAGCAGTACTTCGAGTACAGCCCATCCGGACTTTTTTATGTCAGCGCCACTGCTACACCACTCTGACGAGAAATCTGTGCGCTGATTGAGGTAGTTGATTAGTGAATTTAGAGAATTTAATGAGATTAGGGAACTTAAGGATATTAGTGATACTCTTCCCTAAATTCCTTATCTTCCATCATCTATCCCATTTGTCATTTCCTGAAACAGGTTGACTATTCGTCCCATTCGTCCCATCTTCCCTATTCTCCCTACTCTCCCTACTCTCCCTGCCGTCCCATCGTCCCCATCGTCCCTGCTGTCCCATCTCCTCCTTGAAAAAAAATATTGAACTTTTGTGGATAATATTAGAAATATTATGTATCTTTGTCTTTAGGCAGTGTATCTTGCTACGGAACAAACAAAAATCTTAATATATGAAACTACAAAAGTATGCATGCCGCATATTTGCGGCTATGTTGATTGTTGCTACAACAGCCTGTGTTGACAGCGACTTTCGCATTGATGAGGTCTCGGGAGAGGTTACTCTAATCTCGGGCAAGACTAAAGTCTATGTTGGTGCTCTCGACCAGATGACACTTGGTGACCTTCTTGGCGACACCCAGATCGAGGGCCTTGAGAAGGATGCTGAGGGCAACTACGCCTACACCTACTCGGGCAAGGGCGAGACCATCAAGATTGAGGATTTCGAGAACAAGTTCACTATCCCTGGCACAGAGAGCTCATTCTCGGTGGAGTATCCATCGTTTAGCCTCGACATGGAGGGTGTCATCATCGACGAAGATGCCGACATCGTTGTAAATACAGATCTGCTATCGCAGCTAGGCACTGGAACACTTCCAGAGGCGCTCCTCTCGCAGATTCCTTCGCTCAAGGGAAGCTTCTCAAAAACGTTTAGTGGTGACGACATGCACCTTCTCTTTGACGTGCCTGAGCAGGTGGACAACATCAAGAGCATTACATTTAAGGATATTGAGAGTGGTCATCATGGCGCACCTCTTCACCTTACTGTAGACTTCGCAGGCTTGGCAGGCGTGAATGGTGGCGGTAAGGTGAACATTCAGCTCGGCTTGCAGGGTGGTAAGTTCAGAATGCTCGACGCAAACAACCAGCTTGTATGCGAGGGTAATGAGTATCAGGAGGAGTACACCATTGAGTATGGTGCCGATAAGCTCGACTTCGTGCTATATATCGAGAGCTTGGAGAATACCACGCAGCTAAATGCCAACCATGCCCTCGACCTACCTATCGAGCTTAGCTGCGACGTAACCTTCGACATAGCCACTAAGGCTGGTAACTTCGACCTCTCTAAGCGTCCAAGCTTCAGCCTTTATGCCGACTTTGAGTATGGCGATGCTGAAATCTTGATGAACCATGATGCTAAGATTATGGAGTATACTCCAACGGAGTTTACAAAGATTAATGTGACAAACCTTCCTAAGGAGGTTAAGGCTATCAACTCAATTGAGCTTGCTGATGGCGCAGTTATCGACTTCTACGCTCATGGCTTGGATTGGCTTGGCGAGAATGGCGATAAGGTACTTATCGAGGTTGCCATGCCTGAGTATCTTATCTTGCACGCAGTGCCTGGCGCAGGATATGAGTATGACGAGGAGAGCCATGTGCTCAAGACAACAATCTCGGATATCAACGATGGCGTGAATATCGAAATCGACCGCCTCGACTTTGGTACTGAGGGTCTTGTGCCCGACGAGAATGGCTCACTACAGCTTGAGTTGGGCTTCGATGTTAATGCATACTTCGCTAACGATGCAACCCTCACACTATCATCGCTCGAGCATAGCGGTGCGGTGGTAATCTCGACCGGCATCAGCGAGGTTGATCTCTCGCTAAAGTCTATCAGCGGTGTGGTTGATTATAGCTATGTGTTTGAACCAGAGGAGCCTATCGCACTCGATGTTGAGGGTATCGATGTTGAGATTGGAGGTTTGGGTATCTCTCCTGTTATCACCCTTAACATCGAGAACCCACTAACAATACCTTTGCAGCTTGAGGGTAAACTCTTCGATGATTGTGGTCGCGAGATTGAGCTTAAGGCTACGCTTAACCCTGCAACTTATGAGAATGGTAAGGTGCTATCAGCCCTAAACAAGGTGGTTATCGCCAACAAGAAGCCTGCCTACGAGTGCATATTCGTTGAGGTTGACTTTGACAATGAGCTTAAGGGCAAGCTCCCTTCAATGTTCGACTTCGAGTTTACTGTTGGTGTGAGTGGTGACACTGTTCAGACACTCTACGTACCTGAGAAGCTTGAGATTAACTACGACTACAATGTGACAATCCCTGTGGCACTCAACGACAAGCTCTCTATTAGCTATGCGGGAGAGGTTGCCGAGCTTAATGAGATTTTCGCTCAGCTTGAGGGCTACAACGTGCGTGTGGGCGATGTGGTGGTGGTTGCTGAGGTTACTAATACTACACCTTTGGCTCTCGAGGCGGAGGCTGAGCTCTTCAATGTCGATGGCTCGAAGAGCGATGCTCAGGTAGCATTTGAGGAGGGTCATGGCCGTATTGGTGGCTCGAAAGATGGTGTTACACCTGAGGTGAGCACCTTGCGTCTTGCACTCGGCACAGATGGTGGCAATGGCATCGTCGTGGACGACCTTACATCTATCGACAAGCTAACATTTGCCGTATCGGCAGCCAGCGATGCTGTGGGCGACGTGGCGCTACGCGATGAGCAGTATATCGCCGTGAAGCTTTGGATTGAAATTGATGGTGGCATCACTATCGACATCAACGATTTTATCGCCTCAGAGGAGTCTAACGAATAATGCATCTAAGAACTATGAAAAAGATACTTTACTCAATATTAGCTGTTGCGGCACTCTTCCTCTCTGAGAGTGTCATGGCGCAGTCACGCACATCGTACCACATGGAGGGTAGCTACTTCCGTAACGAGCTTAACCCTGCCCTTGCTCCTACACGAGGCTATCTTGCCTTGCCAGGTATCTCGGGCATTGGCCTTAACATGGGTACTAACTGGCTATCGGTAGATAACCTTATCTACGAGCGTAATGGTGAGCTTGTGACGGCTCTCCACGGCTCGGTAACGGCAGACGACTTCCTTAGCCGTATTCCTGAGACCACAAGCATGAACCTTCGCGAGAACCTCAATGTGCTTGGCGTTGGTTTCTATGCTGGTAAGATGTATTGGACATTCGGTGTTAATCAGCATCTTAACGCAGATTTTACCCTCTCTAAGGACTTCTTCCGCGCTATCAAGACCCTTGGCAATGGTGTCTACGACATGGGTAATGCTCAGCTTAATGCTATGGCGTATCTCGATGCATATCTCGGCACCTCGTTCCGCATTGGCAAGCATGTTAATGTGGGTATCAAGGCTAAGTTTTTGATGGGTGTGGCACATGCCAATGCCTCTTTCTCGAAGCTCTCGTTGAATGTTGGCGAGGATAAGATTGATGGTGTGTTGCACGGTGATTGGTATGGTAACGCAATATGCTTTGATAATAGAGTTGCTGAGGGTATTGCCGAGCCTACGTTTGAGGACTTTATACCTATCGATCCTTATGCAATGTTCCAGAATGTCGATAGCTTTGGTGCTGCTATCGATCTCGGTACGGAGGTTCGCTTGCTTAACAATCACCTGAAAATCTCGGCTGCTATTACCGACCTTGGCTTTATCAAGTGGCAGCCACAGTCATATCTCAATGGCGAGATTGATGGTAACTTCTACTTCAATGGCTTCAACCTCTCAACAGGCGAGGCAGAGACAGGTGCAGAGATTGTTACCGACAACCTTGTTATGCCAAGCAACCCTACAAGCTATACCACACGCCTAAACTTTAACATAAATGCGGGTGTCGAGTATAACTTCCTTCGTAACCACTTTGCTGTCGGTCTCTTGTCGCATACCGAGTTCTATAACTCTACATGCCTCACTGAGCTTACTGCGTCGATAAATATCCGTCCAACAAATTGGATAACACTCACCGGTAGCCACACCTTCTTCAACAACAACCGCCCAGGCATCTTCGGTGCAGCTATCAATATCCACCCAAGTGTGCTCAACATCTATGTTGCGGCAGACTTTATCGACCCTAACTTCGTCCTCGGCCCTGAGATCGAGGCTCTTGGTGGCAAGAACCTCCTTATCTCGCGCTATGCTAAGACTATCAACCTCTATGCAGGTGTAGGCTTCAACTTTGGTCGTCCTAAGTTTATCCGTCAGGAGGCTAAGCAGCTTAAGGCTGAGCTCAAGGCTGAGCGTAAGGCAGAGCGTCAAGCAAAAAATGAGAAGTAAGTAAAGATATGCACTCACGAAGAATTTTACTGGCCATTATCGTTGCTGTGGCGCTCATAGTCCCTATGAACGCCGCAGCGCAGCTACGCACCTCCTATTTTATGGAGGGTAGCTACTTCAGAACAGAACTTAACCCAGCGCTCGCCCCCACACGAGGTTTTATAGCCTTGCCTGCTATGAGTGGTGTGGGCGTAAATCTTCAGAGTAACTTCCTCGCGGTAGATAACCTCTACAAAAGCTACGGTGGCAACTATATATCGGTGTTCGATAGTAGGGTGTCGAGAAACAATGCGTTGGCGGGTTTTGCCGATGTTAATAATCTCAAGCTCAATGCAAATGTCAATCTTTTTGGCTTAGGCTTTTATGCTCGTCGCACCTATTGGAACATTGGTGTTAATGCCCGTGTGCAGGGTGGTGCCATAATGGAGCGTGCTATGTTTGAGGGTCTTAAGAGTGGTTCGCAGGCGTTGTATAACTCGTCGATGGATCTTACCAGCTTTGCAGAGCTATATCTCGGCTCAGCAATCCCTATTGGCGATAACGTTACGTTGGGTTTCCGCCTCAAGGCGCTTTTTGGTATGCTTAATGTCAATGGTACGCTCTCTGAGGCTTCACGCAATGGCGACTATGGCCACCTTGCTGGTGACTTTGTTTTTGCGGGTCGCCCTATTGAGCGTGCAGAGGCAAAACCTAACACAAAGTATGAGGTTAATGATGTCTTCGACTTCAGATCGTATCATCTTGCGGGTAGCCCCTCTAACTTTGGCTTTGCCATAGATTTAGGTCTCGAGTGGCGCTTGCTCAATGACCACCTAAAGCTCTCTGTGGCTCTTGCCGACCTTGGATTTATTACATGGAGCCAGAAGCAGATGATGGGCATTAAGCTTGATACGCAGTTCGATATGTCGCAATCTTCTTTGGCACAGAGCCATATGTTTGGTAGTCCAAAGTTCGAGATGAGTAGCAATCCGCTTGCTGAGCGCGCTGATGTACGACGCATGCTCAACTACTCGGTAAACATTGGTGCTGAGCTTAACTTCTTGCGCAACCATGTTGCCATTGGCGTGCTCTCGCACAATGTCTATTGCAACAATATGCTTCGCTACCACGAGATTACCACATCACTTAACATCAAGCCTAGCCACTGGCTAACGCTTACAGGTAGCCATACATTCCTCTCGGGCAATCAACCAGGAGTATTTGGTGCAGCTATCAACATCCACCCACGTGTGCTTAATATTTTTGCCGGTATCGACTTTATCGACTACAAGATGATAAGCATGAGCAATGGTGGTGTTGCCTTTCATCGTCCCGTGTCGCATAGCGTATATGCGGGCGTGGGCTTCAACTTTGCCCGTCCTCGCCTTGTGCGCATTGCCGAGAAGGAGGCAAAGCTAGAGCGCAAAATCGAGCGCCAGAAGAGAAAGAATAATTAATATGTTGCTCTATACGAAATTAGGGGTGTTCCAATGTGGAGCACCCCTAACTTTTTATCGGCTGACCATGCTACTTCGCTAAGAAGTTACGAATGTTGTCGGCTACACACTCTATGAGGCGGTCGATAGCCTCGGCTGCCGACCAGGCGTTGTGTGGCGAGGCAAGCAGCTTATATTTGTCCTTTATATTATATAGAGGTGATTCACGTAGTGGCTCAACCGAGAATACGTCGAGTGCCGCAGCAGCTATGGTGTCATTGTCCAAGGCCTCAGCCAAGGCTTTTTCGTCGATAATGCCGCCACGTGCCACGTTGATGATCATTGCCGAAGGCTTCATCATGCCGAGCTCCTTAGCGCCTACAAGACCGCGTGTACGCTCGTTTAGTGGCGAGTGAACAGATACTATGTCGCTCCACTGCATCAACTCCTCGAGCTCCATATGAGGGTATGCCTCCTCGCGCTTTACACCCGATGTCGAGAAGTAGCGCACCTCGCAGCCAAAGGCTGTGGCAAGGCGAGCCACCTCACGGCCTATGTTACCCATGCCTATGATGCCCCACTTCTTGTCGCGAAGCTGGAATGTTAGGCGGTCGTACGAGAAGGCGCGGTCGGCCTTAGAGTAGCGACCATCGTGGAAATACTCGTTGAAATATACGATGTTGCGGGCAAGGGCAAGTGCCGATGCGAGGGTGGTCTCGGCAACCGATGTGGTCGAGTAGCCTACGGCATTCTTTACCTCGATGCCGAGCTCCTTAGCTGCCTCAAGGTCAACGTTGTTCATGCCTGTTGCAGCGATGCATATTAGCTTAAGCTTAGGTAGTTGGCGCATTGCCTCGCCGTCGATGACCACCTTGTTTGTAATGGCTATGTCGGCATCCTTAAGGCGCTCAATAACGTCACATTTTGCGGTGTTGTCGTATGCTACATACTCGCCCTGAGATGTGATTTTTTCAAGGCTGCGGCCAGCAATGCTGTACTCATCTAAAAAGACTATTTTCTTCATATTTGTGTAGTTTTAGTTGTCGTTACTATCTTTGCGAAACTCCCCAACGAGGTCGCGCACAACCACAGAGGCGCAACCAATGCCAAACAGGGCGGGGATATAGGATATAGTGCCTACATTCGACTTTTTGTTCTGCTCCTCGCAGAGTATCATAGCGCCCTCACGCACGGGCTCGGGCGAGAATACAGCCCAGAAGCCGCGCTTAATACCTATCTTATGTAGGCGCTTGCGTAGCATGTGAGCCAACGGACAGTGGTGCGTTTTGGCGATATCCTTAATCTCCATGAGCGTGGGGTCGGTCTTTGCACCTGCACCCATCGAGCTAACCAGCGGAATACCTCTGTCGAGTGAGCCCTTGATAAGTGCAAGCTTGGGCGATAGGGTGTCGATGGCATCTACAACATAGTCAAACTTGTCGCTATCGAGGAGTGCATCTGTCTCGTCGTCCTTGATAAAGCGGTTTACTGTCTTAATGTCGAGCTCGGGGTTGATATCCAACAATCGCTCCTTGAGAATCTCGCACTTGGGGCGACCCACAGTCGAGTGTAGGGCGACGAGCTGTCGGTTGATGTTTGTTAGCGACACATTGTCGGCATCGGCAATGGTGAGGTGTCCTACGCCCGAGCGCACAATCATCTCGGCAGCATAGGCTCCTACGCCACCCACGCCAACAACTAAGACGTGTGCACGATGCAGTATATCAAGCTTTTGGCTACCTAAAAGTAGCTCGGTGCGTTCTAGCCAATTTGTCATTTTCTGTCAAATAATCGTCTGTAATTCTTCTCTATTTCCGAGGCTAATTCCTCGTGGCTTATAGCTCTTAACGCAGCGACCTCCTGGTATATTTCCTCAATCGAAAATTCGGTGTTGTCGTCGGTCTCGCAAAAGAGCTTTTCGATGGGCATTGTGGCTATAACCTCACATGTTCGTGGCGAGCGCAACGAGCGGTAGCCGAAGGATAGGTAGTAGCCCTGTTTTATGACTCGTGCAGCTTGCCCTTTGCTTCCTATAAATCCGTGAAATACAACGCCTTGCAATCTGTGTTTCTTGAGCGCAATCATCACATCCTCAAAGCTCTTTACCACGTGCAACACCACGGGTTTTTCGAGCCTCTCGGCAGCAGCAAGATGCTTCATAAAAAGCTCCTGTTGCGCCTCTCTGCTCACGCTTTTTGCGTAGTCGAGCCCCGTCTCGCCAATAATGTCGCACGCCGCAAATTCGGGCATCGGCAAATTTTGCTCTGCAAGCCAGGGGTGCGTGCCCGCCATGGTGGGCGTGAGTACTCCCGACTGAGGGTTGTGGGTGTGTATATCGACGAGTTTTGCCATAAAAAAGTCCTCTCGGAGTACAAAATTAAGAAATTATCTTGCTAAAGCAAAAAAAATGCAATCTAAAGATTGTAGGTGTCAAAAAAAAAGAGTACCTTCGTGCGCATTTTGTATTGTAATAGGTATTGAAGCACAATATTTTAATCACAAACATAAACTAAATAATTAAAAACATTAATCTAACAAACAGTTTTTATGTCGAAAAACATTAAATTACGTAAAGGTCTCGACATCAATCTTGCTGGTAAGGCTGAGGCTCGCTTGGAGGTAGCTCCTATGGCGAAGTCTTATGCTGTTAGCCCGCTCGATTACGAGAACGTTACTCCTAAGCTGTTGGTTAAGGTTGGCGACAAGGTTGAGGCGGGAAGCGCTTTGTTCTTCGATAAGAACAATCCACGCATCTTGTTCACTTCACCTGTTAGTGGTGAGGTTTCGGCTATCAACCGTGGCGAGAAGCGCAAGCTTCTTAACATCGCCATTACTCCTGACCAGGAGCAGGTGGCTAAGGCTATCAAGGTTGTTGATGCAGCTAAGGCTGAGCGTTCTGAGATTGTTGAGATGTTGCTCGAGTCGGGTCTTTGGACTCGCATCGTAGAGCGTCCTTTCGGTGTTATTGCTAACCCAGACGCAACACCTAAGGCAATCTTCGTGTCGGCATTCGATTCGGCACCTCTTGCTCCTGACTACAACTTCATGCTTAAGGAGGAGAAGGCGGCTATCGACGCTGGTATGGCACTCCTTGGCCGTCTTACTGATGGCAAGGTTTACCTCTCAGCTCGCAAGGGCGACGAGGGCTTCATGGCAGACGTGAAGGGTGTTGAGTACAACACCTTCGAGGGTAAGCACCCAGTGGGTAACGTAGGTGTTCAGATTCACCACCTCAACCGCATCGCTAAGGGCGATATCGTGTGGACTGTAAACATTCAGGATGTTGCTATCATGGGTCGCTTGGTACTTACTGGCAAGCTCGATATGTCGAAGACTATCGTTGTTGCTGGTAGCGAGGCTGAGAACCGTTGCTATAAGCGCATCATCTCTGGTGCTGCTGTCGAGTCAATCCTTGGCACAGTTAAGGAGAATGTTCGTGTTATCTCTGGCAACGTGCTCACAGGTCGTACAACAGCTGCTGATGGCTACATCTCGGCTGATGCAAACATGCTTACACTTATCCCTGAGGGCAATGTTTACGAGTTGCTCGGTTGGGCTATGCCACGTTTCCACCGTTTCTCAGTATCACGTGCTTACTTCTCATGGCTCTGCCCTAAGAAGCAGTACAAGCTCGATACTAACCTCAATGGTGGTGAGCGTCCATTCGTAGTTACTGGTCTTTATGAGAACTACCTTCCAATGGATGTTTACGTGTCATACTTGTTGAAGGCATGCTTGGTGAAGGATCTCGACAAGATGGAGAATCTTGGTTTGTACGAGGTGCTTCCTGAGGATTTGGCGCTCTGCGAGTTTGTTGATCCTTCAAAGATCGAGATGCAGCAGATTTTGCGTGATGGTATTAACCTAATGATTAAGGAGAGCTAAGCTATGGGTTTGCGTAAATTTGTAGATAAGATTAAGCCTACCTTCTCTGAGGGCGGTAAGCTCGGTTTCTTGCACTCGACATTCGAGGGCTTCGAGACATTCCTTTTTGTTCCTAACACAACAACACAGCGTGGTGCTCACATTCGTGACTGTAACGATATCAAGCGTGTGATGATCGTTGTAGTATTGGCACTCGTTCCTGCTTTGTTGTTCGGTATGTACAACATCGGTTACCAGAAAGGTATCCAGGAGATTTTGCCAGCATTCTGGTTTGGTTTCCTCAAGATGTTGCCTATGATCATCGTATCTTACGTTACTGGTCTTGCAATTGAGTTTGCATTTGCTCAGAAGCGTAAGCACGAGATTAACGAGGGTTTCCTCGTATCAGGCCTTTTGATCCCAATGGTTATGCCTATCTCAGTGCCATTGTGGATCGTAGCACTCTCAACTGCTTTTGCCGTAATCATCGGTAAGGAGGTATTTGGTGGTACTGGTATGAACGTCTTCAACCCAGCGTTGTTGGCACGTGCCTTTGCCTTCTTCGCCTACACTCCTAAGATGTCGGGTGAGACTGTATGGTATGCAACAGATGCTAACACTGATGCTATCACTGGTGCTACTGCCTTGGAGCAGTTGGCAACAAATGGCGAGATGCAGTGGAGCGTTATGGAGGCATTCATCGGCCGCATTCCAGGTTCTGTAGGTGAGACATCAACTGCAGCTATCCTTATCGGTGCAGCTATCTTGCTCTTCACAGGCGTTGCTTCATGGCGCATCATGCTCTCAGTATTCGTTGGTGGTCTTGCATTTGGCTACTTGTTCGATGCTGTGGGTATGACCGAGTTCCCAGCCTACATGCACTTGTTGGTTGGTGGTTTTGCCTTTGGTGCTGTGTTCATGGCTACTGATCCTGTTACATCGGCTCAGACAAACTGCGGTAAGTGGATTTACGGTTTCATGGTAGGTGCTTTGGCAGTTATCATTCGTGTAATCAACCCAGCTTACCCAGAGGGTATGATGCTCTCAATTCTCTTTATGAATGCTTTGGCTCCACTTATCGACTACTTCGTAGTAGAGCGCAACATTGCACGTCGTAAGAAGCTAATCAAGAACGTAAAATAATCGGAGCTATGGCAATCAATAAGAATTCAAACGCATATATCATCATCTACACAGTTGTGATGGTGGTAATCGTTGGTACTTTGCTCGCTTTCTTGGCTACATCGCTCAAGGATAAGCAGGCTGCTAATGTGCTCAACGAGAAGAAGGTATCTATCATGAAGGCCTTTGGTAGCGCCGAGGAGAACTTCGACGATGTTGTAACTATGGGTTACATCACTGATGGCAAGTTTGCAGAGGTAGATAAGGCTGACGCAGTTGCTGTTGATGCAGTATTTGCGAAACTTGCTGACCTTAAGGGCCTTGTTGCTGCTGAGAACGACTTACCAATCTTCAAGTATGAGAAGGATGGTGCTGTTAAGTATGTAGCACCTATGGCTGGTAAGGGTCTTTGGGGCGACATCTGGGGTTATGTGTCACTCAACGTTGTTGAGGGCAAGGTGCAGATCTCAGGTATTGTTATGGATCACGCAGGCGAGACTCCAGGTCTTGGTGCCGAGATCGCTACTGAGACATGGCAGAAGAAGTTCGAGGGTAAGGCTATCTATGATGCAGAGGGCAAGTTTGCTGTTCGCATGCAGAAGGGTGGCGCTCAGAACGAGCATCAGGTAGATGCTATCACTGGTGGTACTAAGACTTGTGATGGTGTTAACGCTATGCTTGCCTCATCTATTGGCAAGTACGAGGCGTTCCTTGCATCGCTCACTACAGCTGTTGAGGCAGCTCCTGCAGAGGCTGACGAGTCAGCAGAGGAGGTTGCTAATGTTGAACCTACTAAAGTTGAGGAGGAGTAAGCTATGAAACTAAGTAAGAATTTTACAAATCCTTTGGCAGCTAATAACCCAGTTATCGTTCAGATCTTGGGTATCTGCTCTGCATTGGCAGTAACAGTAAAGCTCGAGCCAGCATTGGTTATGGGTCTCTCTGTGACATTCGTTACAGCATTCTCAAACCTCGTTATGTCGCTCTTGCGTAATGGTGTGCCTTCACGTATTCGTATCATCGTGCAGTTGGTTGTTATTGCAACACTCGTAATTGTTGTAGACCAGTTCTTGCGCGCATATATGTATGATGTATCTAAGCAGCTATCGGTATATGTTGGTCTTATCATCACCAACTGTATTGTGATGGGTCGTGTTGAGGCATTTGCTTTGGCAAACAAGCCTTGGGACTCGTTTGTTGATGGTGTTGCTAATGGTTTGGGCTATGCCTTTATCTTGGTGTTGGTGGCATTCTTCCGTGAGCTCTTCGGCTCGGGTACATTGTTCGGCATCGACGTTATCGCACGCTTCGGCTACGAGAACAACTCACTCATGTTGTTCCCACCAATGGCTCTTATCATCATCGGCTGTATCATCTGGGTACACCGCTCTATTAATAAGGACTTACAGGAAAAATAGGAGGGTAGCGTATGTTAAATTTGTTTATTAATTCGGTATTTATCGAAAACATGGTCTTCGCATACTTCTTCGGTATGTGTTCATACATTGCCGTTTCGAAGAGCGTTAAGACTGCTATTGGCTTGGGTGCTGCTGTAACCTTCGTTCAGCTTATGACCGTGCCTTTGAACTACCTTCTCAACGAGTATGTTCTTAAAGATGGTGCTTTGGTAGAGGGTGTTGACCTTAGCTTCTTGTCATTCATTTTGTTCATCGCCGTTATTGCTGCTTTCGTGCAGTTGGTGGAGATGGTTGTCGAGAAGTTCTCGCCATCGTTGTATAACCAGCTTGGCATCTTCCTACCACTTATCGCTGTAAACTGTGCCATCATGGGTGGTTCGTTGTTCATGCAGCAGATGATTGGTACAGAGATTAACAACGTAGGTGACTCTATCGTATATGGTCTTGGCTCAGGTATTGGTTGGTGGTTGGCTATCGTTATGATGGCTGCTATCCGTGAGAAGATTGAGTACTCACACGTCCCTGCAGCTATGAAGGGTCCAGGTATCGCCTTCATCATCACAGGTTTGATGGGTATGGCATTCATGATCTTCTCTGGTATTCAGTTGTAAACCTTTAATAAGAGTAAGAATTATGGAATTCAATGTTATTTTATGGGCAGTTGTTGCCTTTCTTGCAGTAACACTCTTGCTAGTGGCGCTGCTACTCTTTGCAAAGGCAAAACTTACATCGTCAGGTGCTGTTAAGGTAAACATCAACGATGGCGATAAGGTGTTGGAGGTTGAGTCTGGCTCAACACTCCTCAACACACTCTCTGAGCAGGGCATCTTCCTCCCATCAGCATGTGGTGGTAAGGGTGCTTGTGGTCAGTGCAAGTGTCAGGTAGTTAGTGGTGGTGGCGAGATTTTGCCTACTGAGCGTGGCTTCTTCAACCGTCGCGAGATCAACGAGGGTTGGCGCCTTGGCTGCCAGGTTAAGGTTAAGGAGGATATCGCTATCAAGGTTCCTGCTTCAGTGCTTAGCATCAAGAAGTGGGAGTGCGAGGTTGTATCTAACAACAACGTGGCAACATTCATCAAGGAGTTCGTTGTTAAGCTCCCTGAGGGTGAGCACCTAAACTTCCGCTCTGGTGGTTACATCCAGATCGACGTTCCTGCAATCACCGTAGATTACAAGGATATCGACGTTGATCCTGAGTACCGCGAGGATTGGGAGAAGATGGGCGTGTTCAACCTTAAGATGGTTAACCCTGAGCCACAGGTACGTGCATACTCATGTGCTACTTACCCTGCTGAGGGCGATATCATCAAGCTTAACGTGCGTATCGCAACACCTCCATTCGACCGTGCTACAAATAGCTGGGTGAATGTTAACCCAGGTGTATGTTCATCATACATCTACTCTCTAAAACCAGGCGACAAGATCATCATGTCAGGTCCTTTCGGCGAGTTCTTCTTGCCTGATAACCTCTCTGACGATCAGGAGCTTGTATTTATCGGTGGTGGTGCAGGTATGGCGCCTATGCGTTCACACATCATGCACCTCTTCAAGACCGTTAAGACTGGCCGCAAGGTTAACTTCTTCTATGGTGCTCGTTCTTTGAAGGAGGCATTCTACCTCGAGGACTTCAAGCAGATCGAGGAGGAGTTCCCTAACTTCAAGTTCCACCTCGCCCTCGACCGTCCAGATCCTGAGGCTGACAAGGCAGGTGTACCTTATGTTGCAGGCTTCGTTCACAACGTGCTTTACGAGACTTACCTCAAGCAGCACGATGAGCCAGAAGGCATCATCTACCTCATGTGCGGTCCTCCGATGATGGCACAGTCGGTAGTTAACATGTTGGATAATCTTGGCGTGCCAGCTGAGAATATTCTCTTTGATAACTTCGGCGCATAATTTGTTGTGATAAGCCGCAATCTGCGGCACATCGTAAAAAGATAATCACCCTGGGCTGTACTTCAGTGTACTATCCCAGGGTGATTACTTTTTAGATGCACCACATCTAACGACTTCTGACAACAAATTTATTTCATGTGATAAGGGGTCATCTTTGACCTATCCCAAAAAGCTGAGCACCCGAGGCTGTACTTATTTGTACTATCCTCGGGTGCTCACTTTTGCGATAAGCCAAATCTAACCCCTTCTAACAAGAAATTATTTCTCGTGATAAGAGTCCGAAGAGTCCAAAAGGGTAGAAAATATTACCCTTTGAGACCTTTTAATACCCTTTCTACCCTTTTATTACCCTTTAGGACCCTTTGATAGGATAAATAGGATCGCTTCGCTTGATGGGGGTGATGGGAGCGCTAAAGCTTGATGGGTAACGCTTCGCTTGATGGGAATATCTCAGCTGTCCCATTTATCCCATTCGTCCTATTCGTCCCATCTATCCCATTCTCCCTAAATTCCCCGCCCCAGCCCCCACCATCATTATGCGCCCCATTAGATAAATATGCGAGAAAATAGCCAATTATGCATATAAATATTTGTTGTGTTTTGATATCTCGTAAAATGTAGTTACATTTGCAGTTACAAATGTATGATACTAACCAATTGCACTGAATATCAAACACTATAAACCAATTTTATGAAGAATTTATTTAATTATCTCGTTGCGTTTGCCGCAATTATCATGGGCTTCGCAATGAGCGCTTGTACTCCAGACACTCCAGAGCCAGGTGCAGGTGTATCTGTGGCAGTTGTTGTCGATGAGACCACTGCTGCTACCGTGAGCATCAGCGTGAAGACTCAGGGCATTAAGGAGTTTGCCTACATCCTCGACAAGGAGGTTGCTGCAACTGCAATTCTTGCAGGTGGTACTAAGGTTGAGGTTGATAGCCCTGAGGAGAATGTGACAATTCAGAACCTTGAGCCAAACACCTCTTACAAGGCTTACTTCGCATTCCGCCAGAATGATGGCAAGATCTACAAGGAGGTTGTTGTTGCTGAGTTTACCACAGGTAGCTATGGCGACAATGTGCTAACTGTTGTTGATCAGCGTTACGACGGCTTTGCTGTTCACATTCAGATTCCTGACGAGGTTAAGGAGCGCAAGAATGCTTTGCGTTACTCAACATCATCACTCCCAATGTATAACTACAGCAAGCGTGAGGGTTCAATGGAGATCGATATGTTGCTCTACAACGCTGGTCAGTACACCACCAAGGACAAGACTGTTCGCTACGACGAGGAGCACAACTATGAGCGTGATGAGAATGGCAACTTGGTTGAGAATGGTGCTTCATTTGCTGATCCTAAGGTTCCTGGTGAGCCAGGTGTATTCCTTGTAGGTGAGTACGGCTATATGGAGGATAAGAACGAGGCTATGTTTATCATCGATGAGGAGGGTGATGGCGTATTCGACAAGATGGTATCGCTATTCGACCACGACGGTGATGACCTCTACGACAATGTTGAGGATGTGATTACCCCTAATTCTAAGTACGCTCAGGTTTGGCCATTCCCTGCTGGTTGGTCACAGGGCTACTACCGCCCTATGTACGACTTCGTAGCTTGGGCTAACGAGCGTGGTACAGATGCTGCTGACGACGAGAAGTATTGGAATGGCTACTACGAGAAGCTCTACATCAATACTCTTGAGCCAGAGACTTTGGAGGGTAACGTAAACATCACTGTTACTGATAAGACTCCTATCGATGCAACTATCACCTTCACAGCTGACGAGGATGTAATCTTCTACAACATCTTCATCTGTACTGAGAGTGAGTACCAGACACAGGTATTGCCTTTGCTCGATGGCAACGAGGATTACTTGCGTTGGTTTGTTGGTTCATACTTCGCTATGATGTCGTTCGGTACTCAGGTGTCTGACTCTCCAGTATCTACCGTACACCTCAACGCTGCTGAGTGGTCTAACGGTTGGTTCGTTGATACTAAGGGCTTGGCAGGTCAGGAGATCCGTGTAATGGTTACGGGTATGGGCGACCAGAATGGTATGACTCAGTGCTTCAACACCGTTAAGTTCACTATGCCTGAGGTAACTCTTCCAAAGCCTGAGGTAGTAGTCACTCCTATCGACACTAAGGATCCTTATACCGTAGCATTCAACATCAAGAATCCTAATTGGTCAACTAACCCTGTTACTGAGGCTTACTTCGCATGTAACTATGTTCGTGAGTTCGACCAGATTCTTCAGCAGTACTCTTACACTGAGCTCCTTAAGAGCATGGGTAACCCACTCCACGTTGACCAGAATGCTATGCAGGCTATCAACTCTGAGGCCGGCTTCGACTTCATCATGTCTAGCCGTGAGGATGCTACAACACGTCTTGCACTCCTTGTTTACAACTGGGAGGGTACTGGTAATAACCCTGATGCTACTGGCTCTACAGCTGTTGCTGAGTCAACAACAGCTAAGGCTAGCTACCCAGCACGTGTTAATTCTGAGCTATTCACAACACTCCTTGGCGAGTGGGAGGCTACAGCACCTATGCAGAAGTGGGTTGCTCCAACCGAGACTACTGAGGGTCGCTGGGAGAGTGTGGGCAACTACACATCGCCTGTGACTATCGTTTCAGGTATCGAGTATCCTGAGGATCTATCATCTGAGGTATATGACCTTTACGATAGCTGGGGTATCAGCCGTGATAAGACCGACGCTCTATTTGAGGAGTTCAAGGATAAGGCTAAGGTGTATAACAACCGCACACGTGGTTTCAACCGCTTGTTGTGCCTTGGTTACAACTTCGCTGACCACGATTACAACTTGGGTGTAGTACAGACTCCTTACGACTTGTTCATCTCAAGCGAGTTCTCAGTAGCTACTGTTGATGACATGTTCTACGACTTCGGTCCAAAGTGGAACCTCGAGATCGACGAGCAGGGCAACGTAACATTGCCTATTAACATCGAGCGTGAGTTCCCATTGTCAGCATTCTACTATGGCATCGACTACACATTCTACATGTTGGCTATCGGTAACTCATCTTATATGGGTGCTCCAGTATATGACAGCACAGGCAAGATGGTACTCGACTCACGCTTCCCTGTAGAGGTATCGGCTGATGGCAACACTATCACTATCAAGCCTATCGTTTACAACTACACTGACGCTAACGGTCAGCCAGCTGTTGAGACTTACTACCCATGTGTAGCTCAGCTCCAGTATGGCCAGGCAACACCACTTAACCCACGCGTATGTGGCGATGTTGTTCTTAAGCGTAAGGCGGGTGCTAAGACTGCTTCGGCTAACCCTGCAGTGGGCAAGGCTGCTGTTAAGAGCGTAGCATCATTTGGCGATGCTCCAAAGGCTATGCAGCGCACATTCTCTGTAACACCACTTGTTGTCGAGGAGTCAAAGGTTGCTAAGCCAATCGTTCGTAAGACACCTTACGACAACTCACCTGAGGCTTACCACGCACGTGTACGCGCGTTGTTTAAGCAGATGTATGGTTTTGATTTCCCTGCAAAGCAGTAATTTCTTGTGATAAGGGGTCATCTTTGACCTATCCCTAAAGTTGAGCACCCGAGGCTGTACGTTTTAGTACTATCCTCGGGTGCTCACTTTTGCGATAAGCCAAATCTAACCCCTTCTAACAAGAAATTTATTTCTCATGATAAGGGCGCATCTGCTGCCGCTAACGAATTATCTCAGCAATGGGCAGTACGATATAGTACAGCCCATCGCCTCGAAATTCGCCGAGCGTTGCATCTGCAACCCTTCTCGCGAGAAATAGTGCGCTAATTTAGGTGAGCAGGGGCTGGGATAAATGGGAGCGCTTCGCTTGATGGGGGTAATGGGTAACGCTTCGCTTGATGGGAATTTCCCATCTATCCCATCTATCCCATTTATCCTATTCTCCCTATTCTCCCTATTCTCCCTATCCTCCCTATCCTCCCTATCCTCCCCATTACCGCCTCACGATATTAGTAAAATAGTCCAATCTTTATGACTAATTTCTAATGCCCGCAGGCTAATTTTGTAGTGTTAAAAAGATAACAACGAAAAAGCTATGATATTCGGCAGAAAATGTGTAAATTTGCACCGATTTTTGTTGAACAGAAACTCTACATTACCAAAAGGCGTTATACTCAAGCTAATTGAGGTCTGCTAAAATGTACCCCTATGGGGTAGGCTTTTGTTAAGGCTGTGATAGCTTAGCAGATAATGGAGTTGAAAAATAATTTAACTAGAGATAGAATATGGCAGAAAAGAGATTTATTACTTGTGATGGTAACTACGCTGCAGCGCATATCGCTTATATGTTCTCAGAGGTAGCAGCCATCTATCCTATCACCCCATCATCAACCATGGCAGAGCTTGTTGATGAGTGGGCGGCACAAGGCAAAAAGAACATTCTTGGCGACACAGTAAAGGTTGTCGAGATGCAGTCTGAGGCGGGTGCTGCGGGTGCTGTGCATGGCTCATTGCAGAGTGGTGCGCTAACATCTACATTCACCGCATCGCAGGGTCTTTTGCTCATGGTGCCTAACATGTACAAGATTGCTGGTGAGCTTCTACCAGGCGTATTCCACGTGTCGGCACGTTCACTCGCTGCGCAGGCACTATCAATATTTGGTGACCACCAGGACGTGATGGCTGTGCGCCAGACAGGTTTCGCTATGCTTGCAACATCTTCTGTTCAGGAGGTTATGGATCTTGCAGCCGTAGCACATATCGTAGCACTTAAGGCTCGCATTCCTTTCGTTCACTTCTTCGATGGCTTCCGTACATCACACGAGATTCAGAAGATTGAGATTATGGAGGAGGCATCGCTCGCTTCGATGCTCGACCGCGAGGCGTTGCGTGAGTTCCGTATGCGTTCGCTCAACCCTGAGCGCCCAGTAACACGTGGTACTGCCCAGAACCCAGATATCTACTTCCAGACACGTGAGGCTTCTAACAAGTTCTACAACGCTGTGCCTGACATGGTTGCTGAGACTATGGAGAAGATCTCTGAGATTACTGGTCGTGAGTACAAGCCATTCACATACTATGGCGACCCAGAGGCTGAGAACATCATCATCGCTATGGGCTCAGTTACTGAGACTATCAAGGAGTGTGTTGATTACTTGCGCACTCAGGGCAAGAAGGTGGGTGTTATCACCGTTCACCTCTACCGTCCATTCTCTGCAAAGTATATGTTCAACGTGTTGCCTAAGTCGGTTAAGCGCATCTGCGTTCTTGACCGCACTAAGGAGCCAGGAGCTAATGGTGAGCCATTGTTCCTCGACATACGTGATGCATTCTACGAGTGCGACTCTCGTCCAATGATCATCGGTGGCCGCTACGGTCTATCATCAAAGGATACTACACCTGCTCAGATGTTGGCAGTATTTGCTAACCTCGAGGCAGCTGAGCCTAAGAACCACTTCACTGTAGGTATCAACGACGACGTTACAATGTTGTCACTCGCTGTAGGTGACGAGGTGTCAATGGCTAAGGAGGGTACCTTCGAGGCGTTGTTCTTCGGTCTTGGCTCTGACGGTACTGTAGGTGCTAACAAGAACTCTATCAAGATTATCGGTGGCTCGACAAACAAGTATTGTCAGGCTTACTTCTCATACGACTCTAAGAAGTCGGGTGGTTACACATCATCGCACTTGCGCTTTGGTGACAACCCAATCACATCGCCATACCTCGTTACTACGCCTGACTTCGTGGCTTGCCACGTGCCATCGTACGTAGAGAAGTACGACGTATTGAAGGGCTTGAAGCGTGGTGGTTCGTTCTTGCTCAACTCGGTAAACGACGCTGAGACAACATGCCGCACACTTCCTGCACACATGAAGGCATACCTCGCTAAGAACGAGATTAACTTCTACATCATCAACGCTACAAAGATTGCTGCTGAGCTCGGTCTTGGCTCACGTACCAACACCATCATGCAGTCTGCATTCTTCAAGATCGCCGACATCATTCCTATCGAGAAGGCTGTAGAGGAGATGAAGAAGGCTATCTACAAATCATACGGCAACAAGGGCGAGGATATCGTAAATATGAACTACGCCGCTGTTGACGCTGGTTGCGAGGCTGTCGTTAAGGTTGATGTACCAGCTGAGTGGGCAACTATCGAGGCAGAGGTTGCTGAGCACCATGCCGAGGGTGATGTTCCAGCATTCGTGCGCAACGTCTGTGAGCCTATCGACGCTCTTAAGGGTGATTCACTTCCAGTATCGGCATTCAACGGCCGTGAGGATGGTACTTGGGATAATGGTACTGCAGCTTACGAGAAGCGTGGTATTGCAACCAACGTTCCTGAGTGGAAGATTGAGAACTGTATCCAGTGTAACCAGTGTGCTTATGTGTGTCCTCACGCTGCTATCCGTCCATTCCTCGCAACTGAGGAGCAGGCTGCAGCAAGTGGCCTAGAGTGGAAGCAGGGCTTGGGCGAGACTAAGGCTCTTAAGTTCCGCATCCAGCTATCACCACTCGACTGTACAGGCTGTAACAACTGTGTTGACGTATGTCCTGCTAAGGAGAAGGCTCTTGTAATGCGTCCTTTGGCTGAGCAGGTTGCTGAGGCTAAGAACTGGGATTACGTAACAAAGAATATCGGCTACACCGAGCACGTAGATAAGACTAAGTCGGTTAAGAACTTGCAGTTTGCACAGCCATTGTTCGAGTTCTCGGGCGCATGTGCTGGTTGCGGTGAGACCCCTTACATCAAGGCTATCACCCAGCTCTTCGGCGACCGCATGATGATTGCTAACGCTACTGGCTGTACCTCTATCTACTCTGGCTCTGCGCCATCAACACCTTACTGCACTAACGCTGAGGGTCACGGTCCAGCATGGGCTAACTCACTCTTCGAGGACAATGCTGAGTTCGGTCTTGGTATGCGTGTCGGTGTTGAGAAGGTACGCGAGGCATTGGCAGACACTATGCGCAAGGCTATCGCTGAGTGCAACTGCTGCTCAGATGAGCTCAAGGCAGTAATGCAGGAGTGGATCGACAACCGCCACCTCGCTGCAGCATCACGCGAGATTGCTGCTCGCCTTCTTCCTATGGTTGAGGCTTGCGACTGTGACTACTGCAAGACAATTCTCGAGTACAAGGAGTGGCTCGTTAAGAAGTCGCAGTGGATCTTCGGTGGCGACGGTTGGGGCTACGACATCGGCTTCGGTGGTGTTGACCACGTGTTGGCATCAGGCGAGGATGTGAACATCCTTGTAGTAGATACTGAGGTTTACTCTAACACTGGTGGTCAGTCATCTAAGTCAACCCCTGTGGGCGCTGTGGCTAAGTTCGCATCTGCGGGTAAGCGTATCCGCAAGAAGGATCTTGGTGCTATCGCCATGACATACGGCTATGTATATGTGGCTCAGGTATCTATCGGTGCTTCACAGCAGCAGCTCTTCAACGTGTTGAAGGAGGCTGAGGCCTACCCAGGTCCATCACTCATCATCGCCTACGCTCCATGTATAAACCATGGTATCAAGGGCGGTATGACACGCACACAGACTATTGGCAAGCAGGCTGTTGAGTGTGGCTACTGGCACCTATGGCACTACAACCCACAGCTCGAGGCTGAGGGTAAGAACCCATTCGTAATGGATTCTAAGGAGCCAGACTGGTCTAAGTTCCGCGACTTCCTCATGAAGGAGGTACGTTATACATCACTCAAGAAGGCATTCCCTGCTGATGCGGAGCAGCTCTTCGAGGCGGCAGAGGAGAATGCTAAGTGGCGTTATAACTCATATATCAACCGCACCAAGTAATTTGTTGTGATAAGGGGTCGATTGCGGCCCCTAACAAAAAATCCCGACAATGAGCAGTACTTTGAGTACAGCCCATCGTCGGGATTTTTGCCGAGTGTAGCACTCGGCACCCTTCTGACAACAAATTGTTTGCCGTGATAAGGGGTCATCTTCGACCTATCCCAAAAAGCTGAGCACCCGAGGCTGTACGTTTTAGTACTATCCTCGGGTGCTCACTTTTGCGATAAGCCAAATCTAACCCCTTCTAACAAGAAATTTATCTTGCTAATTGAGGTGGAATTTATGGGGAAGATAGGGAAGATAGGGAATAATAGGGAAGATAGGGAAGATAGGGAAGATAGGGAAGATAGGGTTGTGATACCCTCGCCTCATTGACCCTATCACCCCTATTGACCCTATTGTCCTTATTCTCCCTAATCTCCCTAATTTCCCTAATCTCCCTAATTTCCCTAATCTCACTACTAACTCCTCATTCCTAATTAAACTATGTGCACACCTAACTTTTCACCTCTCACCTTTCACTTTTCACTTTTTTTTGTAACTTTGCGCTTATTAGCAGATACAATAACAAACACTAATAACTATGAAAAGACTTTTTTCACTACTATCACTCATGCTTGTGTTGCTCACATCGTGCGAGAATACGCAGGAGAGTGGCGAAACAACCCTTACAATCCTCTCGGAGAGCCTTATGGAGTTCGACTTTCGAGGTGGCAAGGGCATGGTGCTATTCGAGGTTAAGAACCCCAAAACTGATGTTACGCTCACAGTTTCAGCCAATGGCGCAACATGGATCAGCGACATAAAGTCAAACGATAGTGTTGCATCGTTTGTCGTGGAGCGCAATGGTGGTACAGATGAGCGTGTGGCAATCCTCACAATCGCCTATGGCGAGCTTATCCAGGAGGTAGCTGTGCGCCAGGGAGTGCGCTCTGAGGGCGAGTATGACTACGATGTGACAGCTACGATATTTGGTGGTGAGTATCTCAGTCTTGAGACCAGCGACAACTATAACTATTATGTTCAGGTGGGTACTGGCGAGATTAACGAGAAGAACGATATTCCTAATGCCACATATTACTACTTCGACCTCTACTCTAAGTTCCGTGGTGGTGATCACCCAATTCTACCTAACGGCACCTATACCTTGGATAACACCGAGAAATTCCCTATTGGCACCTTCTCGGCAAAGTATAGCAAGGCGCATATCAACAATGAGTTTGGCGAGCCTGACACAGAGTTCGCAATAGTGGCAGGTACGTTGTCTGTTACTGACAATAGGTTTGAGGCGGTGCTTAACATGGCAGATGGCACTATCCACCGTGTGGTATTCGAGGGCGAGCTTCATGTGCCTTATGCTCTGTCGTACCCAACGCCCGATATCTCAACAACACTCACAGAGGATCTTATCTTCGAGCATAACGGAGCTATCATGCGCCTATTCTACTATGGCGACTACTACGAGTGTGGCTATGACTATTGGCGAGTGGCACTCATGGAGACAACAAACCCTATCAACGGCGACTACTTCCAGATTGATATCATCACCGATGCTCTTAACGAGGGCGCAAATGAGGATAATGTTGTGGGCGAGTATGTAGCATGCTCCGACCTCGACATCAAGCCAAACTCGTTCCTTGCTGGTGTGATGGAGGGTGCTGCCTATATCAACTCATGGCGCCTTGTTGTCGAGGACGACTACATCATCAACGGCAACGGCCGTGTGCCAATGACAACGGGTAGCGTGAAGATCGAGAAGGAGGGTAGCGGCTTCTTGATTACTATCGACTCTATGGACGACGCTAACCATAAGGTGAAGGGAACATTTAGCTGTGGTGGCGTAGAGCTCTACGATCGTTCGAAGAGATAGCCTTACTCTAATATACGACAGAGCCCCGAGATTCTCGGGGCTCTATCTTTTTGGTGGGGTAGGGGCTTATCGCTCTCTCTGTAGTGCATCTTGGGCTGTCATGGTTGTGATAAGCACTACGCCATTAGCACCTCTAAATCCATACATATTCGAGCCTTTGATAATCTCCACCGACTTAACATCGTGGATGTTTATCATGTCGGGGTTTATCTCGTTGCCATCGACGAGGATAAGCACTGCCGACGAGCCATTTATCGAGTTCTGCGTTAAGAGGCATAGCTCGCCGTTGATATAACGCAGGCCAGGGTAGCACATCTGTATCGCCTCCACAAGGCTCTTTGCGCCTGTGGCACGTAGCCTATCGCCAGATATTCCCGACGAGTAGTCCAAGCTCTCACGGCGCTTGACATATCCAAAGCCGTAGTTCATAAGCTCCTCCGACTCCTCGGCATGATAGCTCTCCGACACTCCCGACCATACTATGTCGATGCTACGGCGACCATCAACCTTAATGGTGAGTGTCGTGCGCTTATACACTATGCGGAGCACGTCGTGCGCCTCGATGTCGGTAAGGCCAAACCTACCTTTGCTGTCCGACACCGTCTGCTTGTCGCGATTTTCGACATATATTCGTGCACGTATTCCCTTGCCCTCGGGCGTTGTTATGCGGCCGTTGAAGGGCTCTTGTGCCGAGGCCGTGATAATGCTAAGTAGCGCAAATATCGTAATTAATACTCCTCTCATACTCTGCTATGTTTATGATTTACTTTTGTAAAGATACAAATTTTTGTTAAAATGCAGAATAGTGTTGCTAAATTTGTTATTTCTTTAAAATATTTATTATCTTTGTCCAAGGAACCAAATAATTATTAATATATAAAATCAAACAGTTATGAAAGAGGCTATTGCAATTCTTACTGGTGGTGGTCCAGCTCCAGGTATGAACACCGTAGTTGGCTCTGTTGCCAAGACCTTCCTTGCAAAGGGTTATCGTGTTATCGGCTTGCACTATGGCTATTCGGGTCTTTTTAACCCAAATCCACGCTACGAGGATCTCGACATGTTCCGTGTTGACTACATCTTCAACCAGGGTGGTTCGTACCTCACTATGAGCCGCTTCAAGCCATCTAACGAGGACTTCGAGAAGAACTTCAACCTCGACTTCTTCAAAGAGAACAACATCAAGTTGTTGGTGACAGTTGGTGGCGACGACACCGCTTCAACAGCTAACCGCATCGCTAAGTTCTTGGAGGCTAATCAGTATCCTATCGCAAATATCCACGTGCCTAAGACTATCGACAACGACCTTCCATTGCCTGCTGGTATGCCTACATTCGGCTATCAGTCTGCAAAGAATGCCGGCTCGGTAATCGGTCGTGCCGTATATAACGATGCTCGTACATCGGCTAACTGGTTTGTTGTTGCTGCCATGGGTCGCTCAGCAGGTCACCTTGCATTCGGTATCGCTTCGGCTTGCCACTATCCAATGATCATCATTCCTGAGATGTTCAACAAGACAAAGATTACTATCGACAAGATTGTAAACCTCATCATCTCATCTATCGTGAAGCGTAAGCTCATGAACATGGACTATGGTGTAGCCATGGTCTCTGAGGGTGTGTTCCACTCTTTGGACGAGGAGGAGATTCTTAAGTCGGGCATCAACTTCTCATACGACGACCACGGCCACCCAGAGCTCGGTAAGGTCTCTAAGGCTGAGATGTTCAACACCTTGCTCGAGAAGCGCTGCAAGGCTCTCGGCATCAAGGTTAAGTCGCGCCCAGTAGAGATTGGCTACGAGGTACGTTGCCAGACTCCATGTGCCTTCGACCTTGTATACTGCTCACAGCTCGGTATGGGTGTCTACAAGCTCTTCTCTGAGGGCAAGACAGGCTGTATGGTTTACATCAGCCAGGAGGGTTACGTATCGCCTCTCTACCTTAAGGACCTTCAGGATCCTGAGACAGGCAAGATTCCACCACGCCTCGTTGACATCAACGCCGACAAGATTCACCAGGTTATCGACAACCTAATGCACTATATCTCTCCAGCCGACTACGAAGCTGCGAAGGCATATCTTGCAAATCCGGAGGAGTTTGATTTCCGTCGTATCCTCAACTGGTAATTTGAATTTGTTGTGATAAGGGGTCATTCTCGGCCCATCACATAAAGTAAGACCCCTCGGGCTGTACTTTAAGTACTATCCCGAGGGGATCTTCTTTTGTGATAGACCAAGCCTAACCCCTTCTAACAACAAATTATTTCTTGTGATAAGAGGTCATCTTTGACCTATCCCAAAAAGCTGAGCACCCGAGGCTGTACTAAGTGTACTATCCTCGGGTGCTCACTTTTGCGATAAGCCAAATCTAACCCCTTCTGACAACAAATTTATTTCTCGTGATAGCGGCGCATCAGCGACGCTTCAATCCAAAGTCCGAATGAGCAGTACGTCGAGTACAGCCCATTCGGACTTTTTTTATGTCAGCGCCACTGCTACACCACTCTGACGAGAAATCTGTGCGCTGATTGAGGTGGTTGATTAGTGAATTTAGAGAATTTAATGAGATTAGGGAACTTAAGGATATTAGTGATACTCCTCCCTAAATTCCTTATCTTCCATCATCTATCCCATTTATCCCATTCGTCCCATCTTATAAATCCTGTGCGAAGTACACCATACTTTTCACTTTTCACCTTTCACCTTTCACTTTTCACCTCTCACCTCTACTGCCTGCGCTTATAGTTGTTCTGCAAGTACTCCTTCGCTGTGAAGTGGGTCTGGCGGCGCTCGCGTGGTAGATACTCAACCTCGCTTACAATCTGCATGCGGCTGCCCTCAATGACGTAGTCGTTGATAAATTGCAGTATCAGCTCGCACTGATACCATAGCGGCAAGCCTGCAATCTTGTGGTCGGCATACTCTACCGCATAGAACCAGTATGGCGCATTCATCTTTTCGAGCTGCTTGGCGATATACTTCGAACCATAGAAGCCTACACCAAAGAGCGAAGAGCTGTTGTAGGGCACGTTGCCGTCCGATGTGCCATGGAAGAGGAGTATGGGCGCGGGCTCCTGCTTAAACTTAGGCTTGCCATCGGTCGAGAATATAGCTCCGGCACAAGCCACCACAGCAGCGTAGCTAAAATCGTTGGGTAGCACCCGAGAAATCTCCGCGCCGTTGCATCTGTTCCACTCAGCCTGTAGCGAGGCAATAGCGCCAGCGCTCGAGCCGCTGAGCATAATCCTCTCAGGGTCGATGTTTAGCCTCTGGCTATTGTTAAGCAGAAAGCATGTTGCCGAGTAGATATCTTCCACGGCAATATCTACAGCATTCTGCATAGCGCCAATCACGCTCTTGATACCCTTGCTCTTAGGTGGATTTTTGAGTCCTAAGCGATAGTCGATGCTTGCCACTACAATGCCAGCCTTGGCCAGAGTGTCGAAATATCGGGCATAGTACTCGTGGTTGCGTTCGCCCATGACAAAGCCACCGCCAAAGGCGAATATCATGCAGGGGCGTGGCTCGGAGCACTCAGAGCTAAGCGAGTATATGTCGAGCATTAGCTCCTGACCATCGGTAGTAGCATAGTGGTATGTCTGGCACTCAACATCCTGTGCCATAAGGTTTAAGGTGCTAAGCATAAGCACCAAGCAAGCAAACAATCTTTTCATACTCTTTTATCTATTCCATTCTCCAATTTCGAGGTTTTTAATCTCTCCATTCTCTATGTCTAGGCGTATGGCCGTGCGCACATGGTGGATGCCGTAGTTGCCCGCAGCTCCTGGGTTTATGTGCAACAGATCATAGACATCATCGTACATAACCTTCAAAATGTGGGAGTGCCCCGCAATAAATAGCTTGGGCTTCGAGGTGTAGATATGCTGTCGTGCCTTTGGCTGATAGTGGCGTGGGTAGCCGCCTATATGTGTCATTAGCACCCTAACACCCTCTACCTCAAATAGCGTGAACTCGGGATATACACGACGTATTACTCCACCATCAATGTTGCCATATACACCCTTAAGCGGCTTGAATGCTGCTATCTCGTCGGCAAGCTCCAACGAGCCAAAGTCGCCAGCATGCCATATCTCGTCGCATGGTGCCAAAAACTCTTTGAGTGGCTCATCAAAGGTGTTATGGGTATCAGAAATTATGCCAATTTTCATTGTTGTTGCTCGATTAACTATGCAAATATAGAAAAAATTAAGTACCTTTGTATATATATAAAATCAGAAAAAGATGGTTAGACTACGCAGACTTCTTCTCGTTTTGGTTGCACTTGTTGGCGTTAGCCCTCTTGGTGCACAGCAAAACTTATGGCAGACGAAGGGTGTAACTTCTCCCGAGGTGCTTGATGATAACTCTGTTGTCGTACGTCTCTATGCCCCTGAGGCTAAGAGTGTTGTGCTTAAGTGCGACTTTGCACCAGGTGGCAATGTGGCTATGCAACGTGGCGACGATGGCGTGTGGGAGTATCGTTCCGAGCCCTTAGCATCGGAGCTCTACTGCTATCGCTTCTCGATAGATGGCATGGCAGATATTGTTGACCCTGCGTCGACCTACGTTATGCGCGATGTGGGCTCGCTTATGAGCTACTTTATCATTGCGGGTGAGCGTGGCGATATCTACGCTCCTCAGGGCGTTAAGCATGGCTCGCTTAGCCGTGTGTGGGCACCAATGGGTGATGGTCGTGAGCGTCGCATGGTGGTATATACCCCTGCGGGATATGAGCGCGGCAAGGGCAAGTATCCTGTGCTATATCTCCTTCACGGTATGGGTGGCGACGAGGAGGCATGGGTGGCTACGGGTCGCGTAGTCGAGATTATGGATAACCTCATTGCCCAAGGTAAGGCAGAGCCTATGATTGTTGTTATGACGAATGGTTGTACAAAGCACCTCTCAGCCCCTGGCTACTCCGAGGAGGGTATGTTCTCGCCCTATATGTCGGGCTCTATGGACGGTTCGTTCGAGGCTATGTTTCCTACTGTTGTCGAGTGGGTTGATGCCACCTATCGCACCATTGCTAAGCCCGAGAAGCGAGCTATAGCTGGTCTTTCGATGGGAGGCTTCCACGCCATGCAGATATCGAAGCACTATCCCGCAATGTTCGACTATGTCGGCTTGTTCTCGGCGGCAATCTTCCGCGGCGAGAGTGGGGTGGAGATGTACGAGGATTTGGAGCAGAGGCTTGTCAAGCAGTTTGAGCATAAGCCAAAGCTCTATTGGATAGCTATCGGCAGCGACGACTTCCTCTACCAAGAGAATGTTGAGTATCGTGCGTTGCTCGACAAGCTTGGTTGCGAGTACCTCTACCGCGAAAGCACAGGCGGTCACGAGTGGCGCAACTGGCGAATATATCTTTGTGAGTTTGTCGAAATGTTGTTTAAGAAGTAGTTCAGTATGAAGCGTCTTTCACTATATGTTGTTGCGATAGTTGCGATAGTAGCTATTGGCATGCTGATAATGCGTAGTGGCGAGAGCGTTGCCGCTGAGAGTGTTGCTCCTGAGAATGTTCCTACAGAGAATGTTACTCATGAGAGTGTTGCAACTGAGCCAGCTAAGCCTAAGGCCTATGTCGAAAGTGGTGAGCGCCGTCTTGAGCTTCCCGCCAAGAGCGATAGGGCTAATGCCGTGGAGATGGAGATAAGGTGTGGCGATAAACTAAATTATACTGCACTCTACGACACCGAGCGCTATGCCTCGTTGTGGGTGGCGTACGAGGTATCGAGCGACGACATGGGCGATGTAAAGCGCCCCACGTCGTGGAGCTATAATCCTCAGCTAAGCACCTCGAAGCAGGTAAACCTCTGCTCACGAAGCTACAATGACGACTACTCGCGAGGACACCTTATACCCAACGCCTCGCGCAATGCACGTCGTGAGGAGCAGGAGCAGACATTCTATGTTACCAACTCGGTGCCACAAATTCAGAATGGATTTAACGGTGGCGTGTGGATGCACCTCGAGTCGGCTGTGCAGCGCTATGCCGAGAATGAGTCATTGTATGTCGCTACGGGCGTGGTCTTTGAGCCTGTGGGCGAGAGCTGCGAGATAGGCTATACCACGGCAAAAGATGATACTAAGCGTGTGCCTGTGCCTAACTACTTCTATAAGGTGGTGCTTAGTGTCGAGCGCAACGCCTCGGGCGATATTGTTGATGCCGAGGCTGTTGGCTTTTGGTTTGAGCATAGGGCGTATAGCGATAAGTATTATAACTACGCCGTGTCGGTCGATAAGGTCGAGAGACTTACGGGCTTCGACTTCTTCGCAGCGCTCCCCGACGACGTTGAGGCACGTGCTGAGCGCAACACGAAGAACTTTCTTAAGTAGAGCGCAATAGATAAAAAAAGCTCCGAATGATAGCCATTCGGAGCTTTTTTTATTGCTATGATCTATTGTCGCTTATGCGACAAAGTTATGATAAAGGATTACTCCCACTCAATTGTTGCTGGTGGCTTTGACGAGATATCATAGACTACGCGGTTTACGCCACGCACCTTATTGATGATCTCATTTGATAGGCGAGCCAAGATCTCGTATGGGATATGTACCCAGTCGGCAGTCATACCGTCGGTAGACTGCACAGCGCGCAATGCCACGCAACGCTCATATGTACGCTCGTCGCCCATAACGCCAACAGACTGCACAGGGAGCAATATTGCGCCTGCCTGCCAGATCTTATCGTACCAGCCTGTCTCGCGCAAGATGTCGAGGTAGATCTTATCAACGTTCTGCAAAATCTCAACCTTCTCGCGGGTAATCTCGCCAAGGATACGGATAGCAAGACCTGGACCTGGGAATGGGTGACGGCCGATTAGGTGCTCAGGCATACCCATAGAGCGACCTACACGGCGCACCTCGTCCTTGAACAATAGGCGCAAAGGCTCAACAACCTTCAAGCCCATCTTCTCAGGAAGACCGCCCACGTTGTGGTGCGACTTGATAACAACGGCTGTGCCATTAACCTGTGCCGACTCAACAACATCTGGGTAGATGGTACCCTGACCGAGCCACTTCACGCCCTGAAGCTGCTTAGCCTCAGCCTCAAATACCTCGACAAAGTCGCGGCCGATAATCTTACGCTTAGTCTCAGGATCGGTAACACCAGCCAAGTCGCCCAAGAATTTCTCCGAAGCATCAACGCCCTTAACATTAAGGCCCATGCCACGGTATGACTCGATAACCTCGTCAAACTCGTTCTTGCGCAAAAGACCAGAGTCAACGAAGATACAGTATAGGTTCTTGCCGATAGCCTTGTGAAGAAGAAGCGCAGCAACAGATGAGTCAACACCGCCCGAAAGACCAAGGACAACCTTGTCGTCGCCAAGCTTCTCGCGAAGCTCCTTCACGGTGCTCTCAACAAAACCTGCTGGAGTCCAGCTACCTGCGCAGCCGCAGATGCCCTTCACGAAGTTCTCGATCATTGTGAAGCCCTCCTCTGAGTGGTATACCTCAGGGTGGAACTGAATACCCCAAGTCTGCTCGCCAGCAATGCGATAAGCTGCGCAAGCAACATCCTCAGTAGAGGCGATAATCTCGTAGCCCTCAGGAATTGTGGTGATAGTGTCGCCGTGCGACATCCACACCTGTGACTCCTTCGAGAGACCCTTCATAAGTTCGTCTTCTGCCTTAACAACCTGCATGCGTGCACGACCATACTCGCGGCTTGGCGAAGCCTCGACCTTGCCACCGAAGAAGTGAGCAAGATACTGAGCTCCGTAGCACACGCCGAGCAATGGTAGCTTGCCCTTAATCGCGTCGAGGTTGAAGCGTGGTGCTCCCTCCTCACGCACTGAGCGTGGTGAGCCCGAGAGAATCACACCTCGTACCTTCTCGTCAAGTGCGGGAGGGTTGTTGAAGGGGTGAATCTCGCAATATACCTGCATCTCACGAATGCGTCGTGCGATAAGCTGCGTGTACTGCGAGCCAAAATCTATAATAAGAATTTTCTCCATATATGGTTACTTAAATTTTTCAGCTAAAACTACTCGCCACGTGAATAGTTAGGAGTCTCGCTTGTGATGGTGATATCGTGTGGGTGGTTCTCAGTAACGCCACTTGCTGTGATGCGTACAAAGCGAGCATTCTGCAATGTCTCGATATCCTTAGCACCACAGTAGCCCATACCCGCACGGATACCGCCAACGAGCTGATATACTGTCTCGGCGAGCTTGCCCTTAAATGGCACGCGACCTACGATACCCTCTGGCACGAGCTTCATCACGTTGATCTCGTTGCCCTTCTGGAAGTAGCGGTCGGCAGAACCTGCCTTCATAGCGTCGATAGAGCCCATGCCACGGTAAGCCTTGAACTTACGACCGTTGTAGATGATAGTCTCGCCTGGTGACTCCTCAGTACCTGCGAACATAGAGCCAACCATCACGCAGTTACCACCAGCAGCCAATGCCTTGACAATGTCGCCAGAGTAGCGCAAGCCACCATCAGCAATGATAGGCACACCAGCCTTCTTAGCCTCTGTCGAAGCGTCATATATTGCCGAGAGCTGTGGCACGCCAACACCTGCGATGATACGTGTAGTACAGATTGAGCCTGGGCCGATACCTACCTTGATACCGTCGGCACCATTCTCGATAAGATATTTTGCAGCCTCAGCTGTTGCGATGTTACCCACAACAACGTCGAGGTTAGGATATGTAGCCTTAATCTTGCGAAGAAGATCAACAACGCCCTTAGTGTGGCCGTGTGCTGAGTCCAAAACTACAGCATCAACCTCCTCGGCAACAAGCGCAGCAACACGCTCCATAGCATCTGGCGTGATGCCGATACCAGCAGCTACACGCAAGCGACCCTTAGAGTCCTTACATGCGTTAGGGTTGTCCTTAAGCTTTGTGATGTCGCGATAGGTGATAAGACCCACAAGCTTGCCATTGTTGTCAACAACAGGCAACTTCTCGATCTTGTTTGCGAGGAGCACCTCGGCAGCCGACTTAAGGTCGGTCTCGTGAGTAGTCACGATGTTCTCCTTGGTCATCACCTCGTCGATAATGCGGTCCATGTCGCTCTGGAAACGAAGGTCACGGTTGGTAACAATACCGATAAGCATGCCCTGGTCATCAACAACAGGAATACCACCGATCTTGTTCTCCTGCATAAGCTGAAGAGCGTCGCCCACGGTGTTATCCTTCTTGATGGTCACAGGGTCATAAATCATGCCGCTCTCAGCACGCTTCACACGGCGCACGTGAGCAGCCTGAGCTGCGATAGACATGTTCTTGTGTACAACGCCGATACCGCCCTCACGAGCCAAGGCAATAGCCAAAGGCGCTTCGGTAACGGTGTCCATAGCGGCAGACACAATAGGAATGTTAAGCTGAATATTGCGAGAGAAGCGACCTACAGTCGAAACCTCACGAGGAAGTACCTCAGAATAGGCAGGCACGAGCAACACATCATCGAATGTGAGACCTGTTGTCGACACCCTTTCATCGATAAAAGACATAGCAATCAGGTTTATAATTTTATGTTGCGCACAAAATTACAAAAAAATATTTAGAGTAGCAATAGCTATATGCTCTTTTATGCGATTTTTTCTCTGTTGGGCTACCATTTAGGTGTTATGCCTACGAATATCTCGAAGTTGATGCCAGGCATAGGGCGTGACAAAACAGATAGATACTCCTCGTTGAAGAGGTTATTTATAGTGCCCTTTAACGAGAGGTCTGCCCACTTGAATACCAGTACCTTTTCGAGCGATATGTTCGACATGAAGTAGGGCGGTAGCTTGCCCGTTAGCGATATATCGTTCGACGACATGGTGTAGCGCTCCGAGTAGTAGCACCACTTATAGAGGAATGTCCAACGACGCCACGAGAGGCGACCAGTGACGGTTGATGAGAGCTTAGGTACGTAGGGTAGCTGCTTGCCTACCGACTTATCGGCAGGTGTGCGTGGCTCACCCGTATTTATCGACGGGGTCCACGAGAATGTTCCGTTAAGTCCCAGCTGCCACTCCTTCGTGAGGGCTACGTCGAGGTTGCCCTTAAGCTCTACGCCATAGGCATGAACATCTTTGATGTTCTCGGGCGAGAAGAAGCCCTTGGGTGTAGGTAGCCAGATGATCCAATCTTTGATGAACGACTCAAACCAGTTTGCCGAACCCGTGAGCGAGTATATGCCCTCCTTGCCAACGGCAAATGATAGTCCTGCATCATAGGTCCAGCCACTCTCCTTTTTGAGGTCGGGGTTGCCGCCAGGCAGGAAGTATAGGTCGTTGAGCGTAGGGAAGCGGAAGTTGCGCGAAAGCGAGGCCTTGGCTACTACATTACCTCGTTTCGAGATTACGCCGTCGAGGAAGAGAGCTGGGATTATCGGTGTCCACTCTCGGCCAAACATCTCCTCGCGAATGACCATCGACACGCCAAAGCGGTCTACGGGACGCCACTTTGCTGATAGTGAGCCTGATAGCTCGGGACGACCCTTGCGATAGCCCACGATAGCCTTGTTGCCATCTTGACGTATGATGTTCTTATCCTCGCTCACCACAATGTGTTGATGTAGCGACAGGTTGGCTGTGAACAGCCACTTCTTGCCCAAGTAGTACTCGCCATCTGCCTGAGCGTAGAAGGTGTTTATGCGTGAGCGTGAGCGGGTCATGTTTGCCATGATGCCGTTGCCCAAGTCGCGCTTGTAGTCGTATGCCATCCATGTGTGGATATATCCACCCCTGATGCCCATCTTCCAATCATCGCGCAGATGATCCCACGAGAGCACGCTACGGAAGGTCTTCTCACGCTGTCTGTTGTCAAAGTCGGTCTCGTTGCCATGGTCCACAGTGAGCATCGCCAGCTCACGATTAGAGTTTATGTACCAGGCATTGAGTCCCAGCTTATCGCCACGCCCTGTGTTGTAGTAGACCTCCTGCAAGATGTGGAGATCTTTGTATGAACCACTGCGGTTGCGCTCGATGGGGTAGTACTGGTCTACGATGTTCATATCCTCATCGTAGACGTTCACCTTTTTGTCGTGGTTGCGATATTTGTAGTCGTTGGGCGACGATGAATATACGGCACGTGTCGATACCTGCCAATTATCGTTGCCGTATGTCAGGCGCAGAAACTCGTCGAATGTTTTGAACGAGCCTACGCCCTGAATGTATTGCAGGCCGAAGCCACGCGCATTTGCAGGCTTTGTTGATAGCTTAACAGCACCACCAAGACCTCCTCCCGTCTCGTTTACTGACGATGTGCCGTGTAGAAGCGAGGCGTCGTCGATGAAGTACGACGGAATCATCGAGAAGTCGGTCATGCCGAGCATGGGGCTATTTATCTTCATGCCGTTCCACGACACCTGAGTGTGCGAGGGCGACGTGCCACGAAAGGCTACCGTAGAGAGCGTTGCTCGGCCATAGTTCTTAACGAAAATGGCGGAGTTGAAGGTAAGCACATCAGCCATCGAGAGGGCGATATTCTCTTTGAGAATAACGGTGTCGAACTTTGTCTGCTGCGTGCCTATCTCCTTCATCGGGCGGTTGCCATATACCGTTACTCCATCGATATGTATTCCTCGGCGTACCCAATCTTTGGTGTCGGCCTCTTGCGCTATCGACATTAGTGGAATAAGCGCAATGCATAAAATTAGTAGAACTCTTCTCATTGTCACTGCGTTTATTTCCAACAAAATGCTCCCGGAATGATACCTACATAGAAGCTATCTATGAGTTCCTGGCTCTGCGAGTAGCGATATACCATGCCCTGCTGAACATAGTCTATGGCATCGGCAACATATACATCTCCAGTGCGAGGACATACCGTCAGTCCGTAGTACAATGTGCCATTGTAGGGCAGGAATGGGCGCACGGGCACACGCTCGGCAGTCACGTCCATCTCCCACACATCGTCGTTGAGCCAATATAGCTTATCCTTAGTGCCATTTAGCTGCACCTCTGAGGGCCAGTCGCCAAACTTGAACTTAAATTGTTTTTCGATAGTAAATGTCTCTGCATCAATACGGTATAGCGATGGCGATTCGTGACCATAGGGCGACCCCTCGTAGCCACCATCGGTAACGGTCCAGAGCTTATTGTTGCAGTCCATAACAAGTGACGTAGGCTGAATGCCTACGACAAGCTCATCTACAACCTGATCTGTCTTGGTGTCGATTTTTATGATTCGGTTTTGATACGACCAACAGTTTACATATACGTAGTCGCCATACTGCACCATCTGCTCTGTAGAGCCCGATTCCATTGTCATGTTTGGTATCTCGATATATCCCGTAATCTCGTAGCGCTTGGGATTTACGATGAATATGCGGTTATCCCAAATCTGCGTGATATAGGCCTTCTCGTCAGAGAGGAAGTGGATATAGCGTGGCGAGGTGAGATTTGTTATGCGACCCACCTCCTTGAAGGTGTTGATGTCGATAGCAAATACCACGTGTGAGTTGTTCACCACCACCCAGCCTATGCCGTTGCGGATAATCATCGACTGGCATACGTCGCCTAGCTTCATGGCGTTTGCACGGTAGAATATCTCGTTCTGCACCGTCTTAGTATGTGGGTCGTAGTACGACAGGGTAGCATTACCATATTGGAAGTTACCCTCGTTGCAGATAAAGAGCCCGTCACCCGATGCCGATAGGTCGAAATCCTCCTCGAGGCCATACTCCCACTTCATGCACGAAGAGGGTAGCAGGCACGCAACAAGAAGTATGTAGTGAACAAGTCGTGTCATATTACTTTTTTAGGTTATAGTCGTAGAAGCCAAATACCTCGGTCGATACCTCGCCTAACCAGCCGCTCTTGGTGTTTACACCTACCTGCACCTTTACAAAGTCGATGAATTTCAGGTCGATAGGCTCGCACTCGAAGTCCATGGCGTGCGATATTTTGAAGTGGTTGGCATTAGCCTCAGCCCCAGTATTCTCGGTGTTTGAGAGTCGATCTACAGAGCTATAATTGTCGGCATAGCCCCAGTCGTACGCTGCATTAACCCAATATGAGCCGTTGCCCGAGGCGTCGTAGTTGCGAGGCTCAAGGCATGTTCCTGTGAGGGTATAGCTATCTGCCTCAATCCATAGCGGGTAGTAGTAGTCCTGGCGGTGGAACTGCTTGAGGTAGTCAATCTCGCCTCTGTTGCCGAGATTATCCTCCCACTGCACGGGCATCATAGCACCTGCTGGGCGGTAATATGTCACCTCGTAGTTCTGTATGGTTGTCGCTTTGCCCGTCTCCGAACCGGCAAGCTCATACCATGTGTCATCGGGTAGGCCATTGCCATTCTCATCCTGCATAACCCACACTATGCCAGGCTCCGACGAACCGCTGAACGAGTTGCCGAGGATGCCAAGGTCGTAGTCGCCCGTGTTGTCGATACTGTGGTCGAAGCCCACAACGATGTTGCCACCGAAGCCACCCAACGATACCCAGTTAGGATAGGGGTTGCCATTTCTGTCTACCTCCAACATACGAGCCTCAGCATAGGCTATGGCAGACTCCATCGTAGTCTGTGTGCCGTCGAAACCGCCTGTTTTGAGCTCGTTGATAAACTGACCTGGGGCGGGGGTATATTCGTAGACCTTGTTCCAGTCAGCCTTCGATGCTGAGTTCTTTGCACGATAGAATGCACCCTCCTCGTAAACCGTTACGGTAAGGTCGTGACTTATAGCTACTTCATTCTCGCCGCGCTGGGTCTTTGCCGAGGCTGTGATATGGTACTCGCCCGCCGCCTCTGCTACGAATACAAAGTCGGCACTCGTGGCTGTTGTGCTACTCTCGCTCACACTCCACGAGTATGTCACTTCGTTGTCAAGGCCGCTTGTTGTTGTAGCGCTCATGAGAAGTTTTCTGCCCACCACGGTGTGGTATGCCTTGCGCTCAAAGTCCCAGACGAAGGGCATATCATCGGGAGAGACGACCTCCACTACGACGCTGTCGCTGTGCTCGCCATCCTCGTTCGAGGCGTTGGCTGTGATTGTGTAACTTCCTACGGCATCACTCTTAAAGGTGTAGGTTAGCTCCTGGCTAACCTCCTCATCATTAACGCTCCAGTGAAATGACGTGGGAAGCTCCGACTTACGCACCGAGGCAACAAGCTCAATCTCGCTACCTGTGGCAATCGTAATGTTTGGCTTACCCGCAATGGTAACTGTCGGAATCTCAAGATCTAAGACCTCTACGAGTATCTCCTCGCTTGCTGAGCCCGCATCTGTTTTTACGGTTAGGACGATGTAGTACTCGCCAATAATCTCACGCATAAATGTTAGCGTGGGCGATGTGCCGAGCAATCGTCCGTTCATTATCCAGCTGTAGGTGGCATCGTCGGCTGACTCAAACGATGGAGATATCACTATCTCACGGCCAGTCTTCGTAGTGTAGATGCCTGTCTCGCTGTCAAGTATAATCTTAGGTGGTAACGAGGTTGTAATCTCCTCGTCGATATTGCACGACGAGGAAACTACAACGATTACACACAAAAACAAAAAATCTAAAACTCGCTTCATTATATATTATTTATCAAATCTCACTGCTACGTCATCGTAGGCGAAGTAGCCAGGAATGGTGAAGCCATATCGTCCGCCCATCTCCTCGGAGTATAGGAAGTTGAAGCGCACCTTGGCAACTGAGCCAAGCTCACTCAAATCCCACTTCTGCCAATCAGTCACCACATTTTCGCCCTGAACCAAGTAGAACTCCACCTCGCTAATAGGCTCAGCATAGGCATCGGCATCAACATCGTCGAAGCCCTGAGCCACAATCTTGAGCCAGGCGCTCTCGGTAAGACCCTCCCAGTTGCCGCCAAAGCTGTTGCCTGCCTCGCTCTTAACACCCATATATAATTGGTTGAGTGTGTAGCTGGTGTTTGTTATGTACATGTGGTCGATGACACGTGCCTCGCCATCTGCAAAGTATAGCTCAGGAAGATTCTCTACGTATGAGTAGAAATCTTTGTAGCCATAGTGTACCACGAAGTTGTCGCCCGAGTGCGCTGGCACTGGTGTCATAAGCTGCAGGTTAAACCAACCGAGCATCGCGTCGTTGCCAGCATTCTCCGTAACATAGTCCTCGCCATAGTACTTGGCAATATGCTTATTGCGATCCTCATCTGAGAAACCCTCGCCCCAGTAGTTCGATATGGCGTGACCACCTCCCCAGTAGCAATATCCGTAGTTGTCGGGGAAGATGTGCGCAAGCTCGGTGTTGCCTTCGTCATACCAGGTGTACATTGCCGACATAAAATCGGCGTATGTCAAAGGACCACCATACTGTGGGTTGTCAACTAAGTCGCTCCATGTTGTAATATCTACTCCTGCATAGTCGAGCGTATATGGCTCAAATCGAGCATCGCTATTCTCGAAGGTGAGCACTCTAAGCTCGTACGAAAGCTCTGGCTCTGGCTGCTGAGTGCTCTCAACAGCTACGACGTGTAGCTTAACAATAGCGCTCTTGCCAGCCTCCGATACCACGCTAATTGCGATAACGCCCTCGGTGTCGTAGTGGCAAAGTTCCTTTGTTGGTGCAGTAACCTTAAGAATGTTCTCTGAGTAGTTAGCACGCCAACCCTCAGGGGTGTTAATCATGTAGTCGGCAACGTTAGCCACCTCAACCATAAACTCTACACTCTTGCCCCACTCAACCTCTGCCACAGCGGGAGCATCTATAATAAACATAGGAGAGCTCTCGTCGTAGCGCGCAAGGCGGAATGTTGTGCCATTGGCGAGCGTAACTATCACATAGTCAGGGTTTGATGTATCTACGCTCTTAAATAGTGAGTCGCCCGTAGCTCCGTTCGAGCCATTTACTCCATCTATGCCGTTAGCGCCATCTTTGCCCTCGGCAACAACGCCTGTCGAGGTCCATGTTAAGCCACCGTCGGTCGAGATCTCCCACTCCTTGCTATTCTCGTTTATGCGTACCTCGGGAGCGATAGCATCCTTGCCATTCTCGCCATTTGCACCATTCTCGCCATCAATGCCGTTGGCGCGTACTCGCTTGCCATCAACCATTAGCCACTCGCCATCGATGGTCCAGTAGTAGTTGCCGTCAGCATCCTGCTTAACCGAGATCACTGGGGCGTTTGTGCCGTTAGCACCATCTTTACCATTCGTGATGGTGGCTGAGGTGCCGTCCGAGAATTTAATCACGTAGCCCTCGTAGCTCTGCTCTACAGATGTTACGTAAACACTCTTCTGCAATGCATTAACGATTGTCTGTAAGGCCACGATATCCTCGTTAGTCTTAATTACAGCCTGCTCAAGGGTCTCGATGCGATCCTTGATCTGCTCCATCTCGTTCCAGATGTTGGTGTCGTCATACTGACAACCAACTGCGGCAAGCAACGTAGCTACTACGCCAAATGCCAAGCACATAACTCTTTTCATAATGTTGTTGTTTAAAGGTCATTCTCCGTAAACTTAAACACTACGAAAATTGCGTTGTGGCGATAGGGTATATGGTTGTAGAAAGCCTTTTATGCTCCTCACCCTTGCATCTGTACTCACAATAGAATATGTGAACCTGAATAAATCAAGTCGCAGATAAGCCCATTCGCCGCAGGCACAATCTCGTAATAAATGCTTGGCAGGTCTTCTGACTTGCCTCACTCTACGATGCCTTCCCAGGGATTTACCCCAGTGACAACTTGATGTCGTAGAGCTTTGTGAGGCTCACAGCAGCGGGAACTGTTCGGGATTCTCACCCGATTCCCTTTTAATCTCACGTTGGACATGCAGCCCAATGAGAACCAATGCAATGGCAAAGGTAGAAAAAAATATGCGACCTGCAAAAGCAAATCGCATATTTTTTTGATACCTATGTTTAAGAGTTACTTCTTATCACTCTCAGTTGTAGGCTTGTTGCTGCGGTCATAGACGAAGCGACGAATCTTCTTGGTTGGAGTCTTCTCAAACTCGCCCTCGTTGTCGATGACCTTAGTAATCTTCGAGAAGCGGTTTACCTTAGAGTTTACATACTCCAACACCTCGCGCTTAATCTCCTCCATCTTGAGGGCCATCTGCTCCTTGCTCACAGCCATCTTGTGCTTGAACTCGTCGTAGGCCTCCTCAAGGGCTGTTGTATCGAAATATACCAAGGCGATGAGCTTGCCATCCTCCTCCGTTACAACCGACTCGGCAACAAAGCGGTTAGAGTTTAGTACCTCCTCGATATCCTCAGGGTAGATGTTCTCGCCCGAAGGACCAACGATCATATTCTTAAGACGACCCTTGATAAATATCCAGCCATCCTCAGAGATTGCACCAAGGTCGCCAGTGCGGAACCAGCCGTCCTCGGTAAATACTGCCTTTGTAGCCTCCTCGTTTTTGTAGTAGCCCTTCATGCAGCATGGGGTCTTTACTACGATCTCGCCCTGACCTGTCTCTGGGTTGATGTCGTCGAGACGAATCTGTACGGCAGGAAGTGCAGGGCCTGTTGAGCCGATGCGTACCATGTCGCCTACGCAGCCCGCAACAAGTGGAGCTGTCTCGGTAAGGCCATAGCCAATGCCGTAAGGGAACTTAGCCTCGTACAAGAAGCGCTCAGCCTCGCTATCGAACTTAGCGCCACCAATAGCAAAGAAGCGCATACGGCCACCAAAGAGTTTTTTGAGCTGCTTGCCCGCAACACGATGTAGAAGCTTGCGCGACCAGTCCCAGCCGTAGAGCTTGCGTGTGATAGCCTTCTTCTGGAACGTTGGCACAATCTTGCCGCGGTAGATCTTCTCCATGATAAGAGGCACAGAGGCGATAACCGTAGGACGCACCTGTGCCAAGGCTGGCATGAGTGCCGAGGCGGTAGGTGGGCGGTCCATGTAGTGTACCTGAGCACCACGCGAGAATGGGTAGATCATGCCGAGGGTACACTCATAGGTGTGTGCCAACGGAAGGATTGAGAGCAGAACATCATTCTCGTTGTACTCGAAGAGTGGTGGAATGATTGTTGTCTGCGCTGCGATGTTGTAGTGGGTGAGCATCACGCCCTTAGGCTTAGATGTCGTGCCCGAGGTGTAGATGATTGCCGCGAGGTCATCGGGCTCGGGAATGCGCTTCTGGCCACGTGCCTCTACATTCTGCGAGATGACATTAAGACCCTTGGTACGAATCACAATGTTCATCTTCTCCAAGGTCTGCTTCGAGAGCTTGGTGTAGAGCTTGTCGGAAACGAGGATAGCCTTGGCCTCGGCATGCTCGATGATAAGGTCGAGCTCGGCGGGTGTAAAGTCGGGGAGGATAGGTACGGCAATCATGCCCGCAGTAGTCACTGCAAAGTATGATACGCCCCAGTTAGGCATGCTCGAGCTGAGGATAGCCACCTTGTCGCCAGCATTCACGCCAGCGTTGAGCAACAAATCCTGCACCTTCTCGATGCGCTCGCCTGCCTCTTTGTACGAAACATCCTCGCCACCAATCATTGAGAAAGCAATGCGCTTAGAGAACTTCTCAACGCTATGCTTCACTATCTCATAGAGTGTGTTAAATTCCATAGAATTGTTCGGTTTTACGAAAAGATATTACAAAAATCGGGTGCAAGTTACCAAATATTTATTTAAAATTATTAATTTTGCTACAAATTTTTTCAATGATTACCAAAGATTTCATAATAAATAGTGCTAAGAGAGTGGGCTTCGACCTGGTTGGTGTGGTGCCTGCCGAGCCTCTTGCTGAACAGCGTAAGTGCTTTGAAGAGTGGCTGTTGGCGGGAAATCACTCCACTTTGTCGTACCTCGAACGAAACATCGACAAGCGCTTTAATGTACAGCAATTGGTCGAAAACTCGCATAGTGTGATTGTCTGTGGAGTGTCGTACCTCTCGCAATATAGTCGAGGCTACAGCGAGGGCTATTGTGCAAAGATTGCCTCGTATGCTCTCAACGATGACTATCACGTGACAATAAAGGCGATGCTCGCGGAGCTTGCCGAGGAGCTTAAAAAGGTGAGTCCCGAGCTTAAGTTTCGTGCCTTTGTTGACTCAGCTCCCGTAGCCGAAAAGAGCCTCGCTGTGCGTGCTGGTTTTGGGTGGATTGGTCGTCAGTCGCTTGTGGTAAATCCTAAGCTCGGAACAATGTTTCATCTCGGCGAGTTGATTATAGATGATGTTGTAGATGAGTATGATACGCCGATGGAGGGAGTGAATTGTGGTAATTGTAGAAAGTGTGTTGAGGCGTGCCCCAATCAAGCGATTTTGGAGAGCAGGTTGGTAGATACCAGGCGCTGCATCTCGTGCCGAACAATCGAGCGCGAAGGGTGCAACGATAACATTAAGCTCGACGGCTGGATTTTTGGCTGCGATGCCTGTCAGTCGGTATGTCCATTTAACCAACATGCACCGCTTCACCGTAACCCCAAGTTCGACCCTCGCATCGACCCTTATGAGCTTACGCCCGAGCGTTGGCAGACAATGACCGAGGAGGAGTTTAAGGCTATTGCCTCCACCACGCCGATGACCCGCAGCGGCTTAGAACGCATAAAAAATAACTTGGAAAAATAGAACAAAGTGGCTATCCAACTTTCGGGTAGCCACACTTTGTTTTGGGTATAAAATAGTTTCATTGAAACAATTTTTCGTCGTATAGGCTCGTTTATCGGGCAAATATTATTATATTTGCAAGTTAATTCGGACGAAACGAAAAATAAAGACTAAATATGGAACTATTTAAACGTTGGAATAATATTGTGGGTTGGGCGGTGTTTGCCATTGCAACACTCTCATACATGCTCACTATCGAGCCCTCGTCGAGCCTTTGGGACTGTAGCGAGTTTATCGCCACGTCGTATAAGTTGGAGGTGGGTCACCCCCCTGGAGCACCCCTCTTTATGATGCTTGCACGCCTCGCATCGTTGTTGGCACCATCACCCGAGTATGTGCCGATGATGATCAATGCACTCAATGCCGTGGCGAGTGGCTTCTGCATATTGTTCCTCTTCTGGACCATCACGCATCTTGCTCGTAGGATAACCACACGTGAGCAGCGCGAGCTGAGCCTTGAGCGCATTGCCATTATCCTTGGCGCTGGTGCCGTGGGTGCCTTGGCGTATGCCTACACCGACACCTTCTGGTTCTCGGCTGTCGAGGGCGAGGTTTATGCCCTCTCGTCGATGTTCACCTCTCTTGTGGTGTGGCTCATGCTACGCTGGGAGGAGAATGCCGAGCGCCACACCTCTATGCGCTGGATAATACTTATCGCCTACCTTATGGGCCTATCGATAGGTGTTCATATCCTTAACCTGCTGACTATACCTGCGTTGGTTATGATATGGTTCTTCCGTCAGTATGAGTTCAAGACGGCTAAGGACTACTTCCTAAAAATCGTTATTGCCCTTGTTGTGTCGATGCTTATCCTCGGCGCGATAAATGGCGTAATCATACCTTACACCGTGGCTCTCGGTGCTGCTGTCGATACCTTTACGGTTAATAGCCTCGGCATGCCTGTGAATGTTGGCATGATGCTCTACCTTGTTGCGGTATTTGCGTTGCTGGGCTGGCTAATTGTCTATACCCACAACCACTCGAAGCGCATTGCCAATGCTGTGGTGTTGTGCCTAACGGTAATCTTGATTGGCTTCTCGTCGTATGCCATGGTCATCGTGCGTGCTAATGCCAACCCACCTATGAACTCCAACAACCCTTGGAATCCTCATACGTTGCTCAGCATGCTTAATCGCGACCAGTATGGTCAGCGACCATTGCTACGTGGCCCATACTACTCGGCGCAGCCACTCTCGCCCGTCGAGATTAATCCCGACATCGAGAGCGAGGATACCTATCTTCCTGGCGAGTACGACTCGGCTATGATGACATGGTATAACCCCGATACCAAGCAGTACGAGAAGCGCGAGATTTTCGAGGGCTATAAATACCCTAGCGAGGCTATGCACCTCTTCCCTCGTATGTGGTACTTCCAGCGTAAAGATGCATACGAGAGCGGCTGGATTGAGCTCCAGAACGATAAACCGCAAGTTAAGCGCTCGGCAGAGGGCGTGGGCGAGTGGTATGAGCATTCGGCATGGGAGGATATCCGCTTCTTTGTGGGTTATCAGATGGGCGATATGTTCTGGCGCTACTTCATGTGGAACTTCGTGGGCCGTCAGAGCGATAACCAGATGACAAAAGATGAGCAGGGACGCTACCTCGACGGTGGCTGGTCGTCGGGCATAGGCTTCATAGATAAGATCTTCTGCGGAACACAGCAGAACCTTCCAAGTGGTGTTGCTGATAGCCCTGGCCATAACACCTACTTCTTCCTGCCGCTATTGCTCGGTTTGATGGGTCTTATCTATCAGCTTAACCGCGACTGGCGCAACTTCTTCGTGGTGTTGCTCCTATTCGTGATGATGGGTATCGCCCTTGTTGTCTATTTCAATACCGCTCCCGACGAGCCTCGTGAGCGTGACTATGTCTATGCCGGTGCCTTCTACGCCTTTTCAATATGGATTGGCTTGGGCGTGTTGGCTATTGCCGATATGGCAGAGGATGTTGTGCGCCGCCTTAAGCTTGCGCCAAAGCGTGCATCAGTGGTGATGGTTGTTGCCACGCTGCTCCTCTCGTCGAGTGTTCCTGTGGTGCTTGCCTCAGAGAACTGGGACGACCACGACCGCTCGGGTCGCTACTATGCTCACGACATCGGCTGGAACTACTTGCAGACAGTGCCCGAGAATGGTATCATCATCAACTTTGGCGATAACGACACCTTCCCTCTATGGTACTGCCAGGAGGTTGAGGGCGTGCGTAAGGATGTGCGCATCATGAACTCGTCGTACTTGGGTGGCGAGTGGTATATCGACGAGATGAAGCTTGCAGCAAACGATGCCGACGGCGTGCCTTTCACCATTCCCGCAACAAAGTATAGCTTTGTGAACGACTGGGTTGTTGTTGCTGACCTTGCCGATGTGCTCGACACGCAGCGTGCTCGCGACCTTCGCCTCAAGCGCCGCTATATCGAGAGTGTGGAGACCTACGACATTCGCTACTACGACATCGACCAGCGCATGCGTAGCCTGCCAGGCACCTTCTACAGCATCTACGATACGCTTACTCAGGCTGAGGACATAGTACGTCAGCTTGAGCCTGTGGTACAGAAGTTTGACGAGAACCCATCGTTGGAGCCTACCGACCAGGAGTATGAGGCCATTGTCACCTATGTCAATGCCATGAACCTCATCGATGGTATTACGGCTAATGAGAAGTTTGCCGAGGACTACGACACGATGCTTAGCTACTGGGAGCTTAACAGTGAGCTTCGAGGTAAGCTAAACCTCAAGGATGTTATCCGCTTGTTTAACTCCGACGAGGCTATGTACTTGGCTACCGACGACATGAACCCTCGCATATTGGCTGAGGGCGAGCCACTCCCTGAGGGCTACCACTGGGTGGGCAAGCTTAACCCTACGATAAATAGCCACATCGACGGCAAGCGCTCCGACTACATCTTGGCTGCCGACGGCTACTATATCGACGTGGATAAGGATGCTGCCATCGCTGCAAAGATTGTTGACGAGAGCGAGCGTGACGCGATGGTTGATAGGGTAGATGTTACCCTCGACAAGAGTGTCATCACGCGCGACCACCTTATGATGCTCGACCTCTTTGCCAACTTCGACTGGAAGCGACCTTTGGCATTCACGCAGACCTCTATGGTAAACGACTACGGCATCATAGATTATGTGCGATTTAATGGTTACAGCTACCTCTTTGTGCCTATCAAGACCCGCTATATGAGGGGCTCTGATGTGGGTAGCATGAACGTTGATGAGCTAACGCCTCAGTATCTCGGCGAGGAGGATAAGTGCAAAGAGCTGCACCAGCCACTACGCTTTGGTGGTTTGAACAACGATGGTGTCTATGCCGACTACTTTGTGCGTTTCAACCTCTCGGCATCGCACTTCCGCGAGAACTTTGCACGTATAGCCTCGGCACATATTCGTCGTGGCACCGACGAGAGTGTGGCTACGGCAGAGCGCCTGTTGGATCGTGGCCTTGAGGTGTTTCCACCATCGAAGGTGGGATATACACATAGCGCCATCTTGCCATATATCCGTGGCTACTACTATAGCGGTTTGCACTATCTTGGCAATGCTATCAAGTGCCTTGAGGAGGCTGTGGCTAAGATGAGCGATATGCTTGGCATGACACCAAACATCATCGACGAGGGCGACGACTTCGCCTACTTCAATTCGCTGTCGGACAACGCTGCAGCAATGCAGTCAACAGCACGCAGCAGAGGCATATCTACCGCTTCGGTTGATGAGCTTTTGGCTAAGAGTGACGAGGAGTCGGCTGCCTCGGATCGACTCTTCGAGAAGGGCGATAGGCTTGCAGCAGAGTATATCGCCGAGCGTGGCGAGTGGGTGGATTACTACTTGCAGTACAACACCCGCGAGAGCATCTCTCCAAGTGTTAGCTCGGAGCTATACAACTCTATGCTCGATATTATCGAGGTTATCAACCATAGCCACCTCTATGCGGGTAGCTTCGAGTGGGTATCTAACCCCGCCCCAAGCCGTAAGCTTGTTGATAATCAGCTCTCGTTCGACCGACTTGCTAAGGATTATGTCAGCTACGTAAACCGCCTAACGCCAGGCGACGAGCGCGACCCATATATGAACCTTATGCAGTATCACGTGAGCAACGTGGTGGAGATATATCGCTCATTCCCATCGACACGCCTCAAGGAGGGTGGTGTGGTCGATGCTGAGTATGTTGAGGAGATGGAGACGCTACTTAGCCGTCGTGAGCTTCAGGACCTAATTAATCAGATGATAAACGAATAAAACAATATAGCTATGCAGAAAATTCAGTTGTACAACACGCTCACTCGCCGCAAGGAGGAGTTTGAGCCAATCAATCCAGAGCATGTAGGAATGTATGTTTGTGGCCCTACAGTATATGGCGACCCACACTTGGGCCATGCCCGCCCTGCAGTAACCTTCGACCTTATGTTCCGCTACCTTCAGTCGTTGGGCTACAAGGTGCGCTACGTGCGTAACATCACCGACGTAGGCCACCTCGAGCAGGATGCCGACGAGGGCGAGGATAAGATTGCTAAGAAGGCGCGCCTCGAGCAGCTTGAGCCTATGGAGATTGCTCACTACTACACCGAGCGCTACCACGATGCTATGCGCGAGCTCGGCGTGAAGTCGCCATCTATCGAGCCTCACGCCTCAGGACACATTATCGAGCAGATTGCCATGGTGCAGCGCATCCTCGATGCAGGCTACGCCTACGAGTCGAATGGCTCTATCTACTTCGATGTAGAGAAGTATAACAAAGACTTCCACTATGGTCGCCTCTCGGGTCGTAACCTCGATGATATCGTGACAAACACCCGCGAGCTCGACGGCCAGAGTGACAAGCACCACTCTTACGACTTCGCACTATGGAAGAAGGCGGCACCTGAGCACATCATGCGCTGGCCATCGCCATGGAGCGACGGCTTCCCAGGCTGGCACATGGAGTGCTCGGCAATGAGCACAAAGTATCTAGGCGAGCAGTTCGACATCCACGGTGGCGGTATGGATCTTATGTTCCCACACCATGAGTGCGAGATTGCACAGTCGACAGCGGCTCTCGGCAAGGACTCGGCACGCTACTGGGTACACAACAACATGATTACTATCAATGGTCAGAAGATGGGTAAGTCGTTGGGTAACTTCATTACCCTCGAGCAGCTCTTCACAGGCTCGCACCCAATCCTCGAGCAGGCATACTCGCCTATGACCATTCGTTTCTTCGTACTTCAGGCTCACTACCGCTCAACACTCGACTTCTCGAACGACGCGTTGCGGGCGGCAGAGAAGGGTCTTGACCGACTAATGAAGGGTGTTGAGGCGTTGGCAAAGATTAAGCCAGCAGCAAACTCTACAGCCGATGTTGAGGAGCTTGAGCGTCGCTGCGCTGAGGCCATGGCAGACGACCTTAACTCGCCTATGGTAATCTCGGCTCTATTCGACTGGGTGCGTATCATCAACCAGGCTGTCGAGGGTCAGCAGACATTTACTGCTGAGGATATCGAAAAACTTAAGACTATCGTAAACCGCTATGTTTTTGACATCCTCGGTCTTCGCAACGAGAAGGCTGCCGAGGCTGGTGGCAAAGATATGGTATCTCCACTTGTAGATATGCTCCTTAACATGCGTATGGAGGCTAAGGCTAACAAGGACTGGGCAACATCGGACAAGATTCGTGATAACCTCACAGCCATTGGTATTCGTGTGAAAGACCGTAAAGATGGTTTTGACTGGGAGATCGAGTAATTTGTTGTGATAAGGGGGCATCTGCGGCACCAAGCTCATTGCCCCGAAAGGGGATATACGTCGAGTATACCCCCTTCCGTGTCAATCTCACTTGGCACCAAATCTAACCCCTTCTAACAACAAATTGGTGCACTGATTTATGTGAGTAGGCGCTGGATAAATGGGAGCGCTACGCTTGATGGGAGCGCTACGCTTAATGAAAATTACTCATTAAGCCCATCTGCCCCATTCGTCCCATCTATCCCATAAAATAAACCCGTGCAAAGCACACCATACCTTTCACTTTGTAAACAAACACCATTATGGTATCTAACGAACAGATAAACTCGCTGTCGGCACGTGTGGCAAAGCTCGAAGAGTCGATCGACATCGAGCAGCGACGCATAGACCTACAAAACGAGCAGGAGCGAACCGAGGAGCCTAACTTCTGGGATAACCCCGACGAGGCACGTAAGCAGCTGAAAAAGGTCGCCGACATTAAAGCCGTCATCGAGGAGTGGGAGGTGGCTCGTCGTGTGATTGCCGACCTGGAGCTTGTGGCAGACTTTGTGGCGGAGGGCGCTATGACCGAGGCTGAGGCTGAGGAGCAGTATGCCGCAGCCGTGGAGCTTGTCGAGAAACTGGAGCTCAAGCAGATGCTCTCGGGCAAGGAGGACAAGCTGGGCGCTATTATGGACATCAATGCTGGCGCTGGTGGCACCGAGGCGTTGGACTGGGCGCAGATGCTCATGCGCATGTACACACGTTGGGGCGAGGCACATGGCTTTAACGTTAAGGTTGTGGCATACCAGGCGGGCGACGAGGTGGGCGTTAAGTCGTGCACCCTGGAGTTCGAGGGCGACTATGCCTATGGCTATCTTCGCTCGGAGAGTGGTGTGCACCGCATGGTGCGTCTATCGCCGTTTAATGCCAACAACAAGCGCCAGACAACCTTTACATCGGTATTCGTATCGCCCATGGTTGATGACTCTATCGAGATTAACATCTCGCCAGCCGACATCGAGTGGGATACATTCCGAGCTAGTGGTGCGGGTGGCCAGAACGTAAATAAGGTGGAGACTGCCGTGCGCCTACGCTACCATGGCAAGGATGCCGAGACGGGTGAGCCAGTAGAGTTCCTTATCGAGAACATGGAGACCCGCTCGCAGCTAAACAATCGCGAGAATGCTATGCGCATCCTCCGCTCGAAGCTCTATCAGCGTGAGTTGGACAAGCGTATGGCAACGCAGCAGGCGCTGGAGGCTACGAAGAAGCGCATAGAGTGGGGTTCGCAGATACGAAGCTACGTCTTTGACGACAGACGTGTTAAGGACCACCGCACGGGATATCAGACATCGAACGTGGACGCAGTTATGGACGGCGACATCGATGGATTTATCAAGGAGTATCTACTACAATACTAGGCTATGTTACGACTATTTCAAGTGTTGTTATTCGCCCTCGTCATGGTGTCGTGTGGCGGCGAGGCTCAGGCACATGGTGCGACGGAGCAGCCTAAGCGTGGCGAGGTGTTGGTGGGTGCCACCGACACAGCGCAGTATATGCCTCTGTTAAGAGGTAAGCGCGTGGCAGTGTTGGCTAACCACACGGCAATGTTCTCCTCGGAGGAGCATATCGTAGATATGATGCACCGCGAGGGCATAAATCTTGCCGGCATCTTTGCCCCTGAGCACGGCTTTCGTGGCTCGATAGAGGCGGGTGCAATAGTGAAGAACTCCGTTGACGAGCGTACCGGAGTAGCAATTTTGTCGCTATATACGGGCAATAAGAAGCGCCCCTCGGACGAGATTATGCGCTCATTCGACATCCTAGTTGTGGATATGCAGGATGTAGGACTTAGGTTCTATACCTATTATATAACTATGCTTCAGATTATGGATGCGTGTGCCGACTTTGGGCAGCAGGTTGTGGTGTTGGATCGCCCAAACCCTAATGGACACTATGTTGATGGCCCAATCCTCGACATGAAGTATAAGTCGGGCGTGGGGTGGTTGCCTATCCCCGTAGTTCACGGACTAACCATGGGCGAGATTGCTACAATGGCACTCGGCGAGGGGTGGGCACGCCCCGTGGAGCTTACGGTGGTTAAGTGTCGTAACTACGACCATACAACGCACTACACACTGCCCATTGCGCCATCACCAAACCTGCCTACGCAGCACTCCATATATCTATACCCCTCGACCTGCTTGTTTGAGGGTACTGTGCTAAGCATGGGTCGTGGCACGGAGGCACCCTTCGAGATGTATGGCCACCCCGATATGCGAGGCTACGACTTTAGCTTTACGCCCATGCCTAATGCTGGCTCTAAGACGCCACCACATAGTGGCGTAAAGTGCTATGGCGTTGACTTACGTGGCGTGAGCGACGAGGAGGTGTGGCGAAATGGTGTCAATATCGAATATTTGGTTGAAGCCTATCGCAATCTAAATATGGGTAATGAGTTCTTTAAGCCTGTGTTTGAGAAGCTTGTCGGTGTGGAGTATGTTCGTCAGATGATTATTGACGGCTACTCGGCAGAGGAGATTAAGGCGCGCTGGAGCGACGATGTCGAGAGGTTTAAGCAGCAAAGACGTAAATATCTGCTATATGCAGAGTAACAAAAAAGGTTGACCATCGGTCAACCTTTTATTTTACTCGTGATATGTTGTTCTGAATACCCTCGAATAGAACTCCGCTCGTAGCTGCTCCTCCGAGCTGCACCTCTTGTCCTCCTTGAAGACCCTATAATAAAACTCTCTTTCGAGCTTTGGGTCGGGCTTCTCGGCGGTGATAACCTTGGGCTTGGAAACACCAACCATATACTCGGGCATATTCATCTCGGGGCGATACTCGAAGTGCATGGTGTCGAAGTGATACCATCTGCCGCCCCATATAAATCCGTGGCGCTCAAAAATCTCTACCACCTTCATATTAAAGGTGTTGTGATACTTCATTTGGGCATGCTCCTTAGCACGAGGGTAGGTCCACTTCCAGTAGTGCGACCTGTGGGCCTCAAGGTCGATAGCAATGCCGTAGCCATGGGGACTTAGGCGTGTCATGCCCTGAATGGTGCGCCAGTTAAATGTCTGAGCATTAAGCACCCACTCCTTTAGCTCGGGGTGCTGGTCCAATTCGTCCGATACTCGCTTTAGTGCCTCAGCAGCGCCCGCCACACTTGTAAAGAGCACAGGCTTGCCACCATGCCGAGGGCACCAATCCACAACGACGAGGTTCTTTACTACCTCCTCGCGTGTGTTGCCATATATCTTGCCAAAGAATGCGGCACAGCGGTAGCGACCAGGGTCGTAGCCGTAGGGTGGTGGGTACACGCCCTTGTCGTAGTCTTGGTAGAATATCTCCTCGATATCTTGCTCCAGGTGCATCTGGTCGATGGTGCGTTTCTTGCCATCGTCGTATATCATCTGACTGCCGTCGCTAAAGACTATCATGTTGTTCTTGTAGTCAACAACATGGTCGGGGTATGCCTCAATGAGCCTAAGTGCGCCCTCGGGAATCGAGTCGCACGACGTAGTGTTTGTGATAACGGGCGCTGAGGAGCAGGCTACAAACGTTGTGATTAGCAGTATGTAGAGTGCTAAACGCTTACTACTCATAGCTCTTAATAAAGTTGACGTTGTACTGCTCGATGTTCGAGAGCTTGACGTTGCTTGTTGTTGGACGATACCAGCTCTGCTTAGAGAAGTACTGCTTCATATCTTTCGACTGGAAGATGTAGCCGTGGCGTGCATATATCTCGTTACGCATAATTTTGAGCTCATAGTCGCTCAAGTGTGCAATGTCGCTGTATGTTAGCTTGCGTGTCGAGGTGTAGGGGAATAGACCTGCGCCAGTGGCTGGTGTAGGATTTGCCGTTGTCTTTGACGCTTTGAGCCTAGACTCGTAAGCCTTGATAATCTCTACGTTCTGATGCTCGATGTGGCTAAGATAGACATTTGCAGAGGTTGGACGATACCAGTTCTGTGCACTGAAGTACTCAATCATATCCTTTGTTTGGAATATGTAGCCGTGACGTGCAAATATCTCGTTGCGCATAATCTTTAGCTCACGTGGTGTCATGCCCACAAGCTCGCTTTCGTTGATGAGGCGCGACGAGGTGTGGGGAAATAGACCAGCAGTTGAAGGGTTGGTGCTATCAACTATCTGAGTAATAGTGATATTGTCGTCGTAGTTCTCGTCGGTTGAGTTGCTGCTATTGCTTCGAATAAGCATCACCACGGCGATAACGAGTGCGATGATAGCAACTACTATTGCTCCGATGGCTATCTTTCGATATGGAGCACCTGACTGTGGTGCTGGCTTAGGTGTTATGCTCTCAGCCGAAGTAGTAGGGCTATTTACCGCTGGTGCTTGTTGCGAAAGGTCGTAGCCACATTTGTGACACGTTGTGGCATCGTGCTTAAGTATTGCTTTGCACTCAGGACATTGTGTAATTGCCATATTCTTGGTTTTGTGTTAAATAAATGTATGAAGATAGCGTATCTTTGTCGTAATGATAAGGGGCTACTCATGCAGCTTGATAAATCGTATGTTATACTCCTCTATATCATTGAAAGTCACGTTTATTGTTGTTGGCTTATACCACGGTCTTTGCATAAAGTGTTCGCGAAGCTCTAAATCTTGGAAGATGTAGCCATGGCGAGCATAAATCTCGTTGCGCATGATGCGTAGCTCGTGTTTCGTCTTATCCTTAATATCCTCTTCGGTTAGCTTGCGGCTACATGTTATGTGGTAGAAGTCGCCATCAATGCTCTCTATCCCGACCTGTGTATTACTACTATTTCTCGAATTGGTGTCGATTATTACGAGTGCAAAAAACAGCGTAGCAAGTATGCCTATTGCAATGAATATATTGCCAAGACAGCCTCGCTTTTTGCCCTTTTGCGTGTTGTACTGAGTCCTCAAAGGAACATGTTTTGGAGCTTGTATTTTGGTATTATTTCCAGCGAGAAGATTATCAATATCGCCTATAAGGCGTTGCATGGAGGTATTCTGTAGCGACATACACTGCACATCGCTAAACATAAAGCTATAGTTCGTAGGCATCGGTGTGTTGTCGATGAGCAGCGGCATAATAGCGATATGATTCTGATAGGCAAAGGTCACCTCCTTGCTTGTGTAGTTCGAGGCGAAGGAGTTCTTGCTGGCAATAAACAATACTAACCTGCACGATAAAATAGCGTCGGCAAGCGTCTGTGTAAAGGTGCTACTAATCGAGATGTCGAATATATCGCGAAAGTATGATATATTGTTGGCATCTAAGTGGTTGCATATCATGTCTACCGTCCCTTTATCTTGACGCGAGTAGCTTATGAATATGTCATATTTCGTTGTTTGTGACATGTTTTTTGGGTTTAGTAGCTATTAAGAAACAAAAGTATAAAATCATTGCTAAAAAAGCAAATATAATCATATTTGTTTTGTAGCGAAAAAATGACTATCTTTGTCAATTAATATAAAATATTAACTACGAGATATGGGATTTTTTGATCTTTTTAAGAAGAAGAAGGAGGAGCCAACGGTAGCTGCCGAGGCAAACTCTGAAGAGATAACAACAAATGTTGCTGAGGGCGATGTTGCTACGCAGAGCGAGGAGGTAGCCTCTGTCGAGGAAATCGAGGCTGAGCGCAAGGAGCTTGAGGCGGGCTTGGAGAAGACCAAGGAGGGCTTCTTTGGCAAGCTTAAGCGTGCTATTGCGGGTCGTACGACGGTAGATGCCGACGTGCTCGACGATTTGGAGGAGGTGCTTATCACCTCGGACGTGGGTGTAGATACTACGGTAAAGATTATCGAGCGTATCGAGCAGCGTGTGGCTCGCGACAAGTATATGAACACCGAGGAGCTACACTCTATCTTGCGTGATGAGATTGCCGAGCTTATGGAGGAGTCGCACCGCTCGACAAAGGATTTCGGTATCGAGGTGAAGGAGGGTATGCCCTATGTGCTTATGGTTGTGGGTGTTAATGGTGCTGGTAAGACAACCACTATCGGTAAGCTCGCAGCGCAGCTAACCAAGGCCGGCAGAAAGGTCTATATCGGTGCAGCCGACACGTTCCGTGCTGCTGCTATCGACCAGCTTGGCGTGTGGGCTGAGCGCGCAGGTGCAACGATGGTGCGCCAGGAGATGGGCTCCGACCCAGCCTCTGTGGCTTACGATACACTACGCTCGGCGGTGGCTAATGGTGCTGATGTGGTGCTTATCGACACAGCAGGTCGTCTACACAATAAGGTGGGCCTTATGAAAGAGCTTACGAAGATTCGTAACGTGATGTCGAAGGTTATTCCCGATGCTCCCCATGAGGTTATGCTTGTGCTCGACGGCTCGACAGGTCAGAATGCCTTTGAGCAGGCTAAGCACTTTACTGAGGCTACGCAGGTGACATCGCTCACCATCACCAAGCTCGATGGTACGGCAAAGGGTGGTGTGGTTATCGGCATTAGCGATAAGTTCCATATTCCTGTGCGCTACATCGGCATTGGCGAGGGTATCGACCAGCTTAAGATGTTCGACCGCAAGGAGTTTGTTCGTGCCATGTTTGGCAATGCTAAATAGTTCATATTATGGCAAAAAAGATAAACATCATAACCCTCGGTTGCTCGAAGAACACTGTTGACTCGGAGCACCTTGCAGCGCAGCTCGCGGCAATGGACTACAAGGTGGTATTCGACAGTGACCGCACCGATGCCGATGTTGTTGTGATCAACACTTGTGGCTTTATTGGCGACGCTAAGCAGGAGTCTATCGACACAATCTTGCGTGCAGCACAGCTTAAGGAGCAGGGCAAAATCGACGAGCTCTTTGTTGTAGGCTGCCTCTCGCAGCGCTATGCCGACGAGTTACGTCCTGAGCTACCTGAGGTTGATGACTTCTTCGGTGTTAACGACTGGGCAGGCATCGTCGAGCGTCTTGGTGCTAAGTATCGCACTGAGAATGAGACAAAACGCGAGCTCTCCACTCCTTCGCACTACGCCTACCTTAAGATCTCGGAGGGCTGTAACTGGATGTGTGGCTACTGCGCCATTCCGCTTATCCGTGGTCGCCATAAGTCAGTGCCTATGGAGGCTCTTGTGGCTGAGGCTGAGGCACTTGTTGAGAAGGGAGTGCGTGAGATTATGGTCATTGCTCAGGATACGACATACTATGGCGTGGATATCTATGGCGAGCGTAAGATTGCCGAGCTTTTGGAGCGTCTGTGTCGCATCGAGAAGTTGGAGTGGATACGCCTACACTACGCTTATCCTACTGACTTCCCCGATCAGCTTATCGAGGTTATGGCGCGCGAGCCAAAGATTTGTCGATACCTCGACATTCCGTTCCAGCATATCTCAGATAATCAGCTCTCGGCGATGAAGCGTCGCCACACTAAGGCTGAGGCCGTAGAGCTCGTTAACAAGCTTCGCAAGGCAATTCCTGATATTGCACTTCGCACAACACTCCTCGTGGGTTATCCTGGCGAGAGCGATGAGGACTTTGCGGAGCTTATGGAGTTTGTCAAGACCACGAAGTTTGACCGCTTGGGTGTATTCCCATACTCTGAGGAGGAGGGCACCTACTCGGCAACACGCCTCAAGGACGATGTGGCTGACGAGGTTAAGCAGGAACGCGTAGATCGCATCATGCGCCTTCAGGAGCGTGTGTCGTTGGAGAATAACGCTAAGCGCATAGGTCAGACAATGCGCGTAATTATCGACCGTAAGGAGGGTGACTTCTACATCGGTCGCTCGGAGTACGACTCGCCCGAGGTGGATCAGGAGATTATCATCGACAGCTTAGGTAAGCGCCTTTATCGAGGTCGCTTCTACGATGTGCAGATCACCGACTGCGAGGATTACGACCTATTTGCATCGTTGGCGTAGGTTGCTAAAATCGAAATAAAATTTTGAAATTAGCAAAAAAAGATATATCTTTGATGCAGTAAATATTTTTTGAAGCCGTCATAATGAGCCAGAAGGATATTGTCAAACGACTACACGACCAGGTGGAGAGGCTGATTGCCGACCACGAGCGCATAGCTAAGGAGTGTCGTGAGCTTGTCAAGCAGCGCGATAAGCTACTTGGCGAGAAACATCGTTTGGAGGAGCGTCTGCGTGAGCAGGATACTCGCATCAAGAGCCTTGAGCTTGTTGGTGTTATGCGTGGCGATGATGGCAATGTGGAGCGAGCACGAGCACGTGTCAATAACCTTTTGCGGGAGGTGGACAGGTGCATTGCCGCAATTAAAAACGAACAGGAAAACCAGTAACCGATAATGGCAGAAGGTAAAGTAAAGATAAACCTATCAATTGCAGGTAGAAGCTACCCGATGACCATTGATGCGGCAAACGAGGAGCTATACCGTGAGGCAACAAAGCGCCTGAATGAGAAGATTACCGAGTATTCGCGAATACCGAAGTTCGACATTCAGGATAGAATTGCCATGGCGGCATTGCGCTACTCGATATTAACCCTAACAACCGAGCAAAATGCCTCGATGGGTGATGAAGATGTCGAGGAGCTACGCAAGATTGAGGAGCGCATACGCAACTACGTCAAGAAGTAGTGTGCCTAGTGCCGATAGTTTAGGCTCGATATTTGTTGTAGCATAGTGAGCATTGGTGCTACACCCCTGTCGAAACAAGATTATGGCAACACCCCACAAGGTGTTAACGTTCTTTTAATATACAATCTATCCCGCATAGATTCCTTAAAAGCTTTGCGATCTGTACAACTAATTTTACATTGGGACAACTCTCGAGTAAAGCCACAAAACAAGGCCTCAACCCTTTGGGTGTGGTGCGTATGTGCCACCAGTGGACTGTTGCGTGCCTCGGAGCCCCACCTATGACTTATCTCAGGATTCGTCAAACAAGTTAAGGAGTCTTTGCGGTTTTTTTATTTTTGAACATAACTTAAATATATAACTATTAACAACTATCAACTATGGAAGCAACAATGATAATCGTCGGCGTGGTGGTTGGTGCTATTGCAGGAGGTCTTATCGCCTTCTTTGGTGCCCGCGCACGTGCAAAAGCCATCGTTGCTAAGGCGGAGGCTGACGGCGAAATGATAAAGAAAGAGAAGATGTTGCAAGCTAAGGAGAAGTTCATTCAGCTCAAGAGCGAGCACGACCGTCAGGTGAATGAGCGTAACCAGAAGCTTCAGCAGAGCGAGCAGCGTGCTAAGCAGACCGAGGCAAACCTCCAGAACAAGGAGCGTGAGCTCGACAAGAAGTCGGCAGAGTACGACCGCAAGAAGGAGCAGCTCGAGCAGCAGCTGCAGGGCGTAGAGAGCCGCAAGGAGGAGCTTGCAGCAGTTATCAAGGAGCAGAACGTACGCCTTGAGCAGATCTCGGGCCTAAGCTCTGAGGATGCTAAAAATATCCTTATCGAGAACATGAAGGCTGAGGCTAAGGCAGACGCCGCGGCATACGTGGCAGAGACCATCGAGGAGGCTAAGCTCTCAGCAACAAAGGAGGCTAAGCGCATCGTGGTGGCATCTATCCAGCGCGTGGCAACAGAGACAGCCATCGAGAATGCTGTTACTGTCTTCAACATCGAGTCAGACGAGGTGAAGGGACGTGTCATTGGTCGTGAGGGTCGTAACATCCGCGCCTTGGAGGCTGCAACAGGCATCGAGATTATCGTCGATGACACCCCTGAGGCTATCATCCTCTCGGGCTTCGACCCTGTGCGTCGCGAGATTGCTCGCCTTGCTCTCCACCAGCTTGTTACCGACGGCCGTATCCACCCAGCACGCATCGAGGAGGTTGTGGCTAAGGTGAAGAAGCAGATCGAGGAGGAGATCGTTGAGGTAGGTAAGCGCACAACTATCGACCTTGGTATCCACGGTCTACACCCTGAGCTTATTCGCCTTATCGGTAAGATGAAGTATCGCTCGTCGTATGGTCAGAACCTCTTGCAGCATGCTCGTGAAACGGCTAATCTTGCCGGTATCATGGCAGCAGAGCTCGGCCTAAATCCTAAGGCTGCACGCCGTGCCGGTCTTTTGCACGATATTGGTAAGGTGCCTGATGACGAGCCAGAGCTACCACACGCAATTATCGGTATGAAGCTTGCCGAGAAGTATAAGGAGAAGCCAGATGTATGCAACGCCATCGGTGCTCACCACGACGAGGTGGAGATGACATCGCTCATAGCACCTATCATTCAGGTGTGCGACGCTATCTCGGGTGCTCGTCCAGGTGCTCGCCGCGAGGTGGTAGAGTCATACATCAAGCGTCTTAAGGAGATGGAGGGCATCGCCCTATCATACCCAGGCGTTGTTAAGACCTACGCTATTCAGGCTGGCCGTGAGCTCCGTGTTATCGTGGGTGCCGACAAGCTCTCAGATCAGGAGTCGGAGGCACTATCACACGACATAGCAAAGAAGATTCAGGACGAGATGACTTATCCTGGTCAGGTGAAGATTACGGTGATTCGTGAGACTCGCTCTGTATCCTACGCCAAGTAATTTCTTGTGATAAGGGGTCATCTTCGACCTATCCCAAAAAGTTGAGCACCCGAGGCTGTACTTCTTGTACTATCCTCGGGTGCTCACTTTTGCGATAAGCCCTTCTCGCGAGAAATAGTGCGCTGATAGAGGTGAGCAGGGGCATAGGGAAAATAGGGAGAATAGGGACAACAAAGACAACAAAGAAACTCGGGTATCACAAAATAATCTCTACTCTCCCTGCCGTCCCTATCTTCCCCATTTATCCCATCTATCCCATTCGTCCCATCTATCCCATTTACCCCCCCCCACTCAAAAAAACAAAAATAATATAGGACAACCCTCAGGTTGCCCTATACCAATTATATCTCGTAAGACTATCGGTAGAAGATAGATGAGATTGACTTGTAGTTGTGTACACGCTCGATAACCTCAGCAAAGATAGGTGCTACGCTCAATACGGTGAACTTAGACAAATCCTCGCCCTCCTTCAATGGAATAGTATCGGTTGTGATAACCTCCTGGATAGCACTTGCGTTGATGCGCTCGTAAGCCTTGCCCGACAACACAGGGTGGGTAACAGCAGCACGTACGCTCTTTGCGCCACGCTCCATGAGCATGTCGGCAGCCATACACATAGTACCAGCTGTGTCGATCATGTCATCAACGATGATCACGTTTCTATCCTTAACCTCGCCGATAGCGGTCATTGAGCCAACAACGTTAGCCTTAGCACGCTCCTTGTGCGAGATGATGATAGGTGCCTGGAAGTGCTTTGCATAAGATGAAGCACGCTTAGCACCACCCATATCAGGTGAGGCGATAGAGAGGTCTGGAATGTTGAGCTTCTGGATATATGGTACGAAGATGCCTGAAGCATACAATGCGTCCATTGGAAGGTCGAAGAAGCCCTGGATCTGGTCGGCGTGAAGGTCCATAGTCATAACGCGCTGAACACCAGCAGCGATAAGCATGTTAGCCACGAGGCGTGCTGTGATAGGCACACGTGGGCGGTCCTTACGATCCTGACGTGCCCAACCGAAGTATGGGATAACGGCAATAACCTGGTGTGCTGAAGCACGGCGTGCCGCATCTGCCATCATCAAGAGCTCCATCAAGTTGTCTGATGGTGGGAACGTTGACTGAATGATAAATACTGTACAGCCACGAATAGACTCGTGGAAGCAGGGCTGGAACTCGCCGTCGCTAAACTGCAAAACGTCAGAGTCTCCGAGAGGTATGCCATACTCAGCAGCAATCTTCTCAGCGAGGTAGCGTGAGCCTCGGCCTGCGAAAAATTTAATCTTATGGATTGCCATATTTAATTTTGGTTAGGATTACTATCACAAAGTTAGGTCAAATAAGCTGAATAAACAACTTTTTATCGCTTTATTTTAATAATTTGTTAGCGCCTCCTCAATAAAGGTGAGAATCTCCTCGCGACCAGTGCCCTTTTCGCTCGACGAGATGAACATTGGTGGTAGCTCCTCCCACTCCTCAGAAAGAGTTTGCTTATAGGCTTTTACGTTGCGGTTGAGCTGTGCCTGCGAGAGCTTATCTGCCTTGGTGAAGATAATGCCAAAGGGTATGCCATTCTCACCAAGCAGCTCGATAAACCTAAGGTCGATTTTTTGAGGCTCGAGGCGTGAATCTACCAACACAAACAAGAAGTGCATCTTCTCGCACTTGAGCACATAGTCGGTGATGAGCTTCGAGAACTCACCACGTGTAGATTTCGACACACGGGCATAGCCATATCCTGGTAGATCGACCAAATACCAGCTATCGTTTATCGTAAAGTGGTTTATGAGCTTTGTCTTGCCCGGTGTTCCCGACACCTTTGCCAAGCCCTTGTTGCATGTGAGCATATTTACGAGCGACGACTTGCCGACGTTGCTTCGTCCGATAAAGGCGATATCCTTAAGGTCGTCCTTGGGTACCTGCGACACCTTCTCCGAACTGCACTTAAACTTAGCTTTGATGGTTATTGCCATAGTGTGACTCTATTTTTTGCAAAAGTACGAAAAAAAGTTCAAAGAGCAAACCTCGCACCTATTATAGGCAGTCGAATAGCTCCGAGATATGGTCGATAACGTGGTCGGCGCCCGCTGTTTCGAGCTCCTCGCGCTGGGCATTGCCCCATGTGACACCTACGCTGCGCACCCCTGCATGGCGCGCCATAAGCACATCGACGGGCATATCGCCAACAACAATCGCCTCCTCGGGCTTATATCCGCACTCACGTAGCGTCTGCAACACTGGCTCGGGGTCGGGCTTGTGTTTGGCAACGGTGTCGGCAGCAACGATATAGGAAAAATAGTCGGCAATCCCCATGTTTTTGAGGAATAGCTTGAGCGAGGGCGACGAGCGTGACGAGGCGATGGTAAGCCTTAGGTCCATGGCACTTAGGCGTGCTAATACCTCCTTAACGCCGTCGAAGAGCTCAGGAGTTGTGGAGTCGATATCCTCGAAAAAGACGCGGCGATAGTGCTCTACGCACTCCTCGGCCTCCGCATCGCTAAGTGTGGGATACATGGCCTTGAAGCCATCACCGAGCGTTAGTCCTATGGTCGAGGCGCACACCTCCTCGCTCATTACCTCGAGCCCACGTTCTTGCATGGTGCGCTGAAAGGTGATGATAATCTTTCGGCGAGTGTCGCCGAGGGTGCCGTCGAAGTCGAATATTACAATCTTTGTAGCCATATTACAAAGGTAGCGAAATTTTATTAAACAAAAAAATGAGGACCGAAGTCCCCATTTTAAGTTAGTATATAAGCTCGAAGTCATCTACGAGCAGCAGACTCTCGGTCGAGCCTGTGAAGTAGTCGCCAAAGCGTGAGCCCGTACATACGATGATGATGTGTGTTGGTATCTCGCTTGTTGTGGCGTACTCGAGTGGTAGGGTAAACTCCTTCCAGCCGTTGGTCGACTCCTTAAGAATCATCACGCCCGAGCCAATCACATTCTTGCCCTTAGGGTCGAGGAAGGTGCTCTCGTCCTTGGTGTTTACTACCACAGGGCAGCTCTCGCTACCGCCATACTCCTCGGCAGTCCAGTTACCCACGGCAATCATAATCTGACCCTCGTCCATATCGCCCTTCTTAAGGTCGGGACGCGCCGTTGGTGTCTTGCCAAACTCGTCGATAACACCGCAGTTATACTTAATCCAGCCACGAAGTGCCACGGGGCGTGCCGTAGATGGGCGACCAAAGTTAACAAGACCGTCCAAACCAACCAAGCCGCCAAACTCGCCAAGGAAGATGTTACCAGCAGCAAACTTACCAAGACCCATCACCGCTGCCTTCTTCGACTGAAGCGATGCAGCATACTCGCCTGTGCTACCAGGACGTGTATCAGTGGTTGACTCGGTGAGTGTTGTGCTTGCCATAGCTGCACCATCGTTACCAGAGCCCCAGAATGGCTCTGCACCAGATAGGTATGGATAGACAATGCCATCGTTCGTAGACCACTCCTCGAAGCCAGAGTTAGGCAGTGCCCAAACATCCTCGGTGGTAACCTTCACCACAGGGGTAAAGCTATCGTTAGAGTAGGCAATAACCTCGTACTCGGTGAGTGTGTCAAGACCCTCAATACATGCCGAGAAGCTACCGCCCTCAACCTCTATGTTCTCAACACTGTTCCACTCCTCGTCGCCCGCCTTGCGGTACTTGAAGCTAAACGCTGCGCCGCTACGACCCTCGGCATATAGCCAGATACGCTTAGCCCAGGCATCTACGCTCTTGAACGACACCTCAACGTCGGTAGGGATAATGCGCAGTGTCCAATCCTCCGAGATATCGTTGTGATATCTTACGGTGATGTAGCGTGCTGTATTCTCGAAGTTGGTGAGTGTCTTAGGGTCGGCTGAGTATGTGGTAATATCCTTAGGACCGAGCTTTAGGTCGGTGATATTTACCTTCGTAAGGTCGAAGTCCATAGGCACATAGGCTGTGGCGATGTGGTGCTCAGCGTCGATTGTCGATTCGCCAATCTGACCATCAATCTTAAAGTAACGCTCAATGGTCTGCTTACCCATGATGCTCCACTCCCACGAGTAGTTCATGCTAACGTCGAAATATAGCGGAATACGCAAATCGACGCATAGAGGCAACTCGAGCGATGTTGTAGCACCCTCCGTAACGCTGATATCAGTAATTACGGCATTACGAATGTCAACAATCTCCTCAAACTCGAGTACTACGCTCTTGCTCTGAACGTCAATCTTAGCTGGTGACTTTAAGCCCTCAGCCTCAACGCCCAATATCTCGAGTTTAATAATAGGGTAGGGGATATCGTTCTCGATACAGCTGAAGCTAACTACAGAGAGTAGTGCCATTGTCAAATATTTGATATATCTCTTCATAGCCACTACTTATTCTTTGAGTTCCACAAATGTGCCACAATGCCAACCTGAATATCGGCAATGTTGAGCTTGAGATTAAGGCCTGAGCGGTTGCGAAGTCCAGTCTGCTCACCCTTCATGTCGTACTGCTTGACGCTTGTGTAGTACAAACCACCTACGCCCACGGTCACCGTAACGCATACCTGAGGCATCACGTAGATAGCCATGCCAGGGTTGAAGTTAAGGCGTGCCGAGAAGTTGCGCGTATCGGACTTTGAACGGTTGGCGTAGTCGCCACTCCATAGCGTTGTAGTACCTGTCTTGCACTGAAGCTCTCCCTCCATGATAACGCCCACGATGCCACGACGGTCAAGACCGATGTAGTTGCGGTGGAATACCGACCATGAGAAGCCCTCGTTGCGAAGACCCATGTTCGAGATGCCCATGTTCTCCATGTCGGCAAGAAGGCCGATGTTTAGGTCGAGCGAGCTTACCGAGCCCGAGATTCGGTTGTAGCCGAAACGCATACCCACTGCCAAGTTGTCGCGGTAGGCATAGGCAAAAAATGGTTTAATGGTAGCACTCTTCAGCCCAACGTTGATGTTGTCTACGAGGAGCATGATGTCTGAGTCCTCCGACTGGATGTTGCCATACGAGCCAGTAAGACCGAGCATAAACTCTCCCTTATATACAAAGTTGTGCTGACCAATCTTTCGGTCGATGCGCTGTCGTGTAGGCAGAAACTTACTCTTTTGCGATAGGCTGTCGGTAGGCTCCGTAGCACTTGTTGCAACAAGGCTAAACGCAGCAACAATAAGTAATAAATATCTTCTCATAATGCTACGTGTTTATAGGTAGAACGACATACCAAAACCTACCGAGAGGAGGTTTAGCTTAAACTTAGTGTCGAGAGCGTTTATTGCACCCTGCGCTACCTGATTTTTTGTCTGCAACGTGCGGTCGAAACCAATGCCCAATACGCCGATTGAGAGCTCTACAGCGGCATTATTTGTGATAAATGCCACGATACCCGGCTGAAGACCAAGCGACGCACCAAACGTCTTGGAGTAGGTGCCACGATAGTCCTGCAAGCCATCAACCTCCGAGGTGGCAGCAACATTCTTGGCCTGGCCACCCGAAAGGTTTAGCTGCACCTCAGCAAAGAGGGCAAAGCGATTGGTTGTGCCCAGCGGAATGTATGGTCGCCAAAAGAGGGTGCCTGTGTAGCTATGCTTTAGCTGATGAAACATATCTACATTGATATCAACATCAGATACCGATAGCGAGGCGTTGTCGAGACGGAACAACGAACGACCATACGAGAAGCGCACACCCACAGCCATGTTACGCCATGGGGCATAGGCAATCATAGGGCTGACGTTTACGGTGTAGCCATACGAGTCGATGTCGTTGATAAGCGTAAAGGTGTAGTCTTCATTACGATGCGCTGAGTACGAGGCCGTACCACCAAATATCCACTGTCCCTTAGGCACAAAGCACTCATCGGAAACGAAGCCTCGCTGCTTGCGTGCTTCGTTTACGCCTATCTGCTCAGTCTTCTCGGGCGTAGTGGCAGTGGGGGTTGTAAGCTCTTGCGCCGAGGCGTATGCCACAGATGCCAAAAGCAGAGTTATAATATAAAATCTCTTCATCGAAAAAAGTAGAGATAGTGGCAACCTAATGTCGCCACTACCTCGCTAAATTATTTTAGTAGTTCAAACGAACGTCGTCTACGTACATCTCCGAATTGTTAGAACCACAGAAGTAGTCACCCAAGCTTGATGGTGTGAACGATACCGAGATCTTCTTAGGGGCCATCTGCTCGTAGCCATCAACGTATGTGAGCTGTACTGTCTTCTCAACCCAGTCAGCGTTCGAATCGTCGCCGTTGATATAGCCGTAAGCGATGATGCCAGGCTTAGAACCAATGTTGTCAGGTGTGAGGAACGTACTCTCATCGGTAGTATCTACGGTGTAGGTAGTACCGTCGGTGATAAGAACCATTGCAGAGTACTTATCTGTACCGCTTGCCTTGTCACCAAAGTTGATCTGACCCTGAGAGTTCTTCATCCAGAATGATACGCTCTCAGGCTTAGCGTTGAACTTAAAGTCCTTACCGAAGGTTACCTTACCGCTCATTGTAGATATGTTCAACTCGAAAGAACCTGTAAAGAGGTTACCCGCAGCGAACTTACCTACTGCATCCTGTGAGTCAAGGAATGCACATGAGCCACCGTTGCGACCTGAAGCCTGCTTCATCAACGTTACGAAAGTGTTGTTACCAGAGCTCCAAAGACCTGCGGCATTCTTAGAGTCAGTCCATGACTCGAAGTCGCCGTTAGGAAGCTGAACACCAGCAGCAGTTGCAACTGTGAGAGTCTTACCAGAGTCAGCGCCATCTACGATAAGCTTGTAAGAGTAGCTCTTCTCAGCCGAGAAGCCTGCGCCAGTAGCAGTGTAGTAGCCACCCTCAGCAGTAGCGTCAACCTCGGTCCATGTAGTGCCGTTAGCGCTGTAAGCAATCTTAACAGATGTTGCAGCAGTGTCAATGATGTTTGCCTTGAATGTTGCCTTACCTGTCCAGAGGTTGTAGTCCTCAATAGCCAATGGCATGATACCCTGAACGTTGTACTGAATATCCTTCTTAGCCTTACCGCCGTCAACATCCTCAATGCTGAATGAGATAGCATTCTCGCCACCACTAACATTCACGAAGAACTCAGGAGCTACGGTAACCTTGTAGTTGAGCTCGTCAACCTTAACTACATTAACACCAGCTACGTTGCCGCTAAGAATGTCGTGCTCAACGCCGTCAGCCTCGATAGCGAGCTTAGTGATGTTTGCCAACGATGCAATATTGTAGGTGCGAGTAACGGTTGATAGCTGCTGCTCCTTCTCGTTGAAGCCATCACCCAAAATGGTTGGATCTGGGCTGAAGATAAGAGTGTCATCAACCTCCTCGATAGAGTCGTCAACGATTGCCTCGATGATGATGCCACCAGGAGCATCTTTAGAGTACTTAAGCTTAACGGTGTAGCGCACAGCAGGCTTAACATTCTCGATCTTACCCTCCTTCATGATTGCGCCCTCAACAGGGTGCTCACCCTCGAAGTGCCAGAAGAGTGTTGTCTGGTCGGCTGGAAGCACGTAGTAACCCTCCTTAGTCTCCTCGTAGCGAAGTGAGTGCACGTCGCCTGAAGCGATAGCTGTAGGGTTGTAGCTCTCGGCAACAGATACGTTTGTGAAGTAGCCAGCGTTGAGCTTCTCGGCAACAGTTGTATCGTACTCGATACGTACAACAGTTGACTGAATCTTACAATCTACGGTTACATTGCTTACGTTGCCCGCAGTTACTTCGAACGACTTCTCGCCGAGGTAGTACTTCTCGTCGAACGATACGATGTGCTTCTCGCCCACCTGAACCTTAGCAACATAGTTGCCAGCGAGCAATGCAAGGTACTCAGGAACATCGTTGAGAGAGGTATAGCGACGAACAAGGTTAAGCTCCTCGCCCTCTACCTTATAGATTTTAATAACAACCTCCTCGTCAACAGTAGCTGACTGCTGGAAAGCAACGCCAAGGCGCATAGCACCCTCAGTTGCGGCGAGCTCTACAGCTGGATCTATCTCGGTTGAACATGCTACAACAGCGATAGCCATGCTCAATATTGCAAATATCTTTTTCATTATATTCCTAATTTTAACAGTTTAAGATATTACTCGAAATGCAACATGATAGTCTCAGTTGTTGACTGACCAGCAGCATCAATAACTGTCATCTCAAAGTCGTGGTCGCCCTTAAAGCCTGAAAGAACAGCCAAGAAATTAGTGATTGAGAGGTTACGCTCCTTTGCACCGCGAACCTCATCACCAGTAGGGAAGCCCAAAGCAGCAAGTGGAGCGAAGAACTGGCTGTCGTTCACAAGGCTGAAGTTAGCAGCCAAACCTACACTCTGAAGCTCCTCATCAGTAAGGTCGTTAGAGATGATCTTAACGATGAAGTCGGCAATACCGCCATCAGCTGTTACAACCAAATCACAAGTCATGCCTGGAGCATATGTGTGACGCTCCTTGATGTCGTAACCTGTCCAAACGATTGATGGAGCAAGGATAACCATCTGACCATACTTAACCGAGAGTGTCTGAGTAGTCTTACCGCCATTAGCGTCGATTACGGTAATCTCGTATGAGTGAGTACCCTCGTATGTGCGAAGGATGTCGGCCTGAGCACCAAACTTGATGCGTGTAGAAGTTGCACCCTTAGCCGAGGTAGGGTAGCCCATAAGGCCGAGCAAGGTGTTGCTTACTGAGCCGTCGCAGATGTCCAACTCAGCAGGTACAAGCTCGCTATAAGCTGCTGTGAATGCTGGGTTGTCTGACGATGCCTTGATAATGATTGACTGAATAGCAGACTTTGCTGTAATGTCGATGTTGATGTTTGATGTGAACTTGCCATCAGCGTCGAACATAGCGTCAGTAAGCTCGAATGGCTCAGCAAGATCGTGACCCTCGAAGTTGATTACTGGAAGGTCAGTGTCGTCAACCAAAGTCTCCTCGAAGAGATACATAGATGTGTCGAAAACAACCTCCTCGTCGTATGTCCAAGTGTCGCAAACGATACCGATGTTAGCAGTACCATCAGCAGCATGCTGAACAACAACGTTGATCTTACGCCACTGTGCAGCCTTAACGCCAGAAATCTCGTTGGTCATCACGATATCCTTTGTAGTACCAGCGTAGCGGCACTTGAAGGTGAGTGTGAGGGTGTTCTCAGCAGCTACAGGAGCGAAGTAACCACCACGCGCCTCGCCAAAAGCGTAAACGAGGTTATTCTCAGCAAGAGCCACAGTCATAGATGTGTACTCCTGGTCGAGCTGTGACTTAAGGTCAGCTGCGTAGTCTACGGTAACCTTGATGTTGCGAAGCTTACAAACGATGTCGTCTACAGTTGTGGTCTGCTTACGAGTGATGATAACCTCGCGCTCAGCGCCATATACTGGCTTCTCCCACTCAGCGCCAATCATTGGCTCTGACATCATGGTAACCTTATAAACACCAGCGTCAAGTGCGATAGGCTCTGTTGGAAGCTCGCCATACTTATACGAAGCAACCTCCTCACCATCTTTGTTGGTGATAACAACGTCGAAAGTGCTGATATCAACACCACCAGCACGTGTGCCAGGGTTTGAGTCGATATTCTCTGTATCCTCCAAGATTGAGGCGTTCATGCCACCAAGAACAAGGTAGCCAATGTTGTTGCCATCACCTGTCTGTGTGCCAGGCTCATAGCCTACATTATCTCTGTTACATGAGCTAAGACCGAGTGCAACGGCCACCACAAGGCTCATAAATTTAATAACCGATTTCATGTCTTATGTCTGATTATTTAGAGTTTTCGTTTAGTTCCTCGTCAATCTCGAAAGAGTCAACAAGATTCTCGTTGAGAGTGATATTGATGGTTGCCTTGCCAGCATTCTCAACATCGAACTTGATGGTGTAGAGTGTCTGTGCGGCAGGCGATGCGAGCTTGTACTCAGGAAGTGTTACAGTAGAGCCCTCAGCACCAGACTGAATTGACTGCTTAACGGCAGTACCATTAATCTTAAACTCGGCTGGAGCGATAAACACAGGCTCAGTCTTGCCAGTAACATCGAAAGTGTTGCCAGCAGCGGTTGTGAGCTGGAACTTAGCACCACCAACGAAGTACTCGTTGAAAGCCTCAGTTGTCTCGACCTTAACCAAGGTGTTTGCGATGTAGGCAGTGATCTGAACATCGGTGTTTGCACGAGCAGCTACCGCAAAATCAGCGCTACCCACGAAGGTAGCCTTGTCGAAGCCCTCCTCCGTAAGTGAGCCAGCGGTTACGGTTGCCTTGTAGTTGCCCAAGCGGAGGTAGTTGTCGCCCTCGTTGAACTCGGCAATAGCTGCGTAGTGCTTTGAGTAGGTGTGACCAACACCCTCAATTGTAAGGTCGAAAGCCTCAGCTGCTGGGGTTGTGCAGCTGACATTAGCGCGTGTATCATCAACCTCGGTCTGGATTGCGAGGTCGAAAGCTACACTACCCTTTGCATTTGTTTGGTCTGCAGGGGTCTCATTTGTACATGAGGCCATCACCAACGCAACAAATGATGCTAAAGTGATTAGTTTTCTCATAATTGTTTGATTTTTAATATTTTAATGTTTGTTATTTTGTTATCTGAACCTTGATGTTGTCGATATACATCCAACCATAACCATTGTCAATCTTCCAACTTTTGTAGCCCATATGTCCCACATGCCATGAAATACGGTGTGATGATGAGCACTCAGATATGGTGTAGGTCATTGACTTCGAAAGGCTTGATGCCGAGCCCGATGTTGGGATACTTGGTACCTCAACCGGATCACTGATTTCAGTAAATGTTGGATTGTTGTTAAACTGTGTGGCATAACCACTTAGAATGCCACTAGAAGTAGTATAACCCACGCGACCTACTGGGTAATAAGTAGAAGTACCCGAGCGACTACCGCCATAGTCAAATGTAACCTTCACCTTGACACTCTTATTTGGCTTAATGCCAGTGAGTTCAGGTGAGTCCAAGCGTCCGTAAGCACGAGTTGCACCAGCAATTACGCAGTCTACACGTCCCGATACAAGGATTGCAGTGCCAGCTGCATCACAGCCAGTACGTGCACCTGTCCAACCAGAGGCAATGCCATACTGCGCTAGGTCGCGACCTGCTGTACTAGCAGCGCTGGTTGATGTATAAGGTCCACTCTTATAGTCGCCATCGTACTGAGCAAGTGTGCTAAAGTTCTCGGAGAATAGGTACGGAACATTCATATAGCGAGTCTGCTCGGTGTATGATGTAATGTCGCCGAGGTTTACCTGAGTCTCGACAATGGCATTTTCTGAGTCAAACACCACACGCCATGTAGTATTGTCGTAGATGTTGGCATCGAACTCGCCCTCATAATCTACAACATACTTATTTTCAGCATTGCGCTCGAAACGACCCATGTGTGTGTTATTGGTGTCGTAGATGTCGAAGAAGTTGAACTCCTCGCCGAGGTTGTTCTGCGAAATAGAGAAGATCACGGCGGTGTAGTATGGGTATATCTCAGGTGTGGCCATGCGAATAGGTGTCACGTGTCCTGCTTGCATGGTGCGAGTAAGGGGGTATGAAGCCACCTCCGATGAGCGGTGCTCACCACGCACCTTGTAGCTTACATCACCGTCGATGGTGCCTGGAAGCACAAATACCCAGATGTCGTCGCCCGCGTCGAAGCCCTTCTCGTTCTTTACCTTGATAACATTCGAGGTATTCGTATACGTTGGCACTGCCTCAGGGTTGGTAACGTCGAGCGTGATGTCGCCAACAACATCCTGTGGGAAGGTGACCTCGAGCTCATAAAACTTCATGCCAAAGAGGTTGCGACCCTCGGGAATGGTAATCTTTATGGCGTGCATCTGGTGGCGCATGATGGTGTTTAGCTCAACGCGCTTGCCAGTAGTGAGCGAGCCATTTACGGTTGGCTCAGCAACCATAATGTCATACTTGCCATCGTACTCGCCCGACTGCTCTGATGCAACGGTGTATGTTGCCTCGGTGCCATTAATCGTTGTGGGCGTAGGGTAGCTGATGTAGTAGGTGTACTCCTCCTCGTTCATTGTGGGGATATTGCCTACGAAGTATGCCTTATCCCACTCTGTTGAGAAGTAGCGAAGCATAAACTTCTCGCCAAGGAGTGTGTACTCATCATTTGAGCGCTTTGCCCATACAGCGAGATTATCGCCCTCGCTCCAGCGTGTGCTACGTCCGTCGGGGTCGATAGTGGTGCGTGACGCATCGATAGGTAGTGCGAAGCACGCCTCCTCAGGGGTGTTGGTTATTGTTGGGGGGACAGATTCTACCTCGTGCGAACACGCCACAGCGGCTGCTGCGACAATGATCACCGAGGCTAACTTTTGAAGAATCTTCATAAATTTTATTTTATATTATAAATAAGTTGCGTGCAAATATAATACTTTGAGGCTCTCGTGAAAAATAAATTCAACGAACAAGGCAATTTGTATAGCATAAAGTTAAGTGGAGGCTACCCAATTGCTTTGGATAACCTCCTCTTATATCGTTTGGTGCTATATATCAGCGGTGCTTACTCCTCAGAAATCTCCTGAGTGTAGCTACCACTTATCGAGCCCTCAATCTTTGCGCCACCATCATCTGTTGCGCTGAAGTTGATTGTGGCATTCTCGCCATCGACAGTAATCTGGATAAGACCATCGTTAATAGGTGCCATTACATAGCCCTTGATGACGTTGTTTACAAGCTGCGTGTACCATGCGCCGATAAGACCCTGCTCGGTCATAAGGCCTGGCATAAACTTGTTGTTGTAGTCCTCGAGACCACCTGTCGAGAGCTTAGTGTAGATGCCTGCTGGGCTATCGGCATTTGCGGTGAATACGTCGAGCATAAAGAGCTCGTCGCCCTTAACTGCCTCGATATACCAGCGATACTTGCTCATCTCGTAGATGCCAAGGTTTGTAGCTTTGATTGTGGCGCCCTCGAAGTTGAATGTAAAGTCCTGGGCAAGAGTAGAGTTAACGTAGTCGAGGTCCACGGTAAGGTCGCCCTCATATACCACACGGTGAGTCTCGCCATTCTTAAGCTCGATGACAGCGTCGAACTTGCCATCAGTAACTGTCACTGTGCCGCCCTTAATCTCCATCACGCTCTCCTTGTTCACGCCGTCTGTAGTGATAAGGTAGCTTGAGCTGGCGCTAAATGTCTGGTGTGCAAATGTGTCGTTTGCATCGAAGGTGTATGTGCCATTTGGCAGTGGCTGAGTGGCTGAGCCTGGCTTGTTTGAGTAGAAGTCGAAGTAGTAGTATGTGCCATTTGCCTTAGGCGTAAAGTTCGACTTCACGGCGATGTCAGAGAGTGCAACGTAGTAGTTGTAGTTGCTCGAATACTCTGTACCGAAGTAGTAGCCCTCGAAGCGGAGTGGCTCATATACCACGTCGTAAGTTATGCCTGCCTCGGCCTGCTTCACGCTAATTGTCTTAGGCTGTGCTGTGGCATAGCTAAGGGTGAACGATGCCTCGCGTGCTGCGCCAACGTTCTCCTTGGCAGTCACCGAGATAGCTGTGTTGCCCTCGGCGATAGTCACCTCGAACCAGTCGGCAGAACTCTCTACTGCTACCTGCTCGCCAGCGATGGGGTTTACCACCTTTAGCGAAATCTGCTCAGTGCCACCCTGTGCGCTGAACTCAACACTTAGCTTGCCGATGTTGAGCTGTGGTGTTGCTACTTCGTTGTTGCCATTGTCGCACGATGTAAGTGCGAATGCAACTAGTGCAACAAGTGCAAAAAACTTCTTCATAGTCTATAATTTTTAGTATTTTATCATTCTATGGCGCAAAGATAGAACTTTTTTGCAGAATGTGGAATATGTTGGGAAATTTATCACATAGGTGAGGACTAATCTTTATGGGGACGATGGGGACGACAGGGACGGCAGAGAGAGTAGAGATTATTTTTCGATACCCGAGTTTCTTTGTTGTCTTTGCTGTCCCTATTCTCCTTAAACTCTCTAAATTCACTATCTCTGCACTCCTTGCCATAATAAAAACTCTTGAGTATTTTTTGGTTTTCGAAAATACTTTTGTATATTTGTAGTAGCATTGCGGAATACGCAGTGATTGTAGATGGCATTTAGGCTATTGCTGACCTTGTAAAACGACCAAATTATTACACACAAGCAGTAGGCACGCTAAATGCTCACGCCTCATGGCGTGGGTTGTGCTTATGTGTGTATGGGTACTTGGTCGTCCCTTCAAGGCGTAAGTGTACCCACGTTTCTTTTTTTAGGTGCTCTCCTATTTTAAGTTATACGGTTGCTGTCACACAAACATGAACTTTACAATTAAACCATTAACTTAAATTTACACTATTATGGGTATTAAAAGAGAGGATGTGCTAATTTCGCACGAGGAGTATTTGTCAATGAAGTACAGCAACGTATCCCACAAGTCAGGAGAGCATTATGCACGAATTACGACAATAAATGGAGAAATTGATGCTGCACAGACTTATACAGATAGTTATTGCAAAAAGAATGGTCTTGGTAGATATGCAAATAGCGGTTCATCTTCTAAGCAATCAAGCAGCTCTTCGTCTGCTAAGGGATTTGGCTTAGGAGCTGCTGTTGGTGGAGGAGTTGTTGGTGTCGCAAAATGGTTGTTTGAAGAGACTGAAGAGGAGAAGGCTCAGGCTGCCGAGGATGAAAGAATAGATGAGATTGTGGAGTATAGAATGGAGCGATTCAATTATAATCTCAAAAAACATTTTCCACTGACTGGAACTACCGACGAGCTACTTGCTCGTGCTACAGATTTGTTGAATCAGTCTGATGAGTTCAACCTTGAGGAGTCTCATCCTGATGAATTGCATCAGCGTCTTGCTGAGGAGAAGTGTGAGTCAGTGAGCAAGCATGCTGTAAAAATGTGTAAACAAATCAAGAAGCAAGATCCTGAAAGATTCAACCAGCCTGATGTTCAGGAGATACTTAAGCGAGCAGGTAAGCGTACCGCATGGGGTAAGTTAAAGATTGTTCTAATCATTTGGTTGGCGCTGATGGCTGTTATTGGTTTGTTGGTTGCTTTTGCATAATCTCTTACTGCAAATACAGCGTTTGATGAAATAGGCGACTGTCTTATGACTGCCGCCTATTCTCTTACAGAAACAGGTTCTAAAATAAAACTCTTTTGCGAAGCACCTTTTATAAACTACTAACGTTCTTTGAGGTTTGCGCAGAGCAAGAGGTGTGTGGCAATGGTGTTGCCGTAGGCATCGGGTTGTGGTGTTGAGGCATATAATGAAATTAAAGAGTTTAGGGAGTTTAGTGAACTTAGTGAACTTTGAGAATATCAGCTAAACTACTAACGTTTCCACGAGTAGGTCAGACAATGGTCGAAGTTGGCGAGTTACGAAGTAACTGCAAAAGAATGGCGCACCATGGCGAGTTTACTTGCTGAATGGTGCGCCACACTTCTGCATAGATGTATTACATCCGCCAACAAGAGCATTGTTGCTACGTTCAAAACCGTCAGTAGTTTTTTCAGAATTTTATAAAAAAAAGCAATAGGCGGGAGTCTCACGACTGCCGCCTATACCCTCAGAAATAAATTCTGAAAAAACTACTAACCCAAACTTAAATAAATGAAGAAACCTAACTACGTGTTTTACCAGCGTAGCTGATTAAGGATTGTGCAATCCTCGTGCCATAATAACGTCTGCTATCAAAAAAAAATTGCACAACTATCACAACTTTTCAACGAATAGCCGATTTTGAACCACGAACAATATAATGTGGCGAGAAATTTATATCTTTGTGTAATAATTTTCGCACAACGACCATGGCACAACGTATAATCTTAGCATTCGACAAGTTCAAGGGGTCGCTCAGCTCGGAGCAGGTGGCAGCGGCTTTTGCTCAGGGGTGGCAGAGTGTTGTGCCCGATAGCGACATCTCAATAGTGCCCATTGCCGATGGTGGCGACGGCTTACTACAGTCGCTTGCCACGACGCTGGGTGCTTCGATGCAGAGCATTGTTGCGCACGACCCGCTACATAGGAGTATCAGCACGCACTATGCCATAAGTGGCGATAGGGCAATTATCGAGATGGCGCAGGTGTCGGGACTTGCTCTGCTTAATGCAGAGGAGCGTAACCCTATGCTCACGTCGAGCTATGGCCTTGGCGAGGTGATGCTCGATGCCCTCGATAGGGGTGCTCAGCATATCATCTTAGGCATTGGCGGTAGTGCCACGAACGACTGCGGCATGGGTATGCTTGCAGCGTTGGGGTGTCAGTTCTACGATGCTGAGGGCAAGGTGCTTACGCCGTCGGGTGAGGCTATGTGCCGTGTAGCGAGAGTAGATGCTGCGAATGTAGATGCACGTCTTGCTAAGTGCGAGATTGTTGTTGCCTCCGATGTCGATAATCCGCTCTATGGCAAGCGTGGCGCTGCGTGGGTCTATGCAAAGCAGAAGGGTGCAACGCCCACAATGATTGATGCTCTTGACGAGGGTATGCTCCGCTTTGCCGAGGTCGTCGGTGGCAACTATCACAACCTGCCAGGCGCGGGTGCTGCGGGTGGCGTGGGCTATGCCCTTATGGCGCTACTTGGCGCAACGCTCAAGCCAGGCATTGAGTTAGTGCTCGACACGCTGAACTTCGATATGTTGCTTGATGGTGCTCAGCTTGTCGTCACGGGCGAGGGTCGCATTGATAGTCAGACACTTATGGGCAAGGGTCCTTCGGGCGTGTTGCGCCGTGCGAGTATGAAGGGTGTTCCTGTCGTTGCCCTGGGTGGCAGGGTAGAGTGGTGCGAGGAGCTCGAAAATAGTGGTTTCGAGCGCATATACGAGGCTACGCCCGAGGGTATGCCGCTTGAGGAGGCTATGCAACAAAAGACGGCACAGCAGAACATCTGCCATGCCGCCATGCGTATTGCTCGTGAGTGGCTATTGCTGCACTCTTAAGAGCGGGTGTGCCGCCTGTAAAATCTTGTTACGTAGTAGCTGAGGGTAGTCGGGGTTGTCGCCAAGCCAACGCTTTAGCTCGTCGTATGCCTCAGGTGTGCGGTGGTTCTCCAAGAGTGCACCTACCCAGTTGCGAGGGAAGAAGATGTCGCCTGTGCGCTGCACCTCGCGTAATTCGCTGAGTCCTCCATAGATATATTTTGCCGACTCCTTATCTCGAAGTGGGTGGCTAAGATAGCTTATCACTGTTGCCGTCCATGGCTCTATGCGCCTATTCTCAGGCTCCAATAGCTCCTCAAACAGCCTCTCTTGTGCCTCTACTGAGGGGTTTACAGAACGAATGATAAAGTCGAACTTACGACGGCGATCCTCGTCGGTGATGCGCTCACGCTGCGTTGTGGCTATTGTGTCGTAGTGCTCGGGGAAGCGTAGCGAGAGCTCGTATGCAAGTGTCATATAGTCGTTTACGTTGAGCAGTGGGTGCTTCGCCTCGTGCCAGATGGTGTATAGCTCACGGCAGAGGTCTGCCGATGTCGCTGTCTGCATAAGCATTCTAAGCAGCTGCTGTCGGCACGATACAAGGGTGTGGCTCTGGCTCATGGCGTAGAGCTCTGCCTCCGCCTCGGCTGAGCGTAGGGCGCTAAGAGGCTCGGCAACATATCCGACAAGGGTTGATGCTATGAGGGCGTTGCGCTCGGTGCTGAGTCCTCTAATAAGTGCCGATAGCCACTCCTCGTTACTAATGTAGTTTGCCTCGTAGAGCTCCCTAAGGTTCATTATCGTTGCCTGGCGCGTAACCTCGTTAGCGATTGTGGCATAGTGCGTTAGCAGTGCTGCACGGTCGTTGTCGCCGAGGATAAATAGTCCGTAGCCACGACCATCGCTATTGGGTATGATGTAATCGGCATTGCCAATCTCCAGCGTAACCTCCTCGCCATGCATAACCACCTCATGGCGTGTAGTGGTGTTGCCCGCAACGATATCCACCGTGAAGGTTTGTGGCCAATGCAGACCACGACCAAGTGGGTCGCACTCGCTGATGTGAAGTCTATTCTCTTTGCGTTGGAGGGTGATATGTGGCATGCCTCGCTGGTTTACCCATACGTCGCTAAACGAAGCCAAGTCCTCGTCGCAACGTCTGTCGAGAATTGCGATAAGGTCGTTCCACGTAGCATTCGAGTAGGCGTAGGTTGTGAGATACTCCTGAATACCCGCACGGAAAGCCTCCTCGCCCATGATCTCGACGAGCTTGTCCATCACCACGGGGGCTTTGTTGTATATGGTCTGACCATATATCAAGCCAGCATTTGCGAGGTTGTCAAGTGGCTGACGTATAGATGTTGAGCCCTCGGTGCGGTCCTCGCTCATGGCTGCCGAGGTGTGCACCTTCATGCGGTTGAGCATATGGTTGATGTCGGGGAATAGGGGCTCGGTCATGCGTGCTGCAAAGTAGTTGGCAAAGACCTCTTTGGTCCACACATCGTCGAACCATGCCATAGTGACATAGTCGCCAAACCACATGTGTGCCGTCTCGTGTGTGATGAGCTTTGTGCGGCGTAGCTCCTCGTCGAGCGTAGGATTTTCCGAGAGGAACATCTGCGTGTCGTTGTAGAGCGTAGCTCCCGTGTGCTCCATGCCACCATACTGGAAGCCTGGCAAGATGATAAGGTCGTACTTGGCAAAGGGGTACTTTATGCCTGTGTACTCCTCCAGCCAGTCGAGCGACGATGCCACCTGCTCGAATATCGTGTCGAGCTGCTCGAGGCGCTTAGGGTCGCTCTCGCGGTAGTAGGCGGTGAAGGTGTGGCGACCATCGTCGTAGGTGCGCTTCTGGAGCTCGCCTGCCACAAACGAGAAGAGATAGGTGCTAAGGGGCTCTGTGGGCCTAAACTTTATGGTGCGACTATCTTCGCCCACCTCCTCGCTCTCTACCGAGGTGTTCGACACAGCTACCCAATTCTTTGGTGTTCGGAGTGTTAGGCTGTACGACGCCTTGAGGTTGGGCTGGTCGAAGCAGGGGAAGAGCGTGCGGGCACGGTCGGGCACAAGGAGCGTGTAGAGAAACTTCTCCTGGCGGTTTAGCGACTGATTGTCGATGTCGAACTCTACAACAACCCTGTTCTCGCCACTCTTTATCTCCGACTTAGGGATTACGATATGCTCATTCTTCAAGCTATACGACATCCCCTCGACGCTTGTTACAAGTTCTGTATTGCGAAAATCTATGACAATTTTTTGAGGCTTCTCCACCTCGAAGAGTAGGGTGGCAGAGCCGATATTATCAACGAGGTCGAACCTTAGCTTGTAGCGCAAGTTCTTGATTGTCGCCTTGCGCCACTCGGCAAGCTCCCAGCTCACGCCACTATCGTAGTGTGATGCGGTGTTGCAGCAGCTGATGCACATCATAGATGTTATGAGTGAAAGTAGAAGTCGTTTCATAGATGGTTTGCTTTTTTACAAAGGTACAAAAAAGAGGCTAACTCGCAAAAGTTAGCCCCTATAAATGATGTGTTAGCAACTATTTTGCTATGACGCTCTGGTTATCGAGCTCGTGCACAACGCCGCTGAATGTGCCCTTGACATCGTTGCCAGCGTCGTCCTTGCCGTCGATAGTAATTACGGTGTCGTTACCAACCTTCTCAACCTTGATGCTACCAGCGGTGATAGGAGCAGCCTGCGACATGTCGATCTGACCACCTACGCAATACATATAGTAGGCGTTTAGCTGGGTGCTGTCGTCACGAAGGCGACCTGCAGGGAATGTCCAGTCGAGCGACTTGGTAGGGTCTGAGAGGGTGTACTCGCCGAGGTAGCCCTCAGGGTTATTGAAGCCACCTGTTGACTTAGGTGTGATGAAGTTGAAGATGAGATATACGCCCGTGAAGGTGCTCTTATCCTCGATCATGTGCATGAACCATACGTCGTGGCCTGTGCCAAACCAGTCGCCACGGTAGTAGGCATACATATAACCACCCGTAACGTCGAACGAGAGGGTATCGGTGTATTGGCTAACAGGACATACGTCGGCATAGGTATCCTCGCTATAGTCCTCGAGGAGTGGCTCGCCGGTGTATGTGATGCGGTGAACATCGCCATTTATAAGTATAACCTCGGCATTGATACCGCTCTTGGTAACAACCAATGTCGCACTGCGGAATGAGTATTGACTCATGTTTGGGTCGTACAAGAGGCTAGCATCTGGATTGCCATCGATAGAGCCCTTGCGACCTAGACCCTGCTGGTCGAAGGTGTATGTGCCTACGGGGATGCGTACCTCCTTGTGGCTGAACTCGGCACCTGCCTCGGCATATATGTCGAAGCGATACTGTGTAGCGCCATTAGGAATAGTCTTGATGCCTGATGGCTGCTGGTCAGAGAGAATGATAAAGTAGTTGAAACCCTCGGTCTGACCCCTGTCGGTGATAAACTTGCCGAAGTAGCTACCACCAAGATGAGTAGCCTTGAAGTTTACGTCGGCAAGAGCGGCACCCTCCTGCATGATCATCACGTGAATGTTGTCCTGTCCTGCTGTGAGCTTGATTGTTGCATTGCGCTCGTCGCCCTCGTTTGCAGCTACAATGAATGTCACGTTGTGCTTGTTAACCTTGATCTCAGAGATCCAATCCTCAGTGCATGTCACCGCTACAGGTGCTGCCTGACGTGTCTGGTCGGCAACAAAGTCGAAGGTAATCTCGCCCGTGCCACCCAACTTATCGAAGTTCATAACGGCCTTCGACGTGAGTGTGAGCTTGCCATTCGGTGTTTGATTATCCGCAGGCTCGCATGCTGCAAACGTAAAAGTAAATGCACAGAGTGCAAATAGAAGTAATCGTTTCATTTTAGGTTATTGTTTTTTAGGTTTTTATCCGCTTATCTGTACTCGAAAGGTTTGCTTTGATTAACTCCACAGAGGGTTGTGTTCACCACCTCGAATTTGTTGTCGTACTCAGCACTCTTAGCCGCGATGATTACGAGCACCTTGCAGTTCTGCTTAACAATCTTGCTGTCGGTGATAGGCATCTCGAATACCTTGTGGGTTGTCGATTCTGCGCCCACATAGCCCCACTCAGTACCTGTGATGTCGGTATATACGAGTTGGGGGTACGCGTCACGAATAGCGTTGTTGTGGTAGTTCATCCAACTTTCCGATGCGTTATACTGAGGGCTGTAGATGTTGTCCTCGAGTAGTAGGATGTTGACCTTGTAGAGGTCTGCCTCCTTCGACTTGAGCGATGCGCTTATGACAATTTTGTCGCCATCGAGCTTTGTGGATACTGCAACGGCTGCTGTTGTACTCTCCTTTTTGAGTGCCTTGAAGTGCTTCTCGATAAATGTAAAGTTGCTACCTGCCGACTCGCCATACTGATAGTTGAAGGTGAGTGTTGGGAAGCCTGTGAGCACTCTTATTATCGACTGATAGTACTGCGTTAGCATGAACGATGTTGTTGACGATGCTGCATCGTCGGAGTTGTAGGCGTGCGACACTGCAAGGTTGAAGTAGTCGTTATATGCTGGGTCCTCCTCAATCTTCTTGAGCTGAAGCATCATAAGTGGGCAGTAGCCACAGTCTGTTCCTGTGTGGTCGATAAGCAACATGCGATGCTTGAAATCGTAGTTCTTAGGGTTGCTATCTACGGGGAATTCGGGAACTGAAGCATCGAATACAGAGATAGATACAAGGTTTGAGCTCTCGCCGTTGTACTTGGCATAAAGAGCATACTCGCCCACCTTGCTAAATGTGGCTGGGTTAGACACTTGCTCATGTGTGTAATACTCGTGGAATGTGCATTCGTTTGTCACGTCGTTGCCTGCGAATACCACGCTAAACTCTACGCTCTCGCCTACGCGTGTCACGTTTGCTGATGCTGTGAGCACAGCCTCCTCCAATGAGCCCTCCTGAACGATTGAGATGGTTGCTGTGGCAGTGTCGTAGTTTAAGTAAAGCGTTGTTTTGCGCTCCTGCGTTGATAGGTTTGCAGCAACGTCGAACGAAACCTTATCGCTCTCTACGACGATGTTAGTCACCCAGTCGGCATTCTCCAACGTAGCTTTAGGCATTGCACCCTCCTCGTCAGCACCTGTGAGGGTATATTTCACCTCTACCGATGTGCCCACTGCCGAGAGCACCACCTTTGTGGTCTCAACATCGAGCTTTATGTCGCTCTTGTCGCCCCAGCCCCTCTGCTCTACACCTATGGTGTACTCGTCGGCGCCGTAGCTGACGTTTATGAAGCCCACGCGCTGCTCGACATCTCTATTTTTGGCAACCTTGAAGGTTATCTTATCCGCCACCACAAGGTCTGTTATCCACTCGGTAGGTGTTGATGCCTCGAGCTCAACGCCCTCTACCTCCTGGCTTATCGAGTAGATGATGGCATACTCGCCACCCTGCGCCGTAACGTTAATTACGCTGTCGGTAATGAGCAGGTTCTTCTCGTCTGTGTTGCCGTTGCCATTGTCAGGTGTTGGCGTTGGCAGTGGCTCACATGCGCTAATAAGCAGTGCCACAAGGGTAAATAGTGTAAATATCTTCTTCATTGAGGTATATGTGTTTTAGTTTGGCTCTCTTGGTTATGTGAAAATGCAAAAATGCATCAACGTCGAATTATTTGGTAGGTGTTACAACTTCATATCCAACCATGCCATGTCTGAGCTCGCCGCGATAGTGAGCACGAATGCGGTGTTGTAGGTGGTTTATAACGTCAACCGTAATATCATATTTGTTGTCGATGTGCTTTACGGTAACCTCGCCTCCAATAACTCCTGTTTTGCCATCCATATTGACAATCTGGCTTGCCTCACCGTCAATGTAGTTTATGCCCTCTCTATCCTCGCCAAAGGCAACCTCAAATGTTGTCTCGGGGATAATATAATCCTTGACGCCATTGTTAAGCATGCACTCGATGGTTACGCTGACGCCATCGCCTGTTAGGTGTAGGTAGAAGTTTTTTCCGTGATCGAACCATGCGCCCTCGCCTGTTGTGCACTCGTACATATAGTTTGGAGCCTCTCCTGACTCAACAACCCATACCTTTAGTATATCAACCTTGATATATATGTCGTACCTCTTGTTAGCGTCATACTTAACCTTGATGTTGTTCTCACCATTAGCAACAACACTAATCTCGTCGCCAACCTCAACCTCGGCATCGGTTGTTGCGCCATAGCTTCCTGTTGATGTGTGACGAATCTTGAAACCATCGGCATCAAGAGCTATATCCGAGGCAACGAGGAACACTCCTGCGTTATGCATACGAATCTCCTCACCAACGCCCGATACATACCATACATCCTCGGCAGGTGTTACTGTCTCTTGTGCCTCGGCAGGGCCCTTGCCCTCACTCATAACATAGTAGTTTGTTAGCGATTTGTTGATGTAGAGGTCGTATCTGCCACTCTCCTTAACACGAATATCGCTACCATACTTTTGTGCAGGGTATTTGCAGTTGGGCTCAGAGGGCTGACCATTGCCACACAAGCAATTCTGCATAGAGCCGTCGAGTATGAACTTAAACGAGTCGTTGCTGCTAATATCTACACCATACGCTGCGTAGTAGCCGTCAATCTCCTCCATAGCTATTGCTGAGGCTACGTCCCAATTATTGGTCATAGAGCCGACTACAGCCCAGCCCTTCACGCTAACAGACTCATCTTCTGCCGACTGAACTACGGTCACCTCAGCAGAGTAGATTCTGTAGCTTAGCGTGATTGTGCCACGGCGCTCCTCGCCACTTATGTTGGGCTCTACGCTGAATACCAACTCGCCGTAGTAACTCTTGTCTCGCTCGATGGTTATCCACGAAACATCTTTGCTGCTCGATATTGGCGATGCATCTCCCGTGATGCCGTTGTTGCCACCTATCGCCTCATCGCCCTTCGTGAGGTTGTAGATTATGCGATATTCGCCGCCCTCAGCTCCTATCTCCATTATCTTGTCGGAGAGTAGCTCAAGGTCGGGAAGCTTAGGGGTGTAGCCAGGGTCGTCTGCTGGAGCGTTGCACGCCACAAAGAGTAGTGGTAGGGCAACAAGGAGTTTTAGGATATTTTTCATCTCGTATTAATAATCTTTGCGGAACATGGACTCGCGATTAAAAAACAATTTCACAATACAAATATATAACTTTTTTGTCAATTGTGTTTGCTGAGGCAAAAAATATTGTTATAAATATAACAAAAAAGGACTGCCGAAGCAGTCCTTACTATTTGTCAATCCACAAGGATTACATTATTATGGGTTTACAGCGCCCTCGATTGGACCCTCGATAACACCAGTGAACTCGCGACCAAGCGCGTCAATGATATTGTAAGTAATCTTGTAGCCACCTGAAATGTGCTCTACGGTTGCAGAACCCTCAGCGAGCTCGCTATCTACATTATTGTATGTGAATTTAGAGGATTTTCTTAGGTGTTGTACACCATTGCCATCAAGGTAGTCCAAAACTGGGTACTCACCTTCAGCAAGGCTCTTAGCGTTGTCAAAATCGTAGAAGTCAAACATAGCTTTCAATGTGCCATCAGCAGATGTTGCAGTGAAGAGGAGCTCCTTATTCTCGTGCCAGTTCTTTACAACTGATGCCCACTCAGTGTGGTTGATAGTGCCTGCAACAGCCTCGCCAAGATCCATACCACGCATCTCGCCGTTGTAGTTCAATGTTACAACATTGTTAGCAGCCTGGAAAGTGCCTCTGAAAGAGATGGTCTTAGTCTCAGTGTTGGTAGCTACAGTGAACTCAGCAACAGTGATGTCAGTATCAATTGAAGTGTTAGTACGGTAAGATGAGAAACCGTTTAGGCTAGCAGAGTTGATGAGAATGCCACCATTCTCTACAGAGTAAACGCCGTCAGCTACACGCTGTAAGTTAGGCTCAGCCAAAGCAAAGCTGATGCGTGTCTGCATATCACCCAGTGTGGCATCGTGCTCAACGAATGTTACATCCCACTGTGCACCGCCGTTATCCATTGAAGCCCAGCAATCAACAATCTGGAATACTGAGTAAACCATATCCTCGTTAGCACCTACAGGAAGCTGAGTGATAGTAACCTCAGCAGTAACTGTACCATATGTCAATACAAGAGTAGCCTCACGCATAATATCCTCGTTAGTAGCTACGTCGAATGTGATAGCCTCAGCCGCTACAGCGATGTTAGAGATCCACTCAGCCTCGCATGTTGCTGTGAGCTCAACGCCCTCAACCTTGTTATCAACAGAGTATGCAAGGCTCTGAGCACCACCCTCAGCAGCTACGTCGAGCTTAGACTCAACGTTGATTACTGGAGCCTCAGCCACGAACTCTGACTGCTTAACGGTAACCTTCTCTTCAAGAAGACCGTAAGTAAGAGTTACAACAGCCTCGCGAGCAGCACCGCTGTTAGCTGCAACCAAGAATACCACTTTGCTGTTAGCCTCCTGAACAGCAAGCTGGCTGATCCAGTTAGCCGAGCAGCTTGCAGTTACGCTTACGCCCTCCTTAGGGTTCTCAACAGTGTAGGTGATAGTACCCATCTGCTCCTCGTGGTTAACCTCCAATGGGTTCTCCGAAGTGATAACCAATGCAGGAACAGCAACCTTAGCAGCCTGCTTTACAGTTACCTCGAATGACTTAGTGCCGCAAGTAGCAACAATCTTGTCCTCGCGTGCTGCGCCATCGTTAGCTGCAACAGTGAAGGTGATATTTGTGTCAACAGTAATGTCGCTAATCCACTCTGCCTCAGATGTAGCAGTAAGCTGTAGGTCCTGACCCTTAAGGTCCATAGCGTAGGTAATCTCGCCTGTGCCACCCGCAGCTGAGAAGTTCATCTCCTCGTTCGAAGTGAGAATTAGTACAATCTGCTCTGGCTGTGGCTCTGGCTCTGGAGTTGGCTCTGGCTCACATGCTACGAATGCCAAAGGCAATGCGAGCAATGCAAAAAATAAGTTTCTAAGTTTCATGGTGTTAAATAATTATTGGTTAAAAAATATCCTAAATCCGAGGCTCTGTCCGAAGACAAAACACTAATTCATTATACAAAAGTATAAAAAGTTTGTCAAATCACAAAAAAAAACTATGCGGATTGAAAACAACCCGCATAGTTTTTTAGTGATTGATACTGTTACTCCAGAGCATTAATAATCTCTGTAGTGCCAGAGAATACCACCCTGTGCTCTGTGCCCTGAATTGTGCAGGTGAGGGTAACCTTGCCCTCCTCAACAACCAACGTAGCATTGTCGTACAATGAAGGCTCGTACGATGCGCCATCCGCGTCGGTCTCGCGATAGCCAGAGTATTCCATACCAATGGTCATTATCTGAGGCTCGTCATCGGTATTAAGGGTGTAGGTGCCCAAAGGGAGGGTTGGCTTGTCGTCACCCTCGTGGAGTGGGGCGTAGAGGTCGAGAGCATAATACTTCGAGTTTGGCTTATCCTTGCCCTGCTCGTTAAAACCATTATCCGAGAGGTGCATGAAGTAGTTGCTCTTGCCTGGGCTATAGATGCTACCGTAGTAGATACCACCGAAGTATGACGCCTTGAGTGCTGCCTCGTCTGGCGATAGCTGACGAACGAGCACCGTCTTCTGCTGGTTTGCGTACTTGACGATAATAGGTGCTACACGTGCATCGCCATCGTTAGTCTCAACACTAAAGGTGATGACCTCGCCCACGGCGATATCTGTAACCCACTCAGCCGAGCAGGTAGCAGTAGGCAGTGCACCCTCCTTTGCACCCTCGAGGGTGTAGGTGATGGTGTGAATAGCAGCCTCATGCGAAAGCTGCATAGTCTCGCCCGAGGTGATTGTGAGGGTTGCATTCTCCTCCTCAGGAGTATTCACAGGCTCGCATGCCGCAAACAACATAGCAATAGCTGCGAATGATAATAAAAGTCGATTCATTGTAATCTTTTTTAGTTTAAAAATGGACTGCCCCTAAGAGCAGTCCATATTGTGCATCGAAAGGTTTAGTAAGAGAAACCGTTTGATGTTCCAGTGTATGTTACGCCGTTGATAACAAGGCTGATATTAACATGTGTCTGTCTAATCTCAATATATGAGTCTGGTGTTACATCAGTTGTTGCTACACCATCAACAGTAATATCTGAGATGTAGTCTGCACGGGTTGGGTCTGCGTAGAACTTAGAGAATGCCAACTCGTCTGTCTTAGCGGTGATAACACGGTTATCCTCCTTGCTAGTGAGTGTAATTACAGCTGATGAGGTGTCGTAGAAAGCTGAGAAGTTCCAGTCGGTGTAATCCTCGCCGCTTGTGTTGCCACCATCGCCACCACCCTGACCAGCGTCTGGGTTAGCGCCAACGCTAAATGTTGCAGTACCAGCGTCAGAAGCGAGGTTTAGAGTAGCGTCAGCAGGGTTAGCAACAACAGATACTGAGTACTGAGTATCCCACTCAAGGTTCTGGTAAACGATGTAAGCAGTCTCTACGGTGTCAACCTTTGTGCCGTTCAATGTCACGGTGTAGTTCTTAGCACCAGCAATCTCGTTCCAGCTGATAGTTGCAGCGTTGCCAGCAACCTCGCCAAAAACAGTAGGTGTAGCAAGCTTAGTGAGCTCTGTTGAGCCACCCTCGTTTGCTGAGCCACCAACCTTACCATTGTACGTTACCTTGAACTGGTCGCCAGACTGCATAACAAGGTTAAGAGTGATAACAACGTTGCTGCCGTCGCCATCAACACTCATTGTAGATGCCTCAGAGGCCTTGTATGTCACGCCGTCGAGTTTGAAGCTATCCACAAAGAAGTAGTTCTTGTTGCCAGCGTAGCTCTTGCCAGGGGCATATGTGTAGCTGCCAGCAAGAATCTGATTATTCTTAGCCTGCCACTCGTTTACCAAGAGGTCGAACGAGAAGTTCTCACCCTCAGCCTTGAATGTGTAGAAGTAGTACGATGAGTTGTAAGTACCCTCGCCAAGAGTGTTAACCACAAGAGCATTGTCCTCGCCGCCAACATCGCCCTTGTCGTTGAGCTTGCCATTGTACTCAATCATATACTTGAAGCCGTCACGACCCATCAATGTCATCTCGATGTGGTACTCGTCGCCCTCGTTGCTTACAACAGCCTTACCGCTATCAACAGCTACTGATACGCCGTCGCTTACAAATGTGCGTGTTGTGAACTCCTCGAAGTCGTTGTAGCCCCACATAGTTGTTGTTGTCCATGTGTACTCGCCAGCGGTGATAGCTGTCTCAGAGGCGTTCTTAGGCTGGAAGTGTACGTCAACAGAGAAGCCCTCGCCAGCAACCATATATTTGTAGCCATAGTTTGATGAGCCACCCCAGTACCACTTGTCAGCAACGTGTGTTGCCTCGAACTCAGAAGGGTCCTGGCTGCCACCATCATCAACAGCAAGGCTACCCTCGAATACTACGTGGTGGATAGAGCCATCACGCTCAAGCTCGATGTTAGCCTCGATCTTGCCATCAGTGATAACAACATTTGCATCTTTGTAGATCTCGAAGCCATTTACCATAGAGCCGTCAGCCATCTGGTAGCGGTATGCATAATCGCCAGCGATAGTGTTTGCTGAGTAAGTGTTAGCGAGTGAGTATGTGCCGTTAGGAAGTACGCCGTTGCCCTTTGATGCAGCAATAATAGCGAATGAGTAGTAAGTACCACCATCAACGCCCCAGCCGCTGCTCTTCCACTCCTTGTCGCCAAGCTCAAATACATACATGTGCAAGCCTTCGAATGACTCGTAGCTAGCATTGATCTTTGTTGCAGTAAACTCAACCTTGTCGCTACCAGGAGTCTGGCCCACAGCTGCCTGCTTAACCTTAACCTCGAAAGAGAGTGCGCCATAAGTTGCAGTGATCTTGCCCTCGCGAGCCTCGCCATCATTAGCAGCTACGGTGAAGCTAATCTTCTCAGCTACAGTAACATTGCTAATCCATGCTACGTTAGCCTCAGCCTCAAGCTCGGTGTCAGCAACAGCATTCTTAAGCTCGTAAACGATCTCGCCAGCACCACCCTCAGCCGCGAATGACATCTCAGAAGCTGACTTGAGTGTAAGGCTTGGCTCTGCAGGAGTCTCGCCCGCAGCCAAAGTCTTAGCAGCAGCAGTAGCCTTAACCACAGCCTTAGCGTTCTTAGCAGCAGCTACGATAGTGTAGTCGGTCTCTGCCTTAAGCTCAGTGGTAGTAACCTCCACGTTCTTGTTAACCTCAATCTCCTCGCCATTTGCCAACACCTCAGAAGCGGTAGGAGCCTCAGTGCCCTCAACAACAAGGTATGCCACCTTATCAGCCTCGGTAGATGTTACAGTGAACGAAATAGAGTTCTCAGTTGCTGTACCTACGGTAACAGCTACAGTTGGATCTTTGACCTCATCAACAGGAGTGTCAGGCTCGCAGGCAACCATCATTAGTGGCAATGCCAAAAGAGCCAATAGTAAGTTTTTGATTTTCATAGTTTTAGTTTTAAAGTATTTTAATATTTGAGTTTCTCATGGACAAATCAGGTAACAAATATATATAAAATTTTCTTTTTACCCAAATAGATTTATGTAAATAGGTATAAATATGGTGTTTAAGGGCGTCGTAAACAAAAACGAGGGCGACTAATCAAAGTCGCCCCCGCACTATCTATTATGTTGCAAAGTACTACTTGAGGTACTTATCCAACCAGTCAAAAAATTCGCGGTTCCAAACAACAGAGTTCTGTGGCTGGAACACCTGGTGTGCCTCGTTCTCGAACGATACCAAGCGAGCGTCGATGCCCTGAACACGTGCTGCGGTGAATGCCTCCAACGACTGTGAGTAAGGAATACGGTAGTCCTTCTCGCCAGTGATAATCATGATTGGAGCATTCCAGTTAGCCACGAGCTTGTGTGGTGAGTTAGCATATGAGCGCTGTGCTGTAGCGTTGTTCTTATCCCAGTATGCGCCACCGTAGTCGTTAGTCACGAAGAAGAGCTCCTCGGTGTGGCCATACATTGACTCGAAGTTGAAGATACCGCAGTGAGCGATAAATGCCTTGAAACGGTTCTGGTGAACGCCAGCGAGGTAGTAAGTAGAGTAGCCACCGTATGATGCACCTACGCAACCACGATGATCGGTATCTACCCATGGCTCCTTCGATACCTCGTCGATAGCGGCAAGGTAGTCCTTAATGTTCTGACCTGAGTAGTCGCCCGAAATCTGGTCGGTCCACTCCTGACCAAATGATGGGCAGCCACGGCGGTTAGGTGCTACGATAACATAGCCCTGAGCAGCCATAAGCTGGAAGTTCCAGCGGTAGCTCCAGAACTGCGATACGGTGCTCTGAGGACCACCCTGGCAGTAGAGCAATGTAGGATATTTCTTCGCAGGGTCGAAGTCGGGTGGAAGGATTACCCATGTGAGCATCTCCTTGCCATCAGTAGTCTTAATCCAACGCTCCTGCACCTCGCCAAACTTGATGTTGTCATAAATCTCGCGGTTTACGTCGGTGAGCTGTGTAAACTCGCCTGTTGCAGGATTTACGTCGTAGAGCTCAACAGCCTTAGAGATAGAGTTCATGTTGGCAACAATCTTGCCGTTGGCAAATGTGAAGGTGTTGAAGTCGTAGTTACCACGTGTGATATGCTTCATGTTGCCACGAAGGTCGATGTGAGCCACCTGGTGTGTGCCACGCCATGGGAGAATGAAGTACATAGCCTCGTTGCCGTCCCATGCTACCTCTGTTACGCAGTAGTCCTGACCACGTGTGATGTAGTCACACTTGTTGGTGTTAAGGTCGAATACCCAAAGACGCTGCTGGTCTGCCTCGTTGCCTGGGCGACGCTGCGAACGGAAGGCAATCTTGGTGCCGTCTGGTGAGAATACAGGATACTTATCGTAGCCCACGAACTTATCTACGCCTGTTGCTGCAGCCTCCTTCGAGAGGTTGCGAGTAGCCTCGGTAGCGAAGTCGTAGAGGAAGATGTCAGAGTCGGTAGAGAGGGCATACTCTGTGCCGGTGAGTGGCTTGCAAGTGTAGGCAAGCTTAGTGCCGTCTGGTGATAGGCGAATCTCTGCGCAGTCGAAGTATGGTGCCAATGGAGCATCGTATGCCTTGTCAGCGCCGATGATATCCTTGCCCTCAGCAATCTTGCCGTTAGCATAGTCAGCAGCGAAGATGTGGAGGTATGAGCCATCGTCCCAGTAGTCCCAGTGGCGCACCATGAGGTCGTCGTAAATGCGCACCTTCGACTTGTCCATGTCGGCGTACTTGTCTGAGCCCTTCAAAGGAGCTACCTTCACCCTCTGAACATAGAAGGCGTGGTCGCCAGCGATGCCGAAGCCCTCAACATCCTTGTCGAATGCTGTGAGCTGACGTACTGCCTTAGAGTTCACGTCCATAGCCCACACCTGTGATGAGCCTGAGCGGTTTGATAGGAAGGCGATGTTCTCGGCATCAATCCACTGTGCTGAGTGGTTTGACGAGCTGTAGTCGGTAAGACGTGTCTCCTCGCCCGATGCCATGTCGCGAAGCCATAGTGTTGTAACGCCACGGTTCTCGGCAAGGTTGTACTCGGTGAGAGCATAAACCAACTTTGAACCATCTTCAGAGAGGGTCTGTGCGCCGATGCGTGCCATCTTCCACATTATCTCGGCAGTAAATTTGCCCTCAGCCTTCTCAGCCTCTGTTAGCTTGTTGTCGATAGTAAGAGGCTTTGGCAAGTTGCTATCCTCGCTACAACTTCCGAGTGCGAGAAGCGATGCAAATGTCATGATAAATAGAATTTTTTTCATAATAAGTTATGTAGTTTTTTAATGTTATGTCGCTTTTTTGTATCTTTGCGCTACTTAAGCTATGAAACACAACGACTCATACACAATATTTTTCGGCGAGTCGGAGCTGCTTATCACCAGTGATATGCCCTCCGAGCGCTACGATATTGTCGATGCTGAGGCCTTCAGTGCATTTTCGCAAGCGAAAATAGTAAAAATAGTTGAGAATAGCAAATGTGTGGCAGTAGTTACTCCCTCGCCCAAGCTTACGTTCGAGGCGTTAAAGGCTGAGTTTAAGTGGGTTGAGGCTGCTGGAGGCGTGGTAACAAATGTTGCGGGCGACCTGCTTATGATCAATCTTCGTGGCCGTTGGGACCTGCCTAAGGGTCATGTTGAGAGTGGCGAGAGTAGCCGCATGGCAGCCCTCCGAGAGGTTGAGGAGGAGACGGGCATACGGGCAGAGGTTGTGGACGACGAGCCCCTTATTTATACCTATCACACCTACAATACCTATGGCGCATGGGAGCTTAAGCGCACAACGTGGTGGGTCATGCATAGCGAGGGTGGCAAGCCTAAGGCGCAGAGCGAGGAGGGTATATCATCTGCCGAGTGGTGCGAGCGAGCATCGCTTCACGAGAGGCTCAAAACGACATATCCCACAATTAAACGCCTTGTGGAGCGTTATGTATTAAAAACGAGTGACTATGAATAAGATACTTTGGGTTGACGACGAGATAGAGTTGCTTAAGCCCCACGTGATGTTCCTTAAGTCGAAGGGCTACGAGGTGGAGACCTGCAACAATGGCTACGACGCTGTGGATATGATTGCCGCAACGGCATACGACCTTGTTATCCTCGACGAGATGATGCCTGGCATGACAGGTCTTGAGACCCTACCACTAATCAAGAGCGCCCGCCCCTCGTTGCCAGTGATTATGGTGACTAAGAGCGAGGAGGAGAATATCATGGATAAGGCTATAGGCTCGAAGATTGCCGACTATATCATCAAGCCTGTAAACCCCAATCAGGTGCTACTCTCGATAAAGAAGAATCTGCACTCGCAACAGCTTGTCACTGAGCAGACTACCGCAGACTACCGCTCGGAGTTTGGACGTATTGCCGTGCAGCAGCAAGCCGCCTCTACGTTTGCCGACTGGTGTGCCCTCTATCGCAAGCTTGTGGGTTGGGAGATTGAGCTATCGGGCTCGTCTGATACGAGCATTCGTGAGGTGCTCAGCTACCAGAAGAATGAGGCGCAGCAGGAGTTCTCGAAGTTTGTGCGTCGCAACTACTACGACTGGATAAACAAGCGCATCGACGAGAGTGAGATACCAACAATGTCGCACACCTTGATGCGCCGTAGGGTATTCCCTGAGGTTGACTCTTCGGCACATACCACGCTCATTGTTATCGACAACATGCGCTACGACCAATGGCGTGTGATAGAGCCGCTGTTGCGTGGATTTTATGATGTGGCTGTTGACGACCTATATTGCGCCATATTGCCTACGGCAACGCAGTATGCGCGTAACGCCCTCTTTGCGGGACTTATGCCACTGGCTATCGACAAGCTGATGCCTGAGAAGTGGCTTAACGACAATGAGGATGGTGGCAAAAATATGTACGAAGAGGAGTTCTTGCGTCGCCTTGTGCAGCAGTCGGGAAAGCAGTATAAACTATCGTTCGATAAGCTTGTGCGCCCCGAGGCGGGCCGTAAGCTCTTGGATAATATGCAGCGAATATACGATGCCGATTTCTCGGTGATTGTATATAACTTCCTCGACATCTTGTCGCACGCCCGTACCGAGACCGACATTATCCGTGACCTCACCGACGACGAGGCGTCGTTCCGCTCGCTTACGCGCTCGTGGTTCGAGCACTCGGAGCTATACACCATGCTTAAGCTCCTTGCCGAGCGTGGCCACCGTGTGGTGATAACGTCGGATCACGGAACTATACGTGTGGATAACCCTGTGCGTGTTACGGGCGACAAGGAGACCTCGCCAAACTTGCGCTACAAGACGGGTCGCAACCTGGCGTATAACTCGCGCGACGTATATGAGGTTACACGCCCCGAGGATATTCAGTTGCCATCGGGCAGACTCACGTCGAGCTACATATTTGCTTATAACCGAGATTTCTTGGTTTATAACAACGACGCTAATAAATATATAAGGTATTACAAAAATACATTCCAGCACGGAGGCATTTCAATGGAAGAGATGTTGGTTCCTTTCATTGTATTGCAGCCTAAAAAACGATAGAAAACCAAATTATAAATGGAGAAGATTATAGAGATTAAGTCGCTTGACGAGCTCGATATGGTGGCTCAGACGGTGCTCGATTCGCTTGAGGGGCGCACGGTTGTTGCCCTCGATGCCCCTATGGGTGCAGGCAAGACAACACTCATTAGCCGCATTGCCGAGCAGCTTGGCGCTGAGGACGATGTGACAAGCCCTACGTTTGCCATTGTCAATGAGTATGTGGGCGAGCGCACAATATACCACTTCGACATGTATCGCATCGAGCGTATTGAGGAGGCGTTGGACTTCGGCTGCGAGGAGTATATATCGTCGGGCGAGTTGTGCCTTATCGAGTGGCCCGAGAAGATTGAGCCGCTGTTGCCCGAAGATACCATGGTCATAAAGATTGAGATATTGTCAGATACCGAGCGCCGCTTTATTATTAAGTAGAGCTATGTTTTTGGCTTTCAACAATTTTTTGTATATTTGCGCTCCAAAATTCTAAGATAATGGAAAAGTACGAATCAAAACAACAGCAGATATTTCACCCAGCATCGCTAATATTTCCTATCATCTCGCGCATGGATCTGATGTCGCCAGCAATGAAGGATAAGGTCGAGGAGTGGGAGGCAACCGAGGATAGCTGCTCATTTAAGGTTAAGGGCATGAAAGTTGCACTCCGCATTGCTGAGCGTGTTGAGAATAAGCATGTTAAGATTGTTGCCGACGAGGGTGGTATTCCTATCGACTTCGCCTTTTGGATTCAGCTTAAGCAGGTCGATGAGCGCGATACACGTGTGCGCATGGTGCTCCACGCTGAGCTCAACATGATGATGCGCATGATGATTGGCTCGAAAATACAGACAGGCTTGGACCAGGCTGTCGAGGGCTTGGCTAACGCATTGAATCAGTTTAAGTAGAGTGCAAAATAGCGTTCCCGACGGGGTAGAATAGAGGTCGCGGGGCGATAAAAAATTTTTTATTTTAATTTTTTGTTGCAAATTCGCACAATTCAACGTATATTTGCGGACTATTTTGTGGAAACCATGTTGTTAGCATGGATTTTTCAAAGATTATTTTGTGATAATTAACAATAAATAAAACAAATTTAAGATCATGACAAAGGCAGATATCGTAAATCAGATTGCTAAGTCAACTGGTGTTGAGAAGATCCAGGTTCAGGCTATCGTTGAGGCTTTCATGGATAGCGTTAAGGAGGCAATGGTAAAGGGTGAGAACGTTTACTTGCGTGGCTTCGGTAGCTTCATCATCAAGAAGCGTGCTATGAAGGTTGCTCGTAACATCTCTAAGAATACTACTATCACTATTCCTGAGCACAACATTCCTGCTTTCAAGCCTTCTAAGAGCTTCTCAAGCGAGGTTAAATAATTTACGCCAATAATTACCTAATTTAATATATTACAATTATGCCAAACGGAAAGAAGCACAAGCGTCATAAGATGGCGACGCACAAGCGTAAGAAGCGTCTTCGCAAGAACCGTCATAAGAAGAAGTAATTTTTCTTAACAGACATAGGAGGAAGCTAAGGTCTATGCCTTAGCTTCACCTATTTAAGTACGGGGCAACAAAGCACAATTTGCTTAAATGTTGCCAAACAAAAGTAGTTTAACGATTTACATTGACAGCGTTATGCAAAGAGAACTAATCATCAATGTAAATCCAACGGAAGTATCGATAGCACTTTGTGAGGATAAGGTGCTTGTCGAGCTTAACAAAGAGCAGTGTGAGACGGGCTTTGCCGTGGGCGACATATATGTCGGCAAGGTACGCAAGATAATGCCCGGCCTCAACGCAGCCTTCGTAAACATCGGCCACGAGAAGGATGCCTTCATTCACTACCTCGACCTCGGCGCCAACTATTCGTCGCTAAAGCGTGTTGTTGACAGTCGCACGCAGCAGAAGCGCCCAGTAAATGTCGAGGGCATGAAGCTCGAGCCTCAGCTCGAGAAGGAGGGTAGAATTGGAGATTATCTGCAGCAGGGACAGCTAGTCATGGTGCAGATTGCCAAGGAGGCAATCTCTACGAAGGGACCACGCCTAACAGCAGACATCTCGCTTGCTGGACGCAATGTGGTGTTGGTGCCATTCTCGTCAAAGGTTTTCGTATCGTCGAAGATACGCTCGAATGCTGCAAAGAAACGACTACGCAAGGTAGCACAGGAGGTGCTCCCAGCAAACTTTGGTGTCATCATACGCACGGCGGCTGCCGAAGCAGAGGATATCGACATCATGCAAGACATACTCTCGTTGGTTGAGAGATGGAAGAGTGCTGTATCGGCACTCGGCAAGACGGAGGCTCCCGCACGTATCATGAGCGAGATGAGCCGCGTGAACACCATTATTCGTGACTCTCTCAACGACACGTTCTCACAGATTATCGTCGATGATGAGACGCTCTACAACGAGATTAAGAGCTATGTTCACGCCATCAAGCCAGAGATGGATAAACTCGTGAAGCTCTACAAGGGCAAGGTGCCCATCTTCGACAACTACGATGTTGCGAAGCAGATTAAGTCGTTATTTGCAAAGTATGTATCGCTCAAGCGTGGCGCATATCTTATCATCGAGCACACCGAGGCTATGCACGTCATCGACGTAAACTCGGGAAACCGCACAAAGGCAGAGGTTGATCAGGAGCAGACAGCCCTTGAAGTGAACCTCGCTGCCGCCGCCGAGATAGCACGCCAGCTACGTCTGCGTGATATGGGAGGTATTGTCATTGTCGATTTTATCGACATGCGTAAGGCACAAAGCCGCCAGCTGCTCTACGAGGAGATGCAGAAGTTTATGGCTACGGATAAGGCCAAGCACACCATTCTGCCCCTCACTAAGTTCGGCTTGATGCAGATTACACGTCAGCGTGTTCGTCCTATTGCCGTTGCCGAGACCTCGGACGTATGTCCTACATGCTATGGCACGGGCAAGGTTGAGCCAACGATACTTCTCGAACGCAAGATTGAGGGAAATATTCAACTGCTCGCGGAGCGTGGTTGCAGATATGTCAACCTAAGAGTGAGCCCCTATGTTGCGGCATACCTAAGCCAGGGATTATGGTCAAGGCGTATGCGTTGGATTTGCAAGTATAAGCTACGTATTAAGCTTACCGCAGACCTCTCTGTAGGAATGATTGATGTAGGCTACCTCGATAAAGAGGGAAATAGGCTCCTGGAGTAACCTTTTAGCAAGAAGCGCATGGAGCAATTAATGACACTTGTCCGCAAGTCCAAACGTGCGGGCGAGCTAAGAAAAAGTTTGGAAAATATAGGCTCTACCGTCCATCTCGAGCAGATGGTCGGCGGAGCCTATTCGCTTTATGCGGCGGCTACGGTTGAGCGTATGGGGGGTGTTCACATCTTCCTTGCTGACGACCGCGACAGCGCTGCATACCTGCTCAACGACCTCTACGAGCTGCTCGACGAGGAGCGTGTTCACTTCTTCTCATCGGCATATAAGCGCTCGGCGGCCTATGGTGCTGAGGATGCTCAGGGCGTGGTGCGCCGCACAGCAACACTCAATGCCTTGGCATCGCACTCGAAGGGCTATCTTGCCGTGTGCACCTATCCCGAGGCCTTGGCCGAGAGTGTTGTGCGCTCGAAGCAACTACAGGAGCAGTCGCGCAAGATAAAGGTGGGCGATAAGCTGCAACCACAGGAGTTTATCGAGTGGTTGGCGGAGCATGGCTTCGAGCGCGTAGACTTTGTCTATGAGCCGGGTCAGTACTCGCAGCGTGGCGGTATTATCGACGTATTCTCGTATGTCGAGTCGAAGCCCTATCGTATAGATATGTTTGGCGATGAGGTCGACTCGTTGCGTAGGTTCGACATATCGAGTCAGCTATCGTCAGAGCGCCCAACCCAGGTGGAGATTATCCCCAACATCATGCGTGATGAGGGTGAGGAGCGTGTGTCGTTAGCCGAGTTTGCCTCAGCTGCTACGTGGTGGATGTCTGATGGCGACTATGCCCTGCGCAAGGTGGCAGACGTGAGAAAGAAGTGCTTGGAGCAGGCATCCGACGAGGAGGATGCCAAGCTCATAGCGTCGCGCCTAACATCGCGCCAGAGAATTTTAGACGACCTTAAATCATCGAGCGTGGCACTGCTCAAGGATAACTTGCGTGAGCGCAAGGCGGATAGTGTTATCACCTTTGCCACACAACCACAGCCGCACTTCAATAGAAATTTCGAGCTTTTAGCCGACGACATACTTTGGAATATGCAGCGAGGATATACCACCTATATCCTCTCGCACAACAAGGCGCAGATTGAGCGTCTTGACAACATCTTTCATCAGGTGGGCAAGCGTAGCGTTGAGTTCCGTTCTGCCGACGTGGTGCTTCACGAGGGCTTTGTAGATAGTAGCCTTAAGGTGTGCCTATATCCTGATCATCAGATATTTGACCGCTATCAGCGCTACCGCATACGTGGTGAGATTAAGCGCGACGAGCAGATGACCGTTGCCGAGCTTAATCAGCTTAAGGTTGGCGACTATGTTGTGCATATCGACCATGGTGTGGGTAGGTTTGGTGGCTTGGTTAAGCTCAACGACAATGGTCGTGTTAAGGAGGCTATCAAGCTCATTTACAAGGATAACGACATTCTCTTTGTGAATGTTCACGCCCTGCACCGCATATCTCGCTACAAGAGTGGCGAGGGCGAGCCACCAAAGATTTATAAGCTGGGTAATGGTGCATGGCAGAAGCTAAAGGCAACAACTAAGAAGGCTGTTAAGGATATCTCGCGCGAGCTTATCGCCCTCTATGCCAAGCGTAAAGCCTCGAAGGGTTTTGCCTTCTCGGAGGATAGCTACCTTCAGCAGGAGCTCGAGGCATCGTTTAAGTGGGAGGATACGCCCGACCAGCAGACGACGGTGGCAGCCATTAAAAAGGATATGGAGTCGGACCAGCCGATGGATAGGTTGGTATGTGGCGATGTGGGCTTCGGCAAGACCGAGGTGGCTATACGTGCAGCCTTCAAGGCGGCATGCGATGGCAAGCAGACAGCGGTGCTTGTGCCAACAACTATCCTCGCTTTGCAGCACTACCGCTCATTCTCGGAGCGTCTGCGCGACCTGCCCGTGACGGTGGAGTATATCAACCGCACCAAGTCGGCAAAGGAGGCACGACGCATAGCCGAGGAGCTTAAGTCGGGTAAGATTGATATTCTTATTGGTACGCATAAGATGTTGTCGAAACAGATTGAGTTTCACGACCTTGGACTCTTAATCATCGACGAGGAGCAGAAGTTTGGTGTGGCAGCCAAGGAGAAGCTCACGCAGCTATCGGTGTCGGTAGATACGCTCACGCTCACCGCAACGCCTATTCCGCGAACCTTGCAGTTCTCACTCATGGGCTCGCGCGACCTGTCGGTTATCTCTACGCCGCCACCTAACCGCCAGCCTATAGTCACCGAGTCGCACCTCTTTAGCGAGGATATCATTCGTGATGCCATCGAGGAGGAGCTCTCGCGTGGTGGTCAGGTCTATTTTGTGCACAACCGTGTCGAGGACCTCAAAACCATTCAGGGCATGATAACTCGTCTATGTCCTAAGGCGCGTGTGGGCGTGGGTCACGGACGCATGCCTGCCGAGGAGCTCGAGAAGCTTATTATGGACTTTATATATGGCGAGTTCGACGTGCTGTTGGCAACTACGATTATAGAGAACGGTATCGATATTGGCAATGCTAACACCATAATAATCAACGATGCACACCGCTTTGGTCTTAGCGATCTGCACCAGTTGCGTGGCCGTGTGGGTCGTTCCGACAAGAAGGGATTCTGCTATCTGCTCTCGCCTCCCGACGAGCTTATTGGTGGCGATGCACGTCGTAGACTACGCGCTATTGAGGAGTTCTCGGATCTAGGTTCGGGCTTCAACATCGCCATGCAGGACCTCGATATTCGTGGTGCGGGCAACCTGCTTGGTGCCGAGCAGAGCGGATTTATCACAGATGTAGGTATCGAAACATATCAGAAGATTTTGCAGCAGGCAATCTCGGAGCTTCGTGCCGAGGGTCTCGATACGTCGGGTCTAAGCCAGGCCGAGAATGACGCTATGAAGGATGTGGCGTTTGTTGATGATGCAACAATCGACATCGATATTGATGCCTCAATCCCAGATAGTTATGTGCGCTCGCAGGCCGAGAAGTTGCGCCTATATCGTGAGATTGACGGCATGCGTGATGATGCTCAGTTCGAGGAACTTAAGCTACGCCTTAAGGATAGGTTTGGTGGTCTGCATCAGCCTGTGCTAGAGCTTATCGACGTGGTGCGCCTACGCCGTGAGGCTGTGGCACTCGGTATGGAGCATGTCAAGGTGAAGAATGGTCTGTTAATAGCGAGGTTTGTGGGCGACAACAACTCTCCCTTCTTCAAAACAGATACATTCCTTAACCTTCTTCGCAAGGTTGTTGCCCAACCAGATAGATTTGTTGTCAAGCAATACAATAATCGCCTCTCGATGACCGTTAGAAAGATATACACGATAGCCGAGGGTGTGGATATGCTTCGTAGCTTGGCTGAGGCAGCAGAGAGTAAATCGTAATAAGCTGATTATGAACCTAATTATTGACATAGGAAATACCCGAGCTAAGGTCGCCGTGTTTTCATGTGGCGAGCTTGTCGAGAGCTATATTGTCGAGCCTCTAACGCGAGAGTATGTCGACACACTTTTGACAAAGTATCCGCTTGTAAGTAAGGCTATTGTATCCTCAACACGAGGCAATATCGACGAGGTAGTGTCGATGCTTAGTGGTGTTGTGGATTACGTCGTAGGTTTTAAGCCAGGCATAACGCCAATACCTATCGGTAACGACTATCATACGCCTCTTACTCTCGGCGCTGATCGCCTTGCTGCGGCAGTAGGAGGTGTGGCTTTGTACCCCGCAAGCGACCTGCTTATTATCGACCTTGGCACGGCAATTACCATCGACTATGTGGAGGAGGGTAGCTTCAAGGGTGGCAATATATCGCCAGGTGTGACAACACGTCTGCGTGCGTTGGCCGACTACACAGCAAAGCTGCCTTTGTGCTCGCCAACATACGATGTTTTGGAGTATGGTCGCACCACGCAGGAGGCTATTGAGCAGGGCGTGATGCGAGGTGTTGAGCACGAGATTCAGGGCTATATTGATGGCTTTTCAAAGAAAAACGGAAAAAAATGCATAATTTTCACTGGTGGCGAGGCTAAATATTTTGTAAAGAGAATTAAAAACACGATATTTGCAGACTGTGAGCCCGTGTTTTTTGGACTCAATGCAATTTTGGAATACAATGCAGAGAAAAAATAGATATATTTTTCGTGTGGTAATGTCACTTCTTGTGGTTGTGGCGATGGTTATGCCAGTGGCATCGTCGGCACAAACAAGCAGTGTTAATGCCTATTCGCCATACTCAATGTATGGCCTTGGCGAGATACTCACTCCTGGTAGTGTGCAGATGCGCTCAATGGGTGGTGTAGGTCTTGGCTTGCGTAGCCCAGGTCAGGTAAATCCGCTTAACCCTGCTGCTGCAAGCATCGCGCCACAAAAGAGCTTCTTGTTCGATGTAAACTTCGACGCTACGCACTATCGCAACAGCCAGATGAAGTACTCGACTGAGGGTGCAGCTCTCGATAAGGCACACACAGCCTACAACACCGTGAATATTCACAACATCGCCTTTGCGATGCCTCTCTCTAAGGGTCTTGGACTCAACTTCGGCATCACGCCATATAGCAGCGTGGGATACAAGATAAAGACTATCGACCAGCAGTTCGACAATTGGGCAGATGTAGGTCAGGTGCTCTACACTCATGCTGGCGAGGGCGACATCTCGGAGGTGCGTTTGGCTTTGGGCTGGGCTCCATGGCGACGACTCTCGATTGGTGTTGCAGCGAAGTATTATTGGGGAAGCATCGAGCGTCAGTTCTCGGCAACCATCACTCCTATTACGGGTACAGGTGCCTTTGCCTCAACCGTGGGCTCTGATACCTATGTCGTGAACAACTTTAAGTTTCAGGCAGGCTTGCAGTGGAACATTATCCAAAACGAGAAGCGCATGCTGACATTGGGTGCTACGTACGACCTCGGTGGAAAGCTAAATCCTCGTAAGGAGAGCGTGGTATTTACTGATAATAAGTACAATAGCACTATATCGGGCGGTTATCTTATTAACCCATCACTCGACAAGCTCGACCTGAGAATGCCTCATAAGTTTGGCGCTGGCTTGTACTATGTTAGCCGCTCACTGGCTTGGGGTGTCGATTACAACTACGAGTTGTGGGGTGACGATAATAGCTCGTTCGAGGAGAATACCAATGCCCAGAACGTAGTTGTTGACTATACCAATACGCACAACCTTAAGCTCGGCTTTGAGTATACACCACGCCGAACAGATACACGTAGCTACTTCAATCGTATGTCGTATCGTGCTGGCGTTATGGCAGGAAACTACTATCAGGCATTTGGTGGCGAGCAGATAAATACCTTTGCCGTGACTATCGGTGTTGGCCTACCTATGCGACTCTGGGGCTCATCGTCGATGAATGTGGCATTCGAGTATGGTCGCCTATCATCGCCAAATAGCATCGTGGTGAATGCGCAGAAGGTGGGACTAACAACGCAAAACTACTATAAAGTGTCGTTGGGCTTCTCGCTATTCTCAGCCGATACGTCGGACTATTGGTTTGTGCGACAGAAGTTTGATTAGGCAAACAATAAAATTTTAACTAATAATTTACATACCCAAAAACATGAAAAACGTAAAGGTAATTTTGGCTGTAGCTGCCCTCTTCGTAGGTTTCTCGGCTTCAGCTCAGGACTTCAGCGATGACAAGCTCTATGGTAAGTGGGGTGCTACTGCTGAGGAGCGTGCATCAAACATTGGTGCAAGTAACTTCCTTAAGGAGGCTATCGAGGCTAAGGATTATGCTGCAGCAACTGTAAACTTCCAGCAGCTTATCCAGAACTGTCCTGGTGCATCAGTTCAGACATTCTCACGTGGTACAACCCTCTACAAGAACCGTATCAACCGTGCACGTCAGCTCGACGAGAAGCGCATGTTGATTGACTCATTGTTGCTCATCTACGACTTGCGTATCCAGTACTTCGGTGACGATCTTAAGTATGGTCGCGACTATATCCTCGACCTTAAGGCTCGTGACGTTAACAAGTACTGCTCAACAAACCGTGAGTTGCTTCGTTCAACACTCAAGGAGGCTGTTTATGCTGCTCAGGCTGCTAACACCGTAAAGCTCGACATCGTAGCTTTGTACTTCAAGGCCCTTTGCGACGACTATCGCACTGAGGAGTCAATCACTCCAGATATGCTTCTTGATGAGTATCAGAACCTTGCAGTATATTTCGAGAACGTAACTGACGAGAAGGACCTTGCAAATAAGAAGACCTTCGAGGATAGCTTCGTGAATAGCGGCGCTGCTAACTGCGAGAATATCGAGCAGTTGTACAAGGAGAAGATCGCTGCAAACCCAGATGACGTTGAGCTTATTAAGAAGGCTGTGTCGTTGATGTCACGCCAGAACTGCTCAAGCGACTTCTACTTCGAGATTACTGAGAAGCAGTATGCTGCTGAGCCAAGCTCAGATATCGCATTGTTCCTCGCTAAGGCGTTCCAGGATCGTAAGGAGTACACTAAGGCTCTCAAGTATTTGCGTGAGGCACTCGCTGTTGAGACCGACCCACAGCTCAAGGAGTCTTTGTATGCTCAGATTGCTATCATCGAGCTCTCTGCAGGTAACATTCGCGCTGCTGCTGATGCTGCACGTTCGCTCAAGAGCCTCAACCCAAGCAACGGCTACTCATACTTCGTTCTTGGTCAGTGCTACGCATCTTCAGTATGTGAAGACGGCCTTGGTGGTGGCTCTATCTACTGGGCTGCTTACGACCAGATGAGCCAGGCTATCGACCGCCTTGCTGGCGAGCCTACTGTTCAGGCTGCAGCTCGCAAGCTCGCAAGCTCTTACCGTGCTGGCTTCCCATCACAGGAGACTTGCTTCTTCAAGGAGCTTCAGGCAGGTCAGGGCTTCACCGTACCTTGCGGTATGGCTTCTGGTGCCAAGACAACTGTACGTTACCGTTAATTAGAGGTGCACAAGTATAAATACTCTATGCACCAATCACTATCACGATATGCGATGTTAGCACTCCTCATCATGGGGAGTGCTACATTGCTATTCTCGTGTGGCAGCAAGTCGGCATCTGTGGAGTATGACGTTGAGTCGTTGATGACCGAACTTAGCTACAACCGCACAATTACGATGACTGAGAATGGACAGCGTTCATACACCTTCTCAGCACCACTTATCGAGGGTTATAGCCTCGCGAAAAATCCCTATCAGGAGTTTCCTGAGGGTGTTAAGATGACCACCTACACCGCTGACTCGTTGTCGTTGGAGTCGGCAACAATCACGGCTAACTATGCTATCTACTACGATAAGCAGAAGCTGTGGGAGGCTAAAGGTAGGGTGGTTATAATAAAGAAAAACCGCAAGGATGGCGACACGGCCGTTGTCAACCTTACGGAGGTATATACCGAGCAGCTATTCTGGGACGCTCGAACCAAGAAGGTCTACTCAAATGTCGATACTAAGGTATTGCAAGCCGATGGCTGGCACTCTGGTGTGGGCTTCGAGGCTGATGAGGATTTGAAGAATATCCACTTCAGAAAGTATAAGAGCGAGATGGAGTTCGACTTTACGCCTGTTGACGAGAGTGAGCAGAGTAAAGAGACTGAGAGTGATGCTGCAACTAAGAGCAATGGCTCAAAGGATTCGGCAACAGATGCCATGAAGCGTCGCGCAGAGGAGCAAAAGCGCAAGCAGGCACAGTCAAAGTCGAAGGGTAGTTCTAAGTCACGAGGTAGTAATGAGGTGCGCAATTTCAATCCCTCATCGTCACCCGCAACAAATCCACATCCGCTACCTCAGCCATCAAGAAATAATCTCTCGATACCTACCACCACGGTATCCAGCTCTATATCAAGCGATGGTCCAGCCACAGGTCCTGGTCCTGCACGACGCCAGAATGCGTCTGCACCCGCTAAGGAGCAACATAAAGTTGATAAAAGTGCGCCTAAGAGCGCAAATAAATAGTGTGTTCACCTAAACAAACATGGAAACACCCCTACTAATACAATTAATAATCATTGGCGTGATGCTTCTCTTCTCGGCATTTTGCTCGGGTATGGAGATAGCCTTCCTTAGTCGTAACCGCCTACGCGAGGAGATCGACCGTAAGCAGAGCCCAATGTTTAATCGTATTGCAGAGCTCTTTTCGAAGAATCCTGGCAACTATATCACAACAATACTCGTGGGCAACAACATAGCGCTTGTTGTCTACTCTATGTATATGTCCAAGGTGCTCATGGCAGAGTTTGATGTCGATAACGCCTTGGCTCAGACCATTATATCTACAATAATTATCATCTTCATTGGCGAGTATATTCCGAAGTCTATCGTTCGACACAACCCTAACTTCTACTATACCATGTCGTCGCCGGTGATGTATGTAATGTACATTGTGCTCTATCCTATATCGAAGCTAACAACGCTTCTTTCGCACCTCTTGCTACGCCTCACTGGAAATAAGGTAGAGCAGCACGAGGAGACAATGGAGTTTAATCGTGACGACCTGGCACAGCTTGTCGAGGCTGAGAATGTGGAGATGCAGAGCGAGGAGGTTGAGGATATTCGCCTGTTTCAGAATGCTCTCGACTTTGCCGACTTGCGTGTGCGTGACTGCATGGTGCAACGTGTTGATGTTGAGGCTGTAGATCTCGAGTCAACAACCATTGCCGAGCTTACCGAGCGCTTCGTTGAAACCAAGTTTTCGCGTATCTTCGTGTGGCACGACACCATCGACAATATTATCGGATATGTTAACTCGAAGAGCTTGTTCGAGAAGCCAGAGTCGATATCCGACATACTTATTAAGACTATCTACGTTGCTGAGACCATGCCCTTACAGGCTATGCTCGAGACCTTTACTAAGCGTCGCGCCAGCATTGCAGTGGTCATCGACGAGTTTGGTGGCACGGCGGGTATCATATCGCTGGAGGATGTCCTAGAGCAGATCTTTGGCGAGATTGAAGATGAACACGATGTTCAGGAACTTGTTGAAAATCAGGTTGCTGATGGCGAGTGGGAGTTCTCGTCACGCCTTGAGGTGGAGTACCTCAACGAGAAGTATGGCTTGGGCTTAGCCGAGGAGGACGAGTATGACACTCTGGCAGGATATATCATCGCTAAGCATGGTAGCATTCCGCATGAGGGCGAGCAGATAGATGTTGAAAACTACTCAATCAAGATTTTGCGTCGCGAGCAGTCGCGCCTTGATCTTGTGAGCATCAAGCGCAAGTAGCTATCAACCACAAATATCGCGCTATTTTGTCGTTTAGCTTCGCTGTGAAGCTACGATATAGCAAAAATAGCTCCTAAGATTGTTCTAATTAATAAAAAATTACTATCTTTGGAGGCTTAAACGAAAATTACAAAATAAACAAAAATAGTTATGGCATCATTAAACACTTTGAAAACTAAGTTCGGCTTTCTTATTTCCGGACTTATTGCTGTTGTGCTTGTGATCTTTGCGCTTAACATCGACAGCAATACGTTTGTAGATCAGCCTACTGACGATGAGATCAACGGCCCTGCCGTGTTCACTATCGCTGGTGAGGAGGTTAAGCACATTGAGTATGCACGCTTGCGTGAGCTCTACAGCTCTCTTCAGATTCTCAACCCTTACACTGGCCGCATCGCTGAGATGGGTCGCGAGCAGGGTGCTGTACGTGCTCTTCGCACACTCATCTTCAACAACTATGCATCTCCAGCCTTCGCTGGCGTAGGCGTTTATGCTACAGATGCTGAGATCGAGGCTCAGGCTACTCAGACCTTCCGCGATCTTCGCGCTCAGTACGCATCAATGGGCGTTTCAGCAGAGCAGATCGACCAGATTCTTCAGATTATCTGGAGCAGCGAGATGTACTTTGGCGCTGAGAACCTTGCTAACGAGAAGTTCATGAACCTAATCTCTGCAGGTCACTACCTTAACAAGTTGGAGGTTGCTCAGGCTTTGCGTGGCGACAAGCTCTCGTTCGACGGTGTATATGTTGAGATTCCTTACACAGCTATCAAGGATGCTGACGTAGAGGTTACCGACGAGGAGATTGCTGCTTACTACGAGGCTAACCGCAAGGAGAACGCAAAGTTCGATAGCCGTGGTATTCGTTACGTGCGCTTCGAGCGTCAGCCATCTGAGGAGGATAAGGCTGCTATCGAGGCTGAGGTTAAGGCTCTCGACGCTAAGGTTAAGGAGTTGGCAGGTGATGTAGATGGCATCAAGGCTGCTGTACGTGCTGCAGGTGGCAAGGTTCAGTCATTCTACACTGCATACGACAAGTTGCAGAAAGAGTATGCTGATGCATTCAAGGCTGGTAAGTCTTATGGTCCTGAGCTTAAGGCTAACGTATGGACTGCTCGTTACCTCCTTGCTGACATCACTGCTGCTGAGGATTTCGAGGTTGAGGCTGCTGCATTCGAGAATGTTGCAGAGGCTGAGAAGGCTGTTGAGGAGCTTAAGGGCAACGGCGGCGACTTCAAGAAGCTTCAGTCTGCTAAGGACGCTCAGGTTCAGACTATTGCTTTCGAGCAGATGCCTGTGAGCGACACTAAGCACTTTATCGGCAAGAAGGCTGGCGACATCTTCGCATTCACATCAAATGGTGTTGCTACAGTTGTTAAGATCAATAAGGTAGGTGCTGCTAAGCGCTATGTTCTTACTGCTAACCTCGACCGCGAGCTCATTCCTAGCGACGACACTAACCGTGCTGTATTGGCTCAGGTTGATGCCTTCACCGCAAAGATGGGTAGCGATGTTGAGTCGTTCAACGCTGCTGCTAAGGAGGCTCAGAAGCCATCACTCGCAGCTGTTGTAACACGTGCAGACGTTCTTAGCGGTCAGCCAACAACTGTTCAGGGCATCGCTAACTCTTCTAACATCGCTAACTGGGTACTCGGTGCTAAGATCGGCGACACTAAGGAGTTTGTTATCGACGGCGTTACTTATGTTGTATTGGTTAACACCATCGACACTGAGAAGTATGAGGCTCGCAACGATATGGCTATCCGCCGTAAGCTCGTTGCTGATAAGAAGTACGCTATGATTGCTGCTAAGGCTAACACATTGGCTGAGGCTAAGGCATTTGAGGGTGCTAAGGAGGAGAAGTTCGCTGGTGTTAAGTTCACTGACAATGCTCCAGATGCTCACCTTGTAGGTGCTATCGCAGCAACTACTGAGGCTGGCAAGGTTGCTAAGGTTCAGGGCACACGTGCTGCTTACGTATTCGTTGTTAACAAGATCAACGGCGAGGTAGATCCAGCATCTTACTCTACTGAGCGTATTCCACTCACTGAGAAGGCTACAAATTCATATCAGAATAGCATCTATACATCGTTCCTTAAGAAGGCTCAGATTAAGGATCATCGTACTGATATGACATTCTAAAATATTTGTTGTGATAAGGGGTCATCTTTGACCTATCCCAAAAAGCTGAGCACCCGAGGCTGTACTAAAGTGTACTATCCTCGGGTGCTCACTTTTGCGATAAGCCAAATCTAACCCCTTCTGACAACAAATTCTTTCTCGTGATAAGGGCGCATCTGCGACCTTTCAATCAAAGCCACCAATGGGACGTACATCAAGTACTACCCATCGGTGGTTTTTTCATGTCAAGGCCACATCTGCAACCCTTCTAACAAGAAATAGTGCGCTGATTGAGGTGGGCAGTGGTATAGGGAGGATAGGGAAAATAGAGAAGATAGGACTATGATATACTCGTATTATCGGAGAGTCTACCGTAGTTGTAAAAATACTCTGTATGATAGCTATTTATAATAAAAAAAAGTATTATCTTTGTTAAAACGCGATTTTTGAGGTCTATTAGGTAGCGTAGTTTCGCATGTTGAATTGATAATCTTAAACTACTGTTATATGCTAAGAAAAATTCTACTTCTTTTGATGTGTGCAGCTATAGTAGGCTGCATTGAGGAGGATATCCCTATTGATAATCCTATTGTTGATGAGGGCAACGATGGCACTGCAGTTGTTCCTCATGATGAGATATGGTACACCACCTATTGGGATAAGGTTGTTGAACTCAATGACGCCTCAGGTTTTGATGCTGAGGTTGTGTCTAATACTTGGAGCGAAGGCAAGGGTGTTATTAAGTTTGATAAAGATATTACTAAGGTTGGTTCAGAAGCTTTTTTGGGTTGCTACATGATAACTGGTATAATGCTCCCAAATAGTGTTACAATAATAGACGATTATGCATTTCGGGATTGTACTGCATTAAGTGACTTTGTTTTTTCGACAAGTCTGTCTGAGATTGGAAATGAAGCTTTTTATAATACTGGCCTTGATGAAGTTATTATTCCAGATAGCGTAACGAATATGGGAGGGGAAGCATTTGGAGTTTGTAATAGTCTTAAGTGTGTTACTCTGCCCAAAAATTGGTCGTCGACGTTTGGAAACGTGTTTTATTGTTGTCGAAACCTATCTGAAGTTATTATACCAGAAGGCACCACTACTATTGTTGCAGGAACATTTTATGGTTGTTCCTCTCTTGTAGAAATTGATATTCCAAGTACTGTTACAACGATAGAGCCAGATGCATTTTATGCAACGGGCTTAACAAGTGTTACAATCCCTGACAGCATAGTTGTGTTAAATGTTAATCCGTTTGGATCTTGTTGGGAGCTTAGAGAGTTTAAAGGTAAGTATGCCTCGAGTGACGGAAGATGCCTTATTGATGAAAAGGGTATTCTTCTTGCAGTTGCTCAGGCTGGGCTTACAGAGTTTATAATTCCCGATGGCGTAATTTCGATTGGAAATGGTGCATTTAGCGGTTGCGGTCAGCTAAAGAATATTACTATTCCCAATAGTGTAACTACTATTGGTGGTGGAGCATTCTATGCTTGCCGTTTTCAAAATATTGTTATTCCTAATAGTGTTATTAGTATTAAAGAGGGTGCATTCCTGCGATGTGAAAGCCTTGTAAGTATAAATATTCCAGATAGTGTCATTGAGATAGGCTCCACTGCGTTTAGAAATTGTAGTAATTTGTCTGAAGTTAATCTTGGTAATGGTTTACAGACTATAGGTTATGCTGCCTTTAGTGAGTGCATATTTACAAGTATAACCATACCTGATAGCGTAGAAAGTATTGGCGCTAATGCTTTTATAGAATGTTATAATCTTCGTTCTTTCTATGGTAAATTTGCGACTGAGAGTCATGAGGCTCTAATTGTGGATAATACGCTTCACACTTTCGCGCCTGCAGCAGACATTGATAACTATGTTATTCCTGATCATATCTGCAAAATTGGAGATAATGCATTTTATGGTTGTGAAAAGCTTAAAACTATTACCATTCCAAGCGGATTAACAGAGATTTATCCTGCATTTATGAATTGTAAGAATTTGCAAGCTATATATTGTAGACCAACAACACCTCCTTGGGTTGATTACGAACTTAATTTAATTTGGTATGATAGAAAAAATAATAATCCCGATGCTATTGATATAAACTGTACTATTTACGTACCTATGCAATCTGTGGATAAATATAAGAGTGCACCTGGCTGGGGCAAGTATGCAGATCGTATAGTTGGCTACGACTTCGAGGCAAATCTCGACAAGTTTGAGTGGAGGTATATTGGTGAGGGAGCATATTATGAAGACTTCTTCTGCTACTTTCTTGATTTAGTAGCGAGTGGATTAGGCATTACTGAACTTATGCAGGGTTCAAGTATTAATGTTAAATATGAACAATTCAAGTCTGATCCTAATCGTATTCGTGTGGTCGATCCATTTAAGGTGGATTCACTTAAACGCTTACTCAGTGATGATGATTATGAATACATAATTCCCACTGTTTTGGTTGATAAACCAGCCTCGACAGCATATATTGAGTTTGATATTTCTGACCCTAATAACGTTGTTTTAAAGGGTGAAGTTGTGCAAGATGCAAAAGGTAATACTGTAATTATTGTGCCTTTAGCTTTGAGCCATGCTGATATGTATGACATTTGTATGGTTTATGTTCCTGCAGAAAATGGAGGCGATACAATTAAGTTTGAGAATGGTGAAATAACATTCCCTGCAGACGGCTCTATAGCTGTGGGCGGATTGCAAAATGGGGTATATGTAGGTAACTTCTGCAAGGCTAACCTCTCTGGCGAAATGAAGTTTGTGCTACCTGGTTATTAGTAGGGTAGAAATAGTTAAAAGCGCAGACGTTAAACGTATGGTGTCTGCACGCTTTTGCATCATTACTCAGTAAAAAAGGTGCTATCCACTGCGGATAGCACCTATTTTTCGTCTATATTTGTTCTTTTACTTAGCAATCGGCTCGGCGTAGTAGAGTCCTACGCTCTTGATGTTTGCCGTTGCACGGGTCTGGGTTATTGTGATGCGTAGGCGCTCGGCGTGGCAATCGTCGAAGCGTAGCAGGCGCTTATAGCCTATCGTTGTGCCCGTGCAGAGCTCGCGCCACTCGCCACCCTCGAAACACTCAACCATGAAGCTCTCGACACGCTGTCCCTCGGCGATATCCTCTTGTAGGAGTAGGGTATTTACCGTTGCACCCTTCTTAATCTTAAACTCTCGGCTCTCGCCCGCTGTGGCACGCCATGTTTTATTAAGATTGGCGATATAGCTCTTTGCGAAGGTCTGCTTAATATACGTGCCAAACTCCTTGATGCGCGCAGCATCTATCTCGTGTATTAATCCACGCTTATCAGGCGGGATGTTTAGCAGAAGCACCGAGTTGCTGCCCACCGAGCGGTAGTATATCTCCACAAGGTTTTCTATCGAGCGCACCTTGCCGTCCTCCTCAGAGTGGTAGAACCAGCCTGGGCGTATCGACACATCAACCTCTGAGGGGTACCAATAAGCCTCCTTAGCCTCCTCAAGAAGCTCTCGACTACCCAAATCCTTCGACATCTCCTCAAGACCTAAGCGTCTGTTCTCAGCAACCTTATCTACATAGGAGCCTGGGGCAATCATCGTGGCGCTCCACTCGGTCTCTCTGCCCACGCCACCCTCGTTGCCTACCCAGCGTATGTCGTCGCCCATGATAGCTGTAACGGCATTGGGCTGGTGCTCCTCAACACATCGTAGTATGGCGCTCCATTCGTACTCCTGCTTGCGACCATTCTCGCCCTCGCCACAAGCGCCGTCGAACCACACCTCGTCGATATGGCCATAGTGGGTGAGTAGCTCTGTAAGCTGAGCTATGTAGAGTTTGTTATATGCTGGTGAGTCGCCGTAGCTCTTGGCATTTCTATCCCATGGCGAGAGATATACGCCAAACTTCATGTCGTACTTGAGGCAGGCATCGCGCAGCTCACGCACAACATCACCCTTGCCCTCGCGCCATGGCGACTGCTTAACGGAGTAGTCGGTGGTAGCTGTGGGCCATAGGCAGAAGCCGTCGTGGTGTTTCGCGGTGAGGATAACAAGCTTAAAGCCACCCTCCTTGAGCGTGCGTACCCACTGCTCGCAATCAAGCTCGGTGGGGTTAAATAGCTCGGGACTATCCTTGCCACTTCCCCACTCGCTACCAGTGAAGGTGTTCATGCCAAAGTGTATGAAGGCGCTAAGCTCGAGCTGCTGCCACCTTAGCTGCCCCTCGGAGGGCACAAGGCGTGATATCATGTCAACCTTTTCATTGAGGGTTGCACCCTCGGGGAATACGACATGCTTGGTGTATAGAGTTGGTTGTGGGGTAGTGGTGCACGATAGTAGTGCGAGTGCCATGATTGTGGCTGTAAGTCTGCTTCTCATGATGTATGGGGTTGTATGTTTTACAAATATACAAAATGAAAAGCAAACAACAAAAAAAATAAGCGACAACCATCTCTGATTGCCGCTTCGTGACTCCGCCAGGATTCAAACCTGGAACCGCTTGATCCGTAGTCAAGTACTCTATTCAGTTGAGCTACGGAGCCATTCCTTTGCTTTTGCGAGTGCAAATATAAAGCAAATATTTTTACTGTGCAAATATTTTTGTGAAAAAAATATAAAAAATGTGACGATTATTTGTCGCCACATTTTTATATGCTGGTAATCAGTGTTTTACTTGATGTGCTCAGCAAGAGTTTTTTTTACGTCATCGCCACGAAGACCTATTGCAACGATCTTACCCTCGGGCGAAATGAGGAAATTTGATGGGATAAACTCAATGCCGTAGGCCTCGGTAACTTTAGACTCCTCGCCCTCGTAGCCCCATACGTTTACCCAGTTCATAGAGTTTTGTGTAACATACTTCTTCCACATATACTCGCGACCAGGACCGCAGAGCGAGATACCATAAATCTCGAAGCCCTTAGGCTTAAACTCCTGGTATGCCTCCACGAGGTGTGGAATCTCCTGACGGCATGGGCCGCACCATGTAGCCCAGAAATCTACGAGCACCCACTTGCCATCATTTACAAGCTCCGATATGCTCACGCTCTTGCCGTTGATGTCGGTAAGTGTTGCGTCGATATAGTTATCGCCAACCTTTGGCTGCTGCGCCACGGCGATGTTTACTGCAAGTAGAGTGCAGATAAGTGCAAATAGTCGTTTCATAGTTGTAGGTTTTTTATAGCTTACTTAATGTGCTCACCAAGTATTTTCTTGATATCCTCGCCACGAAGGTTCTTTGCCACGAGCTTGCCCTCGGGAGAGTAGAGGAAGTTAGCAGGTATAGAGTTCACGTTGTACTCCTTGCCAGCCTTCCAGCCACCATTCTCGTCTGAACCCCACACATTGATCCATGTCATCGAGTTCTCCTTGGTAAACTCCTGCCACTTAGCCTCAGAGCCAGGACGGTCAAATGTCACGCCGTAGATCTCGAAGCCCTTAGGTGCAAACTCCTTGTATGCCTCTACGAGGTGTGGGATCTCGCCACGGCAAGGGCCGCACCATGTTGCCCAGAAGTCAACAAGCACCCACTTGCCACTCTTCACCACCTCAGATAGTACAACCTCTGTGCCAGTAGCATCCTTTAGCTTAAGGTCGATAAGGTCGCTACCGATAAGGGTATTTTTCATTCTGCTGTACTCCTTAAGATAGCTGTAGCGCTTGTTAATAAGGTTGAAGAGCTCCTCTGTGCGCTTGTCGTCGCCACCAAACTGCATGAAGATACCAAGAATCTTCACAGATGTAGGGTTGTCGCGGTTCTCAACAACAGATGCGTCGATAGTTGCCAATAGCTCCTGGTAGGTCTTCTCGGCATCAGTCTCGCTTGTGGCTGAGTAGAGCGTGTTTACAAGAGGCTTCACCTTGTCGTTGAAGTTGCGTATAATCTCGTTGTAGCGAGTACCCTCAATATTGATATGGTTGTCCTCCTCGTTCATCGAGATTAGAATGTCGTTGCCCTCGGTGATAATCTCTACAACAGGTCTGTCGCCAATATAGAGTGTTAGGAACTGCTCCTTCTCGACATTTACGTTAAAGCTAAAAGTGCCGTCCTCGGCAACTGTAGCTGTAGCAATGTTCTCGGCCTCACCGCTAATGCGCAATGATAGGCTGTCGCCCGCCGAAATCTTGTTTGCAAGTGAGCCACTAACTGTGATGCTCTCCTTCTTAACCTCTTGGTTGTTGCACGCAACGCCTAACACGAGGCAGCATGCTAATAACATTAAAATCTTCTTCATATCCGTTTAGTGTTTATATTTTTTATCTCTTTATTCGCTCGGGGTTCGACTTTACGAACGACTCCCATGATGAGCTGCCTTTGCGACTCTTGCTGTCGCCACCCAAGCCCTTGCGCTTCTCGCCCGCTGTGGCGCGTGTCAGAACATTCGATGTGGTAAACCAGTGACACAAGGCTACCGCCATGCCGTCCGTAGCATCTAGCTTGCGGGGGTGATAGTCGGTGCCGAGTATCGAGTTGATCATCGTTGCCACCTGCTCCTTCGAGGCTTGACCTCGTCCCGTTATCGCCTGCTTGATGCGTGTTGGGGCATACTCGGCAATGGGCGTATCTTGCGTAGCGCTTAGCACAGCGGCTATTGCCACGCCCTGGGCCCTGCCAAGTTTGAGCATAGACTGCACATTCTCGCCAAAGAAGGGCGACTCGAATGCCACCTCCGTAGGCTCGTAGCCTCGGCATAGGTCCGACACACGCTCGAAGATGTGGCGCAGTTTGTGGTGGGGGTCTTTAATCTTGTGCATATCTATCTCGCCCATAACAACTGCCTGGGGCTTGCCCGCCACAATCTCAATTATGCCGTAGCCCATGTAGTTTGTTCCAGGGTCGATACCCATTATGCGCACTCGATTGTTCACGCCTACTTCTCCTCGATAGTGTTTACGCGCTTCTCCAACTCGCGAAGCTTGGTTGCCATCTCTGGAAGGTTGCGGAATACGGCAAACGAGCGGTGATACTGAATGCCTGGAAGTGCTGGCGAGCCAAAGCGAGTCTCACCATCGGCAACACCCTTGTCGATGCCACTCTGCGAGCCAATCTTACAGCCATTACCCACAACGATGTGGTCGGCAAAGCCTACCTGACCACCAACGAAGCAGTTAGAGCCAATCTTTGTTGTGCCTGCGATGCCCACCTGTGCCGACATTACGGTGTTCGAGCCAATCTGCACGTTGTGGCCCACCTGAATAAGGTTGTCGAGCTTAACGCCTGAGCGAATGATGGTCGAGTCGGTCTTGGCACGGTCAACACATGTGTTAGCGCCAATCTCCACGTTATCCTCGATAATCACGTTACCCAGCTGTGGAATCTTGGCAAATGTGCCGTCGGCCTTTGGTGCGAAGCCGAAACCGTCAGCGCCGATGACAGCACCAGCGTGGATAATGCAGTTGCGACCAATCTTGCAACCCTCATATATCTTTACGCCAGGGTATAGCTTAGTGCCCTCGCCAATCTCTACGTTGTCGCCAATGTAGCACTGTGGATATATCTGCACCTTGTTGCCAAGCTTTGCACCACGCTCCACAACGGCAAAGTCGCCAATGTAGCAACCCTCGCCAACTGAAGCTCCCTCGTTAATAGATGCAAGCTTCGAGATGCCACTCTTCTGAGGGCGTGTGGCGTTGTACATCTCCAAAAGGTTAAGTACACACTCGCCAACATTCTCGACCTTGATAAGTGTAGTCTTTACCTCATCCTTAGGCTCGAATGTCTTGTCGACAAGCACGATTGATGCCTCAGTGGTGTAGATATACTGCTCATATTTTGGGTTGGTGAGGTATGCTAATGATCCTGCCTTACCGCCGTCGATTGACGACACGGTAGATACGGCAGCACTTTTATCTCCTACAATCTCGCCGTTAAGCATGCCGGCGATCATCTCAGCTGTAAACTGCATAAAGTTCTATGTTTTATTATTCTAAATAGTCGTTAATATTAATTCCTTGGGGGAGAAGCTCCGTTGTGGGGTGGCCAAAGAGGTGTAGCTCACGCACTAGCGACGAGGAGATGTGCTCAACCTCGGCAGGGGCGAGTAGCATTATTGTCTTTAGCTCGGGGAAGATATGGCGATTAGCTCGCTCCATGGTGCGCTCATACTCAAAGTCGGTGGCGTTGCGCAAGCTGCGAATGATAGTCGTTGCACCCAGCCTCTGTGCCTCGCTGCCTGTGAGCGAGGTATAGGTGCTCACCTCCACACGGCTATCTCCCTCGAAAACCCTCTCGATGAGTCTCTTGCGAGCATCTAGCGTGAGCAGACCTCGCTTTGCGGGATTGTAGCCTATGGCCACAACCACCTTGTCGAAGATGCTCAGCGCCTCGTCAACAATGGCTTTATGGCCTCGGGTAAATGGGTCGAACGATCCAGGAAATATTGCTATTCGTTGCATACCTATATTATATATATAGTGCAAATATAAAGAAATTTTAGCAAAATACATCAACAACTGCCAAAAAAGCACGATGATGACTCTTTGTCCCTACTCTCGTCGCTTGCGTCGCTTCGTTCGAGTCGGCTTCTTAAGTTCGATATACTCGGTATAGATGACCTTTGTCGAGGGGTTCGATGTCCAGACGTCTTGGTGTATCGCCTTGGTGCCGTACCTGAAGAATAGAAAGCGGCGTGGCACTCGTCGCACCACCTGATAGATGGTGTCGGTGCTCGTAAAATAGTAGGTTATCGAGTCGTTGCGAACCATGCCGCTAAACTCGCTATGCCCCCTCCCCGAACTAAATATCTTCACCGTGTCACGAATGATGACCGTGTCGCGCAAGGGTAGGGTAGCGCCACCCCGTTTTTGTGTTACGCTGCGGGCATAACTCTCCACCTCGCGAAGTCTTATCCCGAGCTCCTTTATGCGCTTCGCATCCTCCCTTCGTGCCTGGCGTAACTCGCTTAGTTTCAGCTCTAATACCTCGGCTGTCGCTGCCCACTCATCTGCCCGTGTCTTGTAGGTTGCGACCTTGCTAAGCAGTGCTCGCTGGTTGCGCTCGAGTCGCTCGTGTTCTGCTGTTATGTTGTGCAGCTTTACGCCCAACAGTATTGCGATTATGGTAGCCACTGTGGCTATAATAGATAGTACTCTTCTCATGCTGATTTATTTTAGGTTTGCCACAAATATACCACATTCAAAAAGCGAAATTTTTCCTATTTTTTACAAATTACTATAAATGCCCTTTAGGAAGTGATAAAAATTTAAGTTTTAGGGCTTATGTTATGAAAAATTTGTTATCTTTGCATAATGTATGGAGTAACTATACATCTTGATTTCAGGAAATTCTAATTATAAATAAACACAAAACAACCTATTATGGCTACTAATTATTCAGGAAAGACTCGTATTGAGAGCGACCTTATTGGTGAGTTGGAGGTGCCTGTTGAGGCTCTTTATGGCGTGCAGACATTGCGTGGAATTGAAAACTTCCCTATCAGCCGCTTCCACCTTTCAGACTACCCATTGTTTATCAATGGTCTTGCTATGACTAAGCTCGGCGCTGCTGAGGCTAACCACCAGCTCGGTCTTTTGACTGACGAGCAGTTCGATGCTATCTCAAAGGCTTGCCTCGAGATTATGCAGGGTCAGCACCACGACCAGTTCCCTTGCGACATGATCCAGGGTGGCGCTGGTACTACAACAAACATGAACGCTAACGAGGTTATCGCTAACCGTGCGCTTCAGATTATGGGTCACCAGCCAGGTGAGTATCAGTACTGCTCGCCTAACGACCACGTAAACTGCTCACAGTCTACTAACGATGCATATCCTTGCGGTATCCACCTCGGTCTTTATGCTACACACCAGGTATTCATGAAGCACTACAACGCCCTTATTGAGTCATTCGAGAAGAAGGCGAAGGAGTTTGCTCACATTCTAAAGATGGGTCGTACTCAGCTTGAGGATGCTGTGCCTATGACTCTTGGTCAGACTTTCGGTGCTTTTGCTCAGATCTTGAAGGAGGAGCGCAAGAACCTCGACTTCGCTGCTGAGGAGTTCCTAACAGTGAACATGGGTGCTACTGCTATCGGTACAGGTATCTGCTCTGAGCCTGAGTACTCTGAGAAGTGTATCGCTGCTTTGCGCCAGATCACAGGCTGGGATATCAAGCTTGCTGAGGATCTCGTGGCTGCAACATCTGATACATCATGCATGGTGGGCTACTCATCAGCTCTTCGCCGTGTTGCTGTTAAGCTCAATAAGATCTGTAACGACCTTCGTTTGTTGGGCTCTGGTCCTCGTTGCGGCTTGCACGAGTTCGACCTTCCAGCACGTCAGCCAGGTTCTTCAATCATGCCCGGTAAGGTTAACCCAGTTATCCCTGAGGTGATGAACCAGATCTGCTACAAGGTTATCGGTAACGACGCATGTGTTGCTATGTGCGGTCAGGAGGCTCAGATGGAGCTCAACGCAATGGAGCCTACTATGGCACAGTGCTGCTTCGAGTCTGCTGAGATCATGATGAATGGCTTCGACACATTGCGCATAAACTGCGTTGATGGCATCAAGGCTAACGAGGAGCAGTGCTTGAAGTATGTTCAGGATAGCTTCGGCGTGGTAACAGCACTCAACCCAGTTATCGGCTACAAGAACTCTACTAAGATTGCTAAGGAGGCTATGGCAACAGGCCGTCGTGTTTACGACCTCGTTCTCGAGCACGGCATCCTTACTAAGGAGGAGCTTGATATCATTCTCTCACCAGAGAATTTGATTAAGCCTGTTAAGCTTGATATCAAACCTCGCCGATAATTTCTTGTGATAAGCCGCAATCTGCGGCACATCGTTAAAAGTTGACCACCACGGGCTGTACTATTTGTACTATACCGTGGTGGTCCCTTTTTCGATGCACCACATATCACGACTTCTAACAAGAAATTTATCTTGCTGATTTAAGTGGACATGGGCAAAAGAGCCCAAAGGGTCCAAAGAGTGAAAAATAAACCCTTTAATACCCTTTAATACCCTTTCTGCCCCGTTAAACTTATTCACCCATCTTCTCTATTCTCCCTATTCTCCCTATCCTCCCTATCTTCCCTATTTACCCTCCACTAAATAAAACAGGAGCAGCTAACCATATTAGCTGCTCCCGTCAATATTAATCAGATGTTATCCTATAACATCTCGATAAGCTCCTCGTTTGTGTAGGCATCAGCACCGTAGCACGTTTTGAGATATGCCAAGCCACCAATGTAGTCCTCCTCGGTGAATGAGTCGGTAGCCTCCTTCGCAACAACAACGTCGTAGCCCAATGAGTAGGCATCTGCCGAGGTGTGGCGAACGCACATGTGAGTATGCAAGCCAGTCATCACAACGGTCTGAACGCCGAGCTCCTTGAGCGTAATGTCGAGGTCGGTCTGGAAAAATCCGCTGTATCTACGCTTTGGAACAACATAGTCACACTCCGAGAGGTTGAGCTCAGGGATAACCTGTGCACCCTCAGTTCCAACGATCGCATGGTCGCCCCATAGCTTAAGCTCGCGGTCGATACCCTTCAGGTGAGCGTCGTTGCAGAAAATTACGGGCACGCCCTTTTTGCGTGCTGCATCTAAAAGTTGGGCTGTAGCAGGAACAATGGCCTTGCCACGATCACATGTCAAAGCACCATAAACAAAGTCGTTGAGCATGTCCACAACCAAAATAGCAGGTTTATTAAGCTTCTCCATAATGTAAAATTTTAGATTGTTTGTTATGTTGATGTGTAAAACTAGTTGGCAAAAACTAATTCAAATTTAGAGGTAAAAAATGAGTTTTCCAAATTTTTAGCCCTAAATTTTACTAAATACTTCGATTTGTTTTACTGTTGTTCTAAATCTTCAATTTAGCGCCATGGAGTACGGTGTATAATGCTGTCTAACTATACCTATATTTATATATATAATAGGGCGTTTTTGGGGGCTAAAAAATCTTTTATACGTAACTCGCTGATATTCTTGTGAGTTACGTTTTATGCCTCTAAAAAATGTGAAAAAAAGTTACAAAAATGTTTGGAGAATAAAAATAAAGCACTACCTTTGCACCCGCAATCAGAAACAAACACGCTTCTGAATGCAGCGAAGAAAAAGGTTCTTAAAAATATTTTGAAAAAAGTTTCCAAAAAATTTGGTGGTTTCAAAAATATGATTTATCTTTGCACCCGCTTTCGCCTCTAAAACGGCGACGAGCTGAAAAGGTTCTTAGAAAAATTTTTTTTGAAAAAAGTTCATCAAAAATTTGGTGGTTCAAAAAATTTGCCTTACCTTTGCACCACTTTCCCACTTCAAAAAATGAAGTTCGAAAGTGAACTAAAAACGGTTCTTTGATTTACTGGTTTTATAATTGAGAGAAAAGTGTAGTATTTATCTGTCAATTTCCTTTTAGGAAAAATTGAAACAGTCAGGACTCTAACAAAACATTTTA
>JAGBTQ010000001.1 GCA_017631275.1 Alistipes sp.
AATAGCGATACAGAAATAGTAACCGTGACTGACAAGCCTCGCATACTCAAACACACCTTTGACAGCAAGGTCCGTACACGACGCCGCATACGCTGGATTACCGATGCCTACTGCAAACATGTGGATTGGAGCGGGCTCAAACCAAATTCGGTTGTTATCCTGCGACCTCTGCCTATCGAGGAGTTGACAATTAAGGATGCAACACTTACGCTCGATAGTCTGCAAATGGTTACGGGTATCTACTCGCTCAACCTTTCGGGGCTTTCTTGTGGCAACTTAAAGCCTTTTGTCGAGTGCCGAGAGTTGATGGAGCTAAATCTTACCGATGCACGCATAAAACCTACGGTGCTGGATGAGTGGCTTATCGCTATGGTTGAGAGGTACGGCAATCGAAGGAACTGCGAAGTAACCCTCACAGCAGCACCTACGGGAGACTATCAAGAACCTGCACGCAATGCAGATACAGGCAAATACATTATCACTTCGGGTATGGAGGCAATATGGGTTATTACCCACGAGGAGAGTTGGAACGAGGGTGGCAAATGGAAGTTTATCATTAACGATAAGAAGTATTCTGTATGAGTAGAACTATAAAAGATATATACAACGCAGCCGTTGCGGAGCGTAATAAACGCCTCGAACTCTCAGAGTTTAAGAGTGACTCGAAGATGTCCGTGATGAACGGCATCCTCTGGGTTGTAGCCGCTGTGATTTACAGTTTTGAAACACTCCTCGATGTCTTCGCTGTGGATATCACCGAAGCAATAAATGGGCGTATCAATGGCACGCCAAACTACTATGCCAATGCTCTTCTACAATACCAGCAGGGCGATGAGTTAATAGTAAGAGAAGATGGTCTTGCCTTTGGTTATGCCGCAGTGGATGAGACAAAGAGAATCATCACACAGGTATCGTATGTTGAGAGCACCGATGACCAGAATATAGACAGCAAACTAATCTTGAAGGTAGCGACAGGCACAAAGGGCAACCTTGAGGCTATCCCTGCCGAGGAACTTGTACCTATCAATGCCTACATCGGCAAGTTGAAGTTTGCAGGCACCCGTGTTGAGGTTATCTCCACTAAGGGCGATGTCCTTATTCCACGCCTTACGGTTTTCTACGATGGCGCAATACCTGAGTCGGAGATGTATGACGCTATCGAGGCGCAACTCAAGGAGTATGTGATGAACATCGAGTTTGATGCGGCAGTATATGTATCACGCCTTACTGATGCTATTCGTAAGGCTGAGCATGTTACGGATGTATTCATCGATGAGTCAGCTACTCCGGAGCAAGGAGTATTCATCGCTTGCCACGACACGGATGGCAACATCCAGCCTATGCAGCGTGTGCAACGCATGACCTATACCGCATCAGGCTATTTGAAGGAGTCTTCGGGAAAGGATGAGGAGGCAGACCTGCCTTCGTTCCGTGAGGCTATAATCCTTAAAGTGGAGAACCATGAGTAGATATAAACTGTCCATAGATAAGTTAGTGAACCGTCTCGTTCCGCACTATCTTGCGGGGCGACGGTTTATACTCTTTGTGCAGAGTGCCCTCCATCCGTTGCAAAGCATCAATGAGTGGTTCCGCTCCTTTGCCCGTGAGAAGCATATCGAGGCACGAATGACCTCACAGGTTATCTACTTTGAGTGGTTCCTGAACTACAAGTTCTCGAAGTATTTCAAGGATAGCCGAGATAGAATCTTTATCAAAGAGAGCGAGAGTATCGGCGTGGATCTCTACCACGAGAATGCCGAGTATATGCGCCCCTGCACGGTGTGGTACAATGGCGAGTCCATCACTGCCACAAGCGAGGATGAGAAGCCTAGACCATTCTACCGATATGTCGAGGAGAAACTCATAAACAAGGTCAGCTTTATGGTGTGCGTGCCACCCATTAAGATACCGCCACAAGATATGGTCTATATGCTCTCGTATGTCGTGAATACCTATAAGATTGCCGGTAAGACCTACCTGATTAAGATTGATGAAGAGGAGTACGAACCAAATAAGAACACGAAATAATGAAAGAATATGTAGCAGAAACGGGTGGACGATACACCTATTCGGATGACATCTTAAACCTTCAGGAGTTGGCACTCAGTATGAGTACCATCTTTGACGGCTGTTCTGACTTTATCATTTCAGGCTGTACGGTCGAGGGTTCTACCATCTCGCCCGGCTATGTGTGGCTGGGAGGCAAGGTGCGCCGCTTTGAAGGCGTTACGGATGCAGTCTTCCCATACTATATCTACGAGAGCAATCGCCACGAGTCGGTTGTCTATGCCAATGAGGTCAACAAGCGTGGCCGCACCTGCTATCTCTGTGCTGCGGGTAAAACAGTGCCAACTACAGCAGATCCCGTTACTGGCAAGATACCTGCGGCTATCGAGGTCAGGGCCGACTATGCCCCTCGCTTTATCGATAAGTTCTTCGGGCGATATGCCGTGCTGCTCGAAACTCCGTTCCAGCGTCAGACCATTAAGAAGGATTTGGTGTTGGCAGGTATGTTTACAGCGAACAAGGAGATAAACTCAAAGACGGCAGTTTCTGTAAGTGGCGAGAATGGATACTCGCTCAAAGGTATCGTTAAGAGCGATGGCAATGCCTCGCTCGGAGCATATCTGAATGGACTTCTGGTCAATGAGATTGTTATCCGCACTGATGGCACATTCTCATTTATGAAGCAAGGTAAGGAGCTGGCACGAGTTACGGGTGATGGTATCTCGTATGGCACATCGCTCAGCGATAATTCCCGTATCGGCGCAATCCATATTCAGGGCTGTGATATCTACAATACTCAGGATGTTACAGACGAAGGAACAATACGCATCAACTACTACGGAGTAGAAGGTGGCGGCACGAAGTTCCGAGACTTTGCAGTCTATGATGGCAAACTATTCCTTACGCCCATCTTCAAGGTCATCGGTAAGAGTGCTACGGCACAAGTTAATGGACTCTTCTCGGTACATAGTGCCGGGCGAGGCATTGACCTATGTAATACTGCCTACACCAAAGATGATCCGAAGTTGCAAAATACTCTCTCGTGGCGTGACAGTACTGGTGCCGTTATCGCTGCCGTGGGCTTTGATACGACAGATAGCTATCGCTTTGTGGTTCGCAATGCGTTAGGCGATATTGTTATTGCCCCTCTCGGCTCGGTGGATATCATCGGCACGCTCAAGGTCAATGGCAAGTCTGTTGCCGATACCTATGTTACCATTGACGCCTATACAAAGGGAATGGCGGGTAAGGTTGATAAGGTCGAGGGTAAGCAGCTCTCTACCGAGGATTTTACTACAGAGTACAAGCGAAAACTCGATGCTATCTCTACGGGTGGTATTACCGAAGGCGGTACAGGCTATGTAACATCTGGTGCTGTAGCAGAAGCATTGAAGACAAAACTCTCAGCCGACCAGAACCTACGTGATGTTGTGGATAAGGGAGCAGCCCGCACTGCCCTCGATGTCTACTCCAAGCCTGAATCCCAGGAGGTATTCTTGCAGATTTCGGAGGGCTTGCAGGAACTTGTACGCCTTACAGCTGACGAGGTCAATAACCTTACACCGGAGCAGGCACAAGCACTCAAGGCGGAGCGTCAGGCGGCTGTGCGTGCTACGCTTGATGCCGAGAAAGGTGGTACTGGTGAACAGAAACTCACCAAAACATCTAACCTCAGCGACCTTGCTGATAAGAGCAAGGCACGCCGAAACCTCGAAGTCTACTCTACAACGGAGATAGATAATATGATGGCCGGCAAACTCGGTACAGACTCGGCATATCAGGGAATCATCTTCACCTCGGAGATGCGTGATAAGCTGAATAATATCGAGACAGGAGCCTTCGCCTACACGGACCACGAGGGTAAGTCGCACGCACAAGTTGAAGGCTATGTCCTCACCTCTGCCATTGTCAAGGAGCTTAAGAAGAAGGCGAACTGGTTGCTTGATGGCTACAATTCAACCGAACTCGCAACCATAGCCAAGAACTTGGAGCTATATACCCGCACTGGTGCTGATGGCCGCTTTGCCCGTATGGAAAACCTGTTCCAGGACTACATCAACTACTTGGTGGCTCAAGGCAAGAGTTCTGCTCAGGCACAGACTATCCTGCGTGAGAAGCTGAATCTGCTCTCCAAAGATGAGATTGTCAAGGATTACCTGCGTAAGGATGCCAAACTCACAGACCTTGTGTTGGGTAGCCCAGAAGCACAGCGTCAGGTATGTCGCACATTGGGTGCGGCCTTTGCTGAGGAGTATCAGCCGCTGCTCATTGATACAGGCTGGATGCAGATGGAGAACAGCGGTCAGGGAACAGACACCCGCAACCTCTTCGTCCGTCAGATAGGCAGCATCGTATCTATCCAGGGCGAGATTAACACAGCCAAGCGTGATGGTAGCAACTGGGGAGGTGTCATCGCAATGATACCAAATAAGATTCAGCCTCCTAAGTACAGTGTACGCTGCACGGCAGCCAACTGGAACGATGACCATAAGTATAACCGAGGCTCCTCGTTTACCATCTATGGCGGTCAGCGTAAGTTGCAACTCTACGAGCGAGGCTTCTACAATGTAAACTGTCAGTTAAACTTCACATACTTTGTCTAATGAAAAAGAGAATCAATGTAATGGGCGACATCGAGAGTCGCAGGCGTATTGCCGAAAGGCGTATACCACAACATGTAGAACCAGTAAAGAGCACCCACGATGGAAGAGAAAAAGACGAAGCGGAAGAGACGCCGCACCAAGAGAGTAAAGATAACAGATCGAGGAAGAGGAAGACCGAAGGGGACGCTTAGGCGTTTCCCCTTCGATGAGACCCGTATCGGCTTTATGCTTCGCTATGAGATGCCCATAGTCTATGGCATTCTCAAGCAACTTTGCAGTATGCAAGTACCCTTTGAGCCTGAATGGTGGGTCATCGACTCTGTTGCCAAAGCATCAAAGGATGCTTCGTATAAGAAGCCTAAGTTCCAGCGATACCTCAATGAGTACAAGGAGAAGGGATGCTACTGTCTGCGTGGCAAGGTTATAACCCCGAAGCGTCAAAAATACTATGACAGCGTCCAGCGTCATAAGACTCAGGAGTATATTCGCAAGAATCATATGACCCTGAAGCGTCGTATCCAGAAACAAGCTATTGATGAGGATATGACACTTGAAGAAGTTAATAATATCATTAAAACAAGAACGCAAGGTATTGACTGACAATGATATGTAAAACATTCATATAAAACTATTGTCGTTCAGTAAATTATACATACCTTTGTACTCCGACCGCTCAAGGTCCTTCTATTTGTCAAATGAGTATCCACTCTTTTAGGATACAGTCAGCGAGACTTTTCTCCCAATTTTATCAGTTGATAACGGATGGTGCAACCGAACCCGTCCGCCTGTTTCCAGATTCACGATGCACCTAACTGTGTATCGTCTTCGGGCATTTTTAATCCATAAAACAATTTTCAGATGCAAGAAGATTTGGAAAAAAACAATGGCATGGAATCGATGTCCATTGAGGAGATGTTCCTGAAGAGTCAGGAGTCGTATGAAGATGCGCAACTACGCGCACAAGAGGAGAATCGGAGCTTTGCCCGCACGGAGTTCTTCCGTATGGACAAATTTGGCGTTTACCGTCTGCGTATTCTGCCTATCGCCCCTAATCAGGATGGCACACCATCACGCCCGGGCTATGAGTTCCCCGTACATCAGTTATTGCTCGAGTTGGAGAAACCGGGCAATGGTGCCAAGGCATCGAAGATGTATGTTACCGTCACACGTGCTACGGATGCCGGTTACAGCGTAGATCCTATCGAGACCTACCGTAAGTTGGCCGTCGCAGCAGCCAAGGAGATGGGCGATGAGAAGCTCGCCGAGAAGATTGACGGAGGCTCGTTTGGTGGTGGCTTGAAGTATGGCTATGGCCACTGCATGTATGTCTATGACCTTAGTGAGCGTGGCAAGGGTCTTCAGATGATGACACTCTCGCACGCACAGTTCAAGGAGCTCGACGAGCGCAAGTTCAAGCTCTGGTCGAAGAAGTTGCAAAAGAATCCGAGCTATCCTTGTCCTATTTCATCGGTGCGTGAGGCATACCCCGTAGAGATTGAGAAGCGTAAGAACGGTGCAAAGACCGAGTATATCATCTCTATTGACAACGAGTCGGATACGCTGCCTCTGAGCCGTGAGGAGCTCACAGCACTGCTCGCCGCACCTCGCATTCCCGAAATCATCTACCGCTACACACGCTACCACCTCGGTGCTACCGTAGAGTTCCTCAAGCAGAGCGACACGCTCTATGGTATGAACCTTATGGAGAGCGATGAAATGAAGGCGGTCATCGCAACCCTCGCCGCAGAGTTGCCTAAGGATGACACCTCAGAGTTCTCGTTCGACCGCCGCTCTAAGGATAACAAGGAGAATGAGCAGAATGGTTCAGGACCGCTCTCGCTTGACGACCTCTTTGAACGCTACGAGGAGTTGCAGGCCGAAGGTCTTGGAGATAAGACCGAGGAGGGTCAGGAGCTTCGTGCTATGATCCGTGGCTATATCGACCAGGAGCGTCTGCCTATCCGCATTACCCGCTCTACCTCTAACCGAGAGCTGCTCGATATGATTGAGCACGAGATCGAGGGTCCCAAGCCCGAAGAGGAGACGGAGGCAGAGAGTGATGATGAGGAGCAGGCTGAGGAGCGTCCACGCCGTCGCAGATAACCCTTTCTAAGCTAAAATTTTCTATAACCGACGGGGGGTGAAACGCCTCCCGTCTTAACCCTTACACGCTTATGAAAGGACATTATCCCTGCCTATTACTACTGAACGATATACACATATCGAAAGATAACATCCCTGCGTTCAAGGCCAACTGGCAGGAGGCTATCGACATATGCAGAAAGATGGATGTCAAGGAGATTGCTATCGGTGGCGACCTATTCTTCTCGCGTGCCGCGCAGACACTCGATGTGCTGCTGGCTGTTCACGATGCATTGCTCACAGCTGCCGAGCACGGTATCCATGTAACCATTGCCGAGGGAAACCACGATAAGGTAAACCAGGAGAATGAGAGAGGCTACTGCCATGTCTTCGACCAGCACTCGAATGTATTGGTGTGCGATGAGTATGTGTCGTTGCCATTGGGTGATGACTGCCGCTTCGTGCTCCATATGATGGGATACTTTCCCGAAGATGGTTCGTTCTGCACACGCCTTGACCGTCTTAAGGAGGAGGCTCTCGACCCAAAGCGACTCAACTTCCTCTATATCCACGAGGGTATCAACGGAGCGTTGGCACAGCCCAACGACAAGGAGTTGCCCGCAAAGATATTCGAGGAGTTCGACAAGGTCTTCGTAGGACACTATCACAACCGCACGATCATCGACAAGACCCGCATCGAATATATCGGTTCATCGCGTCAGCACAACTTCGGTGAGGACGAGGAGAAGGGCTACACGGTAATCTATACAGACGGATCGCACGAGTTTATCAAGAACCAGGCGAACACCCGTTACCGAGTGATTGATGTGGCGGCAGAGCGTGCTGGTCTTCACCTTATGGACGAGCTCAGGGAGATTGATGCCGATGGTCGCTACAAAGTGAAGGTGCGTATTCACGCCCCGCAGGCTGCTATGAAGTCGGTGGATAAGGCTGCTCTGCTTGATGCAGGAGCCACAAAGGTGGAGCTTATCGCCGATGATGAGGAGATGTTAGAGGTTGCAGCCTCTTCGCTCTTTGAGAAGTTCGACGGCCACCGCATCCGTGAGACCTACGAGGAGTTCTGCCGAGAGAAACAGATTGACGATGTAGCAATCGGATTGGAGTATTTATCTAAAATCGAAGGACAATGTGGAAATTAAAGAGTATAGAGGCCGAAAATCTGTGTGCCTTCCGTTCGCTGGCTTATACGCTGCAACAGGGAGTGACAACACTGATTTTTGGGAACAATAAGGACAACGACTCCCAGCAATCAAACGGTGCCGGGAAGTCGGCTCTCTTGGAGTGTATAGCCGTGGGGCTCACAGGTAGCCCGCTGCGTAAGATACGCACCGAGGAGATTATCAACGATGCCGCCGAGCAGTGCCACATCACTCTGCACCTTGCAAATGACGCATCGAATGAGGAACTCATCATTGCTCGCTCGATACCTCGCAAGGGTGCATCGACAGTCGCCTGCAAACTCTATCGAGGAGGCGAACTCGTAACAACTGACGAGGCTGTACAGCACTCTGTAGATGCCTATAACAAGTATATCTTGGAGAAATTGGGTATCACACGCGAAGAATTGCTCAATAACTTTATCCTCTCTAAATATCGCTACGAGGATTTCTTGTCCTCGTCGGATAAGGAGAAGAAGGAGATTATCAACCGCTTCTCCAACGGCATCTTGGTAGATGAGGCTATCGCCCGTGTTGAAGAGGATATCGAGCCTCTCAGCAGTGAACAGCAGAAGATAGACCTCGAACTAGCAGGTATTGATGGTCGTATCGAGATGTTGCAGGAGCAGATAGCAAGGGAGGTTGCAGCAGGTGAAGAGCGTGGCCGCAACCGTGAGACACGCATCGCCGAGTTAGAGGAGGCAATAGCCTCAAAGCGTGAGTATATCCGCACCCACAAGGAGACTCTGACTGGTATAGATGCAACTATCGCAGAGGTGGATAAGGCAGACAAAGAGTTGCAGGCATTGGAGTCATCGGATACCTCTTTGGAGGAGTGCTTGAAGGCTATCGATGCTGTGATGACACTGTTGCCTGATGCTCGCCGAACAGACTGGAATCACACGCTCAAACTCAAGAAGGAGGATTTATTGCTTGCTCTGTCTTCTCTCGAAAACCTCGATGCCTCGGTAAATCACGCCGAGGCGGCATTGAAGGAGAAGTACGATGCCTTTGAGAAGTTCAAGGTGCAGTACACCGACTTCGTTACGCAGTATGGTGACAAGTGCGAGGAGTACAGTACCCGCTTGCAGGAGATTGATAAGACGCTCCGCAGCCTCGCTTCACGCCTTGAAGAGTTACGCCGTAAACGCCGAGTAATCTCTGCGGGCATTGACGAACTATCGAATAAGTTGGCAGGCTCTATCACCTGTCCGAAGTGTGGCCACGAGTTCTTGGTGGCACAGCCTAACTTCGACATTGAGGCAGGAACCAAGGAACTCCGTCTTCGCCAACAGCAGTTATCAGAGATTAACGGCAATATCGAAGCCGAGCAGAACTCTTCGGAGGAGGCCGAGATGCAGCAAAGCAAACTCAACAGCGAGCGTCGCACATTGGATAATGACCGTTCACGCTGGGAGCAGGAACTCTCGGATCACGAGCGAGCAGTATGCAGTGCTACAAGCGAGGTGGAGCGTGCGGAGCACAACCGTAAGCGCACGAAGGCTGAGGTTGCAGCAATGCAGGATGAGATAGACAGCATCCGTCGCAAAGCCTTTGACGAGTTCTTCGGCAACATCGATGAGCGCAATGCAACACTCAGCCGTGAGCGTCGCAAGATCGTAGAGGATATACGCTCTGCCGAGTGTGCCATAGAGACCTTGCAGGAGACAATCCGAGAGGTAAATGAGATGGCCGCCGAGGATCTCACACTATCGCTACGCAAAACATTGGAGCAGGAGAAGCAACGCTCGATGGAGACTGCCAAACGAAAGTTTGAGGTTGATGATAAGGTTCGAGCCTTGGAGGTACAGCGTGAGCGCTTTGTACAGTTCAAGACCTACCTTGCCAATACCAAGATTGAGGCTCTCAGCCGTATCACCAACGAGTTCCTGATTGGCATCGGCAGCGATATCCGTATCCGCTTTGATGGCTATACGGTACTCAAAAGCGGTAAGGTAAGAGAGAAAATCTCTATCTCACTGTTGCGTGATGGAGTTGATTGTGGCTCATTTGGTAAGTTCTCGGCAGGTGAAGCAGCCAGAGTAAATCTCGCAACAATTCTTGCTATGCAGAAGCTTGTCAATGCTAACTGCGATGATGAGAAGGGCTTGGATCTCCTTGTATTGGATGAGATACTCGAAGCAGTGGATGAAGCAGGACTATCATCGATGTTCGATGCTCTGAACGCTCTGGGTGGCACTGTCCTCGTAGTTTCGCACGGCAATGTGGCCGAAGGTTATCCCCACAAACTTGTAATAACGAAGGAGAATGGAGAATCACGCATCGGAGAATAAGACACTGAAGCACGATGATATCCTCGCCTTGGATGTGGCAACACACTGCGGCTACTTCTCGAAGCACGGGGCAGGTACTTGGAACCTCACCGAGAGCCGACGGCGCAACGACAACAAGATGCACGGCTCATTTCGCACGCTGCTTATCGACTTTATCCGTAAGTACGACATAAAGCAGATAGTCGCCGAGGATGTGAGCATCAACCGCCACTTCTACGACCTCAGACGATTGTCGGAGTTACGAGGTGTGCTGTTGGAGGTCTGCGATGAGCTGAACCTGCCCGAGCCGGAGTTTGTGAACCCTGCCGCACTCAAGAAGTGGGCAACGGGTGATGGACACGCGACAAAGTCCAAGATGGTAGAAACCTGCAAAAAGTATGGTTATGTACCTACGGACGACAACGCTGCCGATGCTTGCCACCTATTCTTTTATTACATACGCAAACACAGATTATAAAATGACCGCATAGATTCGGGCGGTGATAAGCCGCCCATTTTTTTAATTGACGCTCTTCGAAGCTGACAGATTAGGACATTTCAGATTGAGTTGAACCCCTTTTCAGTTAGAAGAGTGGACAAGAAAGATGTGTTAAAAAGAACGGCGGCAATCCCCGATGATGAGTCCGCCAAAAGACGCGCTCAACTACTGCAAAAGTATGTGATGCCGCATAAAAATCTGGTGTACAGCATCTGTATCAAGTACACATACAATCAGGAAGATATAGAAGACAACTATGTCGAGGCATTGGTGAACTTCTACAAGTATATGGACAGCTACGACCCTGCAAGACCGGTGAAAACCTGGATATATGCAGTGACAAAACGCCTTGTAGCTGACCTCAATAAGCGTAATAAAACCCGTACTCCACCAGACGATAGTGTCGATGTTAAAGAGTTGCGCTCCACATTGTTGGATGAGTGCAGCCCTTCGGCAAACTGTATGGGTATGAATAACTATAAGGACTACTACAGCGACGAGATTCTCTGGGCGCTCGACCAAATAAAACCTATCTACCGAGAGGCTTTCCTGCTGCAGCAAGCAGGCTACAAAATCAGCGAGATAATGGAGATTACCTACCAGAATGGAACACTCCAAACAAAGAATGTCGAAACGGTAAAGAGTCGATTGTTTTTGGCAAAGGCACAACTAAGAAAATTACTTACAAGAGATGGAGAAAAAAGAGTGGATTGAAGGGTGCAAGCGTGTGTTTACCAAGTTGGTGAAAGATACGCTATGGGAGGATTTTAGGTTTCCCGAAGGAGGAAGTGTAGATAGACAGCTCGAAAGTTGTTTTGATAAGCTCTCTTTATCGTTCAGTATCAGTTATAATAGGTTGGTAGACTTCTGTGTTTGCCAAGTCAGTTCTATGTCTGATTACGATAGGAAATATAGATTTCGTTGGAATATAACTCACTCTTTTGGCGACAAAGCCATAAGCCGCTATATGAATTATAGCACTCGAATGAGAGCACACGATGATAAGTGGCTAAGTAGTTTTGGTGCCTCTCGGAGCAAATATGTGTCGATGATCGAGGATTGTAGTAAACATCCGCTAGCCATATTTATCTATCCTGAATATGAGGAACACACTAAACGCAGATGGATGTCTAATGAATTGGGATATCTGATATGTGGAACATCCACATTGATGTGGACTCCGTTTTCACCTGTTTGTCAGATGTGTACAAATGCTCCGCTATGCGAGAAACGCACCGCACATGTTCACCATGAGCTATATAGAATACGCTGCGAGGCGTGGCGAAAACAACAGAAAGAGTAATGGATAATAATATATCACCACTGAGTACCGAATTTCTCTACGAACTGTATGCGACAGCACTCAGGCAGGATCAGTTATGCGCAATCGTGTCACAGCATATGCGTAGCGAGTACCTGCCTGACCAGTCGTTTCAGCGTATTCAGAAGGTGATCGCATCGCACTATCATACCTATAAGCATACCCCTTCTTATGCAATACTTTCGCAGACATTCCACGATGATGTAGATGCATTGGAACTTATTGATACCTTCCGAGAATATGATGAAGGCCAGAGCATTGAGGTGATGACCGATATGCTGGAATCATATATCAAGGGAGTTCGTCTACAAAAGGTATATGCAGAGGTTGGAAAACTATATAATGACAATCAGCAGGAGAAGGCTGAAGATGTGCTTCGTAAGTATGCTGAGTGGGTTGCGGGGTTTACGCTTAAGAGTACCTCATTTGTGAATGTTGCCGAGACATTCATAGAACGATATGAGGCTAACAAGCGTAGAGAAATCGAAGAGGAGCAGTCTGGTATTGCAAAAGTTGTTCGCTTCTATATTCCGTTTTTAGATGCTCTGAATGGTGGTCGTAACCTGCGTGGCCAGCTTACCTGCTTTCTCGCATCAACAGGTGTGGGTAAATCGCATATCGCAAAATGGATTGGTGTCCGCGCTAATATCGATGATAACCTCAATGTGCTTCACTTCCAGTTAGAGGGCTCCGAGGAGGAGGCTTTGAATGCATATTCAGGTGGACTTATATCGAAGAATGCCTACTACTATGAAAAGGGTAAGATTCATGATGCCGAGATGAAACACTACCAGAAGATGATAGAATCTTATGGTGGTAGTATTGTGGTCAGAAGTTATCCTCGATTCAATGCTCAGATATCAACCCTCGATATCAAGAACGGAATATCTGAGTACCGCAAGTTGGAAGGACATAGTCCCGATATAGTCATTATCGACTCTATGGATTTGCTTACAGATGCTACGCGCAGAAACTGGGGAGCCGAACACGAGAGAGCAAAGCGTATAGCCGTAGCCAATGACCTTAAAGACCTTGCTGCGGACGAGAAGGTGTGGATGGTTGTGACATATCAATCTACCATTGAGGATAGAGATTGGCTAAATAACGAGAGTAATGTGCTGACCGAGTATAACTGCTCAGAGGCAAAGGGCCTTGCACGACCTTGTACTCATCTTATCTCGCTGAATCAATCCTCTGCCGAGCGTAAGGAGAATGTGATGCGATTGCATATCGCCAAGAGTCGATTCTTCAAGAAAGGAGCAACAATTAAGATTGCAACTGACTATGATAATGAGGTATTCTACGATAGCCAGCGAACAGATAGTTTGATGATGGAATAATTTTTTGCTCACTTTATAAACTTTAGCTCCTGCACTTCGACTATTCCTAAGTATATGGATTTATCAACTAAGGAATATCAGCATTTGGTGCAGGAGATAGCACGCGAGACGGGCGCAAAGCGTGACGGTACGGGTAAGAACCTTATCGTGCCGCGTTGCCCCTTCTGTGGCAAGTCGGGCGGTAAGTTCGGTATCTACATTGGTCCGGAGACTGCTCGCCGTGAGCCCTTTATGGCTCACTGCTTCTCGTGTGGCAAGTCTACGCGCACTCTCGGACAACTCCTGGAAGCCATAGGTCGTATGGACCTGATGGTTACTCCTACGGCAGATATTACTGCCCCCTTGCAGTTTGTTTTGGGTGTGGAGCCGGAGGAGATTGACGATATGTTGACCATAACCGAGTTGCCGGACTTCTACAAGCGTACATTCAGCCACCAATACCTCAAAGAGCGTGGTTTCACCTATGATGACTACGACTATTTCCCAGTGGGCGTAACCAATCGTCTCAATCCTCGCTTTGAGGATTATGTGATATTTCCCATCATTGACAACGGGGAAAATGTGGGCTTCGTGGGCCGTCATACCTGGTCAAAGAGCGATATCGATGCACATAACCGCAAGGTCAAGTACAATGGCGGCTTCAAGATACTGCGTTATCGCAACTCTGTCAATAACGACTTCTCCAAACTACTATATAACTACGATGCTATTCACGAGGGCGAGACCGATACGGTTATCCTCGTGGAGGGCATCTTTGATGTTATAGCCCTGACCCGTAAGCTGGAACTCTACGATAATCCCAGAGTAGCTGTTGTAGCAACTTTCGGAAAGAAGATCTCCGATGTCCAGGTCTATAAACTCCAATGCAAGCGAGTTCAGACGGTGATTGTCGGCTACGATGGTGATGCTGTCGAGCCTGTCAAGAAGGCCGCCAGCAGACTCGCCAAGTACTTCAATGTCTTTGTGGCCAACATCGCAGATGCCCATAAGGACTGGGACGAAATGAGCGTGGAAGAGATATTCGACATCTTTGCTCAACGCCTTCAATCTCCCTCAAACTTCAAACTACGAAAGGTTCAAGAGTTATGATGCAGGAAATAATTCAGTGGCTCGATGCCCAAAATATAGACTACACCACCATTGACAATGAGGTCGTGGAAATCCCGAACTTTGGCAAGATGTTTCTTGCTGACCTGTCGGGAGTGGAATCCATCTTCAAGAGCAAAGATGGAGAAGTAAGGTTCAACCTTATGGGAAACCCACAGGAGTTGCAGGACGAGGGAATCTTCTATGTGGCGTTCCCATTTGGCAACAACTGGTATTACTATGATCTGCGAGAAGAGTTTCGCTTCAATATCCTAAAGCATATAGGCAAGCCAACGTCTCCGAAACATAATATCCCGTTTGTCAATCTCGGTGTCCATACGCCTTTTGAGCTGCTTAACGCATCGGGTTCGATAGATGGTCTATGTCGTAAGGCAAAGTGGCTTGGGCATACAGCAGTGGGCATTTGTGACCGCAACACAATGGCCGCCACGCTCAACCTGCAAAAGGAGTGTGCGAAGGCAGGGCTTAAACCCGTGTTTGGCTATACTCTTACAATGCTGCATAACGAAACAAAGGTCGAGATAAAGATATACGCTCTCAGCAACAAGGGGCTGCATAACCTGCTCAATATTCAACGAGAAGTAATGGTTAACTCCGAAGATGGCGTCATCGAGTACTCGAGGCTATTTCTCTATGCTGAGGGGTGTGCCATAGTCTTCGCCACCCGCTCGGCGTATTGGATGACGGAGAATCCTCGCCATGTCGAGCGAATGAAGGAGCGGTTTGATGCCGTCTACTATCAGGTCGATGGCAATGAGTATAAAGCTGACCGTATAGACCGTGAGAAGTTAGCCGCACTGAAACACTACTTCGATAATTGTTACGATACAGTAAACGATTCGTTTACCGTAGAGCCTATTCTTTTAGCAGACAGTTACTACATAGACCGTGATGATGCGAAGTCGAAGATCGTGCTTAACAAGATTGCTACGGGTGCTGCCCACGAACAGAGCGAGGAGCAATACTTCAAAAGTGTAGATGAGCATTACAACACTCTGCGACCTCTATTCTCTGATAGGTGGGACTTTGACAGACTCTTCGAGAGGATGTGCCGACATACGGTGGATATTGCCGAGCGTGCCGAGGCCGCCTTTGAGACGGGTAAGATGTTTATGCCCGAATATATGATGCGTCCCGAGGAACAGGAACGCTATGGCGATAGACGCACGATGTTTCTTCGCCTGCTCGATGAGGGGCTTGCGGAGAAGATCTCGGAGACGAAGCACCAAGTTTACAGAGAGCGATTAGATGAGGAAGTGTATATCATTGAATCGACTGACAATGTGGATTACTTCCTTGTGCAGTGGGATATGGTGCGTGAGGCAAAACGCCGAGGCATTGCAACGGGTATCGGTCGTGGCTCGGCAGGAGGCTCGCTCGTATCATACCTACTGGGGATTACCTCTATCGACCCGATAAAGTATGACCTAATCTTCTCCCGTTTCCTTGTCCCGGAGCGATGTGGACTTAGTTGGAAAGATAAACTGACTGTCCTTGCTCCGGATATACCCATACAGCGAGGTGTGGAGTACATAGAGGTTGAGATTGAAAATACGATATATATGCTGTATCCCGAAGCCAAGTTACGCATTGAGCGTGATGGCAAGGAGATGACTATTACAGCGGATAAATTGAGTTGTGGCGATGACATCCTATTAGACCGCCGAGATTGCTTGTGGAACTTAAAGGAGATAGCCAATGAACAACTACGAACTTCTGAGCCCATATAACGGCTGCGACCTCTACCAAGGCGATGCCCTCGATGTGCTTCCTATGCTTGCCGAGCAAGGTATCAAGGCAGATATGATTCTCACAGACCCTCCTTACGGCACTACTCACTGCCGTTGGGATTCGCCCATAGATATAACGAAGATGTGGCAGGTGCTTCGTGGCGTTACGATGCCATTGACACCCATTCTGCTCTTTTGTCAGCAGCCATTTACCAGCGTGCTTGGAGCTTCAAACCTCAAGCAACTACGCTACTCGTGGGTGTGGGAGAAGACACAGCCTACGGGCTTTCTCAATGCCAAGCGTATGCCAATGAAGGCCCACGAAGATATACTCGTATTCTACGACAGACTGCCAATATACAACCCCATAAAGACCGATGGTCATAAACGCAAGGTTGTTATGGCGGCACACCAGCGTAAGTGTAACGCCGGGGAGATATACCATAAGCACGACAACTATCGGGACTATATCTCCACAGAGCGCTATCCACGCAGTGTCATCAAGTTCAAGACCGATAAGCAGACATCGTGTCTGCACGCAGCACAGAAGCCTGTGGCACTGCTTGAGTACCTTATCCGCACCTACACCAACGAGGGCGATTTGGTGATCGACTTCGCTATGGGTAGTGGCAGTACCGCCATTGCCTGTCGAAATACAGGACGCCGATTTATCGGAGTCGAGATTCAGAGAGACATATTTCAAACCGCATTAAAGCGAATAACAGATGAGCACAACCCAGGAGATCTGGGTGGACATTGAAAACTATGAAGGGTGTTATCAAGTCAGTAACAAAGGTCGTATCAAGAGCCTTGAAAGGGAGGTTACTTCGGGCGGCATTACACGCACGCAGCCCGAGCGCATACTAACGCATTGGTGTGGCAAGACCTCGCTCTATGATTGCGTGAGATTATACAAGAACGGCAACGGGGAGAAGTTCTCCGTGCACCGCATTGTGGCAGCACATTTCCTCGATGACTGGGATCCCGAGTTGGAGGTGAACCACATAGATGGCAATCGCTACAATAATGCTGTGGAGAACCTTGAGATGTGTACTCATCAGCGCAATATGGAGCACGCCATAGCTAATGACCTCAAAAACGACTATGGCGAGAAGAGCCGTAATGCAAAACTAACCAACGCACAGGCAGAGCGAATACGCGAACGCTACTATGCAGGTGGCGTGACGCAGTTGGAATTGGCGATTGAGTATGGTGTATCGCACCAGACCGTGAGTTGCATTGTGCGACATAAAAAGTATTTCAGATGATAGTAACAAGAGTAAAACGAAGACGAGCAACAGCCCCGATGAAGGTGATTGACTCGTTTGTGGATAAGGGACTTGTCGAGGGTGGGCACGCCTCACTTCCTGATATCGATGTCGATTATGCATCGGACCGCCGTCAGGAGATGAAGGACTACCTTGAACAACGATACAATGTCGGAGGTCGTCAGCGTGTGTTCTCGGCAGGAACATTTACTACGCTAAAACTCAAAGCGGCACTCAAAGATGTGGCGCGAGTACACCGTGTGCCACACGGTACGGTAAACTACATAACGGCGATGCTCGATGATGGTGCCGACTGGACGGGACTATTCAAGATAGCCGTTACCAATCGTAAGGTCTACGACTTTATACAGACCTATCCCGAAGTGATTGAGGATGTACGAGTATTGCTCGGTCAACCAAAGGCGGCATCTGTGCACGCCTCTGCAATTATCGTTACCCCCGAAAAGCGTGATGGTAAGGAGGCAGATTGCTTTGACTTTCTGCCTATACGCAAGATGGACGGAGCGTTGGTATCGGAGTTTGATGGTTACTCTGTCGATGAGATTGGACTGCTTAAAGAGGATGTGCTGGCAACAAAGGAGTTGGCAAAACTCAGTGCCACCATAAACCTCGTAAATGAGCATTACAATCAGCAGCTGACCATAGAGATGATAACAAGCGAGATGCTCGATGATGAGAAGACCTATCGGATACTCTCGGAGGGCAATACCCAGAATGTCTTTCAGTTCTCCTCACCGGGCATCACACGCTTTATTCAGGATGTGCAGCCCAACTGCATAGAGGATCTGATTGCCATAAATGCTCTCTTTCGACCTGCTACACTCGATATCGGGGCAACCGATGACTATGTTCGTTACCGCCGAGGTGATGTGGCTCCGGTCTATAACTTCGGATGTTATGAGGCAACGAAGAACACCTACGGCATTATGGTCTATCAGGAGCAGTTTATGTCGGTGGCTCATACGCTCGGCGGCTTTGACCTCGGCAAGACCGACTATCTTCGTAAGGCTATCGGTAAGAAGAAAGCCGACCTTATGGCCTCGCTCAAAAACGACTTCATTGCGGGTGCTATAAAGAATGGTTGTCCACCTTATGAGGCCGAGGAGATATGGGGTAAGATAGAGACTGCAGGTAAATACTCCTTCAACCGCTCTCACGCCGCAGCATACGCCCTTACAGCCTTCTGCGGAGCGTGGCTCAAGGCGAACTATCCGACAGCATTCTATACCGTGGCATTGCAATGGGCAGATGATAAGGAGATGCCGGCGCTTATGTCGGAGATGGAGCGATGCTCGGTGGCGAAGATTGTTCCTCCCGACATCAATCACTCTACGGTGGAGTTCTTTACGGACTACAAGACAAATGAGATTTATTGGTCACTTAGTAGAATTAAGTTCGTAGGCATTAGGACGGCAGAGTATATCGTTAAAGAGCGTTTACGCGGTGATTTCAGAGGTGTTGAAGACTTTATTGAACGCATCTTTTATCGGAAGTTGAAGGGTTTTCGTGCAAGGCATTGGGATACGATAGATTCGACAGATAATAACCGAGTTCCAGTAAATACAAGGCACTTGAAAAATATGATTTTAGCAGGATGCTTCGATAGAGTTGAAAATGTCAAGTCTGTAACTGAACGATATTCTATACTTAAAAGAGCTGCTGCTGCATTAAGACTTGAGTTGACAGATAGTGATGCGCCGGCAGAACTTCGTGATAAGCATTACTACTGGTCTCAGCAGCAGATTGCTGTCTCGGGTATCGGAATGATAGACTATCGTCGCATATTCGACAACTCCCCTGACAGAGCATCGGTTAAGGGTAAAGCCTCATACATTCTACTTGCAGATGTGTTACGGAGAGAAAATGAAAAGCGTCGTGCAGCTATATGTGCTACCGTATCGGAATACTCTGAACATAGCTATAAAGACCAGGAAACTGGGATGAGCAAACGATTTGCCAAGTTATTGCTTTCTCAAAATGGTCAAACCGTGGAATGTGTGCTGTGGGATGAGTTTTACAAATCACACAAATCGGAACTTACACAAATTAGTGGAAAGATAATTATTCTCACTGCGATGATACGATATAGCCATTATTCGGGCTGTAACACATTGCAGTCATATCATAATTCACTTCTATTCATTCAGTAATATGGCTCCAAAGACAGAACAAAAAATATATGTAGGCATCGGACTCGACTTTGAGACAGGTGGTCTTGATCCGCAGACTTGTGCCTGCACCCAGATAGCAGTACAAGCGGTAAGGCTCGACTCTTGGCAGGTGATTGACCAGTATCAGGCTTACATCTATCCCTATACCAGGAAATTTGATGGGTTGAGCGTAAAGAAAGTGCTTAAGACTCGACGAGAATTGGAGAAGGAAGAGAACACCCCCATGCTCTATGAGGATAAGGCATTGGATTATTCGGCTATAACAATGGATATGTTGCGCAAACAAGGAGTTAACATCAAGCAGGTTGCAGCTGAAATCATAGCCTTTGCCAAACGGAATACCATATCTGTCGGTAAGCAGTGTAAGCCCTTTCTTATTGGGCAGAATATTCAGTTCGATATCGGCTTTTTGCAGCAGATGATGAACTATGCCGGACTTATGGAGGAGTTTGAGAAGACCTTTGCAGGAACAACAGATTACTACGGACACTTTCAGCCTCACTATATCGATACGATTCTTATAGGTCGATTAGCTTTCGCAGCCGACAAGGAGGTAACATCATACAAATTGGAGATTGTTGCTTCGCAATTAGGCGTAGACCTCGACGATGCTCACGATGCAGCAGCCGATGTTACAGCAACACTCGATGTGCTGGGCGTCTATACCTCACGCTTGAGAAACAACGAGGGAGCGACGATGACAACTGGGCAACGAGATAAAACAAGAAAACATTTCAAAATATGACACAGGAAAACAGACTCCCGGAGGAAGTGCCCGAGACCATTACATTTCGCACTGCTGACCGAATGATGTATGGAGCATTAGGGTACGACGGCAATGAACTGATGGCTGTGATTTCGGGCTACGACCTCGAAATCAAGTTCAATATGCGACTCATCAACTCGCTGGCCGATGCCGAGGCGTGCGCCAATGCTCTGGCCGATGTCTTCTATGAGGCACTGATGGATCAATTAATTCGAGAAAATAAACCATTTGCTAAACCTCCCGAAGCAAAAACACCTACTCTTAAATAAAAGAGAAAAAGATATGTCGGAACTAAATGATAACATACAGAATAACCCTGAGGAGAAGCCACTCACTGAGCAGGAGTTGCAGTTCTGTGATCTCTATGTGAATGGAGGAGCAATGTATGCGGGACGACCGGCTAAGTGCTTCAAGGAGGTGTTTGGCGAAGATGCTACCAAATACCCCTCTGCAGCAGTAAATCGTATGCTACGCAGGCCTCACATATTGGCTCATATCAAGGAGCTATTGTCATCGGACCGCTTTGAGATGGAGACTATGGCAGTGAAACTTCAAGTGGCAGAAACACTCAAATCTGTAATGGATGAGACAGCCTCATCGGACTATACAGACCGTTTTGGTGTGCCTCTTTCACCGGCTCCGCTCCGTGCAGTTTCGGTCAATGCAGCAAAGGCTCTGATGGATATTTTCCCCATCAAGCATAAGGAGGAGAATAGACTGCGTATCGAGGGTGCTGATGGCAATGTGATATTCAATGTGATAGTCCCGACTAACCCTCCTAAAGATGAGCAAAAAGAGGAAGAGTAAAAGCAAGGTAACCCGAAAGGATATTGCGTGGTGGACCTACTTCGTGATAATGATAGCACTTGTCATCTTCGGGTTCTGGAACAGCGAGGCGGCAGAGGCCCTGCTCCGAGCAATTAGAGAAGCATTTTCACTACTAATGGAATAAACAATGGAACAGCTTAAAGAATTTGTACTTAAGCACTTTAAGGTCATTACCGTAGTGCTGACTTTCGTGCTGACGATGTACATCCAGCACCTGAACAACACCCGCCAGATTGAGGAGTTACTCAACAAATGCGAAGTGCTCGACACGAAGATTAAGGATCAGTACGAGCGTATTGATGCCATCAAACTCGACAAGGCAGTTTTCGAGGCTACTATCACCCAGTTCGCCTCTATACAGAACGACCTGCACGAGATTCGTGAAGACCTTCGTGCACTCTTGGAACACAACGCAGTATGTGGTAAATAGCAATGGTGAATAACGCACATATTACAGTAATTCCTTCCAAGGAGCTCACTGCGATGAGGCTCGATGACCTTGTTGGTTGTCGTGGCCTCGTCGTGGAGGTTCTCGCAGAAGATCGCACGAGGAATCGTGGTGCTTTGGTGTTGCTCGAAGAGCCTTACTTAGGCGAGTATCTATGGTTTATTCCCGAAAATTCTATAAGTTATGAGTAAGTTTTCACAAATCCTATTGGCAATAATCCTCCTGCTTGGAGGAGTTGTATTCTTGCAGTACAAACACTCCGCTCGGCTATCCGATGAGCGAGACCGTTACAAACAGAATAACACTGCTCTGCTATCGAATATCGAGCGTATGCAGATTGACTCCACAACGATGGCAGTCGATGTAAAAGCATTGCGATTAACCATTGATGAGTATGAGCGATTTCGTGCTGCTGATGCAGAGAAGATTCGTCAGATGGGAGTCAAAATCAAAAACCTTCAAGCTGCTGCAAAACATCAGTTGGAGGTGGCTGCACCCATCAATGCTATAATCCGAGATACTGTATTTATTCGAGATACAGTACAAGTAGTTCAGCAGAAGGTCGAGATGGTTTCACCACATATCCAACTTGATGCAGTTATTGATAACGATAGTCTCAAAGGTGATATCCGATTGCCTGTTACTCTACAACAGACCGTATGGGTCGAATACAAGCGTAAATGTCTCTTTTGGAAGAAGGTTAAGGCAATCCACCAGACCATATCAAGCGACAATCCTTATGTCGATATCAAGTACTCCGAATACATACAAATAGACAAGAAATAAAAGCAATGGCGACTACTCATTTGAGCAGTCGCCATTGTCATTTAACTAAAAACTTGTTTATATTTACTTATGCAGAGTAAATTCAAATCGAAGACCACAACCAGTTCTATTGGTTGCTTCTATTAAGCCGCCGTGGAATTGGACTGCGTGTTTTACAATGGCAAGCCCGAGACCTGTACCACCCTTTTGGCGGGAGCGACCCTTATCCACACGATAGAAGCGCTCGAAGAGGTGTGATAGGTGTTTCTGCTCAACACCCTTGCCATCATCCTCAAAGCGGATGCGGCACAACTTCTCATTGTTTTCAAGTAGCGATATATAGATGTTTCTACCCTCGGAATAGGCAATGGCATTCTCGGTTAGGTTGCGGAAAATGGAGCCAATCAACGATGGATTGCCATCAATGACAACCTCGTCATTAAAATCGCTATGGAGCATCAGGCGTTCATCTTCGGGCAGCATCTCCAACTCCTTAGCTACCTCATCAATTATATCGTTTATTACAACTCTCTCTTTGCCAATCAAGGCACTGCCATCCTCCATTCGGGTAATGAGTGAGACGTCATTAAGCAGTCTTCGAAGGCGATCGTTATGGGCATAGCATCTCTCGATAAGTCCCTGACGCTTCTCTTCGCTAAGGCTAATACCCGATAGCAGTGTTTCAAGGCATATTTGAATGGATGCTACGGGGGTTTTCAACTCGTGGTTAATGTTATTTGTCAGTTGTCGTTTAAGGCGGGTTCGTTCTTGTTCTGCTTCGTATCGATTGACACGCTCGATATCCTTGCCAAGTTTGCGAGTGGTAAAGTATGCCACAATGCTCATCACAAGTGTGATTGATATCATCACAACAAGGAACGACCAGTCCGCTTCAAGCAGGTCTTGCAAGGTGCCGGAATAGGGAATTGCCGTGCGTACGATTGCTCGTTCACCTCGTGTTGCAGAGTAGAAATATTCGCGGCCATCACTTGTCGATTGTCTACTGATATTATAGCCTGCGCCTTTGGTCAAGGCATCGGCTATCTCTGGTCTACCTCGGTGATTATCAAGCGAGTCGAGCGATATGGTATTGTCGTAAACAACAGCACCCGAAAGCGTGATTATTGATATTCGTAACTCATCGAAAGGCTTGTCGTGTGTCGCAATATACTCTTCAAAAGGCTCTCCATCTTCAACTGTGGTAAGCAGATGACGATTATACTGCTGCAGTTGTGCATTTAGAAATTCCGACTTATACTCTTTTTCTCGTATATATTGAAATCCGACAAAACAGAGGACCATTGTCCACGAGAAGACTATCAGTTGTAAAAAGAGTCGCTTATGATATGATATTTTAGTCTCGGAAGCCATATCCAAATCCTGAACGGGTTACAATATACGAGCCGTAAGCACCAATCTTTGAACGCACGCGCGTAATATTTACATCAATAGTACGGTCCAACACGACCACTTCATCGCTCCATACATGGCTCAGTATCTGCTCTCGCGAGAGTATCTTTCCTCTATGAGAAACAAGGTAGACTAACAATTCAAACTCTTTTCGAGCGAGCCTCACCTCCTGCCCATCGACGGTACAACGCTTAAATTCTAAATCGAGTTGCAGTCCCTCCACTTGAAGCGTGTTCGTTTTTTCGGTAGGTGTAGCGCAAATCTTCTGACCACTTGTTCTGCGAAGGACACTCTTCACGCGAGCTATTACATTGCGGATAGTGTAGGGCTTCATAATATAATCATCTGCACCAATATTCAGTCCCATAACCATATCGTCCTCAGTATCACGGGCTGTACAGAAGATAATGGGAATATCGGCAGTGGAGATATCTGCCTTCAGCATCTTTGCCATTTTAATGCCGCTTATATCTCCCATCATTATATCCAACAATATTAATGAATATGTTTGCAGGTTGTAGGTCAAAGCCTCCTCTGCACTAAGAGCTATATCAACATCATAGCCCTCATTTTCAAGATTGAGTTTTAGGACCTCACATAGAGTCTCCTCGTCATCTACAATCAAAATTCGTTCAACGGCCATATATTGTAAATCATATTTGTGCTACAAAATTACATATAATATTTCACACTGTTACCGGTGCAGTCGAGATTTAATAAAAATGTAATATTTTCTTGTAGATCAGCATTTAACCAAAGCCTAACTTTTTTGAAATATTTATGAAATATTATCCCGATACTTTTGCGGTGAAATCATTAAAGAGAAATATATGAAAAAGATTTTTAAGTCAGTCGTGACAATGGTCGCAGCTCTTACAATGGTATCATGCGGCGGTAATGCAACAAATGGTAGCCGTGAGGCTCAGGAGCTCTCGGGTGCTGGTGCAACATTCCCTCTCCCTTTCTACAATGTTGTCTTTGAAAAATTTGCCGAGGTAAATGGAGATGTCGTTGCGTATGGTGGTATCGGCTCGGGTGGTGGTGTTCGCAACTTGCGTGATAAGATTGTCGATTTCGCTGGTAGCGATGCCTTCCTCTCGGATAAGGAGATGGCAGAGATGGCTCCCGTGGTACACATCCCAACCTGTATGGGTGCAGTAGTGTTGGCTTACAACCTCGACGGTGTTAAGGAACTCAAACTATCGGGTGAGATTATCGCCGACATCTTTGCTGGCAATATCAAAATGTGGAACGATGAGCGTCTTGCTGCTCTCAATCCCGATGTAAAACTCCCTAATGAGTCTATCATTCCAGTATTCCGCTCTGATGGCTCGGGTACGACATTCGTCTTTACCGATTACCTGACAAAGGTGAGCCCTATGTGGAAGGAGAAGTTTGGTGCTGGCAAGTCGGTGAACTTTCCTTCGGGTCAGGCGGCAAAGGGAAATCCTGGCGTAGCTGGCGTAATCAAGCAGACCAAGAACTCAATCGGCTATGTAGGCTCGGAGTATGCCTTTGCACAGAAGATTCCATATGCAAAGATTAAGAATCAGCGTGGCGAGATTGTAGAACCTAACGCAGCTTCTATCTCAGCAGCAGCTTCTGGTGTAATCCCCACTGATACTCGTTGCTCAATCACCAATGCCGATGCTAAGGGTGCTTATCCTATATCAACATTCACCTGGATGATTATCTACAAGGAGCAGAACTACTCTGACCGTAGCAAAGAACAAGCCTTAGCAACACTCGACTTGTTGAAGTATATTCTCTCTGATGAGGCACAGAACATTACCTCGGAGGTGCACTATGCTCCACTTCCCGCCAAGGCAAAGGAGTTGAGTATGACTAACTTAAAAACCGTGACTTATGACGGTGTGGCAATATTGCAATAACAGATAGCTATGAACGACAGACTATATAAAATCCTATTGTTCGCAGCTGCATTGATAATGCCGATAGTGTGCGGGGGTGTGGTTTACGCCCTCGTCACTGACGCTTATGAGGCATTCGAGCACTTTGGATTCTTTAAGTTTCTTACCTCGTCGGAGTGGAGCTATACCGAGGGTGCAGAGCAGTATGGAGCATTGCCATTCATCACGGGTACGCTGATGACAACCCTTTTGGCTCTTATCTTTTGCATCCCCTTTTCTCTACCCGTTGCATTGTTCGTAGGCGAGTATTTCAAGGGAACAAAGGTGGCTGCTGTGTTGAGTACCGTAACCGACCTATTGGCGGGTATCCCCTCAATCATTTATGGTCTATGGGGCTTCTACACCTTGCGACCAATCATTATGGCTCTCAATATCTCGCCACAAGGCTCTGGCGTACTCACCGCCTCGCTTGTCTTGGCAATTATGATTATCCCCTATGCAGCATCACTCAGTGCCGAGTTTATCAAGATGGTACCAAACGACCTAAAAGAGGGTGCATATAGCCTTGGAGCAACACGAGCCGAAGTTATCCGCAAGGTGGTATTCCCCGTTGCTGGCTCGGGTATCTTCTCATCGTATATCTTGGCTATTGGTCGTGCATTGGGCGAGACGATGACCGTGACGATGCTTATCGGCAACACGAACAACATTCCAGATTCAATCACCTCAACGGGAAACTCTATGGCATCAATCATCGCTAACCAATTTGGCGAGGCTGACGATTTGCGACTCTCATCGCTTATTGCTATCGGTCTGATTCTCTTTTTGATAACCGCAGCAATCAATATGGTGGGTAAGATGATGATTAAACGAGCAAGAATAGCGTAGTATGAATAGATTAAGATTAAAAAATCGCTTAGCAAAGGACAAGCTTATGCTATGGGGCGTATGCCTTCTTGCTGCCCTTACGGCCGTACCGCTACTTGCCATATTGGGAGAGGTGCTGTTACGTGGTTACGACCAGCTCTCGTGGTCGTTCTTTACCGAGCCTACACCTACGGCATATAAGGCAATGAAGGCTATCGAGGCGGGTGAGCCTATCCCTGGTGGTATTGCAAATGGTATTGTCGGCACAATGATAATGCTCGGTATGGCGGTTGTTGTTGCTGTGCCTGTGGGTATCTTGTGCGGTGCATTCTTGGCAGAGAATAGCAAAAATCGCTTTGCGCAGATAGTAAGCTATTTGACTGACCTTTTGCAGGGTACGCCATCGGTGATTGTCGGTATCATTACCTACATTTGGGTTGTTGTTCCAATGAAGGGTTATTCGGCAATCGCAGGTAGTGTGGCTCTCTGTATTATGATGCTTCCGCTTATTATTCGCTCGACCGAAGAGACGCTTAAAATTCTCCCTGCATCGCTCAAAGAGGCAGGATTGGCATTGGGTGGTAACAAGGCTCGTGTGATGATGAAAGTGCAGTTGCCCGCAGCTTTCGGTGGTATCTTTACGGGTGTATTGCTCGCTATCTCACGAGTGATTGGCGAGACTGCACCGCTGATGTTTACAGCGCTTGGTTGCTCGCTTATACGCTTCTCTATCGACAAGCCTATCTCGGCAGTACCTCTGCTTATCTGGGAGTTCTTCAACGACCCCAACCTACAAGAGCTTATTTGGGGAGCATCGCTTTTCCTCCTGTTATTCGTTCTCACATTGAATCTTACAGCTAAATATCTTGCAAAGAAATGGAATCAGTAAAACCTATATTGGAGTTTAAGAAGACTTGCGTATCATATACCAAGCAAACTATGGCTGTGAAATATGTATCGGCAGCCATTGAGCAAAATACTATCACGGCGATTATGGGACCTTCGGGCTGTGGTAAATCGACACTTTTGCGTGCCGTGAATCTTATGCACAATCTCTATCAGAACATTCGTGTTGATGGCGAGATTTTGCTTAACGGTGAGAATATCCTATCAATGGAGCCTATCGATGTTCGCCGCCGTATAGGTATGGTCTTCCAACGCCCTGCACCCTTCCCAACGATGAGCATCTACGACAATGTTTTGTCGGGATTTGCATTGAACGGAATCAAGCTCTCCAAGGCAGAGAAAGATGCTACCGTTGAGCGTTGCTTACGTAGCGTTGCCCTTTGGGATGAGGTCAAGGATGTACTGAACAAGAAGGGAACATTCCTCTCAGGAGGTCAGCAACAGCGTCTGTGTATTGCCCGTGCCTTGGCTATGAAGCCCGATGTTCTTCTGATGGATGAGCCAACATCTGCACTCGACCCCATTGCGACAAAGCATATCGAGGAGTTGCTATTGGAGTTGCAGAAGGAGGTTACAATCCTTATCGTGACGCACAATATGGGACAGGCAAAACGCATATCATCAAAGTCGATGTTTATGTACTTGGGCGAACTCGTTGAATATGGTGACACCGAAACGATGTTCACCAACCCATCAGACGAACGCACCAAGGCCTACCTTACAGGCAAGATGGGTTAATAGGCATTATTAATAGATTTTTCACAGACAAGACGAGCAAAATACCGTCTTGTCTTTTTTTAATTTAACAAAAATTAACCCAAGTGCAATTCTTATGAAACAATATAGTATTATTTTCGTATATAATTAATGAGATAATAGTATAGAAAAGAAAGATGAATTTTATGGAGAAGAGATTAACAGTAGCACTTGTTGCGCATGACGCAATGAAGCATGACCTAGCAGAGTGGGTCGCTTGGAATTGGGAGAAGTTGTTATCACACCGTTTGATTTGTACTGGAACAACGGGGCGTATTGTAGCAGAGACGCTAATGGAGCGTAGAGGCAAAGATGCCTCGAATACACGATTCGACATCACTATGCTTAAGTCTGGCCCGTTGGGTGGCGATCAACAGTTAGGTGCAATGATTGCTAATAATGAAATTGATGTATTGGTGTTCTTCTGGGACCCAATGTCTGCACAGCCCCATGATGTAGATGTCAAGGCTTTACTTCGTTTGGCAACGCTTTATAATGTGCCCACAGCAATTAACCGTTCATCGGCAGACTTTATCATATCTTCATCGCTTATTGCACAAGAAGAGTATAAGCCCGTCCTCAAGGACTATACATCCTACATTCAGCGAACGGTAAAGTAGCCGTCGTGTATTATTTATGAAGATTTGACATACTATTGGTATGTCTTTTTTTTGTGTATACATATAACATTCAACATCCTTAGAATTTGTTAAGTTGTTATTATTTTGTTAGCTTTGTAGTGTAAAACACTCTTTAAGACATATGCAAAAGAAACAAAATGGAGTTTTCTCTCGTAAATACATTAAGTTTTGAGCATATAAATAGCCTGTGGATATGGTGTACAGCTAAGGCTATGTGTAGAGTTTTATTATAGGGCTTTTCTAGTCTCTCTATTTTAGGTACGAATATTTCTTAATGTGCAAAATAAAGTGTATATTTGCGAAACAATGTACCGAATGGCTACATTCGAGAAGGTCTTGGAAAGCTTTATGTACTAAAGAGATAGATATTTACGCTGTTCTTTGTCTGATTTATCAGAGTCTCAGATATAACAGAACAAGATATGTAGATGGCTAAGTGGGCAGGCAAAGGCAATAGTACAGATTCCCTATCTTTCTCTTTACAGTACATCGCATATAAGATTGATTAACCGTCTGGTTTGGGGAATCTACAGAGATTTGTCTATTCAAGATGGGAAGAATTTGTCTGTGTCTTGTCGTAATTTCTCTATTATGCGGTGTTTCTAAAGTTGAAGCACAAGTACAAAATATCCGCGAGAAACAAGACTCCATTTCGGTGGCTAAATCTTCAGACCACATCCGACCCGAGAATATCAAAAAGGGAGCACTAAATAACGCTCTGGATGTATTGAGCGGTCAGGCTGCCGGTGTGAATGTGACCACCAACGGCGCAGATAGGCTTGCTATGCTGAATAGTATCCGTGTGCGTGGTACCACATCTATTATGGGCGGTAACGACCCGTTGGTAATTATTGACGGTGTAACATCCGACATCGCAACACTATCTACAATCTATCCCGCAGATATTGAGAGTTTCACCATTTTGAAGAATGCCACAGAGACGGCAATGTATGGTTCTCGTGGTGCATCGGGTGTAATTGAGATTAAGACCAAGAAGGGTACGGGGCGAGGTTTTCAGATCTCTTATGATGGCAATTATGGCGTTGAGTCGATGTTTAAGCATCTTCAAATGCTCAACGGTCCAGAGTATATCGCAACAGCAAAGGCGCTTGGATTGGAATACAATAACGGTGGTTATAACACCAACTTCCACGATGTAATCACTCGAACAGGTTATATTCATCAACACCACCTCGCATTTAGTGGTGGCTCAGAGAACTCGAATTATAGAGCCTCGTTTGGATTTATGGATAACAAAACCATTGTCAAAGTGAACGACTATCGCAACTTGGTTGTTAAGCTCGATGCAACACAGAAGGCATTTGACGGTCGTTTGGTTGGCGACTTTGGCGCTTATGGATACTCGTCAAAGGTCCACGATATCTTTGATACACGAATGTTGTTCTACTCGGCAGCAGCGCAGAATCCGACATATCCTGCTGGCGTAGATGCTAATGGCAATTGGGTCAAAAACTCGGCTGCATCACACATAAACCACCCCGGTGCACTTCTCTATGAGAAGAATGACTCGGAAGAGTTGAATTTTAATACTCACCTTGGTTTGAAATTCAGCATCCTTGATAATCTGATATTGTCGGCTTTCGGCTCCTATTCATATTCAACTACCGGGAATGCACAATTTTGTCCTACATGGGTGTGGGCGCAAGGTAATGTTTATCGTGGCGAGTTCAAGGGCGAAGACTACTTTACCAACATTGCACTCTCATACAACAATACTTGGGGCGATTCTCAACTGAAAGCAGTTGTAGGTGCGGAGTATCTTAAACAGATAAGAACGGGCTTGTGGATGCAGGCAAAGGGCATTACGACAAACGACTTCTCGTACAACAATATCGGAGCAACATCATCGCGTCCTTTTGGCTCCACAGGTAGTAGTTACGAAGACCCCTCTCTTGCATCCATAATGGGTAGCGTAACTTATAGCTACAAAAACAGATATTTCATTTCGGCAACAATTCGTGGTGATGGCTCTTCGATGGTAAGCGACAAGCATACCTTCGGTTTCTTCCCCTCGGTATCATTAAGTTGGGATATGAAGAGGGAGGATTTCCTCACGGATGTCGATTTTGTAACGATGCTGAAACTCCGCACTGGATATGGTCAGTCGGGAAATCTTGGAGGTATTACATCCTACACAACTCTGAATACCGTCAAGGAAAATGGCATAGTTTCGGTCAATGGAGCACCTACCGTAACAATGGGTAGTATTCGCAATACCAACCCTGATCTTAAATGGGAGACTCGCTCAACATTCAATATCGGCTTTGACTTGGGATTGTGGAATAACCGATTGATGCTTACCTCGGAGTTCTACTACTCGAAGACTACGGATATGCTCTATGAGTACGATGTTCCGGTGCCTACCTTTGCCTTTGATAAGCTGATGGCAAACATTGGCTCTATGTATAACCAGGGTGTCGAGGTTGGAATCTCGGTAGTACCTATCCAGCGTAAGGATATGGAGATGAACATCAACTTCAATATGTCCTACCAAAAGAACAAACTGCTCTCGCTAAGTGGCGAGTATAATGGAATGAGAATGACAGCACCCAATATTACACCGATTGGCTCGGTGTATGGCGCAGGTCAGAATGGTGGCAATAACAATGTGGTCTATCAGATTGTCGGTCAGCCATTGGGTGTCTTCTATCTTCCACACTGCAAGGGTTTAACCAAAAATGAGAATGGTAATTACCGATATGACATCGAGGATTTGGACGGCGATGGTGAGATAGATTTCAGCGATGGTGGCGATAGATATATAGCAGGTCAGGCAACGCCAAAGGTAACAATCGGCTCAAATATCAGCTTCCGTTATAAGTTCTTCGATATTGCCGTGCAGATAAATGGAGCATTCGGTCATAAGATATTTAACGGTACGGGATTGGCCTATACCAATATGTCCATCTTCCCCGACTACAATGTGTTGAAGGGAGCTCCCGAAAAGAATATCGTAGATCAGAATATCTCGGATTATTGGTTGGAGAAGGGCGACTATGTCAATATAGAGCACTTGACTATAGGTTTCAACATTCCATTGAAATCGAAGGTGGTAAAATCGTTGCGCCTCTCGGCAAGTATCAGCAATTTGGCGACAATCACAGGATATAGTGGTCTTACACCTATGATAAACAGCTATGTAGTAAGTGGTACATTGGGTATCGACGACAAGCGCACCTATCCTTTATTCCGCACCTACTCTTTAGGTCTTAGTGTTCAATTCTAACCAACGACGACTATGAAAAGATATATCACCATATTGGCAGCTGCCTTGGTAGCGATGATGACAACCTCTTGCCTTAGCGAAGATCCCAGGGATCAACTCTACGAGGATGACATCTACAACAGTGCCAACAACATATATATAAATGCCGTTGCGGTGCTCTACAACTATATCGGAGGCTGTGCCGATAGTGAGGGCTTGCAGGGTACTTGCCGAGGTGTCTACGACTATAACACGCTCACGACCGACGAGGCGATGATACCAATCCGTGGTGGTGACTGGTACGACGGAGGCCTGTGGGAGAATATGTATCAGCATAAGTGGAGTCCTAATGATTTACCGCTCTATAACACTTGGAAATACCTCTATAAAGTGGTTGTCTTGGCAAATAAATCACTCTATATCATCGATAAGTACAGCCACTACCTAACCGAGGAGCAGAGGGTGACCTACGAGGCGGAGGTGCGAGCCATAAGAGCACTGTTCTACTACTACATAATGGATATGTATGGCAGAGTGCCCATCGTTACATCCTACGAGCAACCGCAAGATGAGGTCGTGCAGAGCGAGCGCAGTGAGGTATTCTGGTTTATCGTTGATGAATTGCAGGAGGTTGCCGAGCTACTGCCCAACGAGCGGAGCAATAAGATGGGTAACTACTATGGTCGTGTAACTCGGCCTGTTGCTCATTTCCTCTTGGCAAAATTGGCACTCAACGCCGAGATATATTGCGATGATAATTGGACTGATGGTGTACCTCAAAACGGTAAAGAGATATTTTTCACCGTCGATGGCGAGCGGCTTAATGCTTGGCAGACCTGTATCAAATATTGCGATAAACTTGCTGAGGTGGGTTATGTATTGGAGAGCGATTATAGCTATAACTTCGCTGTTCACAACGAAAACTCCAACGAAAATATCTTCACTATACCATTGGATAAGAACCTCTATGCAGCACAGTTCTGGTATCTCTTCCGTTCACGACACTACAACCACGGCGGAGCCTTGGGTGGATCTTCGGAGAATGGTACAAGTGCCAATATCTCAACCGTATTAGCCTACGGATACGGCACAGACGAGGAGGATGCACGCTTCGAGAAGAACTTCTATGCAGGTGTTGTGGAGGTCGATGGCAAACCCGTAATGATGGATAACGGAGAGCCGTTAGAGTACTTCCCATTGGAGTTGAAGTTGAATCTTACGGGAAGCCCCTATGTTAAGACCGCTGGAGCCCGTATGGCAAAATATGAGGTCGATAGAACCTCTCATTCCGACGGTCGCCAACCAGATAACGACATCGTCTTGTTCCGCTATGCCGATGCTATGTTGATGAAAGCTGAGGCAAAGGTACGTAATGGCGAGGATGGCTCGGCAGAACTTAATGAGGTTCGTAACAGAGTAGGTATGCCATATCGTGAGGCTACACTCGAAAACATATTGGAGGAGCGTTTGTTGGAGTTAGTATGGGAGGGCTGGCGACGACAGGATATGGTGCGTTTCGGTCTTTACCACAACTCCTACGACCAGCGCACACAGTTGCCCGAAGAGAAGAGCGGATATACCACCGTATTCCCAATTCCGCAGAAGAGCATCGACCTAAACCCAAGACTACATCAAAATAGAGGGTATAAATAGCCTATGCTCACATATCGTTGGACTAACGAAGTGATAAAAGAGCCTGCTTAACAAGTTTTTGTTGTTAAGCAGGCTCAACTAATTTTATAATATGTTATGTCCGAAATTTGTTGATTTATGGCTGTGTAAGATCTCCTACTTAACCCAACCGTTCATCCAAGAGTTCACCTTGACAATATCGCTCAAAGAGGCGTAGTCAAAGGTCTGCTCAGAGCTATTTCCATCCTCCAAGAACAACTCGTTGGTATAGATTCCCTCCTTGCTATTGAGCGTGCCACTGATGCGCACATTGCTTAACTTAGAAACGCCATCTTTCAATGCATTCTCAGTCTCCGCGCTCTCCACAGCCAAAGCAGAGCCCTTGCCACAAACCTCGGCATTCTCAATCTCTACCTCAGTACCTCTGCGTAGGCGGACACCCTGCTTGCTGCCACCGTTACCAACAAGAATAAGGTTCTTAAGAGTAGGATGCGATACGGGAGTTGCTGCATAGTTATTCTCGTTGTTATCGGCCTCTATCAAGCAATCACAGTCGTAACCCAACGAGCTCTCAGCCTCCTGATAAGCCACGAGGTTCTCACCACGACCATTCCAGCCCTCGGTCCAGTCGAACGAATCATCCGAGCAGCTTACAACGACCATATTCTTGATGTTAACAGAGCCTCCGAAGAACTCAAAGCCATCGTCCGAACCCTTATATGCCTCGCAGTTCTCTACAACAGTGCCGTTACCTACGCCATAGAATGAGATACCATTTGCCTCGTGCTCCTCGTCGAAAGCATATCCGGTGTACTCGACACGAACATACTTCAAAACACCAGAATTATCGGCATCGTTATCGCCACCATACTCTGCGCCACCAATCTCAGAGCTTCCCTTGCCACCTTCGGCATTGGTGTGAGCCAAACCGCAGATGTGAATACCGCCCCAAGCACCTGGCTCCTCCTTTGTCGAGGTCATAACAATAGGTGCAGAAGCCGTACCCTGAGCATTGATTTTTCCACCCTGTTCAACCAAGATGAAGTCTACGCGGTCGTCATATTTGGCCACGATTTTAACTCCTGGCTCGATGTTAAGTGTTGCACCCGCCTTAATGATAAATTCACCATTTAGGTTATAGGTGTTGCCCGATTTCAGTGTGAGGTCTGATGTGATTGAGCCCTCCAATGTGCCGTTATTCTCTACAACGCCACCATTGTCATTGCCATCGTTGCCACCACCTACATAATCATCGTCATTACAAGCGGTGAAAACACCCATACAAGCCACCAAGGCCATTGCGACAAGTCTAAAATTTTTTGTCTTCATAATTAAATAAATTAGTGTTGTTAAATAATGAATGTTTATGATTTAGAATTTGTAATTTATGCCTATCTCAAAGTTTTGTCCTCTTCTGAATCGCTCCACTTCGACCTTCTGGCCTGTTGCCGGAACCTCTTGTTCGTAGACCATATCACTACCCAGCAGGTCATTTATTTGGAACTTTAATCCAAGTCTGTCGTTGATATTGTATCCTGCACTGAAGTTTAATGTATGCACAGCTCGCTGCTTAATATCTCCCAATTGCGAAACACCCACAGCATAGATTCTACTACCTTGCATATTGTATAGCAATGCGAGGTTTAGCGCTCCCTGATTACTAAACTTGTGAGACCAAGTAAGATCGGCATTGAGCAGTATGGGTGACGCACCTTGCAACGAACGCTCCTTATTGGTATAGGCACCTCCATCGGGAAGTTTTACATTGGTATACATATAACTTGCGTTTACGCCCAATCGAAGTCCCTTTACCAACTCTTTGCGCAACTCCACCTCGACACCCGTTGCCACGCCATCCTCTGCGTTGCGGAAGGAGTGAAGTGTCGCACCTCCGTTTAGCTCCTGAATTCGCTCAATAGGACTCTCCAAGTACTTGAAGTAACCGGTCACACTAACCATATCACCGTTCTGAGTAAACCACTCATATTTAAGGTCTATATTGTAGTTGTATGCATTCTGCAAATTCTCATTACCTCTGACCTGCGCCGAGCCATAGCTCTCCTGATATAGGAATGGAGCCATTTCAATAAATGAAGGTCGTGTTATGGTTCGAGAGGCTGCAAATCGCAGATTATGAGCATCGTTTATTGTATATTTTAGATTTATCGCAGGGAAGAAATCGTTCTTCTCCAAGTCGCGTTGGCGCGAGTACCAGTCGCCACCGTCAGAGGCATAGCGTACCCATTGCTGGCTGATTTCATAGCGCAGACCGAGGTTTAACAATAGATTGTCCATTATATACCAATCTGTTAGGATGTAACCTGCGAAGATTCTGTTTCCTGCCAAATAGCTATCCTTGGGCTGCTTCTTTCGTTCGATAACGATATCTCTATTAGCGATGTTTGTAATATTCAAGAACTCGTCGGTGTCGTAAGGATTGGCAATCGTCGGATTGATCTTATTTAGATTATAGTAGAATCGAGTGCCCATATAATCGCGCGACTTATCCTTGTAGTTGAATCCTACCTTTAGAAAACTCTTATCGTTCCATCGCCATTTAAGGCTAACTCGACCATTCCACTCCTCTTCATCCAAATATCCGAAATAGCGCATTGTTTCCTGACGATTAAGTTTGAAGAGTTTCAACGCGTCACCATCTTTGACATACATAACCTGTCGTCTATCAGGCTCATCGCTACTTGTCTGACTATACGAAGCGGCCCAATCCAACTCTAATTCGTCTGACAAAAACTCGTGTAAACCACTAAGCTGATGACTCTGCAAACTATATATATGGGTTACATCGTTGCTGCCTACCAGATGATGACCCTCAGCATCCACACCCTCACGCAACTGATATGTGTCGTTGGCGTCACGAGTGTAGAAGAAGGTATAACCAATACGGTCATTTTGTCGGAGTGTAGTACCCACATAACCCAAAGCGGCAATCTTCAACTGTTGCTCATAGCTATCATAGTTAAAATCGCTTTGCGTGTTACCCGTCGCCTCCAAAGTCTTGTAGAAGGCATCATATATATTTTGGTAGTCATTGCTCAAATTAGCCGATGCAAGGATTGTGAGAGTCTGCCCTGCAATCTTGAAATTTTTACCGAATCCTAAATTTCCTCCAAGCGAGGGCATTGCCCTTTTCTTATCGACAGCAAAAGAGGTGCGGAAGATATTGTTCTTCGTAGCATAATCGTCGAAATCAAGCAAAGGCATATCGATAGCTCGTTTATCCATCGAAGGGGTGTGGAAGAGTGTACACTCGCGGTCCATCTGATATCGAGTACTACCAATGGTATTAAATGCGCCACCTATGTTCAGACCAATCTGGAGGAAATCATCAGGCACATCGCTTTTTGTGCTTATGTTGATGTGCGCTCCGCTATAATCGGCAAACGAAGCGACATCGTAGACCTTACTAACGGTAATATTCTGTACGGTTGAAGATGGGAATAGATCCAGTGGAATGAGTTTGTTATCGGGATTAGGCGATGCAATTGGTAACCCATTTAATGTTGTGATACTATAACGATCACCCAGTCCACGTACAATCAGCTGACCAGCTGGAGCAATGGAGATGCCCGTAATCTTTTTTACGCCCTCTTGAACATTCGAAATACCCTTAATACCCATCTCCTTAGCTCCTATATTCTCAATGGCTATGGTTGATTGTTTTCGTTCGGCTTGTAACACCCGTTCGCTCTCCATATTTCTGCGTGCCGTTACAACCACTTCATCTAACTGTTGGTTATCCGACTCCAAGCCAATTTGTAATTCGGGAGTATTCTCCGATACATGCACTTCTATCTCTTGTGTAGTATATGAAATGTATGAGACGATAATAGTATAAGGACCATCTTTTAAGTTTGATATCTCAAATCGACCATCCAAATCTGTCGCATCACCATTGGTCGTGCCTTTGACATAGACGGTGACTCCGATAAGTGGCTCTTTTGTCGAGGCATCAAAGACAATACCCTTCAAATTGGCCGCATCACATATAAATGTAACGGTTAATAGTAGTACGCTTAGTAAAAGTTTTTTCATTTTCCTCTGTTTTTACATCTAAATTTTCTCGATGCAAAGGTCTATTATTATACTTTCATAATTCGTACAACACAATGAATAAATGGTGACAAGATTGTTTCGAAAATATTTCCACTCTTCTTGGCTTCTCATAATAGGTGAGACAGCAACATACTATACTTAATAAAAAATAGATACTATTTTCTCCTTAAAAATAGTGAATTGTATGTCGAAAGCCACTTTAATATATTAAATTGTTAGATTATTTTGCAATACAAGAAAATATTTAAGGAAAAATCTGTACCTTTGTGAGAAAATTAACACTTTTTGTTTTCGGAGTGCTAACGAGATAAATCAGATGTAATTGTCAGAGTGATTTAGAGAAACTTTTTATTACACTGTAGAATGCTTAAATTTGATTATATAGTTATCGGCAGTGGACTTGCTGGACTATATGCCGCCTACAAGGCGTCAATGAGAGGAAGTGTTGCAGTAGTAACAAAGTCATTTGTTCGCGAGAGTAATTCTTTTAATGCTCAGGGAGGTATTGCTGCGGTAACTTCAGAAGACGATAGCCCAGAAATTCATAAATCAGACACGCTCATTGCTGGTCGTGGTCTGTGTGAGGAGAGCTCGGTGGATATTCTTGTAAATGAAGGACCTGAGAGGATACAGGAGATTATTGCCAACAATATGAAGTTCGATACCGAAAATGGTATGTTGGCATTGGGTCTTGAGGGTGGTCACCACAAGCGTCGTATCCTACATGCAGGAGGCGATTCAACAGGTCGCTGGATAACAGAGTTTGCAATCTCTAAAGTAGAGACACAAGATAACATCACCGTTTTTGAAAACACGCTTCTCTTAGACCTTATGGTTAAGGATGGCGAGTGTTATGGTGTGCGTTGCTGGAGCGAAGATAAAAACCTACAATCGGAGGAGAGGGGTAGTGAGGTATTGATTTATGCCGACCATGTCTTCCTTACATCTGGCGGAGCATCGGCGATATATGCTCGCACGACAAACCCTCTTACAACCATTGGTGATGGTGTAGCAATAGCATACAAGGCTGGTTGCCGCATTGTAGATATGGAGTTTATCCAGTTCCACCCATCGGGACTCTATCGTAAAGATTCATCTCAGGCCTTTCTCATAAGCGAGGCTGTACGTGGCGAACGCGCACACCTCTTAGATAAGAACGGCAAGCGCTTTATGGTGCCCATTCACGAGTTGGCGGAGTTAGCGCCACGCGACATCGTTGCTCGCTCGATATTCAAGCAGATGAAGCAAGATGGTAGGCCCTATGTAACTCTTTCGCTCAAACATCTCGATAGAGAGATGATACTTAAGCGTTTTCCCGCTATATACGCTAAATGCAAGGAGTTTGGCTACGACCTTACTCAGGAGATTCCAGTAGCCCCTGCTGCACACTATTCTGTTGGTGGCGTACTCTCCAACAACAACGGCCGCACAGATATCAAGCGCCTCTATGTATGTGGCGAGGTGGCTGCGACGGGCATTATGGGCGCAAACCGCTTGGCTTCAAACTCCCTTATCGAGTGTCTTGTATTCGCCAACCGCGCTATCGAGGATAGTGTTAAGGATGGTTCAATAAAAGAGTTTCCAGCGTTCAATGTTCACTATTGTCGCAATGAGCAAAACGCCCAGATGTATGCAGACTTGAGAGAGAGGGTATCGGAGATTATGAACCTCTATGCAGGTATCATTCGTAGTGAAGCAAGCCTTAAGGAGGGCCTTAAGCAGATTGATGAACTTGAAAATATCATAGATGAAAGATGCTTAAAAAGCGACGAAGGCAAGGAATATTACACTGAGGCAGCACATCGTTTGCTATGTGTTGCGCGCCTGATAATGTCGCCAGCACTACAGCGCAAAGAGAGCCGTGGCGGTCACTATCGTGAGGATTATCCATGCACAGATGAAGCATTTGCAGTACACTCCGTACAACGCTATGGGGAAGAGATTACCACTGCGCCCGTAAACAGTAATTATTTTAATTTTTAAGAGATATGCAGTACGAGAACTTGATTAACAAACTCCTCGACCTCGGTATTGAGGAGGACATAAACACTGGTGATATTACCACCGAGTCGATAATTCCTGCTACGATGAATGGCGTAGCCACGATGACTGCTAAGCAGGATGGTGTCATCTCTGGTTTGGATATCGTAAAGATGGTCTACGACCGCTTTCAGAGTGATGTTGTATTTACTCCATACTTCAAGGATGGTGATGTGGTAAAGAGGGGAGATGTTATCCTTAAGATTGAGGCCACATATCCTACCTTATTGCGTGGTGAGCGCTTGTCACTCAACATCTTCCAGCGTATGTGTGGTATTGCTACCGAGACAGCCAAGTATGTAAAGGAGTTGGAGGGAACACACACCGAGCTTCTCGACACCCGCAAGACAGCACCAGGCCTCCGCATATTGGATAAGATGGCCGTAAAGCATGGTGGTGGCACAAATCACCGTATGGGTTTGTACGATATGGCGATGATTAAGGATAACCATATCAAGATGGCAGGTGGCATAGCAAAGGCTGTTGAGCAGGTACGCGCTCGTATAGCTGAGGGCATCAAGGTTGAGGTCGAGACAACAAATATCGACGAGGTGCATCAGGCTATCGCAGCTGGCGCAGATATCATCATGCTAGACAATATGGATACTCAGACAATGGCCGAGGCAGTCAAAATTATCAATGCTACAAATAAGGGTATCAAGACTGAGGCATCGGGCAATATGAGCATTCCTCGTTTGAAGGAGGTCGCAGCAACAGGCGTTGATTACATTAGCGTCGGAGCGCTTACACATACCGTTAAAGGTATGGATATAAGCATGAATATTCAGGTTGAGTAATTAATATATATCCTATGACAAAGGTGGAGATAAAAGAGCGCATAGAGCAACTCAAAAAGCAGAAGAACGCCGTTATCCTGGCACACTACTACACAACAAAGGAGGTGCAGGAGATTGCTGACTTCTTGGGTGACTCGCTTGCACTGTCGGTCAAGGCTCGCGATATCGATGCTCCCATCATCCTGTTTGCAGGTGTAAACTTTATGGCCGAGACGGCAAAGGTGTTATCACCCAATAAGAGGGTGCTAATCCCTGTTCCTGAGGCTGGTTGTTCGCTTGCCGAGTCGTGTGAGTCCGAAGCATTGGCACGCCTCAAGGCGCAGTACCCCGACCATAAGGTTGTGTCGTATGTCAACACCTCGGTGGGCGTAAAGGCACTGACAGATGTGTGCTGCACCTCTACCAACGCCCTTAAAATTGTGGAGAGCATACCCCGCGAACAGCCCATCATCTTCGCTCCCGACCGTAACCTCGGCTCATATATCCAAAATGTTACCGGCAGAGACAATATGGTAATCTGGGATGGTGCATGCTTGGTTCACGAGGAGTTTTCATTAGAGGGCATCCTACGCCTTAAGGCCGAGCACCCTGAGGCAAAGGTTGTTGTACATCCAGAGTGTAAGGCCGAGCTTGTGGATGTGGCCGACTATGTAGGCTCTACAGCGGGTATATTGGACTACTGCAAAGAGTCTGATGCCGAGGAGTTTATCGTGGTAACGGAGTCGGGCATCCTTGTAGAGATGGAGAAACGCCTCCCCGCTAAGCGATTTATTCCTGCACCTACTATTGGCTCTGAGGGAGGTTGCAACGAGTGCCACTATATGAAGATGGTAACACTCGAAAATATCCTCAGCACGCTGGAGAACGAGAGCCCTGAAGTGACTATCGACGAGCCCACGCGCAAGGCTGCTGAACAGTCGATACTCAATATGGTGTCGATTAAGTAGCTATATCTAAATATATTGAGATTTTTTTGATAATATGTAAAAAATAGTGGCGACTACTCGGTGTATTGAGTAGTCGCCATTGTTCTATTGCTATCGTATATCCTCCTATAATTATAGCACTCTGTCCAATATTATCAATACCTTGTTTGGGTAATAGCCTTGCAGGAGGATTTGCTGTTCCGACTTCTCAACAATATGCCAGGTGCCATTTAGAAGAGTGTAGATTCCACTATCAATAACAATAATTGCTCTATCTACCTCATAGGTGAATCGTCGTACGGTATTCATATCAGGCTCGCTGTATTTACCCTCTGTCTCGGATAGAAATTCTACAATACAACTATTGTTACCTGTTGCGTTGCCGTTTTCATCAAAATATTCAATCTCCGCACCCCATACGGTTTGAGCAAGAGTTTGTGGTGTAACATCAAAGGTCTCCTCCTTATCGCAGCTGATTGCAAAAAGCATCACCGCGAACATCAATAGATTTCTTAGTGTTTTCATCGCTATAATGATTTATATATAAAATTTACTCATATCGCTCATTTTTAATAAATTTGTGGCAGAAATCTAAAACTTATACCACAAAAGATAGATGCTGAGTAGTCGTTTGAAAGTGCATTCCTTGTTGATGTGAAGGCCGGACTTCCTTCCTCCAACTGATGATATACGCAAGAAGTTGAACCTTATCAAGTTGCTTGTTTAACACAATACAATATGACAAGCAACAAGTCACTACTTTTATAAATTACAGAATTATCTGGATGCTGCGTCCTTCATTGTGAGGGACGCAGTTTTCATATGTTACAATTTGTAATATAGTCGATAAATCGGCCTAAACGGACACAAGATTATTAGAGAATATATATGAGATTATGGTATTGTATATTGCAGGAAGGCTTTTAAGTGGTTCTTCAGGGCTGATTTGGGGAAATTTAATTAACTTTGCAGAAAATTAAACCTTGTAAGTTTATGAAGCATTATATATCGATAATCATATTGGCGATTTTCTTATTTTCTTGCAATGGCCATTCAAAGCACTGGGAAACGCTTTCTCAGATCGAGTCATACATAGAAGAGAAACCAGATAGTGCTTTAGTTACACTGGAGCAAATAGATCTTTCTGAATTATCAGGCAAAGAGGAGAAGGCGAAACACGCTTTACTCTATTCTATGGCATTAGATAAGAACTTCATTGATAAGACCGACTTTGATGTGCTGCAACCAGCTATTGACTATTATGAAGATAATGGCTCTGCGACAGACAAGTTGCGTACATGCTATTATCAGGGACGCATTTATCAGAACTTAGGGAATGATGCATTAGCGATGGAAAGTTTTGTAAAAGCAATCTCTAAAGGCGATGAATCAAATGATGTATTAACGAAGGCACGAATATATTTTGCTCAAAGCAAGATATATTACTCTTTGTGCGAGTGGGATAATTTTATTGAAACAAATAAAAGTGCTGCATCCCACTTCCAAGAAGCTGGAGCGTATAATAGTTACGCTAATTGTCTAGTAGGAATTATTAATGGATATACATTAAAAGACGATTCTGAAAACGCTTTGCTATATATTAATGAATGTAAGCGAATGCTAGACGCTATAAGTTCGACTAGATTGGCTTATTTCTATTCTGCATATCTTGTATATGTAACTAAATATGGTAGTAAGCAAGAGATAAGTAGCCTTATAGATGAATACAAGAATGCTGTTCCTGTCACAAACACAGATTGGCTTACACTTGCGGATGCCTATATTCAGATAGAGAGATATGATGATGCATTGCAATCTGTTTGTCAATATAGTAATGAGCCTGATGCTACCCAAGAAATAAAGTATAAAGCGCTTGTTTCTAAGATATATGAAAAACTAAGAAGATTTGAAGATTCATTAAACGCATACAAAGAGTATATGATGATCTCTGATAGCACAAACTATGCTATTATGCGTCAAGATACGAAGTTCGTTGAAGAGAGACACAATCTCGAACTTCAAACTTTGAAGGAACGTGAATCTAAGATACGAGTTATATTGTGGTCTGCATTATTTATCGTAATATTGCTTACTATCATTGTTTTTATTCGCTATCGATTAAAAGTCAATAGAATGGAAAAGGCTATTGCCGAACAAGAAACTGAAAAGTACAGACTATTGTATTTGCAGATGGAGGAAGAGCGTGATAACTTGACTAATCTGCTTGCACAGAGTGAAGAGCTAGCTCCAGATGTTAAGACAGCTGTTGGTAAGCGATTAGAGCTATTAAATAAGTTCTTTACGGCTTTCATTACAAATAATAGTGATATTGACCGAAATGCAAGTAAGGAGATGGAAGAGTTGCTTGCTAATAAAGATACATTTATGGTATCTACCAAGTTGGCATTTGCTGGTAGCCATCCTAAGTTTATTAAATACCTTGAGGATAGAGGTCTTACCGATTGGGAAATAAGTTACTGCTGTTTATATGCACTCGGTCTTAAGGGTAAAGAGGTCGGATCATATATAAAGATGCGTTCTCACTACAATAATAGTAGTGAAGTGCGAGAGAAATTAGGAATCAATGAGCATGATACCAATCTTGGTATATACATTAGAAAGCTTCTGAAGAGCTTTGAAAAATAGGATTTATAATTACCCTTACATAAGATAGAGTCTCAACAGAGACTCTATCTTTTTTATGTCTGTATATCTAATCGTAGATATTGTGTGGGATTTATGACTTTCAATTTTCTTGCAAAAATCATCATTTGCTTACAATTTGATACCACATCTTAAATTATCCAACAGGCATATCCGGAAATAAATACCCCCCCCCATTGAAAATCAGCAAGTTACAAATTAAAATCTGAAACTATAAATTTTCGGATGAAATTACGCTATAATACCTTTGCAGTACACAAATCAAACAAATTTAACTTAAAAAATTATCATTATGAAAAAGTATTTTGCAATTTTCGCATTGGTATTTGCGAGCGTTATTTCTGCTTATGGAATGGTCTCATTCGACTCAGATTCAGTTTTCTTTGATATTAATACTAAGAAAATCCAAGTTGGAACAGGACCAAATATGGAGAGATCTATGGACTTTATAACTGTTGAAGCTTGTGCATATCCAAGTCAGAGTCTAGTAGAAGTAACACTTTATAATTTAGGGAATGCTTCTGTACGCCTTATCAACTCTAATGGACAAGTTGTAAGTTCGGATTTTGTTCAGACAGATGCTCCAATAGTTGTATACTTGGATACATTCGCTACAAGCGGGACTTTCTATCTTGAGGTCGTATCTGATACTTGGTATGCGGAAGGCGTGGCTAGTTTCTAGGATGAAACCATAAATATAGACATTAGCTTACTGACGCAATATAAATTTAAATTTTTCCGCTCAATGTCCCAAAATATTTTAACGCATAGCTGATAGTCAATGTCTTACAAATCAAAATCTGAAACTTTATATTTCATGATTAAACTACCTTGTGGTAATTTTGACATAGAAATTAAAGTTAATTCTAATATAGACAATGATGAACAGATTTGATTTTATCGAACGAAGCAGCGTCTGTCAAAGCGGATTAACTTGCTTGTCAATGATATGCCACTACTATGGTAGGCAGGTTAACTTAACAGCAAGTTCTTCACACTATAAGAGTGTCGAAGAAAGTTTAGAGCAGGTGTCTAGTAATGCGGAGAAATTGGGGCTAAGTTGTGTTGTTGGGTATTTACCACTAGCAAAATTAAGTAAGGTTACATTGCCTTGTCTCATATATTGGGATGACAAATATTATGTTATTCTTCATAAGGTCAAGTTTAACACATATTATGTAGCAGATCCTACAAAAGGGCTAATAAAATATAACCAAGCAGAAGTTAAACGATATTGTGTCAATTCTCATATAACTAATGAGGAGAAAATAGTAGCTGTTTTTATAAAACCTACTGATGAGTTTTATAAACAAGCCGAAGCACAGAATCAACTAATAAAGGGAAATTCCATATGGAGATATATTAAACATCTCTTCTCTTGGAAAAAATAAAATCTTATAAAACCGGTAATATAAGTTCAGACCTAACTGACCAAAGGAGTGGGTGCCGAAAAGCTTATAGAGTAGGCATAATGTAAATTGATACAACAATGAAAAAGCAATTTGAAGAGATCGGCTCACAGCTTGATAAAATTACAGGTGGCCAGAGCCTTTTTGAGATTGACGCACAGGCAGACTCAAAGGACTATTGTGGACAGCAATGTAAGGACGATTGTCCTCCTTCTTCAATCGGAACATACAAAGGTACTGTAACTGGTACCAAGTTCCCAGAAATCCTTAAACCCACATTGTAATCCAATTGTGTAATAGTGCCAAGGGAGGAAATCATTTCTCCCTTGGTTAAATTTAGATAAGTATGAAATATTTATTAGAAAGTAATCCTGCGTTTCTGCTTTTAGAAGTAGAGACTGGCGAATATGTCTTTTATAATTCATTACAGCACGTTGGAGCCAGACTCAGTAAGTTGGAAGTACAGATTTTGGATATGATGTATACATATCAAAACAAAGAATATATTCTTTCAAAATTTTCTGGTAGACAATATGACTTAATCAATGATGCAATATCATCAATAGAGAAACTAGGTCTACTTAAATGTGAAGAGATTACGATTGAGCATAAACTAGCCGATAATTATCCAACATCGTATTACATCCATCTCACATATCGTTGTAACCTCAAATGCTCATATTGTTATAATAAATCTATCCGCCGGGATTTATTACAAGACTTATCTATTGATAATTGGAAGAATATAATAGACAAGATATTACCTTATGCTAACCGTATAATATTTACGGGCGGCGAATGCTTATTATATAAAGGCATATCTGAATTATTGTCTTATATCAAGGCAAAAAAAAATGATATAGTTATTGCTGCTATTTCAAATGGTATGCATGACTTTAGAGAATTAGACAAAGCTCACATTTTTACTCATATCTCAGAGTTATCATTAAGTTGTGATAGCCTTTATCATGAGGGGCAGCGATTTGGATTTAATCCAGATTTATTTAGGGCAAACATCGAATGGATTAAAAAGAATTATCCTAATATATCTGTATCACTTGCTTCTGTATATACAAATGAGAATAGTTCAGATATCAAGAAGACTGAAATCTACTGTCACGAGCACAAATTATCTTTTAGCAAGACCATGCTAATTCCAAGTAATGCTGCAGAAGTAGACCTTATGCCAACTATTCTTGAAATGGAGGAAGAGATGAAGCCTAATAGGAGTGGAGCAAAACTGAATAGGTTAAATGCCCCTTGTTTTAGTTGTAGTGCTGGTAAAAGCACATGTAGTATTGCCCCCAATGGAGATGTATATCCTTGTCAAAGTCTTCATTATCCAGAATTTAATATGGGTAATATATTGAATGCTCCTATTGAAGAACTGAATAGAGGGATAGAATTAATAACAGTTGATCAAATATCTGTATGTTCTAGATGTAATGTAAAATTTATTTGCGGTGGTGGCTGTCCCGCTACAGGTTATTCTATGTACGGACATCGACTCGATAGGAATCATCTAACATGCGCACTAAATCGTCATAATGCAATTGAGAAACTAAAGATGTTAGATAACAGAATTCATAAATAAGATTACTATGAGAAATATCATTGCAATTATTTGTTTATTTTGTAGCATTACGGTTAATGCTCAAGAAATAAAAGGATTTGTTATAGATAACACATCTAAAGAGACTGTCCCATCGGCAACCATCATTATTGAGTACTCGGATAAAACTGACAGAACAGTTTCTAACGATAAAGGGGAGTTTTATTTTAAGCCCCAGAAGTTCCCTGTAAAAGTAAAGGCTACAATATGGGATATCGTTTCTGATAGTGTTTATTTAGATAAATACCCAGAGGGCAATACTATCACCGTATTGATGCCGACTAATGCTATTGAGTTAGATGAAGTTGCTGTTACTGGTCACGAACGATTAACTTCAATCACAGACAAAGGCTTTAGTTATAAGATGTCTGCAAACGAAAGAGCCCAAGAGGAAAACACTCTGCAGTCTTTGAGTTATGTTCCTCTTTTGAATGTAGATGCAAACGGTGGTATTACTGTACAAGGATCGTCCTCATATAGCTTATACCTGAATGGTCGACCATATGAAATGGCACAGACATCCCCTAAAGCATTTTTGGAGACATTGCCTGCATCAGAAATAGCAAAAGTAGAGGTGATAACCAATCCTACAAGCAAGATGGGACCATCCGCACAACGATATATCATTAATATCGTAACAAAAAAAGAGTTGGTCGATGGTTATGTCATGAATTTAGGAGCAGGAGGAAATACTCAGCCAAAAGCAAATGGCTCATTACTTGGCATGCTCAAAAAAGGAGATGTAGATGCTTCTGTTACTTACGACTATGAACTGAATGGTCAACGAGACCAGCCAGTAGTAATGGATTATTCTGTACCAGCTACAGAAAACACTACTGCTCAGCATTGGACTACACACATGTTGGGTAATGGAGACTGGCATACACATACAGTGCGTGCAATGGTCAAATGGCAGATTGATAGTCTTAATACATTGTATGCTGATGCTCATGGACGTATAAATGCAACCAACACAACGGGAACGGAGTGGAATAACTCAGACGAGCTATTGCCGAACATGGAGCACATAGACAATATCAGCAAACTTACTGCTGGAACTGCTGAAGCTAATGTGGTATATCGAAATTATTCTGCTGATGATATCGACACTGAGCGTTTTACTGCTGGTTATCATTTTACATACAACCCGGATAGAAGACACTTATTGCAGCGCCATTATTTGGATGATATGAGCATTTCTGAAACTTACCAAAATACTGATGGAGGTATGCAGGAACACTACGGCTTATTATCATACTTATGGAAGATTAACGGTAAAAACTATGCAAGATTTACTGTAAAAGATTTCTATCGTATTGGAAATACCCGTTCTGTTAATATGACAGATGAGGAGGAGTTTTCATCAATGAACTACCACAACAATATTCTCAATGGAACAATTAGTTATTCAGGAACTATTGGGCAACGTTTAATGATACAGGCGGCACTACAATTTAACTATGATTATTTTAAGATGCACCTTCCACAGAATAAAACTAATGATTTTGACAATCATAATTTTTATTTTATGCCTTCAGCTTCTCTATATTGGATGCCAGATAATAAAAATACTTTATACCTGACATACACTACAAATATAACACGTCCTACTGTGCAGATGCTAAATCCATTCGTTAGTAATCCAAACAGCAACACCATCAACCAAGGAAATCCTAATCTTAAAGCACAATATTCTCATGATATTGCTTTAAATTGGTTTTTTAATGGCCCACATAATTTATCACTTAATACGGGTATAACATACTCTCAGACTAACAACACAATACATAATCATAGTTTTTTAGGTGAAGATAATAAAATTACCTATACATATGATAATATGGGAATCGGTCACAATATTGGCGCAATATTGAATTTTAGTTGGAATGCAGCAGAATGGCTGACGTTATCAGCAAATGGTGGCGTGGGTATCAACAAGATGAAAGCGACTGACATAGGACTGAATCAAACAGATTGGTACTATAACTTCGCTCCGTCATTGGATTTTCTATTGCCCAAACATTTTCGCTTGGGCATGAATGGCGGTGTATACAAAAATACACCAACTCCTTGGACCAAGAATAAACCTATATATATGTACTCGTTCTATGCAAACAAGAGTTTCTTGAAAGGCAGATTAAATGTGTCAGTAACAGCGAACTCACCTTTCAATAAGTATATAAGGAGTCGTTCTACTACGACTTTACCCAATATAACAACAACGCAGACAAATTATATTACGGCACGCTCATTTGGTATAAACTTATCGTATTCGTTTGGTTCAGGACAAAAGGTAAATGTTCAACGAGATAGAACATTGAGAGCAACAGACCAATCAACAGGTGTAAATTAAACATGTAGTTTTGTATGAAGTTCAAAGTCGTTAAGCAAAAGGACTCAATGCAATGTGGCATTGCTTGTTTGTCTTCCATCTGTCTACACTATGGGGTGAAATATTCTTTAACTTTTCTTGAGGAGTTATGTCATCCTACATCTGAAGGCATATCTCTAAAGGCTATTGCTGATGGCGCAAACAAATTAGGACTCCACACACGTACAGGCTTAATAACGGAAGATTACTTCGATGAGAACGATATGCCTTGTATTCTGCATTGGGGGCAAAATCATTTTGTTGTATTATACAAAATTAACAAGTCTAAAACACGATTCTACATTGCAGATCCAGCTAAAGGTCTAATGATATTTACTCGGCAAGAGTTCTGCAACCATTGGATTTGCACGAGATCTAATGGTGAAGAAAAAGGTATTGCTATGTTCCTAAATCCTACTGAGAAGTTTGGGGACATTCAATGTCAAGATGTAGGTGAAAAGCGTTCATTCGGTTTTTTGTTTGGTTATATAACAAAATATCGCAAATATTTTCTTCAAATAATACTTGGGCTATTATTAGGTTGCGGGCTTCAACTCGTTATGCCTTTTCTAACACAATCAATAGTGGATATTGGTATTGCTCATAAAAATATCAATTTTGTTTGGTTAGTTCTAGTAGGTGAATTAATTATTGTAACAGCAAGGACAGTTACAGATTTCATTCGCAGATGGCTTTTATTACATATTTCAATGCGGATTAACATCTCGTTGGTTAGCGATTTTTTCATTAAGTTGCTTAGATTGCCTATGTCATTCTTTGATACAAAATTAATGGGAGATTTAATGCAACGAATGAATGACCATGGACGCATACAATCATTTCTTACATCTCATATTTTAAGTACTATATTCAGTATTTTCAGTTTTGTCGTTCTAGGAATAGTCCTATTGATATATGATAAACTCATATTTGCCATATTTTTAACAGGCAGTTTTGCATATGGTATATGGATTATTATATTCCTAAATAAACGCAAAACATTAGATTATGAAATATTTGAGCTTCAAGCAGCCAACCAAAACAAAACATATCAATTTATCACGACATTACAAGAGATAAAACTACAGGACTGTGAACAACGTCGAAGATGGGAGTGGGAGGATATTCAGGTTGATCTTTTCAAAGCGCAAATGAAATCTCTTAAATTACAGCAGTCTCAAGAGACTGGCAGTATATTTATAAATGAGTTAAAAAACATTTTAATTACTGTTATGGCTGCAACTGCTGTCATAGAAGGTGAAATTACACTAGGAACAATGTTAGCAATACAATACATTGTAGGACAACTTAATTCGCCATTGGATCAGTTGATGTCATTCATATATTCACTTCAAGATGTAAAGATATCTTTAGAACGTATTAACGAAATACACGGGAATAGGAATGAAGAATGTATAAGTAATAATATATCTAGTTTTGGAGATAGTGAAGATTTATCTATTAATCTAAATAGTATTGATTTTAAGTACAACCCTCACAATGATGATTATACTTTGCATAATATATCATTTGATATCCCAAAAGGGAAAGTAACAGCAATCGTAGGAGCATCTGGTAGTGGTAAAACAACTCTTATAAAGCTTATGCTAGGCTATTATCCAGTTCTGTCTGGTGACATTCTAATTGCTGGGGAAAACATCGACAATTATAACCTCAAATGGTGGCGCAGACAATGTGGCGTTGTTATGCAGGATGGTGTTATTTTCTCAGAATCAATAGCACGTAATATTGCTATTGATGATGGCGATATTGACAAAGAAAGACTTGTGAAAGCAGCAGAAATTGCCAATATTCATGATTATATTATAGGGCTACCACTGAAATATAATACAAAGATTGGATGTGATGGTGTTGGTTTAAGTCAAGGTCAAAAGCAACGTATTCTGATTGCCCGTGCTGTATATAAGAACCCTAAATTCATCTTCCTTGATGAGGCAACAAATGCTCTTGATGCTAAGAATGAGCGTGCTATTGTGGAAAGCCTCAATGAGTTCTACCAAGGTCGAACAGTTGTTGTTGTGGCACACCGACTCAGCACTGTTAAGAATGCTGATCAAATAGTTGTCTTAGACGCAGGCAAAGTCGTAGAGGTTGGAAATCACAGCACCTTAATCGCAAAGCAAGGAACATATTATAATCTGGTTAAGAACCAACTTGAATTAGGAAATTAGTTATGGCAGATATTGATAACATTGAACTCCGCAGTGAGAAAACAAGACAGATAATAGGAATGGTTCCTTCTGGTATTGTCAGGTATGGTACACTAATTATAACAATTATCATTGCTATACTATTGGCTGTCTCATATTTCGTTCCATATCCTGAGAATCTACAGACGAATGCCACGGTGGTAGTGGATGCCGATGGTAGGTTGAATGTATGTGCGTATATTCCATATTCACATATAAATACCATACACGAAGGCATGTGTGTAGAAATAGAATTTGAGGGATATCCGTCCGCAGATTATGGATATGTGTCTACAACAATTTCTCATATAGACAAAAATGTACATAACATTAATGGGCAGAATTGCTTTAAAGTTGATCTGAATATTCAGGCTAACAATACCATTATACTATTTGAAGGAATGAATGGCTCAGCTAATATTCTAATTTCAGACAAAAGTGTTCTACAAAAATTATTTGCTAAAAAATAAGACTTTATAAAACCGGTGATATATAAGTCCAGACCTCACTGGCCAAAGGAGCGGGTGCCGAAAAGCTTTTAGAGTAGGCAATCTTAAAAACATATCCAACAATGAAAAAACTATTTTATTTAGCAGTATTGCTGATATCAAGTATGGTTGTTTCGTGTCAGAATGAAGATTTCAATGAAAATATTGAAGAAACAATCCAGAAGAATGCTTCTGACTCAGAATGTATTAAATTCTCTTCATCATCTGATTTGTTAAATGCCATCTCGATTATGAAAGAAAGTGATGCATCAAACTTGCCAAAGTCTGCACTAACTAGAGCTGGTGTTAATATGGAGATCCCAACGGGATTTGTTTCGTTAAGAGATTATTTAGAGAGTGAGGTTTTAAAAAATCTTTCTGATACTGAATTGGCGGAGATTACATCTGAATCCTTGTCTTATGATGTAGAGGATGCGCTTATTTTAGATCCTTATTTCACATCAATTCTAAACAAGGATAGAGAGATTCAGCTAGGTGATAGTATATACCGCTATGTTGAAAATGGCCTAATTGTATACCAGAGGGATGAAGAAAACTCATTTAATGCAGATAATGCGATTATCCCTGAAGATGTGTCTTTATTGACTCATGGACAGTCTATAATAATATCTGACACAAATGGTTCTCAAGCAGATTTTATCAGAATAGAGTACACAAAAGAACAGCAACATAATTTTGAGGAAACTTATGACACTACACGAGCAGGTGAAAAGATATACTTCCCTGATGGTACATTTTACTATAAGGATGACTATCAGCGTATAGCTAAATATGAACATAAAGGAGGCACTGGTAGTTGGTTCGCAAATACTCTATCAGATGTTTTTGGCACTAATGTCACATTGGTTAATGAATATGATAGTAAGCATCGTATGAAACTGCGTATGTACTCACAAGATTACATTATTTATAGAGCAGAGGGCATGACAGTTAGAATGCAACAAAAGAGTGTCGGTATTTGGTGGCGAAAGAAAGCTCAGAAATTTGTTTATGGCTGGTCGGCTATTGAGTGTAAATATGATTTTCCTACACCACAATTCCAAACACCTCCCTCTATGCCTGATGGCTATGTTTATGATCGATATCCAATTGGCATAAATATGAATTTCCCATTTTCTAAAACAGATGGTGTACTATTTCATATTCCACTTGTAAATTATGATGTAAAAACTGGAGATATTAATGCGGTTTTATCTAAATCACTTAAATTAGCCGCAAACAATGTAAAAAAATGGTTTGCGGATAGCAATAATGCTTCATCTGCAAATGGCCCTCGTGGTATATATACGACTGATAATAATGATAAAAGCATTATTATCGTTTATCCTGCACAGCAAGAGTATGCAGAAGATGATGGAAGAGAAGCTGTAGAATGGGACAAGCAGTGGTTCTCCGGAAATTTCGTAGTGGGCTTTGGCTCAAATGTTACATCTCAGCCCATACATTACAAATCTTTGAGTCTCTCCCCAGCTAAAGATGCAACGATAATTAGGGGTACGGTTTACGCAAGTGTATTATACAATAACGAGTGGAGAGAGTGCGTTATAACAACAATGTAAATCTTTATAAAATGAAAAAGAATATGAAAAAGTTGATTTCTGCTGTTATTGCTATAATGTTTATTGGTTCGGTGTCGGCACAGAGTATCAATATTGGAAAGGTTGAGGGTGAGATTGGTGTAGGAGGCGCATTCCCAACAAGTAAACTTAACCTTGATAAAAATACACCTGGTGCAAAATTATTTGGCGAGGTGCGCTATAACTTCGAGAAAGCGCCCGTCGACCTTGGTCTGCACCTCTCGGGGACAATCTTTCATCGCGAGGCCGAGAGTGTTGCCCAGCGCCTGAAGAGCAAATCGTATACGGTTATGGCGGTGTCGAACTATAACTTTTGGCGTGGTACAAAGGCCTCACTATTTTTAGGTGCAGGTTTGGGCTATGCTCGCCTCGATATGACTGCGCCCGTAAGTTTTGACAATAGTCAGCCCAACTATGGCGGTTTCCATACGGGTGATGCAGCCAACAGAGTATGCTTTATGCCTCGTGTGGGTGTCGAGCTCTTCAATCACCTGCGTTTGTCACTCTCCTATACTCTCGTCGAGAAGGCACACAACCACATCTCAATCGGCATCAGCGGCGTGATAGGCGGCGGAAAGAGATAAGGATACTACGACCTACACCATCCACGGATTGCGGTATGGGTCGTAGTCATTCTGAAATGTAGCCAGTTGCCAATCGGTGACTGGCTTCTTTGTTTCATCGACCTTGCGAGGGATTTGCGGGTTGAGTCGTAGTTTCGCCGCATCGTTAAGCCACTTCATTGAGTCCTCATAGTCACGCATACGCACGGCACTCACATTGTTCGGAGCAATGAGTTTCGTGAGTTCATAAACTGCAAGGCGTACCATATGCTTTTTGAGGTTGTAATTGCGTGGATCGTGCAACGAGAGGTTGTTGCCGAGTTCGGGGATATCGGCGTTTACATCGGTCTCTGGATAGAAGACACGACCATCGTAAACTACATATTCGTGGTCCGACAACTCATAGTCGTTATACGCCGAGTCGTAGTTGGCAATAGCACCCCAGCAATCTGATCTAAGCGGGTCTATGTTGTTGTCAAAGCCATCGAGCGTCATCAGCGTATAGAATGCGCCTTCGAACTCTGCAACAGCCCACAAAGGATAGTCAATAGGCTGCCATAGTGAAGTCTCTGCCTCAATCCAACCGCCAACCATAGGGATACGGATATCATCGAATTTGTAACCATTCTCCGACAAACAGAGATAGACTACGCCATTGTAATTCACCTTGTCGCCCGGATAGTAGGTGTTGAACTGTGAGTAGGCAGGAACATGCGAAGCATCGATATTGATATCTGTTGACTCCTCCCAATAAGCCACAGTCGCAGGCTTGCGGTAACCACTAATGGAGCGTATAACCTCGTGTATCTGCCCATCGAAGTAGATATGTACGCCTACGGGGTAAGTGATGCGCCTATCATAGTCGGCGATATATTTTCCCTTCGCTAATTCCTTCTCCACCTCGTAGTTCTCCGAGAGGTACTCTACGATGCTTATCTCTGCCGACTGCTCGGCCTGGATAAAGCGTTCATCGTTGCCACGAGTTAGTTGCTGCAAAGCCTCCTGAGTGATTATACCCAAGTAATCGCTATTATTTAGAAATCGTCTGTACATATCTGTTCCGTTTAGTAGTTAAATCCTTCGCTTATTACCGATGTCGATACCACATATCCGTTGCCATCGCCACCGCTCTTGTACTTGTACCAACTATCGCGCAGGTAGTAGCAGAGCAAGTAATCGAGGCAATCGGAAAGGTGTCCGTATCGTTCATATTTCACGCCTGTTTTAGGGTCTGTGGTCTTCTGCTTGCTCTTTGTGCCATCCTCGTTGCGGAGCTGGTAGATGAGATCCTGAGTAAGTTTACGACACTTGATGTCGATTAGTATTTCCCAGCCATTGTAACCATCGAAAACCTCATTGACAAACTCGCATCGAGTAACCTGTGGCGGTTGCTTGCGTAGCAGTTTGACCTTTGGTCGCAGAATGCCTTTGCCGAAGGTGTCCACAATGATTGTGTAGTTGTTGATGCCATCCTCATTGGTCGTTGAGCGTTGCAATCCTGACGGGTCTCCTGTAACATCTACGCCGCCAATATGCTTGTCTCGATAGAGTTTTAGTCGTACCTTACGAGCAAGTGCAGGCGTATTGTTCTCCTTGTCTTCGGGCTTGCCGAGTATCTCTTCGAGGATATAAACCTTCTTGTTGTCGTAGTCTATCTGTGCCGAGAGGACAGACATCTGAGGAGCCACATTGAAGTCCCATACCGTGATTAGCGGTTTAGTCGGGTCGTAGACCTTCTCTTTGAGGTTTGTGATAAGGTGCTTTGCTCCATCAAAGCGGTTGTAGATAGCCATATCATTCGCCTCCACAAAGTCCCAGTTACCATAGAGCAGACGCTCTTTTGTTGCCTGGTCGCGTATCTTATTGAGTGCTGCCTCATAGACCTGGCGGAATGCGATGTTCGGGTTATCAAATACCGAGAACGGAACATACGCCTCGCCCTCACGACACATCACCTTGTCGCCGTTCTCATCCTGCACGAATCGACTACGCACCCAGTTAATAGTTGGGTTGGTCGTGAGCAACATTCGTGGAGTCTTGAAGGTCTCGTGAGTTCGCCAACGAAGACGCGAGAATAACACCTCGACAGCCTTTTCGGATATCTCCGACACCTCATCTACCATAGCGATTGTGTACTCCGAAGAGCCGAATCGCTCGAAGTTGGGGTCCGAGGGAATGTCGGCCATCTCCTTCATAATGATAACCGAGTCGTTCCAGAATGTGAGCGTACCTTCAAGGTTATTTATCTTGTAGTTCACATCCTCCTTCAAGCCCCAATCCTTCAAGATTGTTTTGATGGTGTTCCAGGTTGATTCTTTAAGTGATTTGAGAGTTTTACGAGCCACCACAGCACGGATATTCTCGAAGCGCATACACGACGATACGAGCCATACGCTACCGACATACGACTTACCACCTCCGGCTGCTCCACCTCCCAAGATTAGCTGGGGAAGATTCTGCGACTTACAATGCTTACACTGCGGTTTGTATTGAGGATTTCTCTGTTGGTCATAGCCAACAAGAACCTGCTCGATCTCAGCCCCACAATGTGGGCAGTAGTTGGGTTGCAGAAGTTTCCACAACTCATACTGCCGAGGGGAGGGGCTAAAGTCGATATGGATATTGCGCGGTGCTTTGAGTTTATTGACCGCCATTGCTTAGTAGATTTCGATGGTAATATCCTTCTCTTTTTCAAGCAAGGTATAGAGTTTCTTGAAGGTCGCACGAGAGTTGATGACCTTGCCCTTAACAGAGTTCTCACCAACGATGATGCATCCGCCCGAATCATCCTCGGTGTTGCCCCAGTGAATCAGAATACCCAAGAAGTGAGGGACGCCGTGCAGATACGGCATCTTGCGCTTGAACTTCGGGCTGTACTCCAAAGTTACTTTGTATGTACCGGTAGGAATTGCGGTGCGAGCATAGACCTTCTCCTTGCACTTGCACGGAATCCAGCGCGAGGTATTAGGACAACTATCGGGTAGTTCACGAATAACATCCTCGATAGTGTTACAGAAAAATGTGCCGTCAATACAGAGGTCGCCGATAGTATATTTCGACCCCTTGAATTTGCGTCTTAACGATAGCTTCATACTCTAATCTTTTTATTGAAAGAGTAGAAGAATACGAATGCAAAAGTTTATAAGAAAATGTGGTATAAATGCTCGGAATAGATAATTTTCCATATCTTTGTAAAAAAATTTTATAATGATACTTGATTTTAAAGAAATTCCAGCAGCAAATGGAAATGATGGTCTTCAGGATACATTTGAATTATTCACAAGAGATCTTTTACAATATTTAGGTTACCGAATTATAGAAAATCCTGATAGAGGAGCTGATGGTAAAAGGGATCTTATAGTAGAGGAAATTGTTCGAGGAATACACTCGGAGTATACTATACGCTGGTTGGTTAGTTGCAAACACTACGCCCACTCAGGTAAAGCTGTTAAGGATGATGATGAAATAAATATTAGAGAACGAATAGAACAGCACAAATGCGATGGATTTATGGGCGTTTATTCCACTTTGCCTGCAACATCTCTAGCAGGAATATTGAAAGGTGTAAAAAATCACATCGTATATGATCACGAGAGAATAGAATCACTATTATTGCGTGATGCGGAAGGTCAACGCATAGCCGCAAGATATTTTGCAGAATCGTATAGGAATTTCCAAATAGAAAATCCTGTTCCAGCACAAATTTTCGCGGATAATTCTCCGATAATTTGTGAAGTCTGTGGGAGGAATCTATTGGATGGAGAAAGTCAAGGTATTTTTGTGTCACTTAAACCATTTATTGAACCTGATGTAGATAGTCATGGGACTGACCGACAGATTAAAGAGATTCACTTCGTTTGTAAAGGAGAGTGTGATAACACATTAAAGGAAAGTTGGCGTGGTTTATATTATGATAGTTGGGGAGAACTCGATGATCTAAAGAATCCAACAATATGGATAAGTACATTTATAGGATTTATAAATGGTATACATCACAACCAGGATTTAAGCAATGAGGCTTTTAATGCGATGAAACAGATGTTTATAAGAACATACCCATATGTGGCAAGGCATTTAACATCACATGAAAAAGAAAGAGTTAAACAACTCATTCGATTTGGGTTGCTCTAAAATTATTATTATGACTAGAGCAGATATTGAAAAGGAGATTTCCACTTCAACAGGCATTGAGAAACGAGTAGTATTATCACTAGTGGAGGGTATGATGTAGTCTATTAAAAACTCTATGATTAATGGCTAGAAGGTGTTTCTTCGTGTATTTTGTAGCTTTATTATTAAGCACCGCGCAGAAAAAACTGCTTATAACATTACCAAGAACACCACGATGTTTATTCCTGCTCACAACATTCCAGCATTCAAACCAGCAAAAAGTTTTGTAGAGAAGGTTAAGTAATCTCATAAGAGCACAAGAAAGGGGCGTCAGTGATGATGCCCCTAATTATGTACCTTATATAAAGTAGTTAGTTCTCCGTTCTCCGACTCAAATAGGAACCTTCCGTTCTTCAAGATGCACTCGTGAGTCTTCTCATTATTTGTGTCCGCCTCAAGCATCTTGTCTGCTTGGTCTGCTGAGATAATCTGCATCTCTACACCCTGAATAGTAGCAGTGGTAGCATCTGCAGGTATTGCCAATAGTTCATCTAATATCATTGCCCCGAATTTATTAAGTAGCTCAATGTCCCTTTGAGCAGTATATTTACCAAAACGAAGAGCGTGGGACATAACCCGCTGTCTTCTTGGCTCTGGTAAACCATTCTGCAATCAGGTTAGCCCACGCAAATCGTGAGCGAAACCTTTTGTTTGCAGAAAAACATGAATTGTACCAGAATTCAGAAGACAAACAAAAGCTAACGCTTTCTTGTGTTAAATATGTATGTGCAGCAATGCTACACTAATGAGGGAGAGATTAGTTCTTGCCAGCCTCGACAGAAACCTTGCGGAACTCCTTCATCAACTTCTCAAGCTCCAATGAAGCCTTTCGAGCGCGAGTACCTGCCGCCTTGTTCCCTTTCTCTACCTGCAACGCAGCATCCTTTGAGAATGCCTCGAATGCCTCATTGATTTTTGCTACCAATTCGTTCATAGTGTCTATTGTTTTAGAATTCAACTGCAAAGATAACACAAAATCAGAAAATAGATTCCATTTCGCGCTTGATTTCCTCTCTTCGAGTATTCTTATAGTAGTGTTTGTAGATAGTAAGAGGACTGTTACCTGCCATTTCCGCAACGACATAAGGGTTGTTGCCAGCATCCACCATCTTCGAAATAAACGAACCACGAGCAGAGTACCAGGTAACATTCTCTTTAATTCTAAGCATCTTACAAGCCTTGGTTAGGGTGTTTGACAATCTGGTAGAGAGTTGCTTGACTCGACAAGTCTTCTTGGTCGTGGTTGTGTGCTTATGAGTAAAGACCGGGAACACATAGTTCTCATATCCTTTTCCTTTATATTTATTAAGAATCTCTCTTGCTTTTTGTAGAAGAATTGGCTTGGCAGTCTTCGGAAACTTTATGCGTTCATAGATGATGCAGTCTTCCTGGATTAGGTCCCAGGTTAAATTGCATACATCAACATTTGCCATACCTCCTGTATAGTAACTGAATAGGAACAAATCAAGATGTAGATTCTCTTTTGCGGTAAACAGAGTACGATCTACATTTGCAATTTTCTCAATCACTTTTCCTGATACGGCCTTCGATGTTGTCTCCGGCCATCTGATATCATCTCCCAAACAAGCAAATGCTTCCATATCCACACCATACATTTCTTGCTTGCGAGCATAATTGCATACAGCACGGAGAAGGCGAAGTTTATGTGTCAGTCCGCCTTTGTTGCCATTTCTAATACCTTGCTCTTTGATCCAGAAAGAGAAATCGAGTAAAAACTGTTCATTGATATCTGCGAAGAAGTAGGTAGAAAAAGCTTTGTTGTATTTCTCCTTTGTGAACTGCTGCAAAACTCGGAGCAAATATTTGTAGCGTTTGGCATTTGTTGTACTGTCAACAATCTTCCCGTTTTTAACTTTTTTCTTCTCACGAAATTTTGCCTCAAGGAACTCTATCATCTGCTGAACAGATTTGACCTTGACCTCGGACTTTATTGTCTTGACTTCATCCAGAGCGTGCGCTAATTGAACAGGAGACCAATTGCGTTCCTCTGCCTCCCACTTATCAGCGATATGCAGATACTGTGTGCGTAAATCGAAAAGAATTTTGTTCTTGGTGGTCGCTTCAAAACTACCGACTCGGAAACTTTGTGACTTTGCATCCCAATCTTTAAGAAGCCCCGTAACCTCCAGCACCTTTGGCACACGGGCGTATCCAGACTTGAAGAATATCATCTCCAACTTGACCATTTTGCGGTCTTTGGGGTTGGATTTCCCTTTGATGTTAATCGTATACATAAAATTGATAACGAGTTAGTTAATGACTACTATTAATTTGCTTGTGTTGGCCTTAGTTGCTACAAATTAGCCTACATAGAAGCCTACATGGAAAGAGTAGGTTGCCCAGCAAATTAATGTTTATACGGCTTTTGACCGTACGGGTCATTATCTCTAACTCGTTATCAATCAGTTTAATGTACTATATCAAGTACATAAGGTTCGAAAAAAGGGTGTGCCTTTTCGTTAACACCTTTTATCTTTAGCTTAGGTTGAGATTAGAGCATAGCCTCGATCTTAGCCTTGAGCTGCTCCTTAGTAGCTGCACCTACGTGCTTGTCAACCTGCTTGCCATCCTTAAGGAAAACGATAGTAGGAACGTTGCGAATCATGAAGCTTGCAGCAACATCGTCGCCCTCCTCAACATCGCACTTGCCAATAAGCACCTTGCCATCGTACTCCTCAGCGAGCTCGTCGATGATAGGAGCTACCATGCGGCAAGGACCGCACCATGTTGCCCAGAAATCGATAACTGTAGGAAGGCCCTGAGCCTTAATCTCCTCAAAATTCTCATTGTTAATCTTCAATGCCATAATTGTAAGGTTTTAAATGTTTATAAAATAGTTGATGTCGTTACTATCCAAAAAGTTGATAAACTCGGTTGATGGTGCCACTCGATACTTCTTCGAGCTGAGCTTAATTTTGACATCCTCCTTGTGATCAACGATAATAAATTGTAGTGTCGCCTTGCCACTATTCGCTGCCGCCTGCTCAAGTATCATGTTCGTAAACGATGTGCATACCTCGTTGATATCGAGCTCGATACGAATATTGGTGATACCATCAGCAATATCAGCAAGATGCTGAATAGAGAGTATCTTATACTCCAGCTCCTCGGGTTGACGGTAGGGTCGTACCTGCACGCGTCCGCGTATAAACAAGAAGTTGTTTACCTGGATAAGTGAGCTAAAGCGCTCATACTCCTTGCTAAATAGCGTGAACTCGTGCTCAGTGTTATAATCTTCGAGCACAAAGCGTGCGTAAGGGCGTCCATCTTTTGTGGCAAGTGGAGTCACGCTCGTTACAACGCCAGCAAGGGCAACTTCAGTGTCCTTGAGGAGGTTTAGATCCTGAAGCGACAAAAGATCGTGCTGGCATGCTCGGCGAAGGATAAATCCAAACCTATCAAGAGGGTGCGACGACATGTATAATCCAATCACCTCACGCTCCTTGTTGAGTATTGTCAGCGGATTCCAATCTTCAACCTGAGGTACACGTGGTGGCTGAATATTGCCACCTATTGATGTGTCCATGCCAAAGAGACTCTGCTGCGAGTTCTGCTTCTCCTGTTGCATGCGCTGACCATAACGAATGAGCGACTCGATATATTGTACGCCCGATGAGTCCTCGGCAAAGAAGCGAGAACGGTTAAAGTCGATAAGCGAGTCGAAACCACCAGCATAGGCAATGCTCTCAAGACACTTGCGGTTAACCACAGAGAAGTTTACGCGCTCCATGAAGTTGTAGATATCCTTGTATGGACCATTCTCCTGACGCTCACGGATTATCGACTCAGAGGCTGCCTCACCAACACCCTTGATTGCCGCCAAGCCAAAGCGAATGTCGCCCTGCTTGTTGGTTGAGAACTTGAGCAATGACTCGTTGATATCTGGACCCAATACCGAAATTCCCATGTTCTTGCACTCGGTCATGTAGGCTGTAACCTGCTTAATATCATTGAGGTTACGGCTAAGTACCGTTGCCATATACTCGGAAGGGTAGTGAGCCTTGATGTATGCTGTTTGGTATGCCACCCACGAGTAGCATGTAGCATGCGACTTATTGAAGGCATACGACGCAAACTTCTCCCAGTCGGCCCAAATCTTCTCGAGCACCTTCTCGTCGTGGCCATTCGACTTGCCACCAGCGATAAACTTAGGTTTAAGCTCGTCAAGCTTCGACTTGATCTTCTTACCCATCGCCTTACGCAAGGTGTCAGACTCGCCTCGGGTGAAGTTGCCGAGCAGACGCGATAGAAGCATGACCTGCTCCTGATATACGGTAATACCATAGGTGTCCTTCAAGTAGCGCTCCATGATAGGAATATCGTACTCGATAGGCTTGCGGCCGTGCTTACGGTCGATAAAGTCGGGAATGTAATCCATCGGACCTGGACGATACAATGCGTTCATCGCAATAAGATCCTCGAAGGTCGATGGCTGAAGCTCACGGAGATACTTCTGCATACCGGGCGACTCAAACTGGAATGTTCCGATTGTTCCGCCCTTGCAGTATAGCTCGTAGGTCTTTTTATCGTCGATAGGTATTGTGTCGGGGTCGATGACTACACCGTGTGTAATGCGCACATTCTCAACAGCATCCTTGATGATTGACAGGGTCTTTAGGCCAAGGAAGTCCATCTTGATAAGTCCGGTATCCTCAATCACTGAGCCTTCGTACTGCGTAACGAGCATGTTCTCGCCAGTCTCCTTGTCAACGGCGGTGCTCACAGGTACCCAATCAGTGATATCGTCGCGACAAATGATTGTGCCACAAGCATGTACGCCCGTGCCACGAACATTACCTTCAAGCATCTTCGCATACTTGATCGTATCGTGCATGATAGGGTCATTCGACTCCTCGGCAGCCTTAAGCTCGGGAACAGCCATGATGGCGTTCTTGAGGTTGATTTTTAGCTGCTTATCCTTGTCGTTAGGGTCGGTAATGCGGTCGGGAACCCACTTGCATAGCTGGTTTGCTTGCGCCAAAGGCAGCTTCTGCACACGTGCAACATCCTTAAGCGCCATCTTTGTTGCCATGGTGCCGTAGGTGATGATGTGCGCCACCTTCTCCTTACCATATTTCTGTGTTACCCAATTGAGCACACGTCCGCGACCATCATCATCAAAGTCGATATCAATATCTGGCAATGAGATACGGTCGGGGTTTAGGAAACGCTCGAACAGAAGGTCGTACTTAATAGGGTCTATCTGTGTGATACCCAGGCAGTAAGCTACGGCTGAACCCGCAGCAGAACCACGGCCTGGACCTACCGACACGTCGAGCTCCTCGCGCGCAGCACGAATGAAATCCTGCACAATAAGGAAGTAGCCAGGGAAACCCATGGTCTTCATGATGTGAAGCTCAAACTTAAGACGTGTCTCGGTCTCCTCGTCAAGGATCTCGCCATAGCGCTTATGTGCGCCGTCCATAGCGAGTTTTGCGAGATAGTCTGCCTCAAGCTTTATTCGATATAACTTGTCGTAACCGCCCAGCTTTTCAATCTTTTTCTTTGCGTCATCCTCTGACATCACGACATTGCCATTCTCATCCTGAGTAAACTCGTCAAAAATATCTTTTTCGCTATATTTCTGACGATAGCCCTCCTCGGTGCCGAAATCCTCGGGAATGGCAAATGTTGGCATGATAGGCGAGTGGTCTATAGAGTAGCTCTCAACCTTGTTGCACACCTCTACGGTGTTATCCAACGACTCGGGCACAAAGTCAAAGATGGCGTTCATCTCTGCCGTGGTCTTCATCCACTCCTGCTTAGAGTAGAGCATACGGCGTGGATCGTCGAGGTCTTTGGCTGTGCCAAGGCAGATTAGGCGGTCGTGCGCCTCAGCATGCTCCTCATCAACAAAGTGTACATCGTTGGTACATACCAACTTAACACCATGCTTGTGTGAATAGTCGATGAGAAAGTCGTTGACGCGCTCCTGCTCAACCCATGTCTCGTGATTGGCACGCTCAACGGTAGCCTTATGAAGCTGAAGCTCAAGATAGTAGTCGTCGCCAAATATTGAGCGGTGCCACTCAATGGCTGCCGCAGCATCTTCAAGACGTCCACTACGAATAAGGCGTGGAATCTCGCCACCAAGACATGCCGAACAGCAAATCAAGCCCTCGTGATACTTCTCCAACTCGACACGGTCGGTACGTGGACGCATGTAGAAGCCCTCGGTATAGGCCTTAGAGACAATCTTGATTAGATTTTTGTATCCTTGCATGTTCTTGGCAAGAAGAATAAGGTGATAACCACCCTGATCCTCTTTGCCCTCCTTGTTGTGGAGTCGGCGGTGTGCTACGTATACCTCGCAGCCGATGATGCCCTTGAAGTCCTGCTTAGGTATCTTGTCGAGGTCGGCACGTGCCTTGGCGAGTGTTGCAGAACTATCCTCGCCCATCTCCTCTGCCGAAGCAGTGCCATTTTCAAGGCGCTCAATGAGTCCTTGTAGTACCTTAATCTTATCTTTGCGTGCGCCGTTCTTCTTCTTTACATAGTTAAAGAACTCCTTGACACCGAACATGTTACCATGGTCGGTTAGGGCAATGCCAGGCATGCCGTCGTCGATGGCCTTATCAACAAGCTTGGTGATGCTTGCCTGTCCGTCGAGCAACGAGTATTGGCTATGTACGTGTAGGTGTACGAATGGGCGCATGGCAGAGTATTTGTACTATATTAAATTAAGTGTACAAATATAACGATAATTTTTTGGAAAATTTTAGTCTTTGAAATAGAATTTTTAAGAAAAAAGTATTAACTTTACACAAAACCTGATACTATGACTACAACTTCAACACCTTCAGAGAGTTTGGTTCTCGTTCAGGCTTTCGACAACCCAATGATGGCAGAGATCTCAAAGTCGATTTTAGATTGTGCCGGAATATTTTGTGTGCTTCATGGCGAGTATCTCTCGTCGGTCTATGCTATTGGCGCCTTCCCCACACGCCTAATGGTGCGACCCGAAGATTATGATGAGGCGCTCAGGCTGCTGGGGGAAAGATAGCTAGGGGAATCTCTCTTTACATACCGAGGCACTTGCGCCAAATGTGCCATGATGCGATAGCTTGTGTTTGCAACATGAGCATACCACCCATTGTCGTTGCTCCACGCTCCTCGGCAAGCTTAATTAGCTTGGTCTCAGCGGGGTTATAGACGAGGTCGAAAATGCGGTGGCTAGGGTTTATATGCTCGTAGTTAATCGCAGGGCAGCTCTCTGTGTCTGGCGACATGCCAAGTGGGGTAGTGTTGATGACTACGGTGTACAACGCAAGAAGTTCGGGTGTGAGCTCCTCGTAGGTAATATCACCACGACCCTTTTCGCGTGATACGACAAGATGTATTACGCCGTACTTGCTCAAGATGTACTGCACAGCCTTTGATGCGCCGCCTGTTCCAAGCACGAGTGCCTTGTGCTCAGGTGTAACGTCAAGCCAATGGAGCGATGCCTCTACACCGGCAATATCAGTGTTGTGACCAATTAGTTTGCCATCTTTGATTTCCACGCAGTTAACTGCGCCCACCTCGCGTGCTGCATCATCAAGTGAATCAAGGTATGGAATAATCGACTCTTTGTATGGAATAGTAACGTTAAAACCGTCTAGAGGGGTTGATTTTAACACCTCTTTGATATCCTCGATCTTCTCAAGCTCGAGTAGCTGGTAGTCTGCATCTATCTCCTCGATCTTGAATTTCGAGTTGAAGAAGTTGGCAGAAAATGAGTGCCCGAGCTTTTTGCCTATTAACGCAAAGTGTCGCATGGTTCAATAATCTCGATGTTGTTGTCTGTTGTGCTCTTATCGATAGGTGCTACAATCTCAGTTGTTGCGTTTGTTGAGTCCTCTGCGTTCTCCTCGCCGCTACCAAATAGCCATAGTGCTAATGCTGTGAAGCCGATAAGCATAACAGTGAAGAGTGATGCTAAGAGGTTGAAATACTTGTCGATAAATACCTTGATTGGTGCTCCAAACTTCCATATAAGACCTCCAATAAGGAAGAAACGCAAGCCACGTGATACGATTGATGCAATTACGAACATCAGGAAGTTGATGTCGAACATGCCGCCTGCAATGGTGAATAGTTTGAAGGGTAGTGGGGTGAAGCCTGCGGTAAATACAATCCAGAAGTTGTACTTATCGTATAAGTTACCCACATTTTTGAAGCTTTCAACCGAGAATACGTGGTCGTAGAAGAAGCCAGCTACAGCTGTAGGCTCACCATCGGGAGCGATCCATAAGAAGTGACCAATGGCATAGCCAAACATTGCACCTATGATTGAGCCAACAAGACACAATGATGCAAAGCGGAATGACTTTTTTGTTGCGCCCAAGCATAGGGCTATAAGTAGAACATCGGGGGGTAATGGAAACCAGCTCGCTTCAAAGAGAGCGATAACAAACAGAGCAACCCAGCCCCAACGACTTTCGCTCCATGAGAGTACCCAATTATATAGTTTTTTTACCATAATCCTATTAGTTATTAACGAGTGGCAAATTTACGACTTTTATTCAAAACTGCAAATTATGCCTCCACCAATAACTAAATTTTTACGATAAAAAACTAGGGGTTGACCTACGGCTGGTGCCCATGCTGGATCGTCACATATAACACAGTAGCCATTGGCGTGTTGCTTAACCTTTACGGGGTGTTCAGGGTTGCGGCCGATGCCACGAATCATGATGGTGATGTCGTCTGCTGATAGTAGCTCCTCTGGGTTCGTTATACGGCTCTCGTTGATATAAAGCTTTTGTTTATATAACTCGTTATTATCTCCGACAATCAATCGGTTATTTGTTGCATCTAATCCTGTGACTCGCATGCCTTCAGGTATACCTACACCACGACGTTGTCCAATGGTATAGCGAGCGATGCCGTTGTGTTGTCCGATGATTTGAGATCTGTTGTTTACTATGTCGCCAGCTGAAAAATCTACGCCTTGTGACTTAAGAAATTCAGTGTAGTGCGAGCCGTTGAGAAAGCATATTCCCATGCTCTCCTTCTTGTTTGTGAAGTTCTCGCGAATGTCACTTTTGAGGACTTGGCGCATAGGTGTGAGCATGCGACGAAGCGTCTCTTCGTCTACGCCCCAAAGGTAGTATGATTGGTCTTTGTTGCTGTCGAGTGCTCGTGCGATGTATAGGTGTCCATCGCGCTCAACAATATCTAGGTAGTGCCCTGTGGCTATGTGATAGATACCAAGCGAGTTAGCAACTTTGCATAGTATTGGCCATTTAATGCGAGTGTTGCATAGTGTGCATGGTGCTGGTGTGCAACCATTTGCGTAGCTTGATGTAAAGTAATCGACGATATCTTGCTTAAACTGCTCGGTGGCATCGTACTCAAGCCACTCTATGCCAATCTCCTGAGCTTTTAGCTTGGCCGTTTCGAGGAGTTTATGATCGTTTGTGGTGTTGATGGTGAGTGCTACAACGCGGTAACCTTCATTGCGAAGGTGTTGTGCTGCGGTGCAGCTATCTATGCCGCCACTAAATCCTAAAACTACGCTCTTATCCATGCCTATAGGCTAATTGCTACTCTTTGTGCTCGAAATAATCGGGCTTGTGTTGCTTGATATAATCAACAATCTCGTTAAGGCCATCGCTAAACTTTGCAAAATCCTCCTTGTAGAGGTGCATCTTACTACGGGTGTAGCTCTCGCTGCCGTCGTTGTTCTGCAATTTGCGCGACTCGGTGATTGTGATAAAGTAGTCATCACCACGTGTTGCCTTAACGTCGAAGAAGTAGGTGCGCTTGCCGGCACGAACAACCTTCGAATAGATTTGCTCCTCGCTATCATCGTGCTCATAACGACGATGCTTATCGTATGCCATAGGTTATTTCATTTATTTAAGTTTGGGTTAGTAGTTTTATTTCGATAACGAAGATAGTGATTATTTCCTATTTAGCAAAATATTTCTACTCTAATTCTAATGCGAGGTTAGTGTTCTTTGCATCAACTCCTCATTGCTGGCTACTGCTATGGCTTGCTTAAGGGTATTGTCAAAGTCGATACTATATATATAATATCGTGCGTCGCTTCCGTAGAGGTGCTCGGCAAGAAGCGACCTAAGTGTGGTTGTGATAAACGCCATGTCAGTGTCGGATAGTTCTGCTTCGCCGATGTATTTGTTGAAGATGTGGAGTAGTTTGCTATCGAGCGAGTATTCCTTGCTAAATTCTTCAATAGTAGGGTACTTCTCCTTTAGCTGGTCGATATCTTCAATGTCTAAATAGTCGATTATAGCATGCTCAAACGTAGCTGCGTTATGTGCCTTGATAATCGCGGACGAAAGATTGATGCTATCGGGTGCAATGTATATATCTGGGGTTATGCCGCCACCGCCATATACCTTGCGATGATTTTTTAGGGTGTAGAACAAGAATTTGCTGTCGTGGGGTATCGAGTCGGGATGCATATATCGCAAGGTGTCGCTGCGATATTTATCGCCCTCGCCCATCTCGTATGGTCGCTGGATGATACGTCCCGAGGGAGTCTTGTAACGAGCGATTGTTATGCTCATGCCCGATCCGTCTTTGAGGTCTATGACACGCTGAACAAGACCTTTGCCATAGCTGGTGCGTCCCACGATAACTCCTCGGTCGTGGTCCTGTATAGCTCCAGAAAATAGCTCGCTTGCCGAGGCTGAGTTTTCGTTTATCACAACAACCAGGGGAATGCTAAGATTTATTCGCTCCTGCTTTTTGTAATATACCTCGTTGCGTGTTTTGCCCTCGGTGCTTGCTATGATATCGCCTTTGTTGAGAAACATCGACGAGAGGTCGATGGCCGCAGTTAGTGCGCCACCGCCATTATCTCGAAGGTCGATAATAAGGCTCTCGATGTCGCCGAGGGCTTTGTATGCCTCGTAGACTTCGTTGGCCAGTGGCTTTGAAAATGATGATATCGCTATGTATCCAACATCGCCTATGCGATACGACGCACTTACAGCATTGCTGTCGATGTAATCTCTTTTTAGTTTGATGGTCAGAGTGTTATGTGCGCCTCTGCGTACCACTTTTAGCGATAGACTGCTGTTGGCTTCGCCTCTTAGTAGCGTAGATACACTGTCGGCGTCGATGCCTATTATGCTGCGGTTGTCGACATCTGTGATGCGGTCGAAAGGCATAATGCCTGCTCGGCTTGCAGGGGAGTTGGACATTGTGCTTTTGACAACAAGCGTGTCGTTGTGCATGATATAGCTGATGCCCACACCTGCAAACTTGCCACTAAGACGACTCTTTCGCTTCGCCATATCCTCTTTGCTGTGATACGCCGAGTGTGGATCGAGCTGCTTGAGTGTTGCTCTTATAGCCTCGTCAACCAGTGGCTCAAGCGAAACATCATCAACATAGTGGTTGCGTATGTGCTGATACACTAAGTTAAGCTTCTGTATCTGTTGCTGAGCAGTAAGCTGAGCAGAGGCGCAGATAGTAAAAGCTATAAGAGATAAAACCGTGAGTAATAGATGTTTCATGCTTAAAAGGTTGGTTGTATATATAACGAATAGCGGAGAAAATTGTAACATTAACTCCGCTATTTCATTATTGTTGTGCTATTAAAGTGCTGCTACAAGCTCCTCGAAGCTTAGCTCGCGCTGCTCGCCCGAGCGCATATCCTTGAGTGTTGCCACCTTGCGCTCAAGCTCATTCGAGCCGATGATGACAACATAAGGAATACCTCGGCGGTTTGCGTACTCCATCTGCTTCTTCATCTTTGCACTCTCAGGGTAGATCTCGGCTGCAACGCCTTTGTTGCGTAGCTCAGATATTAGACACATTGATGCCAACTGCTCATTCTCGCCAAGGTTTACGAAGAATACCTTTGTTGAGCATGCAAGCTCCTCGGGGAAGAGGTTTAGACCGAGCATAACATCGTAGATGCGGTCGGCACCAAACGAAATACCTACGCCCGACATGCCAGGCATGCCGAAGATGCCTGTGAGGTCGTCGTAGCGACCACCGCCCGAGATTGAGCCAATCTGGAAGTCGTTAGCCTTAACCTCGAAGATAGCACCTGTGTAGTAGTTCAAGCCACGAGCCAACGAGAGGTCGAGCTCAGGGGTGAGGTTGATGCCAAGTGCCTCGATATTCGAGAAGATTGTGCGCATCTCCTCGATACCCTTTGCGCCAGTCTCTGATGCGCCGATAACGTTTGCTAACTTATCTAACTTCTCGGCGTTAGTGCCGCTTAGCTCAAGTATTGGTTGAAGCTTAGCGATAGCCTCGTCGTCGATGCCACGCTCACGAAGCTCAGCCTTTACGTTGTCCAAGCCAATCTTGTCGAGCTTGTCGATAGCCACGGTGATGTCAATCATCTTGTCTGCATGACCGATAGACTCAGCAATGCCGAACAATATTTTGCGATTGTTCATCTTGAGTGTTACCGAGATGCCGAGCTTTGAGAATACGCGGCTTACGATATCAACCAACTCAACCTCCGAGAGGAGTGATGTTGAGCCGATAACATCAACGTCGCACTGATAGAACTCACGGTAGCGACCCTTCTGAGGACGGTCAGCACGCCATACAGGCTGAATCTGATAACGCTTGAATGGGAATACAATCTCATTCTGGTGCTGTACAACATAGCGTGCAAAAGGCACAGTAAGGTCGTAGCGTAGACCCTTCTCCGAGATCTTTGACGCCTGGCGAAGCTCCTCCTCTGAGAGCTTTGCGCCATAGTCGCCCGAGTTGAGAATCTTGAACAAGAGTTTGTCGCCCTCGTCACCATACTTGCCCAATAGGGTAGAGAGATTCTCCATTGATGGGGTCTCGAGTGGTGCATAGCCGAAGAGGCGGAATACGCTCTTAATAGTGTCAAATATATAGGTACGACGCATCATCTCCTCTGGTGAGAAGTCGCGTGTGCCCTTTGGTATAGATGGTTTTTGTGCCATAATCGTTCAAATGAGAAATTAGCAGTTTATTGCTCTGCCAATAGCTTCTTATACTTAACTCGCTTAGGGGTTGTGTCCTCGCCCTGAGCCTTCTTCCATGCCTCGTACTCTGAGTATGAGCCCTCGTAAAATACTACCTTAGAGTCGCCCTCGAACGAGAGGATGTGGGTAGCGATACGATCCAAGAACCAACGGTCGTGCGAGATAACCACTGCACAGCCGGCGAAGTTCTCGAGACCCTCCTCCAACGCACGTAGTGTGTTAACATCGATATCGTTGGTAGGCTCATCGAGCAAGAGTACGTTGCCCTGCTCCTTGAGTGCAAGAGCGAGGTGCAGACGGTTACGCTCACCACCTGATAGTACGCCACACTTCTTCTCCTGATCAGCGCCGTTGAAGTTGAAGCGACCTACGTATGCACGTGCTGGCACCTGACGGTTGCCAAGCTGGATAAGGTCAGAGTTCTGTGAGATTACCTCGTAAACAGTCTTCTCTGGGTCGATAGACTTGTGCTGCTGATCGACATATGCAAGCTTCACGGTAGGACCCACACGGAAGCTACCTGCCGATGGCTCCTCAAGACCCATAATCATGCGGAATAGGGTGGTCTTACCAGTACCGTTAGCACCGATAACACCCACGATACCTGCTGGTGGAAGCGAGAACTCGAGATTCTCGTAGAGCACGCGGTCACCGTATGCCTTAGATACGCCATGAGCCTCGATAACTACATCGCCCAAACGTGGTCCGTTAGGGATGTAGATCTCGAGCTTCTCCTCGCGCTCCTTAGTATCCTCGTTCATGAGCTTGTCGTAAGCCGAAAGACGTGCCTTTGACTTAGCGTGACGACCTGATGGTGACATGCGTACCCACTCCAACTCACGCTCGAGGGTCTTGCGACGCTTGCTCTCCTGCTTCTCCTCCATTGCCATGCGCTGAGTCTTCTGCTCCAACCAACCAGAGTAGTTGCCCTTCCATGGAATACCCTCGCCACGGTCGAGCTCAAGAATCCAACCAGCAACATTGTCGAGGAAGTAACGGTCGTGCGTTACAGCAATTACTGTACCCTTATACTGCTGGAGGTGCTGCTCCAACCAGTCGATACTCTCAGCATCGAGGTGGTTGGTAGGCTCATCGAGAAGCAATACATCTGGCTGTTGCAACAACAAGCGGCACAAAGCTACTCGACGACGCTCACCACCCGACAAAACGCTAACGTTCTGATCAGGATCTGGACAGCGCAAAGCGTCCATTGCACGCTCCAATACGCTATCAAGCTCCCAGCCGTTTACCTGGTCGATCTTCTCGTAGAGCTCGCCCTGGCGCTCGATAAGACGTGCCATCTCGTCGTCAGACATTGGCTCGCAGAGCTTCATGTTGATATCCTCGTACTCCTTGAGAAGTGCTACGGTTGATGCTGCACCCTCCTCAACAATCTCCTTAACGGTCTTTGTTGGGTCGAGCTGTGGCTCCTGCTCGAGGTAGCCCACGCTGTAGCCTGGTGAGAATACCACCTCGCCCTGGAAGCTCTTGTCGATACCTGCGATAATCTTCATAAGGGTTGACTTACCTGAGCCGTTAAGACCGATGATACCGATCTTAGCGCCATAGAAGAACGAAAGGTAGATGTTGTTCAGAATTTTCTTGTTGTTGTTAAGCACCTTGCTCACACCAACCATCGAAAATATAATTTTCTCGTCTGCCATGTGATTTATGTTTTATAATTATTCGTTTTCCATTTATCTTGCAAAGATATGTATTTTTCTAATAACTCCCAAATCATTATGATTTGGTGTGCTATTTGCTTATGGAAATATAGACTTAAAATCTATAAAACCATGAAAAATACACTTAAAGGAACTCTTACTGAGGAGAATTTATTGAAAGCCTTTGCTGGCGAGAGCCAGGCACGCAACCGCTACGACTACTTTGCATCGCAAGCCAAGAAAGATGGCTACGAGCAGATTGCTGCCGTATTTGCCTTAACAGCAGACCAGGAGAAGGAGCATGCAAAACGCTTCTTTAAGTATCTCGAAGGTGGCATGGCAACAATCCATAATGCCTCGTATCCCGCAGGAATTATCGGTAGTACAGAGCAAAATCTCATTGCCGCTGCCGAGGGCGAGCACGAAGAGTGGGAGGTGTTGTATGCTCAGTTTGCTGAGGTGGCTCTTGCCGAGGGCTTCCAGAAGGTCGCCTTAACGTTTCGACATGTAGCTGAAGTTGAGAAGGAGCACGAGCGACGCTACTTGAAGTTACTCAGTCGTTTAACCGATGGTGACTTCTTCCGTCGTGAGGGTGAAATTGTGTGGCAGTGTCGCAACTGTGGATATATCGTTAAGGCGAAGATGGCGCCTAAGATTTGCCCGTCGTGCGAGCATGAGCAACGCTTCTTCGAGCCTATGGCAGACAACTATTAAAATAGGGAGGGTGCGCCCTCCTTATTTTGTGTTAAAGTAGTCGTAAACTGTTTTTGCCTTGGCTTGGCCGATAACAGATGTTAGCTCCTCGGTTGTTGCTTTGCGTATTGCTGATACAGTTTTAAAGTGTCGTAACAGCGCCGAGATAGTTTGCTTGCCAATGCCCTTTATTTGCTCCAGCTCACTGCTTATAAAGTTGATGCTTCGCTTCTGTCTGTGGAACGTAATTCCGAAGCGATGAGCCTCGTCACGAATATGACATACTACTTTAAGTGGCTCGCCTGTACGACTTAAATAATAGGGCATTGGGTCGTTAGGGTAGAATATCTCCTCAATGCGCTTTGCAAGTCCAACAATCGGCACCTGCTTCTCGATGCCTAGCTCCTTGAGTATGGCGTAAGCGCTTGATAACTGACCCTTTCCGCCATCAACGATTATTAGGTCGGGAAGCTCGCTACCCTCGGCAATAAGGCGTGAGTATCGGCGGTAGATAATCTCACGCATCGATGCGAAGTCGTCGGGGCCCTCTACGGTCTTAATATTAAAGTGGCGATACTCCTTTTTCGAGGGCTTGCCATCACGAAATACTACGCACGAGGCTACGGGATTTGTGCCCTGAAGGTTCGAGTTATCGAAACACTCGATGTGTCGAGGTTGCTTCTCGAGGTGTAGCTCGCGGCGCATAGACTCCATAAGACGTTCGGTGTGGCGCTCAGGATTCTTTATCTCCATATTTTTTAGTCGCTCGGCACGATATATTCGAGCACTGCGCAACGAGAACTCTATCAAGCTCTGCTTGTCGCCACGCTTAGGAATAGTGATAACCTTGCCGTCGAATATTGGTAGTGACGAGGGCATAAAGTTGGTTATTAGCTCCTTAGCGAGTTTGATATTAAGTGTTTGTGCAATATGCTCAATGGCTTGTGCAAGCATGTCCTCGGGCGTAGAATCTACACCTGTCGTTAGTCTTACGGTCTGCACAGCTGTTATTGAGCCATTCTGAATGCGCAGGAAGTTACAATAGGCAATATCGTCCTCCTCGATAAGAAGAGTGAATACGTCTGTGTCTACAATCTTGGAGCTCACGATAACCGATTTTGCCTGATATTTCTCCAACGATTGTAGCTTCTGCTTATAGCGCTCAGCCTCCTCAAAGCGTAGTAGATCTGCCATGCGCCACATCTCAGCGGTTAGCCACTCGCGCACAGGGCGAAGATCACCTTTGAGAATTGAGCGTACTCGTGATATATGTTCGTTGTATTGCTCAGAGCTCTCGTTACCAATGCATGGTGCATTGCAGTTACCTAAGTGATACTGAAGACACTTATCGTGTTTATGTGATGCGATGCTTGATGCCGATAGGTTGAGCTTACACGTGCGGAGAGGCACCATATCACGAATAAACTCGAGGATAGAGCGCTGTGTAGCTATTGAGCCATATGGACCAAAATACTCCGAGCCATCGTGCTTTAGTTCGCGTGTTGATTGTACACGAGGAAATGGCTCTTTGCGTAGCACTATCCAGGGATATGTCTTGTCGTCCTTTAATAATATATTGTATCGTGGTTGCAGTTTCTTGATTAGCGAGTTTTCGAGCAGTAGCGCATCTTGCTCGCTATCTACTACCACATGTCTGATATCAACCACCTGGCGCACCAATACACGCACCTTTGCAGAGTGGTCACGGCTCTCGACAAAGTATGACGAAACACGCTTTTTGAGTGACTTTGCCTTGCCAACATATATAATAACATTGTTGGCATCGACAAACTGATATACTCCTGGCGAGTGGGGCAGTGCTGCAACCTGCTCACGTATATGTTCACGCACGATATTGTTCATAAAACAAAGATAACTATTTTTTAGAAATTTAGCATCTATGTGAATTATTTTTGAAAATTTTACGCCAAAAATTTGGAAGTATAAATTTATTCACTACCTTTGCAGTGTATTACTAAACTAATACACCAAATAGGAACAACTAAAACCACTAAGCATTATGATTACAACAAACAAGTTAACATTCGGATATACATCGGCAAGGCCTGTGTTATCTAATATTTCGCTTAATCTTCAGAAGGGTCATATTCACGGCTTGCTGGGCTGTAATGGTATTGGTAAAACCACACTCCTCAAGTTGATGTGTGGCATTATGCGACCACAGCAGGGCGAGGTGCGAGTGAATGGTGTTGATCCAATGAAGCGTGATGTTGAGACCTTCAAGGAGTTGATGATTATCCCCGAGGAGTTTGATCTTCCAAACATTTCGCTTGAGATGTTTGCACGTGTGACATCGCCATTCTATCCTCGATTTGATATGGGTCAGATGCGTCACTACTGCGAGGAGTTTCATGTTAATCCTAACGAGAAGCTACACTCAATGTCAATGGGTCAGCGCAAGAAGGCATATATCTCATTTGCACTCGCTTGCAACGTGCAAACTCTACTTTTAGATGAGCCAACAAATGGCCTTGATATCCCCTCTAAGAGTGTCTTTCGTCGCCTGCTTGCTGGCTATGTCGATGATAGCCGCATGGTGGTAATCTCTACTCATCAGGTTGCCGACATTGAGCAGCTGTTGGACAATATCGTGGTGCTCGATGAGCAGGGTGTGGCGCTTAATGCAACTACCGCTGAGATTTCACGCCGTCTAAAGTTTGGTAAGGCATCAGAAGATGACAAGGTGATCTACTCGGAGCGCACATTACAAGGTGATATGGCTGTTATGCTCAACGAGTATGACGAGGATTCAGTGCTCAGCATAGAGCTTTTGTTTAACGCAACAACGGCAAATCGTCATGCTATTGCTGCAATATTTAATACTAAGTAGTTATGCGTAGTTTTTCTTTAGGTAGATTAGCGCAGTATGCTCGCTATTACTACGTTTCAAATAGCAGATTTATATTTACAATACTCATTATGATGACGGGTATTCCACTCCTTTTTGGTCTGCTTACTCGTGATTGTAACGCGGTGCGAGATTCGGTTGTGGCATTCTACGTATTCACCGCTTTTGGCTCGGCACTATTCGCTACAACAGCTATGCGTGAGCGAGGTAGAAAGACAATGGAGATGACTATTCCGGTGTCGAACGAGGAGCGCATAGTATTTATGGTGCTTAACTCTGCCCTGTTCTTTCCGTTGATGTCAATGGTTACGGGTGTGTTGGCGCTTGTGTTCGGAACGCCGTTTTATTATGGTGACTATTCGCTGGTTCAGATAATAGGCTCGCTTTTGAAGGATTACTACTTCGATTATCCGTTTTATCTCTCAATAGTGCTAATCTCGTCATGTTGTTTACTAATCAACCTTCTTGCTCGACGTAGGCTCTTTGTGGCTTATCTTATGGCATTTATTGGTTTTATAGTATTCTGTGTGATGCTGGGAAATATTCTAGAAAATACACTATTTTATGACCCAGAGTTTAATAAGCAGTATTTCTTCTTGTATGTCGATTCTGATAAGATTGAGTTTTGGGCAAAAGTTATCTATAGCTTAATGCCAATACTATTCTATATTCTATCTTATGTAGCATTGCGTAAACGTCAAATGAAGTGGTAGTTATGAGAGATTATATAAACCAGCTACTTCAGCTGTTTAAGAAGCACTATGTTGAGCATAAGAATACCTACATTTCGCTTATGCTTGCACTATTTGGCATTCCACTTTTGTATGCCTATTTGTCGAAAAATTCGGTAACGGTGGCAACGCTATATGTAACGATGGTATTGGTGTCAATGGCTGTTGTTTTGCATGTTTCAACCGTGGGGCTTAGGGCTCGCCGTGATTTCATTTTGACTAACACCTTGCCAGTATCAACTGCCACTAACTATAGTTTTATTCTGCTTAACTCAGTTGTCGTTGCCTTTGTCTTGGTTGCTGTGTGTTACTTCCCGGCGTTGGCTATTGCCAAGGCTATCTATCCGCCTATGCCAGAGTTTGATTGGGCGTATGATGTGTTCTTTGGTAACTATAGAACCTATTTGGGTATTCTTGCTACACATGGCGTGCTGTTAATTGTAAACCTTGTGGGCAAGAAGCGTATATTCCTTACCTACCTTGTAGCTTTGCTACTTGCCATGGCTGTTCAGTTTATGATTAATGAGTATGTTGCTGTGGAGTGGCGTGAGAATGCGAAACTTATTGGAAATATTTTACTTATCTTTGTGGCGTGGATTGGCGGTTACTTCATTCTGCGCAACTACCAAATTAGGAGTTAAGTTATGATGCAGTTTTCAGATGATAAGCCTATTTGGCGACAGATATATGAACTCATAGCCATGCGAATACTCTCGGACGAGTGGCCCGAGGGTAGTCGTATTGTGTCGGTACGAGAGCTTGCGCAGGAGGTGGGTGTAAATCCAAATACGGTTATGCGTAGCTACGAGCGTCTTGATGGCGATGGTATTATCTTCAACCGCCGAGGCATCGGCTTCTTTGTGGCTGAAGGCGCCAAGGAGCATATTCGTGAGATTGAGCGACGCAAGTTCCTCGACGAGGAGTTGCCCAAACTCAGTGAGCGACTCAATCTTTTGGGTCTTACAATCGAGGTTAAGAGCATGAAATAGGTGGCTCTAACTATTACTTAATAGTTAAAAGTGAATGCGCAATTTGTGTCATTCACTTTTTTTTGCTATCTTGCGCCATTATAATTATAACGATATTATGAAAACAGGCGAAATACAGACCCTCAAAGTAGGGCGAATATCGGACTATGGTGTATATCTCACCGACGAAGAACAGAACGAAGTGTTGCTCCCAAATCGCTTCACACGACTCGATATGAAGGAGGGTGACGAGGTGCGAGTATTTGTCTATCACGACTCAGAGGATAGACTTGTTGCCTCTACCGAAAATCCACTTATTGTGGCTGGTCAGGTTGCAGCCTTGAAGGTCGTAGATAAGAGTATTCATGGCGCATTCCTCGATTGGGGCCTCTCGGGCAAGCATCTATTCTTGCCTAATCGCAATCAGCAGGGTGCCGTGGTTGCTGGTCAGCTTACGGTGGTCTATATGTACATCGACGAGCGTACGGGTAGATGTGTAGCAACCAATAAGATAAAGCCTTTTATCACAAATGAGGATCCTCTAACGGTCTCTGTTGGTGACGAGGTAGATATTCTTATCGCTTTCGAAACTCCTATTGGTTATCGTGCCGTTATCGACAATCGCCACTGGGGTATGCTCTATAAGAATCAGCTGTTCCGCCCTGTGCGTGTTGGCGATAAGTATCGTGGCTGGGTGAGAAAGATTACTGAGGATATGCGTATCGACCTTAGCCTTCAGCAGACAGGTCTTGCTGAGGTTGAGACATCGGTGGTGCGTCTTGAAGCTCTCCTTAAGGAGCATGGCGGCGTACTTGGCGTAAACGATAAAAGCGATCCTCAGGAGGTGGCTCGTCTAACCTCAATGAGCAAGAAGGTCTTCAAGCGCGCTTTGGGTATGTTGCTTAAGCAGGGACGTGTTGAGCAGACAGAGAACGGAATACGACTCAAAAAGTAGGGAGATGGTTAATCTAACAGCAGAACGAGTATCTACCGATCGCACTGATAACTTCGTCTATCAGCGCTCTGTGTTGGCATATGTCGAGGCGGCTAAGCTTGTGAGCGGTCGTGTACTCGAGATAGGCACAGGCTCGGGGTATGGCATTCGTACTATTGCTGCGAGTGCCGATGAGTTTGTTACTATCGACAAATTTCGCTCGTCGGCCGTTGATGATTTGCCTGCAAATACTTCGTTTATAGAGACTAAAGTGCCACCACTTCCATTTGATGATGAGGTGTTCGACTATGTTGTGTCGTTTCAGGTTATCGAGCATATTCGCAATGATAAGCAGCTTGTAGGCGAAATCCTTCGTGTGTTAAAGCCTGGCGGAAAGTTTGTTGTTACCACCCCTAACCGCCCAATGTCGCTCACGCGCAACCCATGGCACGTGCGCGAGTATCGCCCCGAGGAGCTCAAGGCGCTATTGTCGGGCTTTAGTTCTGTAGAGTGTAAGGGTGTTGGTGGCAATGAGCGAGTGTGGGCATATTACGAGAAGAATCGTGAGTCGGTGAACCGCATCATGCGCTTCGATGTTTTGAAGATGCAGTGGTGGTTGCCTCGTTTTGTGTTGCAACTTCCGTACGACGTGCTTAATCGCCTAAATCGTAGAAAGTTGTATGCCAATAACTCACAACTTACCGAAGCGATAAATATGGAAGATTATCATCTGCAATATGTTGATAATAAGTGTTTTGACCTATTTTATATAGCAACTAAGTAATATGAACTCTCGCATAACACTCGTCCAGCGTAATATAGCGTGGCTTAACATCGATGCAAACCTTATGGATATTGAGACAATGCTCGAGGGTGTTAAGACAGATGTTGTGGTGCTTAGCGAGATGTTTCAGACCGGTTTTGCGACCAACCCAATCGAGGCTATTGACGATGGCAGAACACTTAGGTGGATGTTGCAAATGGCAAAAAAACTTGATGCTGCTATTGTGGGTTCGTGTGCTGTGAAGGTTGGCGAGGAGTATCGCAACCGTATGTACTTCGTAAAGCCTACGGGCGAGGTGGAGTATTACGACAAGTGGCACCTCTTCTCGGTTGGTGGCGAGAGTGATAGCTATACACGAGGTCGTGAGCGCAAAATAGTTGAGTGGCGAGGTGTTAGATATCTGCTTGCCGTATGCTATGACCTGCGTTTTCCGGTGTGGAGCCGTCAGCGCGGCGACTACGATGCGATAATATATATTGCTGCGTGGCCAACGCCACGTCGTGAGGTATGGCAGACGCTGCTCAAGGCTCGTGCTATCGAAAACCAGGCATATGTCATAGGTGTTAACCGTACTGGCGACGAGCCGACGTTAAGCTACTCGGGTGACTCGGCAGTTATCGACTACTATGGCAAGTGTGTGGTGGAGTGCGGCAGCGAGGAGTGTGTAGCTAATGTAGAGATTGATATAGACAATCTTAATGCGTTCAGAGATAAGTTTAATGTTAGCGCAGATGCTGACGAGTTTAAATTGATTTAGGTATGAGTGTAAATGAGATAATTCTACTCCTTGTTTCGGGAGTTATCGTTGGCATAATCAACACCCTCGGTGGTGGTGGCTCGGTTATTACCATGTCGCTATTTATGGCTATGGGCATGCCTATCGGCTTGGCAAATGGTACTAATCGTATTGCTGTGTTACTTCAAAACCTATCTGCTACGGTGGCGTTCCTTCGCAAGGGTATGCTCCATATTCGTAGCGGACTTCTGCTCTCGATACCAGCTATTGTGGGTAACATCTTTGGTGCTATGGTAGCTACTGAGGTTAGCGAGTCTGTCTTTAAGATATGCCTTTCGGTGGTGCTTGCTATTATTCTTGTCTATCTGCTTTTAGGTAAAGATAATGAGCATGTAACTGGAGGTCACGGCCTGAGAATCAAGTGGTGGCATTATCTCGTATTTTTCATTATTGGCTTCTATGGCGGTTATATCTATATCGGCCTTGGCTTCTTAATTCTTGCTATTGCTATATGGACCATGAAGCTCGATATTATCACTGCTAACGTAATCAAGGGTTTCGTCATATTTCTATCTACACCATTTGCTCTTGCTGTGTTTATCTACAACGGTCAGGTAGAGTGGATGGCAGGTCTGTTGCATGGTGTGGGTAATATCCTTGGTGCGGTGTTGGCATCGCACTTGGCTATGAGTTGGGGTGTTAAGTTTGTTCGCTGGTTTACGCTATTTATAATTGTCGTATTCTTCATCGACCTTGTGGGGTGGATATCGCTTGAGGGAGTGTTGTCTGGCTTGTTATAGTTGTCGTTATGGAAAAGAAATTCATTGAGATAACAGGCGCTAGAGTACATAATCTCAAGAATATAGATGTTTCAATACCTCGTGACTCTCTTGTTGTAATTACGGGACTCTCGGGCTCGGGTAAGTCGTCGTTGGCATTTGATACGATATATGCTGAGGGTCAGCGTCGATATATGGAGACGCTGTCTGCCTATGCTCGTCAGTTTGTTGGCAATATGGAGCGCCCCGATGTCGATAAGATTACGGGTCTTAGTCCTGTTGTGGCTATCGAGCAGAAGACTACGAACAAGAATCCACGCTCAACGGTTGGTACGGTTACTGAGATTAACGACTTCTTGCGTCTGATGTTTGCTCGTGCCTCTACGGCATATTCACCAATCACGGGTGAGAAGATGGTGCGTTATAGCGATGAGCAGATATTGGACCTTATGATTGAGGGGTTTAATGGCCGCCGTGTAGCATTCCTTGCACCTATAGTTAAGGGTCGTAAGGGTCACTATCGCGAGCTCTTCGAGCAGATGGCGAAGCGTGGATACATCTATGCTCGTATCGATGGCGAGATAACCGAGTTCTCGGCGGGCATGAAGCTCGATAGGTATAAGATACACACTATCGATATGGTCATCGACCGCCTTGTTGTTGGTGAAGAGCATCGCGAGCGCATGGCAACGTCGCTCTCGGAGGCTATGCGCCAGGGTAAGGGTACGATGATGCTCTACGACTATGGCACCGAGGGAACTCGCTACTATTCGCGCCACCTGATGTGTCCAACTACTGGCGAGGCTTTCGAAGAGCCACAGCCACACACCTTCTCATTTAACTCACCTAAAGGTGCATGTGTCGAGTGTAACGGCTTGGGTGAGAGGGCTGTATTCGATATGGATAAGATTGCGCCCGATGCTTCGTTGTCGCTTGCTGAGGGTGGTATCGAGCCTTTTGGTAAGTATCATGCCAATATGCTCTTTGCTATGCTCGAGGCACTTGGTCAGCGCTACGATTTTACGCTTCATGATCCTATATCGACAATACCATCTGAGGGTATGAATGCCATATTGTATGGCGACCCAGAGCCTCTTATGCTTCATGCCTCGTCGTATGGCTCTTCGGGTGGTCGTGATATGATGCAGTGGATGGGCCTTAACGAGTGGATAATGCGCAACGTCGACGAGGACTCGAAGAGGGGTGAAAAGTGGCGTGATCAGTTCTTTGTTATGCAGAGCTGCCCATGTTGTCACGGTAGTCGTCTGAAGGCTGAGGTTGAGAACTTCCGTATTGGTGATAAAAGCATTACTCAGGTATCGGCAATGTCTATCCTCGAGTTTCGAGATTGGATAAATACTATTGAGGATAAACTTGGTGATAAACAGCGAATTATCGCACGTGACCTAATAAAGGAGATACGTGAGCGTGTGGGCTTCCTTGTTGATGTTGGCTTGGGTTATCTCTCGCTATCACGTGCCTCGCGTACTATTTCGGGTGGTGAATCACAGCGTATTCGTCTTGCTACTCAGATAGGCTCAAAGCTCGTTAATGTGCTCTATATCCTTGACGAGCCAAGCATTGGTCTGCATCAGCGCGACAATCAACGACTCATTGAGAGTCTTAAGCGATTGCGCGATGCGGGTAACTCTGTGATTGTTGTTGAGCACGACGAGGATATGATGCGAGCTGCTGATTATATCGTTGACGTAGGTCCGTTGGCAGGTCGTCGTGGAGGTAAAGTAGTGGCTCAAGGTAGCTTTGAGGATATATGTAATAGTCAAACCCTTACGGCAGATTACTTAACACGACGTAGAGTTATTCCAATTCCTGAAACTCTGCGCGAAGGCAGTGGTGATGTTTTGCGTATTTATGGCGCTACGGGCAATAACCTTAAGGGCGTTGATCTAAGTATTCCATTGGGTAAGTTCGTTTGTGTTACGGGTGTGTCGGGCTCAGGTAAGTCGTCACTTATAAATGGTACGTTGCGTCCAATCCTTGCTCGTTATCTCTATCGTTCGTTCGATCAGCCGTTGCCCTATGATAGAATAGAGGGACTTGAGCATATCGATAAGTTGGTGGTTGTCGATCAGTCGCCTATCGGCCGTACGCCACGCAGTAACCCTGCAACATATTCAAATGTCTTTGCCGATATTCGCAAACTCTTCTCGGAGACCCCCGATGCACTTATTCGTGGTTATAAGGCGGGTAGATTTTCGTTTAACGTGAAGGGTGGTCGTTGCGAGGAGTGTCGTGGTGCTGGTTTCCAGACTATCGAGATGAACTTCTTGCCCGATGTCTTTGTTAAGTGTAAGGCGTGTGGCGGTAATCGTTACAACCGAGAGACCCTCGAGGTGAAGTATAAGGGTAAGAGTATCAACGACGTGCTTAATATGACTATAAATATGGCGGTAGAGTTCTTTGAGAATATACCGTCGATATATCAGAAGTTGCGTGCTATTCAGCAAGTTGGACTTGGTTACCTGACGCTTGGCCAGCCATGCACCACGCTATCTGGTGGTGAGTCGCAGCGCATAAAACTCGCTACGGAGCTTGCTAAACGTGACACCGGTCGCACACTATACATTCTAGATGAGCCAACCACGGGTCTTCACTTCGAAGATATTCGTCAGTTGCTCGATGTTATCAATCGCTTGGTGGATTGTGGTAATACGGCAATAGTCATCGAGCATAACCTCGATGTGATTAAGGTTGCTGACTGGATTATTGATATGGGTCCAGAGGGTGGTCGTGACGGTGGTAGGGTGGTTGCCGAGGGAACGCCGCAATGTATAATGTCGAATAGCGAGAGCTATACGGGATATTATCTAAAGCAGATGTTTAAGTAGTAATGGGTGGTCACTTGACCACCTTTACTATTATATATAGTATATTATTATCGGTTAGGAAGCGCTATATAGTTGTTTGTTTATTTGGCATATAAGTTGTGATAGACGATGCGAAAACGTATGTTTAACATCTAAATCGACGATTATGAAACTGTTTAGACAAACACTCTTAATTGCTGCTGCGGCATCAGTTGTTGCTACATCAGCGGTGGCACAAACCACAAATGATGACGAGAAGTATTCGCCATCGGTCTATACTCCTGCTATGGGTGATGACCACAGACATCATCACAACAAAGCACATAAGCATGCAATGCGTGACTTTGCTGAGACTCAGCGTGAAGGCTTCCAGCAGGTTGGCAATCCTCAGTTTATATTCACCTCGCCAAACAATCGTTTCTCGTTGGCGCTTGGTGGATATGTAAACCTTCGCACGAGCTACGACTTTGGCGGCGCAGTCGATAATATCGACTTTGTGCCTTACGACATTCCGATGAGTAAGAGCTATGCCTCCGATCAGCGAGTTATGATGGACGCATCGACCTCACGCCTATATCTTAAGGCAGTCGTAAATAGTGATCTCTTGGGACGTGTGGTGGTATATACTGATATGGACTTCCGTGGTGGCGAGGAGTTCTCCTATCTGCCACGCCTACGCTCGGCGTACGTGCAGTTTAAGGGCTTGACTATAGGTCGTGATGTGTCCACATTCTGTGACCTTGAAGCAGCACCAACAACAATTGATTTTCAGGGTCCTAACGCCTATAACTTCACGTTCAACGAGATGATACGCTATGAGTATCACGCTCGCTCGGGATTTAGCTTCGGTATCGCAGCTGAGCGCCCAGTGGTGAATGCTACTTATGGCGATAACTTCTCGGCAATAATGCAGCGAGTGCCCGATGGTATTGCCTACTTGCAATATAAGTTTGGTCGTGAGCGCGTAAGCCACTTGCGTATATCGGGTGTAATTCGTGATATGTATCTTCACAACAACTTAACAGGTGAGAATACAACACAACTTGGTTGGGGTGTTCAGTTTAGTGGCCACCTTGGTATAACACGCTGGGTTGACCTCTATATGAACGGCACTTATGGCCAGGGTATTACACCATATATCCAGGATCTTACTGGCTCGCCATATGATTTCACCTACAATCCTGAGAACCCTACCCAACTTCAGACCCCTTCGATGTGGGGTTGGCAGGCAGCAGCTCAGGTAAACATCATGCCTAATCGTTTTTGGGTAGCGGCTGGTTACTCTGAGGTGGGTCTTGACAAGAGCGACGGATATATTAGCGAGAAGCAGTATAAGAAGGGTAGCTATCTCTTTGCAAATGCCTTCTACAAGCTTACTCCAAACCTTACCTTTGCCCTTGAGTATCTACATGGTACACGACGTGATGCAAGCGACATTCTTAATTCAGCAAATCGTCTAAGCATTATGGCGCAGTACAACTTCTAAAAACATATTATATAGGTGTGCGGCACTCGGAATTCGGGTGTCGCATTTTTTTTTGTGAAAAATAGAGGAAAATTCTCTATTCGATGTTACATTTGTAGTAGTTATTCGTTATATAGACAAACAACAGAAAAACTAAAGGGCTTGAATACCGAAACAGAATATATTGAACTTGTTGCACGAATGCGTGAAACGGTGTATCGACTGGCTCGAAGCATTACACTTAACGATGCTGAAGCCGAGGATATAGTGCAAGATGTATTCGAGAGGGTGTGGATAATGCGTGAAAAGATAATCAAGAGCGACTATCCACGAGCCTATGTTTGTCGCATCGCGCACAACCTCGCAATAGACCGCTGTAGAGAGCGCACCCGTAAGCAGGAGTTTGAGGGTTTAGAACGGCACACTACGGCAAGTAATGGCGATGCAGCCACTGATATTAGTGATATGGCGGCGCTGACGCTAAAGCTAATCAATCAACTACCCGAAAAGCAGCGTATAGCAATTCATCTTCGCGATGTTGAAGGGTATGAAATAGAGGAGATTGCCGAGGTTACTGGGTGTGATGATAGTAGTGTTAGAATGAATCTATCTCGAGCACGCAAGGCATTGAGAGAACAGATAATAGCAATTGTGAATTATGGAGTTTAACGAAGTTAAAATACTTGTTGAGAAATACTTGGACGGCAGCACCTCTTTAGAGGAGGAGAAGCTGTTGTCGCAATATTTTTCGCAGTGCGAGGTGCTTCCCGATGAGTTTCGGAGCATGAAGATGCTATTTACGTCGCTTAATGAGATTAGGGAGGCTACACCAGCAAGGGTCGAGATGAAGGTTGCTCCAAGCATAAAGAGGGCTCGTTGGAGGGCGTGGAGCTATCATATTGGTGTTGGCGTAGCGGCATCGGTTGCTGTGATAATGCTGCTCACTACACTGTTTAAGGATAATGGCACTGAACCTTATCCAGGTATGGGCAAGGAATTTATATGCTATGTTGATGGCAAACAAGTTGATGATTGGGCTATAGCTCATGCCGAGACTAACAGAATATTAGGCGAGGTGGCTAGCAATATGGAACAGGCCATGAGTGGTATTCGAAGACTACACATTCCAGTGCTTGAAGAGAATAAGAACTAACCTAAATAAAACTTTATATGAAACGACTATTTATATCAATTATAGCCATATTGTCTGTGGTGGCAGTATCGGCGCAGGAGCAAGACCCAGTTGAAAAAAACACTATCTATATTGGTAGTGATGGGCAGAATCGCATTACCACAGATGATGGCAATATCTCGCTTACTATTGCGGGTGTGAATCTGGAGTTTGGTAATAGTGGCTCAGCGGCTAATAATAAGGAGAATCCACGAGTAACATTCAGTGCTTTTGAGGAGCGTAATACCGACCATCTCGCTTTATTTGAGGTTGGTGTTAATACCCTGGTGAATACCGACTATTCGATGTATTCTAAGGAGGAGGCTGCAATGCTCCAATTTGGAAATCGAAAATCAACATATATTGCGATTAATCTGTTGTCGATGGATGTTGCACTCAATAAGAGAGGCACGTGGAGTTTTAATATGGGATTTGGTTTTGGCTGCGAGCGTTATACCTTTGCTGGTCCTTACTCTATGCAGTATGCAGATGGCATGATGCGCCCAGTGAAACTTGAGGGCGATATTAAGAAGTCGCAACTAGGTGTAGATTATATACATATGCCATTTCTTATTAATTGGAACTTTAGTAAGAAGTTCTTTGTTGCAGCCGGTGCTAACCTCGACATAGTAATGAATGATTTACTGCGATATAGGAAGCCTATAACCACTATCGAACGCACGGTTACTGTTAATCCAGTGCAAATAGGTGCAACAGCACGTATAGGATATGGTAAGCTATACGGTTTTGTTAACTACTCGTTCCTAGAGATGTTCAAGAGTGGCACGGGTCCTAAGGCTAATAGGCTATCGGCAGGTGTAGGTCTATTCTTCTAAAACTTTGTGTGATATGAAACGACTTATATTGTTAATCATGTTGTGTTTGCCTTCAGTGGCGATGGCACAAACCGATCATATAGCTCCGTTGGTTGATAAATACTCGACTAAGAAGAATTGCTCAACGGTGGTGCTCTCTGGTGATATGCTCAGGAGCATGGGAGCAAATGCTGGAGTTGAGTATATGCAGATGATTGCTGTTGAAGATGTTAAGCTAATAGGCGAATTAAAATCAGATATTGAAGCCATTGCCAAGGGATATAGTCTTCTAATGGCGGTTAATAGCAGTGGTGAGCTTGTGAAGATATATCATGTCACCCAAGTGTTTAAGGGCGAGAATGACAATAAGCGTAAGGAGCTGCAAGAGTATTTGATAGTAAGTATATCTGAGAGTGAGGGTGTGGTGGTGCGACTGGTTGGCAATGATATAAAGCTCAATGAGGCGACATCAATACTTGAAAATCTGTAGTTTATATGAAGCAACTTATTATATTGATAGCCATATTAATTCCAACTATAACCTTAGCTAAAATTCCTGCAATGGAGCAGCTTGGTAATGAGGCTGAGAAGCAGACTGATGTCGAGTATTTTAGTGCTGGTAGCGTTATGCTCGGCATGGCTCAGACCTTTGCCAACAAAGAGCAACGTGCCACATTCAAGATGCTTGACAATATTGATATGATCACGTGCAACAATCCGTCATACGCTAAAACCTTGGAGCAACGAGCGCTTGCCATTGCTCAGAGTGTCGGTGCAGGGTATCTCGTAACGTCGCACGATGAGCGCGGACGCAACGATGTCTATATCCTAAAGCAGGGTAATATCGTTAAGGAGGTGATAATCATCACTCACAGCAAAAATGGTGGTTTGGGGGTTACGGCAATGTCGGGAACTATTCCTTATGAGCGATTGGGTGAGCTCTCAAAACTTAGTCCCCCAAGCAAAAAATAGTACAATTATTAACTTAAAAAATAGTAGATATGAAAAGATTTATTGTGATGATTATGATGCTGTTGCCATTTAGCGCTATGGCATCTATTCCGGAGATCAACGAACTTGCTGATAGATACTCATCAGTAGAGGATGTTACAGTTGTAAACCTCACTGGCGAGATGCTTGCTATGGCAGGAGCATCTGGCGAGATCGACCCAAGCGTGATTGAGAATATCGTTATTATTCAATCCGAGAAGGCTCGATATGTAAAGGATGTTAGCAAACATTTTGACAAAATGGTGGCAGATGCCAACCTTAAATCTATTGCAAATATCGACAAAGATGGTACGGCTGTTAACATCTATCAGAAGAGCGTTGGTGATGTGATGGATTTCATTATATTCGTAGCTGATGGCGCCGAGGTTGCTGTTATTGACATTTGTGGCAAATTCACAGAAGAGACCTTCACAACTATACTCGATGCAATCGGCAATATTTAACCATAAATACTATTTGTGTAAAAGGCCTATACCGTGTATAGGTCTTTTTTTTATTAATATGTTGTATAAATAGTTAAATTTTGTGATATTTGTAATATGAAATGGCTTGTATATAAAATATTTGCATTGTTGCTACTTGTTTCTGTGTCAACATCGTGTTGTGACAATAAGGCAATTGCCCTTGACATGCAGCCCAAACCACAGGTGTGTATTGACACGGTGCGCCTTGTATTTGGTGGCGATTTGATGCAACATATACCACAAGTCAGAGCAGCATATCGAGGAGGTGGCATATATGACTATTCTGCATCATTCGAGTATGTTGCGCCCATATTTCGTAATGCCGATGTTGCTGTGCTAAACCTTGAAACCACGCTTACCACACGTGGCGACTATAGTGGCTATCCAAGTTTTGCTTCACCCGTACAGCTTGCAGATGCAATGGCCGACATGGGTGTTGATATTGCTCTATTGGCAAATAATCATTGTTGCGACAGAGGTGGTCGAGGAATAAATACTACGGTTGAGCAGCTTACCAGGTGTAATGTCGGCCATACAGGAGCTTTTCTGTCTAAGGAAGATTACGATGCCAACAAAGTGCTATACTTCACATCCAAGGGTGTGAGGTTTGCCTTGGTAAACTATACCTATAGCACAAATGGTTATCCTGTGCCTAAAGGAATGTTTGTTAATATTATTGACAACGAGCGCATTAAGCGTGATATATCAACAATTAATAGAGATAGTGTTGATTGTGTTATTGCCTGCATGCATTGGGGCATTGAGTATCAAAGAGTGCCTAACGAAGAGCAGAAGAGCATGGCAAGATTTCTTAGATCGCTTGGCGTAGATGTAATCATCGGCAGTCATCCTCACGTTGTGCAGACCTACGAAGTATCGTCTGATGGTGTGGTATTCTACTCGTTGGGTAACTTTGTGTCTAATCAACGTAAACGATATACTAATGGTGGATTAATTGCTGAGGTGAACATTATTCGCTGCGACACACTCTCTCGACTGAGTTACAGCGCCAATGCTCACCTCATACATGTTGTACAGCCTGGCTATCGTATTGTTCCTCGCTCAGTGGGCGATACACTGAAGATGTCGAACGATTCACGTATGCTATATAACACATTCATGACAGATACCGAGCGTCTGCTTAAACATTAGGCGTATTAAATTCCGAGAATGTTTCCAGTATATTGTACGCTATTGTAGAATGGTGATGATAGCGTAAGTGTCGCACCTCCGTACCTTGAATATATTTCGAGCGAGAAGGTGTAGTCTGTTGTTGAGTACATCGACGACTCGAATGTTATGTGCCAACCCTCGCTCGTCTTCTCTACATTATAACCGTTTACCGATGTCAAAACATAGTTAAATAACACGGGGTAATAGGGTGGTGTATAGCCCTTTAGGAATGGCAAACAAACATCAACTTCACTTCCCATAACCACCAATTCATAGTAAGGATTTTCCAGGTTGCGCATCATGCCTGCTGGGAGCTGTTGCATGGTCTGTGCTGTAAATCTAAAGTGATTTGACCTAACAAGCGAGTCGAGGTGTTGTTCGTAGGCCTCAAGGCGTTGCGTGCGCTTTTCACGGCGCGCCTCACGCTTAGCTTCACGACTTATTGCGTCGGCACTCTGTTTGTTGCTCTGAGCATCGCCACTATATGCCCAAAACATGGTGGCGAGGAGCATGCACATCACGATGATAGTAAGTGAACGTTTCATAGACATAAAGATTTATGCCTATGTCTATGCAATGATTAAGCCAAAGTAGGTTACTCGCTTAGCTCCAACCAGCGTAGCTCTTTAATATCTGTTGTTGCTATTATCTCCTCGATGCGGCTCGAGATCTCGGTCAGGCGAGCATAGTCAGCCGTGCCTGCATTAAGTTCCGCTTCGAGCTTTGCTCGCTCCTCGGCAAGAGATGCCAAGTCACGCTCAAGCTCCTCCAATTCACGCTGTTCCTTGAACGATAGTTTGCGCTTTGATGTGTCGTGTGTGCGCTGCTGCTGAGCCTTGGGCTGTGCCACTGCACGCTGGGCCTGACGCTCTGCCTCCTCTTTCTCCTTAATATATTCGCGATACTCGCTATACTGACCCACGAAGTCCTTGATGCGACCCTCGCCCTCGAATACGAAGAGGTGATCGACGCACTTGTCGAGGAAATATCTGTCGTGCGATACTATGATAAGTGAGCCCTTAAACTCGCGCAGATACTCCTCTAACACGTTGAGTGTCATGATATCGAGATCATTCGTAGGCTCATCGAGGATAAGCATATTGGGATTGCGCATCAACACAGTGAGTAGATATAATCTGCGCTGCTCGCCACCACTAAGTATGTCGATACGCTTTGTAAAGGTCTCGTGTGGAAATAAGAAGCGATTTAGTAGGGTAGTTGCAGATACGTTTTGTCCGTCTGACGACTTGACAACCTCAGCAATCTCCTGCACGCACTCCAACACGGTTTGCCCTGGCTTAAAGCTAATGCCTCGCTGCGTGTAGTAGCCAATGCGTAGTGTTTCGCCCTGCTCGATAACGCCAGAATCTGGCTGCAAACCACCTGAGATAAGATTAAGAAACGTGCTCTTACCCACGCCGTTACGACCTACGATGCCTATGCGCTCACCACGTGTAAACTTGTACGAAAACTTATCGAGCATCTTTCTCTTCCCAAACTTCAAATCCACCTCCATGCAGTCGATAATTTTGCGACCTAGGCGCGATGTGGCAACGTCAATCTCTACGTTCGATGTCTTGAGGCTCACTGAGGCCTTATCCTTAAGATCGTAGAAGGCATTAACGCGGTAACGTGCCTTGCCTGTGCGAGCTTGAGGTGTGCTACGTATCCACTCGAGTTCTCGGCGTAGTAGGTTGCGCGACTTGTCAATCTCGGCCTGCATATTCTCATAGCGCTCCTCACGCTTTTCGAGATACTCGGTATAGTTGCCACGATAGACATATAGGTTGCCTCGATCAATCTCCATGATTGTGTTACATACACGATCGAGGAAATAGCGGTCGTGCGTAACCATAAAGAGTGTGCATCGCGAGCGCTGGAGATAATTCTCGAGGTACTCGATAATCTCGATATCGAGGTGGTTGGTTGGCTCGTCCATAATTAGGAAGTCGGCATTCTGCAACATCATGCATGCAAGCGCCACACGCTTAGCCTCACCACCCGATAGCTCGCTCATTGGTTGATCGAGTCGCTCGATCTTAAGCTGCGATAGTACTTGTCTAATGTTCTGCTCGATATCCCAGCTACCTGAAGCGTCCATTGAGGCGATGGCGCGCTCCAAACGACTGCTGTCGCCACTTGCCAAAGCCTCCTCATACTCCCTAATCTCGGGCGCAAGGCTGCCCATGCGAGTGTAAACCTCCTCAAATATTGTGTTTCGAGGATTGAAGTCGAAGTTCTGATCAAGAAAGGCGACAAGGATATCCTTCATAAACTTTACCTCGCCTCCTCGATCAGAGCTCTCTACACCAGCAAGAATCTTCATCAATGACGACTTTCCCGTACCATTCGGAGCAACAAGAGCTATCTTGTCGCCCTCGTTAATATTGAAGCTGATGTTTGAAAATAGTGTACGGTCGCCGTACGATTTTGATACGTTTTCTACCTGAAGATAACTTGCCATATAATAGACAATTATAAAGTATTACTTAAATCTAAATTAAGCTCATAAGCCTCGCGCTCGCCACTCTCGTACACAATCTTTCCCACGTGCGAAAAGCCGAGTCGCTGCATCATGTCAAGCATACGAATATTGCCCTTGTGTGTGTCAATACGAAATGCCGATATACTATGCTCACGAGCAATGTGTGCGGCGTGCTGCATGAGTCGTAGTGCGATGCCTTGGCGACGAGCTGAGCCATCAACGCACAATCGGTGAACAACCACATATTTGTCGCTCGTGCGCCATAAATCTGCTATCTGCTCATAAGCTTGCTCACCCGCAAGCACAATAGCTGCATATCCCAACACATAGTCACCATTCGTAACTATGTATCCCACACCTTGCCTAATATCCTCGTCAATATCCTCGATTCTAGGGTAGCCATCTTGCCACTGGTCGATGCCGAGCTCACACAGAGCTTGCTGGGCACTGCGAACAATGCCCATAATCGACTCTATATCGCCAATGGTAGCCTTGCGAATCATCGTTTACGAGAGATCTCTACAATCTTGCGACGGATAATGCCAATGTTAAAGATGATTATGCCAACCATCAGTGCAAGGCCGCATACAATTGTGAGCGCCATGGTTCCATGAATCTCTCTACCAGTTGACTCTGCAAGATAGTCGATGTACAAGAGTCGCATTCGAGAGATTATCCATACGCTGAGTATCATAATAGATACGCTTAGCACAACGGCTATTACGTTGTATGGGCGTGCTACGGCCGATGTGGTGTAGCCGATGAGTCGTAGATTTTCGAGCTTCTCGATGTTCTTCTGTAGTAGTAGATATATACTCAAGGTTAATATAATCAATGACAATAGGCTGAATACCAAGCCAATAAATATGATTACGCCAACACCTACGCGAAGTAAGAATAGTGCCTTGCTGCTCTCTGCTGGCTTCTCCTCAGGGACATAGCCATGCTCTTTGAAGTAGCTCAACAATGCTGGGTCGCTAGGGTTTACCACCTCGATAATAAGTCGCGAAATATCTACCTGCTCGTTCTTGGCAAAGCGCTTATTCGACCATGTAATAAAGTCGTAGGGCACAAGAATGGTATTTAGTCTATCAGAGAATCCAACCACCTTGCCTGTGAAAGTCTGACTATTGCCATCGCCTGAGAGTTTAAGCTCAAGTTCAATGTCTTTCATCATACTCTCAGTGATTTGCGGTAGCATATCTGAAGTTTGACTAAAGCCAAAGTTGTAGAGGTTGAGATAGTTGCGCGGAATGACGATAGGTATCTTGTTTTTCGATGGCTTGAACTTCCACTCTTTGCTCTTGACATCCATAAACTCGTTAGGTATTGCCTCAAAGAACATGAGTGTAGAGAGTGCCTGGCCATTGATGTTAATGCCGCCATATACCTGATACTGTGCAGGGGTAAACTCTCCAAGACGCAATGTGAATGGCTGTGCCTTGAGCTCCTCAATTTCTTCGGGGCTAAACACGGCCTTGCTATTTACGCGCTTTACAGGTTTTGATATCACCACATAGTCGTTGCCTACAAGAGCATTTTCGCCCGATACCAATGGGCGCAAGTCGGTATATACCTGCACACCAGCAAGTATTACAACCATGCCTATGAGGTTGGCAATGAAAAATATACCCAACTCAAATAGACTAATGTGCTTTCTTAGAAGTTTCCAAATTAGTCTCATAGGCTCAAAATTTTATTATACTCCATATCCATGTGTTTACCTATCGACGTGGCGATAATGCCTGCACCCTGACGTGTTGCCTCACGAATGATTATATCGCGCATCACCTCGCTATTGCGGTCGTCGAGGTGTGATATTGGCTCGTCGAGTAACAGGAAGTTAAATGGCTGACACAGTGCCCTAATAAGTGCCACGCGCTGCTGCTGACCATATGATAGGTGGTCGGCACGTGTCTTTAGCTTGTCGGCAATACCCAACTCCTCGAACCAGCCCTTGATAATTCTGGTTGGCTGAGTCTTAGTGAGTCTATTCTTAATCTCTACATTCTCCAAAGCAGTAAGCTCGCCAAAGAGCTTAAGATCCTGGAACAAGATGCTCAGCATCGACTGACGTATCATACACCAGTCATGAGAAGAAAGTGTTAGAATGTTCTGATCGTTAAATAGAATATCGCCACGATAGTCGCCTCGCTGACCATATATGTAGCTTAGGAGCGACGATTTTCCTGTGCCTGAGTCGGCCTTGATTAGGTAGCGCTTGCCCTGCTCAAACTCAACGTCAGAGAGCCACACCTCAGAGCGCAACTCCTTGTTTGAAGCAAATATCTCGGGCACCACGCCTTTGAGTTTAATAGTATTCATTAGTTAAATGCTAAATCGTAACACAATTCAATAATATTCTGCAGCGCGTTCTTTGACTTGTTGCGAGTTACAATCATTAGTTCACCACGCATGGTGTCATCTTTACCACTAAGGGTAATATATGTCTTATCAATCGACGAAATAAGCCTCTTGGCGTTATCAATATCTGTTGGATTATTGATGTTGTTAAGTATAACCTTCAGAGCTGTTCTGCCATATCCTGACTTAAACAATCGGTCGAAGTCGACCATTGCAAATAGGTAGCTACCAACAACATTGTTAAACCACTCTTGGTCGGCTGCAGACTCCTTTTTAATGCTGCCATCATTGTTTACACCAACATAGAATAGTTTCTCTTCTTGTGCAATAGTTAGCCTATTTCCGAATGCCTCGATGCTATAGCCACTCTTCTGCTTAGTGAGGAAATTGCCAGCATAGGTATCTATATTTTTCATGATGTAATCATCGGTAACCTCGGTAGCAAACAGTGCGTCGGCAGATGTGAATAGTATTCGCTTGTCGCCCAATGCATCCTCCGAAATTGTGCCATCGGCATCGGTTAAGGCAAATAATAGGTCGCCACTAATCGAGGCAATAACACCCAATGCAACATTCTTATAAATGCTAAACTCGTTGCTACTACCGCCCATTGACTTCATTGCAGTGTCAATAGCTATATTTGCCAACTCTGCAAACGCCTCGCCATTAACTCCTACATTAAGCAGCGCGATAGGTGATGGGGTTAATCTGCTCAAGCCTTGTCCATTAGCCTCTTTAAATAGTCTTGAAACCTCCTCGCTAACACCTGCAACATTTGCACTATAACTAAGACTGCCTTGGTCAAATGAAAGACCAGTAACTACGGTTGCATTCTCGCTGAAATACTCCGATAGATCAACCTCGTCTGCCTCATCTTCTGACTCCTCTTTATATGAAGAGTTTGCTAAATTGTAGCTCTCGTTGATATCGAAATATAGAGCTACATCGTAGCCAACAAATCTGGACAGGTCGGCTGGAGCATACTTCATGTGCTTAAGCAATACGCTACGTAAGTCACACTCTTTGTCCTCTGATCCGATTGCCACTAAGCGCTTGTCATCGTAGCCAACAATTACACCTTCGCTATCAATCTTGATGATTCGCTTGTTGCCCTCAATTTGAAGATTTGCATCGTCAAAATCATCTGCTAGAGTCTTAAAAAAGTCATCAATGACTGGTGCTGACTCAACTTCAATAGAGGCAATGGCACTATACTTATTTACATCATCAACATACTCACCAAAAGCAACATAAATAGGCTTATCTAAATTAAAGCCCGATGTCTTAGGGTTGCGCATGATGTTTTTGAGAATAGTCACCTCTTTCTTATGTTCGCTACCAAGGCTATCCAGTTCCTTTTCGAGCTTATCGAGATTCATATCGGCAATACCACTCTTTGAGTGTAGCTCGCCAATATTTGCATAAACCACAGCGGTTGCTCCGTCCCATATTGGTTCGGGTGTAGGCGTTTTATCTGCACACGATAGAGCTAACACTGCAACCAGTGCCATTAGCAATATCTTAGTAATATGATTCTTCATCTTATTCATAACTGTCGTTATAACTCCACAAATATATAAAATATTTTCCGAATATTCAATTAATATCTATTAAGTATTGGTACGTATGCAATGTAACGAAATATTTTGTATATTTGCACGATAGATAGATGTGCACAAAAATTAGACTAAATATGAAAGATTTTAATCCAACGCGCTATACTCTTAAGTGTGTAGCTACCGATAGGGAGTTTGAAGATACTGGCTGGTTGCTCGATGATCCCGAGTGCAAAACGCCATCGCTTGTTAGAGCTAATTATGAGAAGAAGCAGCTTGAGCTTAAGTCGGACGACTATGGCTTGTATAAGTTCTGTGATTGGCTTCCCGTAAGGCGTATGCTCCAGGGCTCGGCAGCACCTGTCACCTATCGTAGCGAGGCTCTTGCCAAGCACCTTGGACTAAGCAACCTATGGATTACACTCAATGGCTATGCTCCTGAGCATGGTGCCAAGATGCGCACATGCTCGTTCAAGGAGACAGAGGCATATAGCGTGTGTGCACGTATCGACCAGAAGGAGGATAGGGTGTTGGTTGTTGCTTCGGCAGGAAATACAGCACGCGCCTTTGCTCGCGTATGTTCTGATAACAATATTAAGCTGTTGTTGGTTGTGCCATCTGACAATCTCTCAGCTTTGTGGTTTACCGAGCCACTTAACGACTGCGTGAAGCTTATTTCATGTGAGAAGGGTGGCGACTACTACGACGCTATCTTCCTGAGCAACATCGTTCTAAAGTCATCAAAGTTCTACGCTGAGGGTGGTGCAAAGAACGTTGCTCGCCGCGATGGTATGGCAACCACAATGCTCTCGGCAGCAACAACAATAGGCCGTATTCCAGACTACTATTTCCAGGCTGTAGGTAGTGGCACTGGTGCTATTGCTGCATGGGAGGCCAATCAGCGCCTTGTTGAAGATGGCAGATTTGGCACCAACACAATGCGCCTTATTGTCTCGCAGAATGCCCCATTTGTACCTATCTTCGATGCATGGCGTGCCGACTCGCGCGAGATATTGCAGTATGAGATGAAAAAGGCACGTCGTGATGCCGAGCTTATCGATGCTAAGGTGTTGTCGAACCGTCGTCCGCCATACGATACCGCAGGTGGTCTTTACGATGCACTTAAGGCTACAAATGGCGATGTTGTTGTGGTAACAAATGCACAGTCAAAGCGTGCTTGCCGCCTATTCAAGGAGCTTGAGGGCATAGATATCCACCCAGCACCAGGCGTAGCACTCGCATCACTCATTAAGATGGTCGAGGCTGGCGAGATTGACAAAGATGCATGCATCATGCTCAATATCACAGGTTGTGGCGAGGAGCGCGCAAAGAAGGGTAAGGAGATCTATTACCTTAAGCCCAGCAAGGTATTCTCGCTTACGGCTGACTTCAACGAGATTATCAACTATGCAGAATCAATGTTTTAATAGAGAATAGAGATGTTATATCCAATAAAATTTAAGCCAAGAATCAAGGAGCGCATATGGGGTGGCCATACCATTTTGGAGCGCAAGGGCAAGGCTGCAGCACGCCTCGCTAAGGATAAGCTTTATGGCGAGAGTTGGGATTTGTCATCTGTTAAGGGTGACATCTCGGTTGTTGCTAATGGTATGCTCAAGGGCAATAACCTCGAGGAGATTATCGAGGTGTATATGGGTGAGTTGGTTGGAGAGAGTCTTTTCGAGCGCTACGGTCTTGAGTTTCCGCTCTTGATTAAGTATCTCGACTGCAACGATAAACTATCGGTACAGGTGCACCCAGATGATGCACTTGCCGAGGAGCGCCACAATAGCTTTGGCAAGACCGAGGCGTGGTATATTGCCGATTGCAAGCCAGGTGCTGCAATATATCTCGGTTTCAAGGACTTGAACATTACTCGCGAGGAGTATATCTCGGCTGTGTCGGAGTCACGCCTCGAGCAGTTGCTCAATCGTGTCGAGGTTAAGAAGGGCGATGTATTTTTCATTCCTGCTGGCACGGTGCATGCTCTTGGTGCTGGCATCGAGGTTGTCGAGGTGCAGCAAACCTCTGACGTGACATACCGAATTTATGATTGGGATAGGGTAGATGCGTCGGGTAAGGGCCGTGAGCTACATACAGCGCTTGCTGTTGATGCTATCGATTTTGAGTCTGATGCAGAACTCTTGCACAAGCAATACACTCTTGCTAAGGGTGGCGAGAGCAGGGTTATCGAGTGCCCATACTTTACTATGACGCTTCACGATGTTGATGCTGTGAAGTATCTCGATAGATCTATGCTCGACTCGTTTATTGTATATATCTGCCTCGAGGGTAATGCCACAATATCTATTGATGGCGGTAAGGAGGAGCTTGCGGCTGGTGAGCTTGTGTTGATTCCTGCTGAGGCATGTGAGGTTGCTATCGAGGGCAATGCTCAGCTGATGGAGGTCTATATTAGCAAGTAGAAAAGAGTTTAGGTGATGCGACCACAAATGGTGATAATCATGGAGAATACGCTGAGCGCAATGGCTCTGCGTACTCTTATTATGGATATCGCCCAAGGCATGGAGATTGTTGTGTGTGACTCGTTTGAAAGCTATACTCCGTCGGAGGATGCCGTGCCACACTTCTTCGTGTCGTCGATGACCATTTTCCGCAATCCCGACTACTTTCGTCAGATGATGCGTCGCACAATTGTTGTCACCGAGGGCAATAGCTCAACATTTACACAAATGGGCTTTCGCACTCTCGATGCCACATCATCGGAACAAGATATTGTTCGTGCCATGTTGCATATGCACCACATGGGTCATCCTCATGGCCACCAACATCCAACTCCCGCGACTGCAGACCATAGCGACGAGCTATCTCAACGTGAGCGTGAGGTGCTTAAGCTGATGATTAAGGGTCGTATCAACAAGGAGATTGCCGACGAGCTCAACATATCTCTATCCACGGTCATCTTTCACCGTAACAATATCTGCGATAAGCTTAACACTCGCTCAATAGGTCGCCTCACGATCTATGCTGTGCTAAACAATATACTCTCTATCGCAGAGATTTAACTTGTACATAAGAGATGAAAAAAAAGGCTATCCAATCGGATAGCCTTTTTGTATGCTCTTTACAGCTAAATTACTGATATGTCTCGTTTGTGCAGTCAATTAGAGAGTGGCTACCCTCGTAAACTACAGTATGAGTCTTCTGCATGTAGTCAATCTCCATTGTTACTTCAAGAGTAACCTTATTATCCTCAACAGTAAGTTTACCCTTCTCGTAGTGAGTCTGATAACCTGGTACAGCGAAGCCCTTGTCGTCATTAACCTGATACCAGCTAGCTGAATCAGTGAATGTGTTTGCATAACCTGAATTAGTAATGTCGAACTCGTACACGCCATTAGGTACAACGATGTTGTTCATGTCAGTTGGCTCAACATCGAGGAAAAGGTCTACAAAGTAGTAGTGTGCGTTAGGCACGCTATACATATTATTAGCATCCAAGCCAAGGTCTGAGAATGCGAGATAGTAGTTGTACAAGCCAGACGGAAGTCCGGCATAATTACCATAGTACTTACCCTGAAGATATGCGGCTGTAATCTGCTCGTGAGTAGGAGCCTCGCTAAGTTTCTGGGTGATAGTAACAGTAAGTGATGTCTTGTCGTAAGAGATAGTGATAACACCTACTCGCTGCTCAGCGGTAGGGTTTGCCTGGACGCTATAGCCAATCTTGCCCTGTGACGAGTAGTCAAAGTTACCAATCCAGTCAACGTCAGCCTCAGCCTTCACCTCGGCTCCTTCAATTTGCTCAAGAATTTCATACTTAATAAAACCCATTGTGCTGCCACTATTAATGGTAATAGCAGCATCTGTGGTAAGCTTGATCTGTTGAGTAGGCTCATCTATCACAACAGGCTCGCATGCAGCAAATAGCATAGCCACCACAGCGAAAATTGCAAAAATATTCTTCATAATGTTTTAATTTATTGTTTATATCTTTCTTTTGCAAAGATATATATATTTTTCGATTTATAAGTAACAGAGTGTAACTTTATAAAATATTTTTAGTATATTTGCGTATAAAATCATAAGACATATCAATCACTATGAAACGATTTTCACTTTTATTTTTCAGTTTAATGACTCTGTCAATAAATGCCTTTGCGCAATCTGCAGTAGATTTCGATGCAAAAATGCGAGAGTATAAACTCGTAGATATTCAAACAATGGAGGGTGCTGAGGATATTATCGTAGAGCTTAAGTATTCAACAACCGACAATTTCGTGGGTAAGGATATGTATCGCGACCTTGAGAAGGCATATCTCACACCCGACTTTGCTCGTAAGGTTGTCCGCGCTCAGCAGATCCTTCGCAAGCGCAACCCACAGCTCACTCTTCTTATTTACGATGCTGCGCGTCCTATTAGCGTACAGCGCTATATGCGTAAGTTGGTCGAGGGTACCAAGTTTCAAGATTTTGTTGCCGATGGCACGAAGGGTGGCCGCCACAACTATGGTGTAGCCGTTGACCTTACCATTGCTACAAACCAGGGCGAGCCTCTTGATATGGGTGCTGGTTTTGACGACTTTACCGATGCCGCAGCAGTTAAGGGTACGAGCGACACAAACGACCAGGCAAACCGCAACCTTCAGGTCTATAGAGCCTATGTAAATGGTCTTGTTAAGCGTGGTCTAATCTCGCAGGATGCAGCCAACAATCGTATGCTTCTTATCGAGGTTATGTACGAGGTGGGTCTTTATCCCTATCGTCGTGAGTGGTGGCACTACGAGGAGCTTGCTCCAATGTCGGAGGTGCGCCAAACACGCCGCTTGCTAAACTTCTAATTGTTTGGTAATGAGCAAAAAAATAAGGGTGACTTAACGGTCACCCTTAACTTTTTCTATTCAGTGTTACTCTACGTCGATGATAATTTCATACGTGGAGTTTGGCTCGAACTCGGCATTATATACAAGCACAAAGTTCTCATCTAAAGCCACCTTCCACTCTTGACCCTCGGCAAGGCGTGGATTTGTCAGGCGCTTAGGGAAGATGTAGCTAAACGGAAGGTCGAGAACGTGCTCCTGCTTAAACTTATCACCACGCATCTTCTCCAGGCTAAAGTTTTCGCCTGTTGCGACCTTAACAACATACTTACCATCGCGCATGAAGCTCTCTACGGTGTAATCCTCGTCGCCCGCTACGCTCTGAAGATTAATCTGCCACTTAGGGTCGCCATAGTAAACCAAGACATCTCTATCGTGCCAGAAACCAACCATATCCCAATCCTCGGCGCTATTAAGGTCTACCTCGCGACCCAACACCTCCGATAGGCGATTGGCAGCCGTTGTGAGCTCCTCCATAAACTTCTCCTCGTAGCGATACTTCTCGTTGATGAGCTGTGGATACCACTCGTTCTGCTGGTGTAGGAAGTCCTGCTGATTGATAAATGTAGCCTGGGCGAGGGTGTAGCGCGAAGGGTTAGTCACCCAATACTTTAGTGCTCCCCAGCCGTTGCGGCCATGCCATGTGGTTACTACATAGCCAATCATCGTTGCAGCGTTCGAGCCATTGAGCCATGCTGCAGCCATGCTCTCCTTAGTGTTGTTCATGTCGCCAATAAGACAATTACCCACGGCAGCATACACACGACGCTTACCGCTATTCTGCAAATCCCACTCCTCCTGAGTGAACTTATCCTCGGCATATAGCTTGCCGTTGCGAGGCTTGAGGTTACCCAAAGAGTAGGGCATTTCAAGATTTTTCTGTGTGGCGTGTGCAGCCGTAACAATAAGGTCGGGGTCGAACTCGGCGTAGAGGTCGGTAAACTTGCGCAACACCTGCTCGGGGGCTACGGTGTCGGTCTTAATCTCTGCACCTCGGCCACGCTTCTCGCCCCAAAGACCCTTGGTGTGGTCATCGACCCATGCATAGTTATCAAACCACTTTGCCGAATTTAGCTCCATGATTGTGGCTACGGCATCTTTGATAAGGAGAGGCTCGGTGCTGTTGTCGACCATGCGCATGGCTGCCTCAGCGTCGTAGCCAGTGATAATACCCCACATGAAGTCGGCATAGATATCTTCGTCGATGTCACGGCTGGTATGGTGAAAATCTATGACATAGTCACGGCCGATGTTCTCAGGCTTCTCAACAATTGCTACATAGCGAGGCTTTAGGCTGCGCAGTGTGTCGAGCAGCTCGCATGGCGATGACTCGTAAACAACAACATCTGCTGAGTGCTTTAGGCGTAGTGCCTCAGCAACATCTGCCCACGCCTTATCCTCGCCTACTACGCGCGACATGGCAACAACATAGCCATCGTCAGCCTTATTTGCCGAGCACGACACTGCGACGAGGGCAATCAAACCAATAAATAATCTTATCATCTTTTAAGGTATTACATCTTTAATAATATAGTATAGCATGAAGCCTCCAGCGATAAGCTTAAAGAGTGTGCCCACCAAGAACGACATCATCGAGCCGAAGCCTACTTTTAATGCCTGATTAAAGGTGAGTTTCTCAGCCATAAGCTCACCAAGCACTGCACCAAAGAAAGGGCCCAGGATAATACCCATTGGACCGAAGAAGATTCCCAAAATAGTGCCAACAGTAGCTCCTGTTACACCAGCCTTTGTGCCACCAAACTTCTTGCTAAAGTAACCCGGTAGAACATAGTCCATAACTATCACAGCAACAGCGACAATGCCCCACACAACAAGCATAAACGTCGATAGCTCGGAGTAGGAGCTAAACGATATGCACAACAAGCCGGCATAGGATATAATAGTGCCGGGCAAAACGGGGACAATAGTACCCAACAAACCGATGATGCCACAGATTATAGCAATTACACCAAGCGTAGTATCCATCACTATCTCTCGTCAATGAGTGAGCGAATGTTCTTGATAAGCATACCCACAGCAACAGAGTTGAAGCCACCCTCAGGAATAATAACGTCGGCATGGCGCTTCGATGGCTCAACAAACTGCTCGTGCATAGGCTTCACGGTAGTTGTATACTGGTCGATGACCGACTGCATGGTGCGGCCACGCTCACACACATCGCGCAAGATGCGACGAGCAAGACGAATATCAGCATCTGTGTCAACAAACACCTTGATATCCATAAGCTCGCGAAGCTCCTTATGCTCGAAGATTAGGATGCCGTCGACTATAATCACCTTCGAGGGCTTAACCGATACGCGCTCATCGGTGCGGTTGTGCTCAACGAACGAATATACTGGGTGCTCGATAGGTACATTGCTCTTTAGCGTGCGAATGTGCTCCACGAGCATATCTGTATCGAAAGCGGCGGGGTGGTCGTAGTTTAGCTTTGTGCGCTCATCGTAAGTAAGTTCGGGATGCGCCTTATAGTAGTAGTCGTGACACAATGTTGCTACATCGTCACCCTTGAATGCCTCCTGAAGCTGCTTTACGAGTGTAGATTTTCCTGAGCCAGTGCCACCAGCAACACCAATAACAGTAACTTTCATAATATTAGTCTATAAAAAAGGGCCGCACTAAGCGACCCTGTGTTAATCAATTAAGCGTCGATATTTGCGTAGTGAGCATTCTTCTCGATAAACTCACGGCGTGGAGGAACCTCATCGCCCATGAGCATTGAGAAGATGCGATCAGCCTCAGCTGCATTCTCCACAGTCACCTGACGAAGAATACGTGTCTCTGGGTTCATTGTTGTATCCCAAAGCTGCTCATCGTTCATCTCACCAAGACCTTTGTATCGCTGGATGTGAACACCCTTAGTACCCATCTCAGCTACAATCTCGTCACGCTCCTTGTCGGTCCAGCAGTAACGCTCCTGTGTACCCTTCTTCACAAGGTACAAAGGTGGGGTAGCAATGTAGATGTGGCCATTCTCGATAAGCGCCTTCATCTTACGGAAGAAGAATGTGAGCATAAGTGTTGCGATGTGCGAACCATCGACATCGGCATCGGTCATGATGATAATCTTGTCGTAGCGCAACTTCTCGAGGTTGAGAGCCTTGCTATCCTCAGCAGTACCGATTGATACGCCAAGAGCAGTAAACATATTCTTAATCTCCTCGTTCTCCCACATACGGTGCTCCTGAGCCTTCTCCACGTTGAGAATCTTACCACGGAGAGGCATGATAGCCTGGAAGTGGCGGTCACGGCCCTGCTTTGCAGTACCACCCGCAGAGTCACCCTCGACGAAGAAGATCTCGGCGATAGAGCGGTCACGGCTGGTGCAGTCTGCCAACTTACCTGGAAGACCAGCACCCGAAAGAACGGTCTTGCGCTGAACAGCCTCACGTGCATTACGTGCTGCATGGCGAGCCTGAGCGGCAAGGATAACCTTCTGAACGATAGCCTTAGCATCCTTTGGGTTCTCCTCGAGGTAGTGGCTCAACGCTGCCGACATAGCGCGGTTTACGGCACCAGCAATCTCGTCGTTACCGAGCTTAGTCTTTGTCTGACCCTCGAACTGAGGCTCTGCAACCTTTACTGATACAACGGCAGTAAGACCCTCGCGGAAGTCGTCGCCATTGATGTCGAACTTGAGCTTTGCAAGCATACCGCTCTCCTCAGCATACTTCTTCAAGGTGCGAGTAAGCGCTGAGCGGAAGCCAGTAAGGTGGGTACCACCCTCGATGGTGTTGATATTATTTACATAAGAGTGTACGTTCTCGGAGTATGAGTCGTTGTACTGCATGGCAACCTCCACAGGCACTCCACTCTCCTCGGTGTCGAGGTAGATGATGTTCTCGATAATTTTCTGACCACGTGTAGCATCGAGATACTCCACGAACTCAGAAAGACCGTGCTCAGAGTAGAAGTGGTCTGAAAGTGGCTCGCCATTCTCGTTCTTAACACGCTTGTCGGTGAGTGTGAGGTGAATGCCCTTGTTGAGGAATGCAAGCTCACGAAGACGGTTGGCAAGAATCTCGTATTTGTACTCGGTTGTGAGGGTGAAAATCTCGCCATCGGGCTTGAACGTAACGGTAGTACCACGGTCCTGGCACTCGCCAACAACCTCTACCTTTGATGTAGGCGTACCCTTAGAGTATGTCTGCTTGTAGATCTTGCCACCACGGTGAATCTCTGCGATAAGGAGTGTTGAGAGCGCATTAACACACGACACACCCACACCGTGCAAACCACCAGATACTTTGTAGCTACCCTTGTCGAACTTACCACCCGCATGGAGCACAGTAAGCACCACCTCAAGAGCCGACTTACCCTCCTTCTCGTGGAAGTCGGTAGGGATACCACGACCGTTATCCTTTACCGTAATCGAGTTGTCCTCGTTGATAGTAACGTAGATGTCGGTACAGTATCCAGCCAAAGCCTCGTCGATAGAGTTGTCCACAACCTCGTAAACAAGGTGGTGAAGACCCTTTTCGCCGATATCGCCAATGTACATTGCGGGGCGCTTACGCACAGCCTCCAAACCCTCGAGAACTTGAATATTCGACGCCGAATACTCCTCCTCGTGTTTCATCACTTTTTCCTGTTCGGTACTCATATAATCGATTTTATTTATATATTCTATATAAAACGCACAAAGATAACAATTAATTTGGAATTATCAAAGCACATTTTAATTTATTTTACGATATTTTTTAGCGTCGAATTTTTGCATCAAAATCCACAATTTAGGTCATCGTTGCTATATAGATAATTCGTCGCCAATATTACACCATTCGTCCTAAAAAAGAGGAAATATTATTGTGTTTTTCAGCGAAAATATCTATATTTGTACAATTATGAGTAACTATGCAAATATTGTTTTCGACTTAGGTGGCGTGGTCTTCGCACGCGACCCTCGAAAATTTGAACCAGAATTTATAAAATTCTTCAGCTACATCACGCTCCCCCAGATGCCTAAGTTTTGGGAGGATTACGATCGTGGTGTGGTGACCTTCGACCAGACTTTGGAGGCTCTTGCTCGCTACAACTCGTGCACACGAGAGCTTGCCGAGAGCAACCTTCGTCGCTCGATACTCACGCAGGAGGCAATACCCGCAACAAAGAGCCTCATAGAGGAGCTTAAGACAGCTAACTTTAAGCTTTATGTACTCTCTAATATGTCGCTGGAGTTCATTGAGTTTCTGCGTAAGCAAGATGTTTACAAGAACTTCGATGGCGAGGTTGTATCGTGCGAGGAGCATGTGGTTAAGCCCGATGCCGAAATCTACCGCCGATTAGTCGAGCGCTACGGCTTAAATCCCGCAGAGACACTCTTCATCGATGACCGCAAAGCAAACATCGAAACGGCAATATCTGAGGGTTGGCATGGCTACCATTTCGATGCCCACAACCCCGAGGCAAGTTGCGAGGAGCTACGCCGAATGATTTTTGAAAGATAACCGATATAATATAAGTATATGACACTAAATCTTAGATTAGAGTACAACACTGCATATGGCGAGGATCTATATGTGGTTGTTGGCGCTGCAAAAGAGAAGGCATATCCAATGACATATGTTGGCAATGCCATTTGGAGCGCTACGCTAAAGCTTAGCGAGGCGAGTGAGCTATGCTACCGCTATGAGGTGCGCTATCAGAACACCACTATTCGTAAGGAGTGGACCCAGAAGCGCACTTTGCCACTCGACAAGAGGGCTACCAACGTGCGTATTCTCGACCGTTGGGGCGATATGCCTTCTGACCGCTCGTTCCACTCATCGATGTTCACCGATGGTGTCTTTGCCCGCACCGCACGCTTAAAGGCGCAGGGTGTTGCTGATGGCTATGTGACATTCCGCGTAGACATTGCAGCTATCCGCCCACACCAGAGCGTTGTGATGGTTGGCGATGGCAAGGCTCTCGGCAACTGGGACGTAAGCAAGGGTGTTAAGCTCAGCGACGCTCAGTTCCCAATTTGGAACGCACGCATCAAGGCTCCTAAGGGCGCTTTTGCCTATAAGTTTGTTATCGTAGATAGCGAGTCGGGCAATGTTGCTGCATGGCAGTCGGGCGAGAACTACTACTTCAACGAGCAGGTAGCCGAGGGTGAGGCTCTTGTTATTGGGGGCTTGCGTCCTCAGTTCGACACTGCTCCATGGCGTGGTGCAGGTGTTGCTATCCCTGTATTCTCACTCCGTTCAGAGTCGAGCTTCGGTGTTGGTGAGTTCAACGATATCCGTCTAATGGTTGATTGGGCTACTGCAACAGGTCAGTCAATCATTCAGATTCTGCCTATCAACGACACCACCATGACCAACACATGGCAGGACTCTTACCCATACAACGCCAACTCTACATTCGCCCTTCACCCTCAGTTCCTCCACCTGCCACTCGTTGGCAAGCTTAAGGATAAGGCTCAGATGGAGCGCTTCGAGGCGTTGGGGGGGGAGCTTAACTCGCTTCCAAATGTCGACTACGAGCGCGTAAATAGGGCTAAGGCTGAGTACCTACACCTTATCTTCGACCAGGAGGGCAAGAAAACACTTGCATCGAAGGAGTTTAAGGCCTTTATGGAGGCTAACGAGGAGTGGTTGCGCCCATACGCTATCTTCTGCGCCTTGCGCGACGAGAAGGGCACGCCTGACTTTTCGGAGTGGGGCTCAATGGCTAAGTACACCAAGGCTAAGGCCGCAAAGTATGAGAAGGAGCACGCTGAGGCTGTGGCCTACAACTACTTCGTGCAGTATCACCTCTCGAAGCAGTTGCGCGAGGTGCGCGACTATGCACATGCTCATGGCGTAGTTCTCAAGGGCGATATTCCAATCGGCATCTCACGCACAAGCGTTGATGCATGGGTATACCCTGAGCTCTTCAACATGGACTCATCAGCGGGTGCTCCACCAGATGACTTCTCGGTTATGGGTCAGAACTGGGGCTTCCCAACATACAACTGGGCTAAGATGGCTGAGGACGGCTATCGTTGGTGGAAGGCTCGCTTCGTGAAGATGGCTGAGTACTTCGATGCATACCGTATCGACCATATCCTCGGTTTCTTCCGCATCTGGGAGATTCCTCTCGACGCTGTAAATGCGCTTCTTGGTCGCTTCAACCCAGCACTCCCTTACTCTTACGAGGAGATTGCATCGTACGGCTTTAAGTTCGAGGGCTGGCACGTGGGCGATATTTCACAGACCGACAACGTGCTATTTGTCGAGGATAAGATTCAGCGTGGCAAGTTCCACCCACGTATCTCGGCATACAACACCGACTGCTACCGTTGGCTTAGCGACGAGCAGAAGGAGGCATACAACCGCTTATATGACGACTTCTTCTATCGTCGTCACAACGACTTCTGGAAGTGGGAGGCCCTCAAGAAGCTTCCACCACTCACCGAGGCTACACGTATGCTCGTATGTGGCGAGGACTTGGGTATGATTCCCGACTGCGTGCCATCAGTCATGTCGGGCGAGCAGATTCTCTCGCTCGAGATTCAGCGTATGCCTAAGGACCCTAAGGTGGAGTTTGGCTCAACATACGACTACCCATACCTCTCAATCTGCACTACGGGTACTCACGATATGAACCCACTACGTGCTTGGTGGGAGGAGGACCGTGGCGTTACACAGCGCTTCTACAACCAGGTGCTTGGCGCATGGGGCGAGGCTCCATACTTCTGCGAGCCATGGATCTCGGAGCAGGTTATCGCTATGCACCTCAAGTCGCCAGCAATGCTTACGGTTCTTCCTTTGCAGGATTGGTTGGCTATGGACGGCGAGTTGCGTCGTGAGAACCCACATGATGAGCGTATCAACGTGCCAGCAAACTCACGCCACTACTGGCGCTACCGCATGCACATCACCCTCGAGGAGCTTCTCAAGAGCGAGAATCTAAACAAGATGATTCGTCAGAAGATTGCCGAGTCGGGCAGATAGACACACCATGTGTAACAATAAAAAATGGGGCTTTCCACTTACCGGAGAGCCCCATTCTTTATAGTCTATGTATTTAGTAAATCTCTTCAATGAGAGCAGCAAGGCGTAGTCCGCCCTTGAGCAGTTGTTGCTCAACAACGGGAGCATACTGCGCCACATAGTCATACGAGAGGTTTGTGCCAGTGGAGTTGCGATATACGTCGTCGGCAATCGCCACGCACTCCTCTATCCAATCGTTGGGTGTGCCCTGAACAATTGCTCGACACTCCTTGCGACTAAGCCTATCTATCTGCCTCTGCCACTCTGTATAGCTCCACTTGTGTGCCGACTCAACAATCTCGCTATCCCACACTGAGTGTAGGTTTCGGCTCTTACCGAAGAACTTTACCTGGGTGCCGTTACCACCTCTGTCGCTCTTATGTCCTGCGTGCATGGGGCAGTGCATATCGCCCACAAGGTGAATGAGCATCATTAGCTCGGCGCGCTCCTCCTCCTTCCTCAGCTCGCCACTCTTTAGGCGCTCAACAATGCCGTTAACAGCCGTCACCACATCGCCCTTAGGCTCTCGCTGCGACTCTGCGTAGCTACCTTCCGAGGGCTCTACATTGACATAGTGCCACGTCTTGGTGTAGGCATACTCGGGTGTGTGGCTTGCGTTATCGAGCCAGTTGGCCACATAGACCATTGACTTGCCATCGAGTATCGCCTCTACACGCTTTAGTGCTCGCTTCGATAGGTTGTTTTCTGCAACGTAGGCAACAACGTCGTGACCCTTAGGGCCCCATGCCGAGGCACTAAGCGTAAACGACGTAGCGATGAGTAGCATGAATAGTCTTCTCATAGAATCTACTGGTTCATCGTTGCTAAAAACTCGTTGTTGTCGCGTGTGAGGTTAAACTGCTTTTGGATAAACTCCATAGCCTCCACCGTGGTCATATCCGATAGGTGCTTGCGCAATATCCATGTGCGCTGCATGATGCTCTGCGCTAGGAGCAAGTCCTCGCGACGTGTGCCCGAGGCAACAACATCGACAGCAGGGTAGATACGCTTGTTGGCGAGCTTTCTGTCGAGCTGAAGCTCCATGTTACCCGTACCCTTGAACTCCTCGAAAATCACCTCGTCCATCTTCGAACCAGTGTCGATAAGTGCTGTGGCAATGATTGTTAGCGAGCCCTTCTCCTCGGTGTTACGTGCTGCACCAAAGAAGCGCTTAGGCTTGTGCAAGGCATTAGCGTCGACACCACCCGACAATACCTTACCCGAAGCTGGCTGAACAGAGTTGTAGGCACGTGCAAGACGAGTGATAGAGTCGAGGAAGATAACCACGTCGTGACCACTCTCAACCATGCGCTTCGCCTTCTCCAACACCATCTCAGCAACCTTAACGTGGCGTGATGCCTGCTCGTCGAAGGTCGAGGCAACAACCTCTGCCTTCACGTGGCGTGCCATCTCGGTAACCTCCTCAGGGCGCTCGTCGATGAGCAACACAATCATATATACCTCGGGGTGGTTGTCGGCAATGGCATTGGCTATCGACTGCAACAACATCGTTTTACCCGTCTTTGGCTGTGCCACAATCATTGCACGCTGACCCTTGCCAATAGGTGCAAAGAGGTCGATAATGCGGTTCGACACGCTATTATGTCCGTTGCCCGTGATGTTAAACTTCTCCGATGGGAATAGTGGCGTTAGGTATTCAAACTGCTGGCGGTCACGCACATACTCGGGCTTAAGGCCGTTGATAAGCTCTACGTGCACAAGTGGGAAATACTTCTCACCAAGTTTTGGTGGACGAATTGTACCTACTACCGTGTCGCCCGCCTTTAGACCAAAGAGTTTGATTTGCGATGGCGACACATAGATGTCGTCTGGCGAGTTGAGATAGTTGTAGTCTGCCGAGCGCAAGAAACCAAAGCCGTCAGGCATAATCTCGAGCACACCCTCGCCCTCGACCACGGCTGTAAAGTCGTCCTTTGTAATCTCTGTCTCGATAGCTATATGCTGGTCGTCTTGTGCAAACTCCTCGTTAGGAACAATCTCTGCACCCTCGACAAGCTCCTCTGCAACAACATCTTCTACTTCAGGCTCGTGTGCGGGCTCCTCTTTAATCACTCGCTCCGCATGCATCTTTGGCTTACGACCACGACGCTTGGGCTGATGTGCCTCCTTTGTAGTGTTGTCCGCCTTAGGTTCGGTTGCTACAGATTCCTCCTCTGAGCTCTCATTTACAACCTCAGGTTCGCTATTATATGTTGTATCGTGTTTTGGAGTGTTACTTAGCTTGATGCCATTCATACGTGGGCGACGGCCACGACGTGCTGGCTCTGCCTCAGGCTCAGGTGATGCCTCACCACTTTCTGTTGATTCCGAAGAGGTAACAGCAACTATTTTCTCGATAAGATCGCTCTTCTTGCGTGTGGTTATATTAATACCCAAAACGCTTGCAATCTGACGTAACTCTTGGATAGTTTTACCCTCCAGTGCTGATAAATCGTGCATAAAATATCGGTTTGATTAATAGATACCCTACGAGAAGTGGGGTAATATAGATTTCGTTGTTGGTGATGCAAATATAGTGCATTTATTTTAAAATGCAATATTGTTTTAGGTCTTTTTTGTGATTAAATAGCTAAATTCAACATACGATTTATTATTGTGTGGCATTTGACTTTTGTAGGAGCGACGCTTTTACGAGCCATGCGCTCCGAGGGCAAAACCCTCAAAAATAGCCGATGCGCTGGGGGTATAAGAGCATATCTTCAATACATACCATTTTACATGGTAAATAAAGTTTCGTTTCTTCTTTTTTTCTATGAAAAGAAAAAGAAGAAACTCTAATAAAGTCATCAATAAAATATCAATTATGAACGAATTTAGATATCAATTAGAGAGATATAGAGGGCGTAGTAGTAGATACGTTTGCCCTCAGTGTGGAAGAAAGTATGTGTTTGCTCGATACGTTGATACACACAATAACAACACTTATCTAAGTGATAATGTAGGTAAGTGTAATAGACTTGATAAGTGTGGTTATCACTATACACCACATCAATGCTTTGAGGATAATCCTTGGTTGAGAGATAATGAAGTTTCTTCTTCTTTTTCTTTTCATAGGAAAAAAGAAGAAACGAAAAAAGAAACTCCTCCGCCTCCGCCTCAGAGAGAGCCTTATGGCGTAATACCGCGGTGGTTTACGTAGCATAGCATTCGACATTACGACAACTTTTTCACTAATTTATATAACATATCGTAAATTATTCGTATATTTGTATTGGATAAATTAACAAAGCTATGAATATTGTTTTCAAATACCGAATGCTCAGCGACGAGAGCGACCATTTTGTGCGTGACTTCGAGGTATATCCCGACATGACTCTTAGCGAGTTCTCAGACTTTGTGCTCAAGGCTTTGCACTACGAGCCCTGCATGGTCTCTATATTCAAGGCAGATGGCGAGTGGCGACCTATCGAGGAGTTTTCGGAGATAGACCTTGGCGACGACCTACCCGGAGCACCACGCGCTATGGACAAGGTGCGTCTTATGGACGTCACAAGCGACTTCCACGAGCGTATCATCTACACCTTCGACATGCTCAACAATCGCTCATACTACATCGAGCTTCTCGACATGCAGCGCCCCAATGCAGACCTTAAGTACCCACGTCTAGCGTTCGAGCATGCGCCAACGCCCGACCAGTATGACCCAGAGGCAACTGAGGACTCGGGGTCGATATTCGAGGAGATGATGAGCGACTACAACAAGTTTGACGGCGACGATAGCTACGACGATGAGTTCTAAACAGCCGACACTCATAGTAATTGTAGGACCTACAGGCTCGGGCAAGACAGCACTTGCAGTGACTCTTGCCCGCCACTTTTTTGCCCCTATCATATCCACCGACTCGCGCCAATTTTATCGTGGCTTACCCATAGGCACAGCACAGCCCACAGCCGAGGAGCTATCGCTTGCCGAGCACCACTTTATCGCTGACCGTGAAGTCGAAGATGACTTCAACTCGGGACGCTACGAGCAGGAGGCACTTGCACGCCTCGACGAGCTATTTAAGAGTCACGATGTGGTTGTTGCGGTGGGTGGCTCAGGACTATATATCCAAGCGCTATGCGAGGGCATGGACAACTTACCCGAGGCAGATGACGAGCTACGACAAAGACTAAAGCAACGCCTTGAGAGCGAGGGCTTAGAGGCTATGTACATGGAGCTATGTCAGCTCGACCCGGAGTATGCCGAGGTGGTGGATAGACACAACCCCGCACGCATCATGCGAGCTTTGGAGGTATGTATATCGAGCGGTAAGCCATACTCCCATCAGCGCAAGGGTGAGAAGCAGACAAGGCCTTTTCGCATAATAAAGATTGGCACCGACCTACCGCGCGATATACTCTACGAGCGCATAAACCTACGTGTAGATATGATGATTGCCGATGGTCTTGAGGCTGAAGCACGTGCTATGCTTCCGAAGCGACATCTTAACGCATTGCAGACGGTGGGCTATCGCGAGATGTTCGACTACTTCGACGGCAACTGCTCGCTCGACGAGGCAATAGAGCTTATCAAACGCAACTCACGTCGCTATGCCAAGCGTCAGCTCACGTGGTTTCGTCGTGATGCCGATATAGCATGGTTCTCGCCCCACGATATTGAGCCGATAATATCACATATTAATGCTAAGATTTTGCAGAATTAAATAAATTTACTACATTTGCAACGTCTTTTTGAAGGCTGTGTTGCTCGGATGGTGGAATAGGTAGACACGCCGGACTTAAAATCCTGTGGGCAGTAATGCCCGTACCGGTTCGACCCCGGTTCCGAGTACACTTTAGAGAGGAATTTTCGTTCCTCTCTTTTTGTTTGCTGCTATGTAAACGTGTGGACGACAACTAAGTTGTCTTTGTGATGTAGGTTGTGTCATCTAGCGTGCAAGCCCGCCAATGCCACAAACAACATCACATGGCTTTGCCATTGTCCACACTATATCTCCGCCTCGAAATCGCTGTGCTCACTTAATGGCGGTTGCTGTGTTTTTGCGCATCATGTGCACAAAAACCACAGCGACGATTTACAATCGTTCGACCCCGGTTCCGAGTACAACAAAACCCTGTAAGTAGTTGATAAACAACACTTGCAGGGTTTCTCTTTTTGCCAAAACCTCAAATTTGGTCACTTTTGGTCACCACTACGCAAAAGGATACCTAAAAAACACCTTGAAAAATCTACTTATTTAGTGAGGACAAACAAAAAATAATTTTTTTGTTACACCGAGAATTTTTATATTACGCTTCGGTTGCCATATAACTCAAATGGTTGTTAGATTATTTAGTGGGACTGCGTTTGAATGTTAGATGAATAAAATGACAATAATTTGCTCTTGATTTCATCTCTTA
>JAGBTQ010000004.1 GCA_017631275.1 Alistipes sp.
GGTTATAGCAGTGAGGTTCCACCTCTTCCCATTCCGAACAGAGAAGTTAAGCTCACTTACGCCGATGGTACTGCCTATTTAGGTGGGAGAGTAGGTAGCCGCCTCTTCAAGCCGAATCCAATAAGGGTTCGGCTTTTTTTTTGTTTACACAAAGCCGAACCCTTCTTCGTCTTGAAGAGCCGGCTATTAGCCGGTTGTGTTTACATTCCACCCCAAACCCCTGCCCTTGACAAGGGAGGGGCTTGTGGCAAGGCTGCGCCTTGCATAAGAATATGTGTTAACAGGCCGCACTATCCTTGGCATCTTTTTTCGTTATCCCTTAGGTCATTACGTTGCTATGTACGATATCTGAAGTACTCTATGCAAAAATTAAGAGGAGCAAGATTATTTTTTATTAATTATGTGCTGTTGTCGTAGGAGACTTGTTGTTGTTCTGTGAACAACCTTGGTGAGGGCAGGAGGGTTGATAGGGTTAATAGGGGCGATGGGATAGCTTCGCTTGATGGGGGAGATGGGATCGCTTCGCTTGATAGGATTGATGGGTAACGCTTCGCTGGATGGGGTCGATTTGAACGTTTCGCTTGATTGATAACTATCGTTCAGTGGCTACCTTTATAATCATTTGGGCTGTGATAAATATAAAAGACAAAGGAGGTATCTAAAAGGTCCCTCCTTTTTGTGTATTTTGGCTAATATGCAGATAATCAAGATGTTAACATCTTTCCGAATTGTTCCGAAATAGGCTTTGTAACTTGTTGATTATCAGCAAGTTGAAAAATGGGTAAAATTTAATTTTTCATAGTGTTGATAATCAGCGAGTTATCCCCCCCCCTCGGAAAAGTTTGAGCCCGAAAAATTTGGTTTTGGAGGTCTTCGTACTCTACCTTTGCAGTAGCGAAAAGCAAAGAAACGAACAAACATTCAAAATCATTTAACATCTTATCATTATGAATTACATTAAATTTTTATTCCTATCGCTCGCAGCAGTTGTTGCCATAGCGTGTAGTAAACCAGATCTCAATGAGATGCCAGCTGTTCAGCGATTTCCTGATGCGGCATACTATCAGGGCGACCTTGTTGAACAAGTGGGCGATGAGCAGAGTACACGCTTAGTACATGTCGAGTTTTATCAGCTTGTGACGGGTGGCTACTCTTTAGCTATTGGAGATGTAGGTACCGACATTCAGCATCAACCGGAATATATTCTTTTCAGCAGACTTGATGGCGAGTTGGATGCGGGCAAGATAACTTTCACAGCAGAGAATGTTGCTGGAATGATTAACCTCGACGAGCATACGTTTGCCTCACTTGATGCTGTACTTACACCGAACAGAGCCGTTATCACGCTCGATTTTGGCGACGATAGGGTGTGGACATGCGACATTCCTGCAGAAATTCACATGCTTGAATAGTATAATACATATATTTAATAACTAATTAAAACATCTCTAATTATGAAAAAGCTATTTTTTATTGCAGTTGTGGCATCATTAACATTTGTCGTTGGTTGTGAGCAAGAGATTATCCCTAATAAGATTTATGATAAGCCCTCTGTGGAGTTTTATGAGGAGTCTATGAGCGTATCAGCTGAGGGTGGCGATCTCATTATCCCTGTTAACTCTACAGGCGTTGATAATGTTACAATCGCATTGCCTACTGGCGACAGCTGGATTATCGACGAGAACGGTGACATGACACCTGCCGACAGCTGGATTAAGCTCGTGAAGGTTATTAACGAGTATGACGATCCTACACGTGCATTGGCTAAGTGGGATTCTGGTATCAGCCTCCAAGTGGAGCCTAATTCAACTGGTTATGAGCGTACTGCGACTATTGTAGTTCATAGCTTTCAGGCGATAGATACTATAGTGCTTACACAGTCAGCGAAATAGTTTAATTTGTTGTGATACGTCATAATCTGTGGCACATCTTGACCCAAGAGCTGCTACCAGAACTCGAACTGCGGTCAGCAGAGCGAGCCTATCCTGGACAAAAAAATAAGAGCAACCCATCTTGGTCGTTCTATATTAGTCAACGCCACAAGCCTCCCTTATCAAAGGGAGGTTTGGAGGGATTGTATGTATAACTGCCCATGGGCACAAAAATAAGAGCAACCAAAAGGCTGCTCTTATTTATTGTGCCCAGGATAGGACTCGAACCTACATGCCGCAAAGCACTCGCACCTGAAACGAGCGCGTCTACCATTTCGCCACCTGGGCTTAAGTTTACTAAGACAAAAGTAGCATATTTTTTCTAAATTTTGTATATTTGTGCAAAATAATTTACCAAATAAAAACTATGCCACGAGGCGATAACCATGCCACGAGGTGCAAAACTTAGAGATATGAGCAAACTAAAGCTTTCATTAGGACACAAAATTGCAATATGGACCGTCGCCCTTGTCCTCGTGGATCAGATTGTTAAGATATTGGTACACTGCAATATGGAGGTGGGCGATAGGATTGAGGTCTTCAAGTGGTTCAACCTCTGCTATGTCGAGAATCCAGGCTTCGCCTTCGGCATGCAGCTTGGTGGCGGTGGCGACGGCATCGACTGGGGAAAGATTGCGCTAAGCATCTTCCGTCTGGTGATGATTGGCGCACTTATCTACGGTATTCGCTACCTTATTAAGAAGGGCAGCGAGGTGCCTAAGGGCGTTATCTATGGCGCTATGCTTATTCTTGCAGGCGCTATTGGTAATATGGTTGATAGTATGTTTTATGGTCTTTTCATCGAGGAGCAGGGCACTGGTTTTCTCACTGGTAAGGTCATAGATATGGTACATCTTCCGCTATTTAAGTGGGAGTCGTGTCCCAGCTTTTTGCGTTTCCTTGTGGGTGGCGATGGCTACTTTTTCGGTGCCGTATTCAACGTTGCCGACGCCTACATATCGTGTGCTGTAGTCTATTTACTTGTGTTCCATTATAAGTTTTTTAAGTAGTCGCCATGCGTCGATTATGCATCATTATCGTATTGCTAATCAGTGCTTTGTGTGCTGAGGCTCAGCCCTTGTGGTCGGAGCTTACGCCCAGTGAGCAGATAGCCACAATACGCTCGCGCCGCACCCCTAAGGTTGTGCGCGAGGTGATGCTCTCAGACCTTGCGCTAAAGCAGCTCGATGCTCCGACACGTGCTCAACTTTTGCAGAGGGTGACGTCGCGTTGCATGGATCAAAATCTTGCGGCGCTATACCTATATATATATAATGCTCTGCGCGAGCCTAATGGCTCGATGGCACAAAGCGACGTGCGTATGATATCGTTATATGCCGAGCCTATCTTGAAGCTATGGGCTCAGGACAGCACTTCGGGCAAGATATATAATTGGGCATATTCGCTTGGAAGCTACTCGGCAATGGGTGGCGAGGGTAAGGTTAGGCGAGTGGTTAAAAAGCTAACTAACAAGAAGTTGTTGGCGAGCTATGGCTCTCAGGTATATCGTTTTAACTCAGCATATGGCATTGCTTATGCCTCGGTGTCGGCGGGTAAGAACTCCTTTAACGACATCACGCCTCCTGCCGTGCTCTACGACACCTTTACGCCCGAAAGCGAGGATATCTATAACGCTGTGAATAGTGCGTCAACGCCCATTGTAGCATCTCTTGCTGATGCGCACTCTAATATAGATGTGGCTATGCGCGCGGAGTGCATGGCGTGGAATGGTGCCTACCACACAGCCATTAAGCACAATCTAGGTAAGGGAATATTTCTAACTCATACGCATCGTGCTGATGGTGAGTATCTTACCATTGCTGATGCTCACAGCGACTCATATACTCTCAACAATGAGATGTTTCTGCTCGACAATGGCTATTTTGTTGCTATCAAGCGCCTTGCCTCGCCCCATGGCATAATTGTTGGTAGGTTCTTGCAGCGTGGTGGCTTTGTGATCTTTGGCGAGCGAAACCTCGACTATGGCACAAAGATTCTCGGCGTTAAGTCTGCGGGTCAATCGATATATCTTCATGTGGAGGCTGAGGATAAGGCTCAGAAGTATCTAAACTACACTATTCGTTAGGCTATGAACCTCATTGACAGGTTTTTAACGTGGCTTGAGGCGGAGCGTCGCTACTCGCCACTCACCGTGCGTAACTACCAGCGAGATATCGATGATTTTCTTGGCTGGATGTCGCTCACGCGTGATAGTTTTGTGCCTGATATGATTAAGCGTGAGCATGTCGAGGAGTGGATAATATATCTCGGTGACAAACGTAAACTCAAGGCCACATCGGTAAATCGCACCGTGGCGTCGCTGCGTACCTTGTGGCGCTGGTTACTGCATCATGGGCATGTCAAGCGAGATGTGGTGAGCATGATACGCTCCACGAAGACCCCACGCCGTCTCCCCGTCTTTGTGCCCGACAGCCGAATGGCGGAGGTTGTCGAGGGTATTAAGGAGGATCTTGCCTCGGGAGATTATGTGCGCGTGCGCGATGCCGTTGTTGTGGTGCTGTTTTACACCTCGGGCATGCGTCTTGCGGAGCTTCACGCCCTGAATGTTGGCGATATCTCTGCGGATTTCAGCCATATACGCGTTTTGGGTAAGGGAAACAAGGAGCGTATAGTGCCCCTTATCGCTCCCGTGCAGGAGATACTGAAAAAATATTGTGGTCAAAAATCTTCGCAAAATATTTGCATAGATCAAAAAAAAGCATTAATTTTATCAGAGAAAGAGGAGCGTTTGAGTCAGCGCACGTTGCAGCGTATTGTCGATCGTGTGCTCAAGGCCTCGGGGGTTCAGGGTAAAACCTCGCCCCACGTCTTGCGCCATACGTTTGCCACCCACCTGCTTAACATGGGTGCCGACCTTCGCGATATTCAGGAGCTCCTTGGTCATAGTTCTTTGAAGGCTACACAGGTATATACCCACAACGATGTGGAGCGCCTCAAGGCGGTATATTCGGAGGCTCACCCTCGTGAGCGAAGATAGGTGTAGCAACACTTTGCAGACAGTGGGGCGGCAGCGTTCGTCCCGCATTAGATATTAACTTAATACTTTTGACCTATGAACGTACAGATTCAGTCAGTGAAATTTGATGCAAGCAAGCAGCTGCTTGAGTTTATTCAGAAGAAGATGGATAGATTGGATCGCTTTGTCGACGAACGTGCCGGTGACGTGGAGGTTGTTTTGCGCCTCGACCCCGACTCAGAGAAGGGCAACAAAGTAGTAGTTATCTCGCTCCACGTGCCAGGTGGCGACATTCGTGTCGAGGAGCGTGCATTTACCTTCGAGGAGGCTATCGACAACTCGATGGACATTATCAAGCGCCAGTTGGAGAAGGCGAAGGCAAAGTTTGAGAAATAAATCGTTACATAGAGGCTATTAACCTAAATTTGCGGTCATCACTGTTGGTGACCGCCTTTTTTTTTGTATCTTTGCGCCAAAGAGAAATATCAACTAACTATTTGAAATATGGCAGGTTCGAATTTTGTCGATTATGTGAAGATTTTTGCTCGCTCAGGACATGGTGGCGCTGGCTCGTGTCACTTCCGTCGTGAGAAGTTTGTAGCCTTTGGCGGTCCCGATGGTGGTGACGGCGGCAAGGGCGGTAGCATCATTCTTCAGGGCGACAGCCAATATTGGACACTCATACACCTAAAATATAAGCGCCACCAGTTTGCTGAGGATGGCGAGAATGGCCATGGAGCACGCTCTACGGGCGCTGATGCTAAGGATATCATCATTCCTGTGCCCCTCGGAACTGTTGCCAAGCAGGTGATTACCGACGAGGAGACTGGCGAGACATATACTGAGACTGTGGGTGAGGTTACCGAGCACGGCGAGCAGCTTGTGTTGTTGAAGGGTGGCCGTGGCGGTCTTGGTAACTGGCACTTCCGCACAGCAACAAACCAGACTCCACGCTACGCACAGCCTGGCGAGGAGGGCAAGGAGGGTGCTTTTATCCTCGAGCTTAAGGTGTTGGCAGACGTAGGCTTGGTGGGCTTCCCTAATGCGGGTAAGTCTACATTGCTTTCGGTTGTTTCTGCTGCAAAGCCAAAGATTGCTAACTATGCCTTTACCACGCTTGAGCCTAACCTCGGCATCGTGTCGGTGCGTGACGACCACTCGTTCGTGATGGCAGATATCCCTGGTATCATCGAGGGTGCGCACGAGGGTCGTGGCCTTGGTACTCGCTTCTTGCGCCACATCGAGCGTAACTCGGTGCTTCTGTTTATGGTGCCAGCCGACAGCGACGACATTGCTAAGGACTACGATATCTTGCTTGGCGAGCTTACACAGTATAACCCAGAACTCCTTGATAAGCAGCGCCTATTGGCTATCACTAAGTGTGATATGCTCGACGACGAGCTTATCGAGCAGATGAAGGCGCATCTTCCTGAGGGCGTTAAGTCGATATTCATTTCGTCGGTTGCGAATATGAATATTACGCAGCTTAAGGATATGTTGTGGAATGCCCTACAAGAGTAATTTCTTGTGATAAGGGCGCATCTACTGCCGCTAGCAAATTGTTGTAGCAATGAGCAGTACTTCAAGTACAGCCCATCGCTCCAAAATTTCCCGAGCGTTGTATCTGCAATCCTTCTAACAACAAATCATTTCTTGTGGTAATGGGTCATCTTCGGCACCAAGCTCATTGCCCCGAAAGGGGATATACGTCAAGTATACCCCCTTGCGTGTCAATTTCGACTTGGCACCAAATCTAACCCATTCTAACAAGAAATTAGTGCGCTTTGGAATGTGGTAAGAGTTCATCTTCGGCACTGCATATACCCCATTCTGATAGGAAATTGTTTCTTGCGATATAGGGTCGTGCTAATTTCAGTGCGCCAATAATGAGATAAAGACAGAAAGATGGTCGTGAGCAAATGCTAAGATTTGATGCTCGACGTCGTTCTGTTCTTTTATCTTTTTAGCCTTAATGTCATTTGATATAAAACTACTAAGTAACTAATAATGAAAGGTCCATATTCGGCTCTATGGTGTTTGCTTGCCACTGCCTTTGCAATATTCTTCGTAGCCTCGGCATTTGGCGAGATGTCGCTCGGTGGCGTAAAACTGCAGAGCGCTGGCATCTACGATGAGCTAAGCTATCGTCAGTCTGTGGAGGTGGCAGAGGCTGTAGATACGTGCGCTATTGCCGACACGCTACGTATCGAGGAGCCAAAGTTTATTGTCGATACCCTCCCACAGCGCATACTCTTTGTTGGCGACTCGATGCTCGAGAGCCTCTCGCCACGTGTGGCAGCCTACGCCAAGCACAATGGTCATGTGCTCAACACGGTGATATGGTATGGCTCGACAACAAAGTCGTGGGGCACATCGCAGAAGATGGCGGAGTATATAGCTCAGTACAATCCTACATTTATCATCGTGTCGCTTGGTGGCAACGAGATGTTTGTGCGCGACATTAAGAAGCGTCATCTTGAGCCACTTAAGAACATATTGTCGCAGATTGGCAACATTCCATACCAGTGGATTGCGCCACCAAACTGGAAGCCCGATACAGGCATTAACGAGCTTTTGGCAGAGAATATCCCTGCCGATAGGTTGTTTGTGAGCAAGGACCTCAAAATAGCCCGCACCTCAGACAAGATTCACCCTACACGCACCGCAGCGTGTGGCTGGTTCGATATTATTGCTGAGTGGATGGCTCAAAATCAGTCCTATCGCATAAAGCTTGAGAAGCCTGATTATCAGACAGCTAAGCCTAATACACTTGTTGCACTCCCCGTACCTACTAATTAGCATGGACCTATCTACACTCTGGACCAACATCCTACGTCTGTTGGCTTATGACCCAACACAGCCCATGCTCTTCTCGTCGGGCACATTCTGGGCGCTCTTCCTACTCTTTTTGCCTATCTATGCCAAGCTCAAGTGTCGCCGCATGGATATGGTAGTATATGTGGTGGCATTCAGCCTCTACTTCTACTATAAGTCGAGTGGAATCTTCTTTTTGCTGATACTCGCAACGTCGATACTCGACTATCTCTTGTCGCTCAAGCTCGCCACATGCCTTAAGGAGTGGCAGCGCAAGCTCTGCGTGGCGCTATCTGTCACAGCGTCGCTTAGCATACTTGGCTACTTTAAGTATGCCAACTTCTTTGCCATGAGCTGGGCGCACCTCGTGGGCACCAACTTCCAGCCGATGGATATCATTCTGCCCGTCGGCATATCGTTCTACACCTTCCAGTCTATTAGCTACATCGTCGATGTCTATCGTCGTCGTGTGGAGCCTACCGAGTCGTGGTTGGAGTATATCTTCTTCCTCTCGTTCTTCCCAGCGCTTGTTGCGGGCCCTATTGTGCGTGCCGATAACTTCCTGCCGCAGATCAAGGCTAACCGCACACCCTCGAAAGATGAGGTGTGGTGGGGCTTCTGGTTGATACTGCTTGGCGTTATCAAGAAGTCGCTCTTGGCAGACTATATCGCTCAGTATAACGACATTATCTTCACCACGCCCGAGACCTACACGGGCTTCGAAAATCTTATGGCTATGCTCGGCTACACGATGCAGATATACTGCGACTTCTCGGGCTACTCGGACATGGCTATCGGTATCGCGCTAATCATGGGCTTTGTGCTACCTAAGAACTTTGACTTTCCCTATAAGTCGCAGAATGTCACCGAGTTTTGGCACCGCTGGCACATATCGCTCTCGCAGTGGTTGCGCGACTACCTCTATATTCCGCTGGGTGGCAACCGTCATGGTAAGCTCAGAATGTATCTCAACAACTTCCTCACGATGCTTATCGGTGGCTTGTGGCATGGTGCCTCGTGGAAGTTTGTTGCGTGGGGTGGTGCTCATGGTGTGGCGCTCATTGTTCATAAGTCGATGCGCCCACTCCTCGACCGCATACCCAACAACGTCGTGGTGCGCTCTATGTCGTGGGCTATTACCTTTGCCTTTGCCATTGTCACCATGTCGCTCTTCCGTGTAAACGACATCGGCGATTTGTGGGTAATGCTCCAGAATGTAGCGACCAACTTCCACCTCGACTACCTCCCCGTCTTTGTCGATGTGCGCCTGGCGTGGTGCATATTCATGGCGGTGCTCCTCATCTCGCACTTTATGCCCGAGGGCTTCTGGGATAGGGTAGGCAGGCTCTTTGTCCGCATGCCGTGGCTTGCCAAGCTCGCAATATTTGTTGTTGTGGTGCAACTTGTGCTCCAATTCCGTAGCGAGGATGTGCCACCGTTTATCTACTTCCAGTTCTAAGATATTGGTTATATCAAAATAAGAAGGGCTGTTCACACATCGTGAACAGCCCTTCTTCTCTTTAAGAACCCTATTTACTTTGTGCAGAAGATTACGGGAAACACGTAGCTTACAGCAACAGCCTCGCCCTTCTGCTTGGCGGGCACCCAGCGTGGTGACGATAGCAATACACGGCGTACCTCTTTGGTGAAAGCCTCACTACCATTTCCACCCTCTAAGAATATAATGCTATTTGGCTGGATATATCCGTGCTTGCCGATGATAAATTTCACCACAACCTTAACCTTATCCACTTTTAGATTTTTCATCTCTTCGGGGTAGCGAATGTTCTCCATTACCCACTGCTGGAATGTTACGATGTTACCACCCATAAACTCGCCAGGCTCCTCGGGGGCAATCCACACAAGATCATCTTTGAGGGTGATAAGTACAACGCCATTCGACGTGTCGCCAAACTGCTCATACTCTTTGAGTTGTTCAGCTTCTCGCACCACGGTGATAACATCGATATGACCTTGGTTTGTGAGCTCACGTACCTCCTCGGCAGAGACTGCGCACTCGTTAATGATGTAGAGAGGATCTTTCTGCTGTGTGTGGTCGCTAAATGATACAACGACACACTCGTTCAAAACTTTGGCTGGGGCATTTTGCTGTGCATAGGCTGTAAGTGCTGCAAGGGTAAAAGCGCCAATTATAAATATTCGTTTCATGGTTCATTGGTTTTTAGGTTAAACTTAGGGCAGCTGCATTTTTTGTTAGTGCAAAGGTAGTACGAGTAGTGCCCAATGTCCAAATATTTTGTGTTAAACAGTGTTAAACGATTTGTTAAATAGTGTTAAATCTGCGTGCGGGCAGTGTGTTGTTTTCTCTTTTTTCATAACTTTGTAGTATGAAACGTAGTCGATTTATCTCTCTCTTTGTCCTCGCCATTCTATCCATGGCGCTACTCACTATGGTCGAGGTGGTGTGGAGCGTGCGCTCGTATCGCGAGATGAGAAATAGTTATAATCGACAGATTGAGAGCCTATTTGCTGAGGCGGCGTGGCGATATGCGGATAACTCTGATGGCACTACGAATATCAATTTAGGACCATTGGAGGCTCTCTATGCCCTCGTTGGTGAGCAGCTGCGCACATCCGCAATTCAGACTCGCTACAGCGTGGAGTTGTTGATGCCTCTTGGTGGCGAGCATGTGGTGGTGTCACGTCTTGGCGACGATGATATTGTGACGCTACGTACGCTAAGCTTCGATAGCTCAGTGTCGCCCGTGACGCTTCGCCTCACGGTTGAAGACCCACACACAAAGATTTTGACAAGCATGCGAGGCATGATCATAATATCTTTTCTTGCCACGTTACTGCTTTTATTTACCTTTATATATACGCTCAGGACTCTCTTTCGTGCTAAGACCCTGGAGCATATTCGCCGTGACCTTACGCACAACATAACCCATGAGCTTCGCACGCCCATTGCCGCAGCGCGTGCCGCAGTAGATACGTTGCGTTCAACGCCCCTAATAGCCAAGAGCGATACCCTTCGTGAGGAGTATTTGGCAATGACCCACTCTGAGCTTGAGCGCCTTGGCGTTATGGTCGATTCTATTCTTCGTAGCTCGCTCGACGATGAAGAGCCCGCGAAATTGCGCCCCGAGAGCGTTCAGCTACAAGCTATTGTTGATGATGTGTTATCGTCGCTAAGGCTTAAGTATAGCAGTCGTCAGATAGATTTTAGCTCCGACATTACAGATGATACAACTCTTTGGGTAGATAGGGCAAGCCTGCGTGTTATCCTCTTAAACCTCGTGGATAACAGCATAAAATATAGCGAGGGTGTGGTGAAGATTAAGATTGTTGCCTCGTCTAAAGATGCTAAAACCCTCTTTAGCGTTGAAGATGAGGGTGTGGGTATCGATAACCGTGAGCAAGAACGTGTGTTTGATAAGTTTTATCGCGTGACGAGTGCCTATCGCCAGACGAGCCAGGGGTATGGCATTGGCCTATATCATGTACGTACGCTTGTGGAGCGTAATGGCGGAAGCATTGAGCTATGGTCTGCACCCAAGCGTGGTACAAAAATAACAGTAACACTACCAAAGTATGGCTAAGAGGGTAATTCTTGTTGTTGAGGACGATGCTACGCTACGGCGCATACTTCGTGATGTGCTCATTATCAAGGGGTACGAGCTCTTGGTTGCTGAGGATGGCGAGGAGGGTTGCCGTCTATTTAGCGAGCATGACGTAGATCTTGTGATTGCCGATGTTATGATGCCGCATGTCGATGGCTTCGAGATGGTGCGAAGAATGCGTGATAAGGGCACCAATACGCAGTTTATATTTTTGTCGGCGTTAGATAGTGCCGAAGATGTTGTCGAGGGCTTCCGTGCGGGCGGTCACGACTATCTGCGTAAGCCGTTCGATATGAACGAACTCATGGTGCGTGTCGAGTCGCTTCTTAGCCGTCTTGAGGTGCGCACATCTACCACAGATCAGCGCATAGGACGCGCCTTGTTTAATGCCGAGACGGGCGAGCTTCGATGTGATGATAGGGTAGAGCACCTATCGTCACGAGAGGCAGCAATACTCAAGATATTGCTCGAACATAGGGGCGAGGTGGTGACCTATCAGCAACTGCTTCTTGATCTTTGGGGTGATGATAGCTATTATAATCTTCGCTCGATGAATGTCTTTGTGTCGCACCTCAGAGCTAAACTTCAGCGCGTAGGCTCGGTGCACATAGCATCGGAGAGAGGGGTGGGGTATAAATTAGGTAATTTCTCGTGATAATGGGTCATCTTCGGCACCAAGCTCATTGCCCCGAAAGGGGATATACGCTAAGTATACCCCCTTGCGTGTCAATTTCGACTTGATACCAAATCTAACCCATTCTAACAAGAAATTATTTCTCATGATAAGGGCGCATCTGCGACCTTTCAATCAAAGCCACCAATGGGACGTACGTCAAGTACTACCCATCGGTGGCTTTTTCATATCAAGGCCCCATCTGCAACCCTTCTGACAAGAAATTAGTGCGCTGAAGGAGGTGGGCAGGGGCATAGGATAAATAGGAGCGCTAACGCTTGATGGGTAACGCTTCGCTTGATGGGAATTTCCCATTTATCCCATTTATCCCATTTATCCCATCTGTCCTTAGCGAAAAGATTAGCTGTTGGGCTTTGTGGATAAATCTCGATAGCGCCTCCCTAAATTTCTTAAACACTCTAAACTCACTATCTCGGCGTTCCCCATCTTCGCTAATTTCCCCTTTCACTCTACAAAAAAATATAGGGCTGTCAAAACAGCCCTATATCTTTGTATGTAACCCTGTTATTACAAAGTCTTGAGATACTCAGCTACGTTGTTGGCAATGCGGGCCTCGACGTCGTCAGACTCGGCACGCACGAACTTCTCGCCAGTTACTGCCTCAAAGAGCTCGATATAGCGCTCAGTGATGCCTGCAACAACCTCCTCAGTCATCTCGGGCACCTGCTGACCCTCCTGACCCTGGAAGCCATTCTCCATCAACCACTCGCGAACAAACTCCTTAGAGAGCTGCTTCTGCTTCTCGCCACGTGCAAGGCGCTCCTCGTAGCCCTCCTTGTAGAAGTAGCGCGATGAGTCAGGAGTGTGGATCTCGTCCATAAGGTAGATCACGCCATTCTTCTTACCAAACTCATACTTGGTGTCCACCAAGATAAGGCCCATCTTATCGGCAATCTCGCTACCACGCTGGAAGATAGCGCGTGTGTATGCCTCCAACTGCTCGTACTCCTCACGTGATACGAGGCCCTGACGGATGATCTCCTCCTTTGAGATATCCTCGTCGTGACCCTCGTCAGCCTTAGTTGTTGGGGTGATGATAGGCTCTGGGAACTTCTGGTTCTCGACCATGCCCTCAGGCATCTCTACGCCACAGATGGTGCGCTTGCCAGCCTTATACTCACGCCATGCGTGACCTGAGAGGTAGCCACGGATAACCATCTCCACCTTGTAAGGCTCGCAGCGGTGACCAACAGTAACCATAGGATCGGGCACGCCAATCTTCCAGTTAGGGAGAATGTCGGTTGTTGCGTCGAGGAACTTAGCAGCAATCTGGTTAAGCACCTGACCCTTGAAAGGAATGCCCTTAGGCAACACCACGTCGAATGCTGAGATACGGTCTGAAACAACCATCACAAGGTAGTCGTCGTTGATGTTATACACGTCGCGCACCTTGCCTACGTAGTGGCCCTTCTGACCCTCAAACTCGAAATTGTTTTTAACAATAGCCTTCATATATTTACTTGTTTTAGATTTGTTCTTTACAGCCTATCACGGAAAAATTAGTCCTGATGCACAAAAGTAATAAAATTTTCCTAAATTTGTAGTACTAAAACCCTACGAATATGAAACATCATAGATTAATTTATCTGCTCGTTGCTCTCTTTTCGGTTTCGTGTATCGGTGTCTATCGTGCCGACGGACCCGTCGAGAGCCGTAGCGTGATGCTCACGGGCGGTGCCACAGCTATTGCCATAAGCCATGGCGTGGATGTTGTTGTTGATGCTACACTGCCTATGAATGAGGTTCGCATAACAACACATAGCGATGTCGTAGATTTTGTTAAGGCGTATGTCGAGGAGCAGACGCTCTACATTAAGCTCGACGCCCCACGCGCCATATCGACAAATACGCTAGAGGTGCATATCCCTAAGTTCGACTACTCGTCGTTGGCAATATCGGCGGGCGCTGAGTTCTCGGATCGAGGCTACGGCGGTGCGGAGCTTGTTATAGCTGCCTCGGCAGGTGCTGAGGTAGATATAGCGGGCGAGGTAGATACACTCATTGTGGCAGCCTCGGCAGGTGCCGACCTCTCGCTCGACGAGCTATGTGTTAAGCAAGCTACCATCTCTGCCTCGGCAGGAGCTGAGGTTGATGTATATGCTACCGAGTCGCTTGTGGCAAATGTCTCGGCGGGCGCTGATGTGAGCTATAAGGGCAATCCTCAGAATGTTGAGGTATCGACATCGGCAGGCGGTAGTGTTGAGCATGATAACGATTAACTAACTTACTATGGCTGAGGTTACTCGAGATAGGCTCTTTACGCGTGACTACATCTTTGTCTGCATCGCTGCATTCATGATGTCGTTCTCGTTCTTTATCCTTGTGCCCACGCTACCGATGTATCTTAAGGATACCTTCGGCATTAGTCCGGCACTTGTGGGCGTGGTGCTCTCGTGCTACGTCATAGCAGTGCTCTCAATACGCCCGATGACGGGCTTTATTGCCGACACGTTGCCCCGCAAGAAGGTATATATCGTCTCTTACGCCATCTTCGTAGCATCGTTCCTCGGCTACTTCTTCATCACGCAGACCCTTGCTCTCTTTATCCTGCTACGTGTGTTGCATGGCTTCTCGTTTGGCATGCTCACCACGGCAGGTAATACTCTTGTAATTGATGTTATGCCCTCGTCGCGCCGTGGCGAAGGCCTTGGATATTACGGCGTTACGAACAACCTTGCTATGGCTTTTGGCCCTATGGTCGGACTATTCGTAATTTCGTCGGGCAACTATACACTGCTCTTCCTTACATCGCTTATTACGGGTATTGTCGGTCTTGTGCTCGGTGCTTTGGTGCGTGCACCACGCAAGAAGCTAGAGAAGACAGAGTTCAAGCTATCGGCAGATAGATTCTTCCTTAAGGAGGGCATTCGTGCATGCTTTGCCTTCTTCCTCCTTGCCATTCCTTATGGCATGACCACAAGCTACATGGCGCTATATGCTGCTCAGTCGGGCATCACGCACAATGCAGGCTTGTTCTTCACGGTCATGGCAGCGGGACTCATCACCTCGCGCCTAAACTCGGGCAAGCGTGTTGATCGTGGCTTTGTCACCGAGACAATATTGGTGGGTATTTGTATAGCTCTTGTTGGTGGCTTTGGCGAGGCGATACTCTCTACGGTGTCGTCGTGGAGCATCGCTGCGGGATATGTAACCTACTTCCTCACAGCCTTCCTCTTTGGCTATGGCTATGGTACTATGTTCCCCGCCTACAACACCCTCTTTATCAACCTAGCGCCCAACTCGCGCCGTGCCACAGCAAATGCAACCTATCTCACTGGCTGGGACGTGGGTATTGGTGGCGGTATGCTGCTCGGCGGCTATATCTCAGAGTTCGACTACTCATATTGCTACATGATTGGCGCAGTGCTCATATTCCTTGCTCTGCTGTTCTTTAAGTATGTAGTCACGCCGCACTTCCATCAGCATAAGCTGAGGTAATAGATATCAACAAAAAATGGTAATCACAATCGTGATTACCATTTTTATTTGTTTTATTGCTGCTGCTTAGAACGAAAAACCAGTCTTAAGCAGTGCGTAGTGGCGCTTGGTGGTTGGGTTGAAGGTGTAGCCCAATTGCACGGGGAAGGTTACACGGCCCACCTCGAAGTCACGTGATAGGGTGACGTTGAGGTTTGTGACGTTGAAGCCAGTGACAGGAGGGTTCTCGGCATTGTAGTCGAGGAAGTACTCGCCATCTTCCACAATCTGAGGGCCCGCAGTCCAGAATGGACCTGTCCATGGCGAAGCACCCGCTGTGAAGGTGATGTCGAAGAGCTCCTTTACGGGCTGAGTGTAAGCCACCTCGAAGTATGACGAGAAGGCACGGCGCTTGCGTGAGCCGTCCTCGTTGTATAGCCAATCTGCCGAGTGGATAAATGTTGTGCCCCAGTGTAGGCGTAGGCGGTCAAAGAACGTATAGTCGATGGTGGCTGTGAGGTTGTGGTTGTTGCCATCGAGGAAGTTATTAGTCCAAAACTCCTTGCCCATGCCACACCATACGTCGTATACGGTGATAGAGAGGTTCTCGTAGTCGAAGCCAAGGGTCATGTCGAACTCCTGGTATGTGCTAATAGGCGATACGTTGAGCCATAGGTCGAGGTAGAAAGCGCCAAGACCGAGTGTCACACTTGGCTGGATTGATGGGTCGAACATCTTACCCGAGTATGACTGGTCGTAACCACGCCATAGGTAGTTTGAGGCGAGGTTAGCGCCTGCGCTCCACCAAAATAGACCCTCGTCGTCGCCCTCTGTATCCTCTGCTACGAGGCTAAGCTCTGTGGCTGGCTCGGGGGTAAAACTGAATGTTGTTGCCTGCGCCGAAACCGAAAGCGCAAGGGTGGCAAGGAGGAAAAATACCTTTCTTGTCATTGTCTGTTGTTAGGTTTATGGTTTATAAATGAATGATTTAGCGATTTGAGTACTTCGCATACTTATGGCGACGCTTCATCGTCTTGCGGTGCTGGCGGTAGGCAGCAATCTTGCGTGCGATACCCCAGATGAGCATTGCTGAGAAGAATACGATGATACCCACGAGCATGCCCGTAGAGAGGTTGTCGCCCTTGACACGTGACCACATCTCAAGCATCTTGTCGGTGCGGTCGCCCGAGTCGTGCATCACGGCACAGCGGTCGATAACCGAGCGACAAGGGTAGAGCACAGGGTCGGTAAATACGCTATCCGAGCCCTCGATAGGTGTGCCGTCGGCGTGTACAAAGAGGTAGCTTAGGTCAATAGCCTCGTCGTAGTCCTCCTCGCTCGACATGTAGTCGAGCACCTCCTCGGTGGTTACCACGCTCACATATCCCGTAGCATCCATATTGCGGATAGCATTCTCGGGCTTACACATAAAGTTGATGAAGTAGCGTGCGGCACGCTTGTTCACGGCATACTTAGGTATAACCCAGCCGTCGAACCACACCACGCTGCCCTCCTCGGGCACGGTGTATGCCAAATCTACGCCCACCTCCTGAGCCTCCTCGATAGCCCACACGGCATCGCCGCTCCACATAAGGTTGATCCACGCCTTCTCCTGCGTCATCATCTCCTTGCCGAAGTCGGCCTCCCAGCCTGCCACAAGCTCCTTCATGCGCTTGAGGTAGCTCTCGACCAGGGCGATAGACTCGTCCGACGAGTCGTACATAAGCTCACGTATGGTCTCTTGGCTGAGCATCTCATTCTCGCCAAGCTCGCCACTGGCACGCTTCTCTAAGGTCTTGGCATAGACCAATATAGGCGAATATACATCGCGGAAGGCATCCTTCACGAAGATCTTGTCCTGAAGCCTTTTGTCGAACATCAAGCCCCACGACATTGCCTCCTCCTCGGTAACGTGCTTAGCGTTGTAGAGGATACCTGTAGTACCCCACATATAACCTACCGAGTAGTCGTTAGGGTTTTGACCCTCGGGAGCCTCCAATAGCGAAAATTGCTCCTTGATGTATGGCGATACGCAGCTAAAGTAGTTGATATTCTTAGCGTTAATCTCTGCCTCGAACTCAGGTGTGAGGATAGGCTGAAGCAACTCGTTGCGCATCATGCGCTCGATGATATACTCCGAGGGACACACTACGTCGAAGTCGGCATGACCATTCTCGATCTTGGCAAGCATAACCTCGTTAATGTCGAATGTCTGGTAGATAATCGACACCTTTTCACCTGTCTGCTCCTCGTACCACTCCTCGAACTCGGCAATAAGATCCTCGTCGATGTAGTCGCCCCAGTTATACACCTTTAGGGTGTGGGCACGCTCGTCGCTAATGCCATTACAGCCCACCATAACAATTGCAAGGAGCGCAACTATAAGGCGACCAATGTTTAGAATATGTCTTTTCATTAGAGTCGATACTATTTTTTAGGTTTTAGCTGTCGCTGCTGCTCCTCGGCAAGCTTAGCCTGACGGTTGGCACGATAGTTTACCACGATAAGCAACACCACCACAACTACAAGAATGATTGTAGATAGGGCACGTAGCTCAGGCGTAAGACCGCCCTTGCGAGCATCGGCATAGATATATGTCGATAGGGTTTGCAAGCCGTCGGTACCATTCGTAAAGATTGTCACGGCAAAGTCGTCGATAGAGAGCGTGAAGGCGAGGATAAAGCCAGAAATCATGCCTGGACGAATCTCAGGAATGATAACACGGCGCATAGCCTGCATAGGTGTCGCTCCGAGGTCGAGCGCCGCCTCGTAGATGTTAGGGTTCATCTGCGTGAGGCGTGGCATGATGCTAAGAACAACGTATGGCGTGCAGAAGGCGATATGGGCAAGAATTACTGTGGTGTAGCCCTGCGTAATGCCCAACGACACGAACAACAAAAACAACGAGATACCGGTGATGATATCGGGGTTGAGGATAGGAATGTTGTTTACGAAGTTGATAGCGCGGCGCTTGCCGTAGCGTAGGTCATGAATGCCAATAGCGGCAATGGTGCCAAGTATGGTAGAGACTGTCGCTGCGGTGAGTGCAATGATAAATGTATTTTTGAGGGCATCGACCAACGAGTAGCGCACACCACCCGAAAAGAGCGATGTGTAGAGCTCTGTCGAGAAGCCCGTCCAGTTGCCCAGCACCTTCGACTCGGTGAACGAGAAGATGGCGATGATGATGATTGGTGCGTAGAGCATAACGAGCAGCAGCACCAAGTAGCCGTATGATAGTACTCTTCTCATTATATCAATCCCTCGTTAGAGCCGTCCTCCGACGATGAGTCGGTGAAGAGCGATGTTATACCAATGATTATGAGCATGATGAGCGAGAGCGCTGCACCATAGTGCCACATGCCGTTGTTGATGTTCTCCTGAATGGTTGTACCAAAGAGCTTGATGTTGTTCATTGTCAAGAGCTCCGATATGGCGAACGTCGAGATTGTTGGCATGAATACCATCATAATGCCGCTCACAACGCCGGGCATAGAGAGTGGGAATACCACACGTGTAAATACCTGGCGTGGTGTTGCTCCAAGGTCCTCGGCAGCCTCAATGAGCGAGTGGTCCATCTTCTGCATAACGTTGTAGATAGGGTATACCATGAACGGAAGGAAGTTGTAGACCATACCGAAGATGAGTGCTCCCTCGCCCAGTGGAAGACGCAAAAAGTCGAAGAGGGCGACAGTGGCAAGCGTGCGCACAAGCACGTTAATCCACATCGGGAGGATAAAGAGCATGACCACAACACGTGCCGTAGAGAGTCGTATGCGTGATAGAATGTAGGCTGCGGGATAGCCCAAGATGATACATATGATGGTGGTTATCAGGGCAATGCCTATCGAGTAGATGAAGGTGTTGGCAGCTTCGGGCTGGTTGATGAAGCGCTCGAAGTTCTCCAACGAAAACTCTCCACTCTTCGACTGAAAGGCATAGACCATGATAAGAATAAGCGGCAACACAACAAATATCGCAAGGAATATCACATACGGAATACTCCATGTGCGTCGTCGTGAAAAGTATTTTACCACACTATTCATTCTGTCGAAATAAGCTTATTGGTTCGTAATATTACTTCTTAGTTAGGCGCAATGCCTCGGGCGCAATCTTGATACCCACCTCGTCGAGATCCTCCCATACGTCGTGAGTATCAACATATACGTTCTCGTTCTCGTCGGTACGCACGGTGAGGTGGTAACGGTCGCCCTTGTAGAGGATAAAGCGTATTGTACCCCACGATGTGCCGTCCTCCGAGTCGTCGGTAAGCTCCACAGCGTCGAAGTCGAAGGCTACATCAACCTCGTCGCCCGCCACGATGCCCTCGTGCTCACGGCACTCGAAGCTCTCGCCAAGAATCTCGACGTGTGTCGAGTCGAGCATCTTACCCTCAACATGGTTCTCGGTGTGCTCCTTGTGCATCACGTGGATGTCGGCAGGCTTGATCATCATGCCCACCTCGCTGCCTACCTCGAACGAGTTGTAGTCCTGAATCATTATCTCGTAGCCGTCAGGTGTCTCCACAAACATCTCGTAGTGAACACCCTTGAAGATGCATGAGCGCACCTTGCCGTGGAACATTGCTGCCTCGGCATTGCGAATGATATATACGTCCTCGGGGCGAATGACAACATCCACAGGGGTATTCTCGCCGAAGCCCTCGTCGATACACTCAAACTCCTTGTCCATGAACTTTACAAGGCGGTCGCGCACCATTGTGGCATTGAGGATGTTGCTCTCGCCGATAAAGTCGGCAACAAAGGCGTTGCATGGCTCGTTATAGATGTCGGTAGGCGAGCCAATCTGCTGAATCTTACCCTCGTTCATCACAACGATGGTGTCCGACAAGGTTAGTGCCTCCTCCTGGTCGTGCGTCACATAGACGAATGTGATGCCGAGTGAGCGGTGCATCTCCTTGAGCTCCATCTGCATATCCTTACGCATCTTTAGGTCGAGAGCTGCCAAAGGCTCGTCGAGGAGCAACACCTGAGGGCGGTTGACAATAGCACGCGCGATAGCCACACGCTGCTGCTGACCACCCGACAACGACTGCACATCGCGGTGCTCGTAGTCGGTCATGCCCACCATCTTAAGTGCTCGGTGTACACGCTGCTCGATCTCCTTCTTATCAACCTTTTGAAGCTTTAGACCAAAGGCGATATTGTCGAAAACATTGTAATTTGGGAATAGGGCGTAGCGCTGGAATACGGTGTTCACAGGACGCAAGTGTGGAGGAATGTCGGTCATTACCTCGCCGCCAATCTTGATTTCACCCTTTGTGGCGCTATTGAAGCCCGCCAAAAGACGCAGTAGTGTGGTCTTGCCACAACCCGAAGGGCCGAGAATAGTTAGAAACTCACCCTTCTTTACTGACAAACTGACATCGTCGAGAACCACCTTGTCGGGGAACGTCTTGGTGATGTTCTTGAGCTCGATGATGTAATTTGATTTCACCATGTATGCAATAAAGTATTAGTAGTTAATAAACCCCATGCCTCGAGAGAAACTCGGCGAAACGAGCCCTATTTTTAGCGTAATTTCGTTTTGTTGCTCTGTTGCACAAAAAATCTACAAACTATATACTTGCGTATATATTGTCTGCAAATATACGAATTTTTAGCAACAAAATCCATACAGCCAATTATTTTTTAATTTTTTACTTCAACTCTCACATCTTGCTAATGGTGCTTATTGCTGATATACACGCTGTTATCTCTGCTTTGCTGTGCGCGAAATATTTTGAATTTCAGGGCAAAATCCTTACGAAAAATAGTCGAATAGTTAGCAGCTATGTCGCCCTGTTTTTATGCCCAAAAAATAGAGCGAAATAGGGTGGTTATTGTTGCAAATATGGCTATTTATTTTGTGGTGTGAGCTTTCTTGAAAATGGTTTTGAAATTTAGAGTTTATTTTATATCTTTGTCGCCGATTATTATATAATGTATTGGAGAATAATTTAATACTAAAGATATGGCAGTTGAACTTAAAGATTTGACCAAGAGCGACGAGAACTACTCGCAGTGGTACAACGACTTGGTTATCAAAGCGGGCTTGGCTGAGAACTCAGCAGTCCGTGGCTGTATGGTGATTAAGCCTTATGGCTATGCTATTTGGGAGAAGATGCGTGATGTGCTTGATCGCATGTTCAAGGAGACAGGCCACGAGAATGCCTACTTCCCACTATTTATCCCTAAGTCATTCTTCTCTCGCGAGGCAAGCCACGTTGAGGGCTTCGCTAAGGAGTGCGCTGTAGTTACTCACTACCGCCTAAAGAACGACGAGGAGGGTAAGGGTGTTGTTGTTGACCCTGCTGCACGCCTCGAGGAGGAGCTTATCGTGCGCCCAACATCAGAGACAATCATCTGGAACACCTACAAGAACTGGATTACATCATACCGCGACCTTCCAATCTTGTGCAACCAGTGGGCAAACGTGGTTCGCTGGGAGATGCGTACCCGCCTCTTCTTGCGTACTGCCGAGTTCTTGTGGCAGGAGGGACACACCGCTCACGCCACAGCCCAGGAGGCTATCGAGGAGACCGAGCGCATGATCAACGTTTACCGCACCTTCGCCGAGGAGTGGATGGGCGTGCCTGTTATCGTAGGTCATAAGTCGCCAAACGAGCGCTTTGCAGGTGCTGTCGATACCCTCACTATCGAGGCGTTGATGCAGGACGGTAAGGCTTTGCAGAGCGGTACTTCGCACTTCCTTGGTCAGAACTTCGCTAAGGCATTCGACGTGCAGTACACCTCTAAGGAGGGCAAGCAGGAGTATGTGTGGGCAACATCATGGGGCGTATCAACACGTCTTATGGGTGCTCTTATTATGGCTCACTCTGATAATAATGGTCTTGTGTTGCCTCCAAAGTTGGCGCCTATTCAGGTTGTCATGGTGCCTATCTACAAGGGTGAGGAGCAGCGCCAGCAGGTTGTTGAGCGCTTCGAGCAGATGGCTAAGGAGCTTCGTGCTAAGGGCGTATCTGTTAAGGTTGATGCTCGCGACAATGTTCGCTCAGGCTTTAAGTTCGCTGAGTACGAACTTAAGGGTGTGCCTGTGCGCCTTGCACTCGGCCCACGCGACCTTGAGAATGGCACTATCGAGCTTGCTCGCCGTGATACCCTCACTAAGGAGGTTGTTTCGCAGGAGGGCCTCACTGACCGCCTCGTAGCGCTTCTCGACGAGATCCAGCAGAACATCTTCCAGAAGGCTCTCGACTACCGTAACTCTATGATTACTAAGGTCGATACATGGGAGGAGTTCCAGGAGGTGCTAAACACTAAGGGTGGTTTCATCTCAGCACACTGGGACGGCACACCTGAGACCGAGCAGGCAATCAAAGAGGCTACCAAGGCAACTATCCGTTGTATCCCTATGGACGTTGTTGAGGAGGAGGGTACATGTGTATTCTCGGGTAAGCCGTCGAAGTTCCGCGTATTGTTCGCCAAGAGCTATTAATTTGTTGTGATAAGGGGTCGATTGCGGCCCCTAGAAAAAATGCCACCAATGGGACGTACATCTAGTACTGCCCATCGGTGGCATTTTTGCCGAGTGTGGCACTCGGCACCCTTCTGATAACAAATTTATCTCGCTAATTGAGGTGGATTTTATAGGGAAGATAGGGAAAATATGGAAAATAGGGAAGATAGGGCTATGATACCCTCGTTTTATCAGCCCCATCTATCCCATCAGCCCTATTAAACGTAGTGCCCTCCCTAATCTCCTTAAATTCCCTAAACTCCCTAAACTCCTATTTCGGCGATCCCCATCTATCCCATCTATCTCATTTGTCCCATCTTATAAATCCTATGTAAAGCGCATCATACTTTTCACCTTTCCCCTTTCACTTTTAACTTTTTTTTGTATCTTTGTCTTTTAAGACAATAATTTAACCTAAATACTATGATTAAGAAACTATCTCTATTGTTGGTTGCTGTGGCTACGCTTGCCTCATCGGCAGAGCTAACAGCCTCAGAGCCAGAGGCTGTGAAGCCTAACTACAACCTTGCAGAGCAGTTCTCGCCTGCAAAGATTCGTCGCATGGTGCCTCAGACCGTGATTCGCCCTAACTGGTTTAAGTCGGGCGAGAAGTATTGGTACAAGTGGCAGACACGCGATGCCATTACCTACTATGTTGTTGACGCTAAGTCGGGTAAGCAGACCGAGCTATGGTCTATGGCAGAGCTCGCTGAGAAGGTAACCCTCGACTCGGGTCACCCATTTGATGCTCAGCACCTTCCTATCTCAAATATTGAGCTTAAGGAGGATAAGTATGTTCAGTTTGACATTACCCCAGCTGCGGCATATGTCGAGAATAACAAGTACACACCAAAGGACGAGAAGGGCAAGACTCTTGTGTTGCACTACGAGTGGGACTTGGCTAAGCGTGAGCTTAAGCGTGTGGAGCGCCTAAAGCGTCTGCCTGAGTGGGCAAATGTATCGCCAGATGGCAAGATTGCTGTATATCAGAAGGATAATAACTTGTGGTATATGACAATGGAGGATGTCGAGAAGTTTGCGGTGAATGCTAAGGACTCGACAATTGTTGAGCACCAGATTACTACCGATGCAACGTTCGATACCGCCTACCACTGGTTTGAGGACTGCATCGAGCAGGTTAAGGAGGGTGAGCGCTACCGCGTATTGTTGCAGTGGTCGCCCGACTCAAAGCACTTTGCTACAGTGCGCAGCAACACCTCTATGCTTATCGACTTCTGGGTTATCAACATCCTCAAGAAGCGCCCTGAGCTATTTACCTACAAGTATCAGATGCCTGGCGAGCAGAGCCCCGACTTCTGGTTGGAGTTGTTCGACACTGAGAAGTTTGAACGTAGAAAGGTTGACTTGGATAAGTACAAGGAGCAGATGGTATTCATCTGTAGCGAGCCTCATGCTCATGCCGACAAGTACGAGCGCCCTGTGCGCGTAACATGGCTTGGCGATAACGACAAGTTCTATGTTGTGCGTCAGAGCCGTGACATCAAGCGTGCCGACCTCTGCGTTGTAGATGTAGCATCGGCAACTGCTAAGGAGCTTGTACACGAAGAGATGCAGACATCTATCGAGTGGCAGTATCCTACGTTGGTAAACAACGAAAGCGAGTTTATCCAGTGGTCGGAGCGCACAGGCTGGGCTCACCTCTATCGCTACTCGGCTGATGGCGAGCTAATTAACCAGATTACTAAGGGCGAGTGGCACGTATCAAATGTTCTTGGCGTTGACGACGCTAAGCGTGTTATCTACTTCACTGCTACTGGCTACAACAAGGACGAGAACCCATACTATTTGCACCTCTTCCGCGTAAACTACGACGGTACAGGTCTTAAGCAGCTCGACCCTACCGGCTTCAATGGCGAGTTCTCGTTGTCAGACAACCGCCGCTACTTCACAACAACCTACTCGCGCGTAGATACAGCTCCAGTATCTGAGCTCTACACAACTGAGGGTAAGAAGCTCCTAACGATGCAGACTGTCGATATGCAGCCATTGTTCGATGCTGGATATAAGTTCCCAGAGCCTTTTGTTGTTAAGGCAGCCGACGGCATCACCGACCTTCATGGCGTGATGTACAAGCCTTACGACTTCGACCCTACGAAGAAGTATCCAATTATCGAGTACGTATATCCAGGTCCTCAGACCGAGGCTGTCGAGCAGTCGTGGTATGGTGGCATGAACCGCACAGACCGTCTTGCGCAGATGGGCTTCATCGTGATTACCGTGGGTAACCGTGGTGGCCACCCCGATCGCTCGAAGTGGTATCACAACTATGGCTACGGTAATATGCGCGACTATGGTCTTAAGGATAAGGTTGTTGCAGCACAGCAGCTCGCAGCGCGCCACAGCTTCATCGATATCGACCGTGTAGGTATCCATGGTCACTCGGGTGGTGGATTCATGTCAACAGCAGCTATCTTGATGTATCCAGACTTCTTCGATGTTGCAGTGTCGTGCGCAGGTAACCACGACAACAATATCTACAACCGTTGGTGGTCGGAGAAGCACCACGGTATTATGGAGGTAGAGAAGGACGGCGAGGTAAAGTTCGAGTACGAGATTACTGCCAACCCTGAGATTGCCTCACGCCTCAAGGGTAACCTCTTGTTGGTGCATGGCGATATCGACGAGAATGTTCACCCTGGTAACACTTTGCGTGTTGTCGATGCCTTGATTCGTGCTAACAAGCGCTTCGATATGCTCCTCTTGCCTGGCCAGCGTCATGGCTTTGGCGACATGAACGAGTACTTCTTCTGGCGCATGGCAGACTACTTCTCTGAGCACTTGTTGGGTACACGTTGCCAGAGTGTTGACATTCCTGAGCTAAATAACGACATTCACTAAAATCACTTTATCATAGAACAAGGGGATAAGTCATCGGCTTATCCCCTTGTTTGTTATATAAACTTCACTCTTTGAATCTTTCTCTCGCTGCTGCTTATCTCCTTCTCGATGATGCCTGTGAGAGCGTCGGCAGCATCGTCGTGGCTGTTTGCTTTGAGCTCTCGCTTAAATGTGGTAAGGTGGGCGTAGAACTCGGGCCATAGCAGATGCCAGTTGTTGGGCATACGCAGTGTATGGAGTACCGTTGCCGAGTTCGACAATATGCGAGCCACCTTGTTGCCACTCTGGTGAAACCACTCGACCTTCACTCGTGGCAGCTGCCGTTGCAGGGCTCGGGCAAAGCCTCGTCCGCCGTTGTTGCTCTCAACATAGGCTATGCGCGTGTCGTTCTTTGTTAGCATTGCTGCCACCAGCCTCTCGCTAATCTCCATAGGCTCTGTGGTATATACCACGTCGGTTAGGTATATCACACCGTCGCTATCCACGGCGTAGCACACCGAACATAGATAGTCGCTGCCCGTGTCGGCGGTGTCGGTGTAGTTGCCCCGCTTTACAATATCTCGTGGAAGCGTCGAGTACTCACGAAAGCTGCTACTATAGAGCAACCCTTCGCGCGAGGCTGGGTGCCCTTGATACATCGCCTCGAAGCGCTGTGGGTCGAGCTTGCGCCTCTTTAGTAGCAGATCTCTTGAGTGTTGCTTCTGCCATAGTGCCTCGCCCTCGTTGCGGGGATCTATCTCCGTTGCGGGCGATGTCTTGAGCGCCTCGAAGTTGAGGTATAGCCACTCGCCATCCTCCACCTTGTCGATGTCTTCGAACGAGTGTAACTCTCTATAGCTCTCAGTTGCCATGAGTCTGCCTATGAGATCCTCCTCGTGCCAGCGCGTGAATACTATAAGCTCGCGCGAGGTGTTGTGCATGCGTGTTCGCACCACCGAGGTGTACCACTCCCAGCAGTTGCCACGCACCACGGGTGAGTTTGCCTCCATGGCATCTTTGTATAGGTCGTCGAGGATAAAGCAATCTACACGGTTGCCCGTTAGTGAGCCCTCACGACCCACAGAGAGCAGCTCGCCCTTGTGCCCAATGATCTCAACCTCGTCCGATGTGCGTATATATCCTGCGGGCTTAGTGCCCTGCTTTATGGTTGTGTCGGGAAATATCTCAGCATACTCCCTCGACTCGATTATGCGCTGCACACGGCGGTTAAACTTCGAGGCGAGCGTGCCTGAGTATGAGGCTATGGCTATGCGTAGGTCGGGGTCGAGCCCGAGCATGTAGGCTGGTAGTATGGTAGAGGCTCCTACCGACTTGCCGTGCTGGGGCGGAACCGAGACTATAAGCTTGCGTATGCGCCCCTGGGCAAAGGCCTCTAATACCTGGTAGTAGGTCCGATGAAACGAGCTAAGCTCCAAAAAGGGATAGACATGTTGTGCAAAACCATCGAATGATGGCTTTGCCGTATTTGAATTTGGGGTATTCATATTATAAATATATGTATTCGAAAAATTTGGTGGTGCTTGCCACGATGCTGGCGACTAAAGCACCTGAGGCTTGGGGGAGGCATCGCTCCAAGGTGGGAATAAGCCAAGCCTTGTTGGGTCGTTTTGAAATTAGTTTAGCGCAACCTCTACGAGCTCACGAAACGAGAAGTCGTTCATTATCTCCTCGCTACCCTCGGTGGTGTGACACTCCCACCACACGGGAATAACGCCTGTAATCTCGGTTGTCGTGCGCTCTAAGTTTTGCGCCTTGCTACGCTGCACTATGAGCGTGCAGACGAGCCTTAGCTCCACGTCGCCTGCTATGCAACTCACGCTGCCCGAGAAGAACTCTTTTCTGCCAATTGCCGCCACTAATCTCTCCGCTAACTCAAGGTAAAGTTGATGAGAAACTTCGTACATGACTGATAATTTGTGATTTTGTTTAATAAATTATTGGAATTTAAAATAAATTGCTTAACTTTGTAGTGCAAATATACGTTCAATAACTTAATTTGCCAATAGTTTAGTACAAAAATTTAATATAAAATCTTTTTATATGGAGACAATCGGAATGCGTGTTCGTCTTATGCGCAAGCAGCTTAACATGACTCAAGATCAACTATCTCAGCGACTTGGCATCGGTAAGGCTGCCCTCTCGATGATCGAGACGGGCAAGGCAGGCTTGTCGCAACGCAATAAAAATATCTTGGTTCAGGATTTGAACATTAATCCCGATTGGTTGGAGTTGGGCGAGGGTAAGATGTTTAATGCCGAGCCCGATATGACCTCATATCTTCACCGCACCGATAAGTCGCTACCTTTGCAGAGCGTGCCTCTCTACTCAATCGAGGGCACTGCGGGACTTGTGCCTATCTTCGATGCTAAGAGCGAGATTACCCCATCTAACTTTATACATATCCCCAACCTTCCTAAGTGCGACGGTGCGATATATGTTCAGGGCGACTCGATGTATCCGCTCCTTAAGAGTGGCGACATTGTGCTCTACAAGCAGCTTAGCGACGTGCGCGATGTTTTTTGGGGCGATATGTATCTTCTCTCCATTGAGATCGACGGCGAGGAGTATATCACTGTCAAGTATGTTCAGAAGTCCGAGCACGACGGCTACATCAAGCTCGTAAGCCAGAACCAGCACCACGCCGACAAAGAGGTTGAGATCAGCCGCATACGTGCCATAGCTCTTATAAAGGCCTCAGTTCGTATGCACACCATCGGGTAATTTCTTGTGATAAGGGGTCGATTGCGGCCCCTAGAAAAAATGCCACCAATGGGACGTACAACTAGTACTACCCATCGGTGGCATTTTTGCCGAGTGTAGCACTCGGCACCCTTCTGACAAGAAATTATATCTCGCTGATTGAGGTGGGCAAAGGGAAGATAGGGACGATAAGGAGAATAGGGAAAATAGGGAGAATAGGGAAGATAGGGGAAATAGGACTATGATATCCTCGTCTTATCGACCCCATCGATCCCATCAGCCCTATCAAACGTAGCGCCCTCCCTAATCTCCTTAAATTCCCTATTCTCCCTATCTTCCCCATCTATCCCATTCGTCCCATCTATCTCATAAAATAAACTCCGTGCGAAGCACACCTTACCTTTCACCTCTTACCTTTCACTTTTCACCTCTCACAAAAAAAATGGGTACCCCTCACGGAATACCCAATTTTTGTTGCTATGCAAACCACGATTTTAGTGACGCTGGCGGCGCTGCTCGCGGTTGATTGTCATCTGATCCTGCTGCTGGCGCAAGGCCTCCTCGTAACGCTCCTGGAAGCGTGACTTCTTCTTAGGCTTATGCGCAAGGAGCTTAGCGCGTACCTTCTCGTCATCAACAGTGCGACGAATGAGGTACATGATAAGCATTGTGAACATCTGCGATAGGAAGTAGTAGTAGCACAAGCCCGACGAGTAGTTGTTCATGAAGCAGAGCATCATAAGAGGCATGAAATATACCATCATAAACTTCATCATGCCGGCACCTGGCTGGCCCGCAGTGGTTGCCGACTGCTGCTTGTAGCTAATGAACGAGTAACCGAACAGTGCCACAGCCATGAGCAGTGCGAACAAGCTCACGTGGTCGCCATAGAATGGAATGTTGAATGGCAACTTAAGCACGCTATCGTATGACGAGAGGTCGTTAGCCCAAAGGAAGCCCTCGCCACGAAGCTCGATACTTGCAGGGAAGAAGCGGAACATAGCCCATAGGATAGGCATCTGAATGAGCAGTGGAAGACAGCCACCCATAGGGTTGATACCCGCCTTCTGGTAGAGCTCCATCGTTGCCTGCTGCTTCTTCATAGCGTCGTCAGGGTTTGGATACTTCTTGGCAATAGCCTCCATCTCAGGACGTATAGCACGCATTTTAGCCGTTGACATATAGCTCTTATATGTGAGTGGCAAGATTACGAGCTTAACGATGATTGTAAGTATCAAGATGATAAGACCGAAGCCGAGACCATGGTTGCTGAGCCACTGGAAGATGGGCACAGTACCGTAGCGGTTTACCCAGCCTATAAGCCAGCCGCCGAGAGGAATAATCTCGTCGAGATGTACCTCCTCGCCATTAAACTCCACGTCGCTCATCACCTTAAGGTCGTTAGGACCGTAGTAGAAGGCGTAGTCGTACGCTGTCTTGTCCTTGCTTAGAGGTAGGCTTATTGTTGACGAAAACTCCTTCATGAAGTCCTTGCCCTCCTTTGTCGAGTTCTTAAACTCGGCATCCATGCTAAGCTCCTCTGGTGAGATGAAGGCAGAGGTGAAGTACTGCTGCTTGTAGGCTATCCAGCTAACATTCTCAAGCTTCTCCTTTTTGCCCGATGCGTCGAACTCCTCCATGCTGCCCTCCTCGAAGTAGATGATGTTGGTAGCAATGTTCTCGTTCTGGTAGCTACGCTCGTTCTTGTTTGAGCGGCTGCGCCATGTTAGCTTAAGCTCCTCAGACGATGCAAGATGATTTGCAATGTTCTTCTGCTCGATGCTAAAGTCGATGAGGTAGTCGCGTGAAGGGTTGCCTGTGTTGTAGATCTTATATACATAAGTAAGTGCACTCTCAGCCGATAGGTTGAGTGTCATGCGTACAACATCGGCACTCTCCTCCTTTGTCTGCTCCACGGCAAATGTAAAGTCGTCAGAGTTAAATGCCGTGTTGTCGTTCACCGACTTAAGCTCTACGCCAAATACCTCATGCTCAGGCTGCATCATCTCCACCTGCTCGGTGCGCTCGCCCTCGGCAAAGCGTGTGTAGCGTGGGTCGAGAAGTGTGACGTTGGCAATCTTACCACCCTTGGTGTTAAACTCTACCTTGATAAGGTCGTTGCTCACGGCAATAATCTCGCCCTGGGCGTTGCGTGCCTCAGTAAGCTCTGAACCATACTTATATAGCTCGGCATTAGCGATGCGAACACGCTCCAACGAGTCGCGCATGTTGCGCTCCTCCTGGCTAAGGTTCTCTAATGCTGCACGCTCCTCGGCTTGCTTCTCAGCAAGCGCCTTCTGCATCTCAATTTGGCCCTTCTTCCACTCCTCGTACTTAGCGGCTTTCTTGCTCTCGTAGAACGAGAAGCCGACAAATACGGCTACCATCAGCACAAGGCCAATAATCGTTTTCTTATCCATCTAAAAATTGTTAATTGTTTTATGTCCTCTATTTAAAAATTACTATTTCTTCTCATCACGGTAAGCGATAGCCTCCTTCACAAAGCGCACGAAGAGTGGGTGTGGGTTGGCCGCTGTTGAGTGATACTCTGGGTGGTACTGTGTACCAACGAACCAGCGGTGTGAAGGGATCTCAACAACCTCTACAAGGCCTGTGTCAGGGTTAAGACCCACAGCCTTCATGCCTGCAGCCTCGAAGTCGGCGAGGAACGAGCTGTTGAACTCGTAGCGGTGGCGGTGACGCTCCACGATATCCTGTGTGCCATAAGCCTCCTCTACGCGTGAGCCCTTCGCAAGGTGGCAAGGATAGCCACCAAGACGCATTGTGCCACCCTTGGCAGTAACCTTCTTCTGCTCCTCCATAAGGTCGATAACGGCGTGCTTGGTCTGTGCCATCTCGCTTGAGTTAGCATCAGCCCAGCCCAAAACGTTGCGTGCATACTCGATTACCGAGCACTGCATACCGAGGCAGATGCCGAAGAAAGGCACGTTGTTCTCGCGAGCATAGCGCACAGCAACCAACTTACCCTCGATACCGCGATTACCGAAGCCTGGGGCAACCATCACTGCCGACATCTTGCCGAGGTGCTCCTGCACGTTGTCGATAGTCAGACGCTCCGAGTTGATGTAGTGGAGCTTAACCTTAACCTCGTTTACAGCACCAGCGTGGATAAACGACTCGCTGATAGACTTGTAGGCGTCAGGAAGCTCGGTGTACTTACCAACCAAGGCGATATCTACAACGCTCTTAGGGTTCTTCACGCGCTCAACAAATGCCTCCCACTCGGTGAGATCTGGCTCCTGGCCACACTCCAAGCCGAGCTTCTCAAGCAATACGCCGTCGAGGTTCTGAGCATGCATGCGCAAAGGTACCTCATAAATTGTTGGCACGTCGATAGACTCAACAACAGCCTCAGGTGCTACGTTGCAGAACAGAGCCACCTTGCGACGGATGTCGGCGCTAAGCACGTGCTCTGAGCGAAGAACGAGGATATCTGGCTGAAGACCATACGACAAGAGCTCCTTTACGGAGTGCTGCGTAGGCTTTGTCTTAAGCTCGCCCGATGCTGCCATGTAAGGAATGAGTGTGAGGTGTACCAACACGGTGTTCTGGTAGCCAAGCTGATAGCGAAGCTGACGTACCGACTCGATGAATGGCAACGACTCGATGTCGCCTACAGTACCACCAATCTCGGTGATAATAACATCGTACTTCTTGGTTGCGCCAAGTAGCTGCACACGACGCTTAATCTCGTCGGTGATGTGAGGGATAACCTGCACGGTCTTGCCCAAGAACTCGCCGCTACGCTCCTTGTCGATAACGCACTGGTAGATCTTACCTGTGGTAACGTTGTTGTTCTTAGTTGTCTGTATCGATGTGAAACGCTCGTAGTGGCCGAGGTCAAGGTCGGTCTCTGTGCCATCCTCTGTAACATAGCACTCGCCATGCTCATAGGGGTTGAGCGTACCGGGGTCAACATTGATGTATGGGTCGAGCTTCTGAATGGTTACCGAGTAGCCACGAGCCTGAAGTAGGCGTGCTATTGATGCAGAGATAATGCCCTTACCCAATGACGAGGCAACGCCTCCAGTCACAAAAATGTACTTTGGTTTAGATAGTTTCATGACATCTATGTTTTTTAGTGCTTCTTAATTTTTATCGTAGTGTAGTCTTGTTAGTTGTTCTCCTGAGCGTCGATAAGCTTGATCTTCTCTATGACCTGCTGCATATCGCGCTTTGTGCGCTCAATCTTCTCGCGCACGTCAGCGATGAGGGCCTCGGCATTCTTCGACTTTGAGAAGAAACCGATGTTGTTCTCCAATGTGGCGATGTCTTGCTCCATCTGGCGCACCTTGTTGAATAGCTTCTCGCGCTCCGAGCGTAGCTCCTTGCCTCCCTTCATGTTCTGCACGCGCTCCTTGAAGCGGTTCATCGAGCGGTCACGCTCCGATGAGCGTAGCACGCCAAACATGCCATCGACAATTGCTTTGTACTCCTTCTGCAAGGCATCCTTCTGCTTGATAGGCACAAAGCCAATCTGGCTCCAGCGGCGCTGGAAATCCTTGATAAGGTCGAAGCCACCAGCCTTAACATCTGCTGCACGCATCTCCTCCAAGAGGGCCTGTTTTAGCTTGAGATTCTCGTCGTGCTCCGAGTCGATAGCCGAGAAGTGCTCAGCCTTGCGCTCGAAGAACTTGTCGCAAGCGGCACGGAAACGCTTCCATACAGTGTCGGAGTGGCGGCGTGCCACAGGACCTACCTGCTTCCACTTTGCCTGAAGTGCTATAAGCTCATCTGTTGCGTGCTTCCAATCCTCCGATACCGATAGTGCCTCAGCCTGCTCGCAGAGCTCGTTTTTCAGGGCGAGGTTGTGCTCCATCTCATTCTTCACACCAGCGTAGAACTCGCGCTTACGCTCGAAGAACTTGTCGCAAGCGGCACGGAAACGCTCATAAATGCGGTTGTTATCCTTCTTTGGTGCGTAGCCAATGGTCTTCCATGTCTTCTGTACCTCCAAAAGCTCCTCGCTGAGCTTGTTCCACTCTTTGCGCGATAGGGTAGGCTGCGCGGTGAATGCCTCCACCTTCTCGCAGAGCTCACTCTTGAGAGCAAGGTTCTTTGTCTGCTCAGCCTTGATGCTCTCGAAATACTCCTGATGACGCTTGTTGATACGGCTCGATGCCTCCTTGAAGCGCTCCCAGAGGGTCTCTTTGAATTCAACGGCAACAGGACCTGTCTCGCGCCACTCGTCGTGAAGTTTCTGAAGCTTGCGGAACGACTCAACAATCTGGCTGTCGAGGGTTAGTGCCTCAGCCTGCTCGCATAGCGAAATCTTTATCTCGTAGTTCTTCTTAAGGTCGAGGTCGCGAAGCTCCTTGTTGATCTTGATAAAGTTGTAGAAGTTCTCGACATGGAGGTTGTATGTCTCCCACAAATCCTTTACGTTAGCCTGTGGCACAAGACCTGTCTCCTTCCAGCGTGTCTGAAGCTCGCGGAAACGGGTGAAGGTAGTTGTCATCGTCTCGTCAGAGTTCACCAACTCCTTGAGTTCCTCGATAATCTGGAGCTTTATTTTTAGGTTCTGCTCCTTGTCTGCCTCCATCTGTGCAATGTGCTTGTTGCGCTCGTCGCGGTATATTGCAAATAGCTCCTTGAAGCGCTGCTCATGCTCACTCTCCGATGGTGTGAACGCCTCCTCCGAGCCGCCCGCCTCGATGAATGCCTTGCGCTCAGCCTCCACCTTAGTGCGGTGAAGCTTGTAGAAAGCTATTTTGATGGCCTCAACTGTTGGGCGCAGAGTCTGCACTGCCTCCGACTCAAGCTTCGAGGCAAAAAGAGCAATGAGCTCAGCCTCGTTAAGTGCCGAGATAATGTCGTTCGACGTGGCCTGTGCCTCCTCCTCTTCGGTGGTCTCCTCGCCGATGCTTAGTCCTGCCTCGTCGGCAGCCAGTGCCGCCTCCTCGTCAGCAAACTCAGCGCTGAAGTTTGGTCGCTCGAGCTCCGTTGTGTCGTGAGCCTCGGTGTTTGTCTCGGTAGTCGTAGAAGTAGTCTGCGCATCTTCGGCAATGTTGCCGACAAGCTCCTCAGGAGCCGTTAGGTTGATTTTTTCAGTAGCCATCACTTTGAAGTTTTAGATTGGTTATCGTACGCTCGCGCTTGCGCACTACACGCATTTATTCGTGCAAATATAATAAATCTTTTTCAAAGGTGGAAGTGTCCTTCGATTTTTATTTTGTTTGTAACCATTGCGATATGCGAAAAACGGTATAATTGTGGTGTATTTGCGAAATCGAAATTAGACAATATTTTAACTCTTGTTGGGCATAAAAAGTGATGCTTTTTCTCTTTGAAAAAACTGTTATAAAAAAAACACTAAATAATAATGGTAAATTGTTGGAAAGTCGGCGTAAAATTACTATCTTTGTTGAGTTTTAAAGGGGTGCGCCCCCTTTTTCGAAGAGTCAACTATTTAAACTAAAACTATATCAACATGGTAATTCTTGTTCTCAACTGCGGTAGCTCGTCTATCAAGTACCAGGTACTCGATGTTCAGGAGCAGTCGCAGACTCTACTTGCCAAGGGCTTGGTAGAGCGTATCGGTTTGGCTGAAGGCGATCTTACTCACAAGCCTCAGGGTAAGGATAAGTTTGAGCTTCACTGCCCAATTCCTGACCACACAACAGGTATCCGTCTTGTTCTCGACGCACTTACCGACGAGAAGCACGGCGTAATCAAGTCGCTCGACGAGCTTAAGGCTGCTGGTCACCGTGTAGCACATGGTGGTGAGTTCTTCCACGATAGCTGCCTCGTTGACGAGGAGGTTAAGGCTAAGATCGAGTCGTTGTACACCATCGCTCCTTTGCACAACCCTGCAAACCTTGAGGGTATCCTCTCAATGGAGAAGGTGTTGCCAGGTATCAAGCAGGTGGCTGTATTCGACACATCATTCCACCACACTATCCCTGCAATCAACTACTTGTACGCTATCCCTTACGAGTACTACGAGAAGTATCGCGTACGTAAGTATGGCTTCCACGGCACAAGCCACAAGTTTGTTGCACGCGTAGGTGCTGAGATGTTCGGCCTCGACTTTGAGAACTCAAAAATCGTTACTTGCCACATCGGTAACGGTGCATCAGTAACAGCTATTAAGAACGGTAAGTCGTTCGACACATCTATGGGCTTCTCTCCACTCGATGGTCTTGTGATGGGTACACGCGCTGGTTCTATGGATGTTAGCGCTGCAACATACATCGCACAGAAGGAGGGTATGTCTTACGCTGAGCTCGACAACATGCTCAACAAGAAGTCGGGTGTTCAGGGTCTTACAGGCATCTCAAGCGATATGCGCGATATCGACGCTGCTTACGACGAGGGTAATGAGCGCGCTATCATCGCTCGCGACATGTATGGCAATCGCATCAAGAAGTTCGTGGGTGAGTATGCTGCTGAGATGGGTGGTGTTGACCTTGTAATCTTCACTGGTGGTGTTGGTGAGAACTCTCCAGAGGTTCGTGAGTACGTTTTGCGTAACATGGAGTTCATGGGTCTTGAGTTCGACGAGGTTCGCAACCGCGGTAAGCGTGGCACCGACTATGAGATTTCTAAGGAGGGCTCACGTGTTAAGGCTGCCGTAATCTGCACTGACGAGGAGTTGGTAATCGCTAAGGATACATTCCGTTTGGTAAAATAAATTTGTTGTGATAATAGCGCATCTGCTGCCGCTAACAAAATGCTGAAGCAATGGGCGGTACCTCAAAGTACAGCCCATCGCTCCAAAGTTTGCCGAGCGTTGCATCTGCACTATTCTAACAACAAATCAAGTGGACTAAAGAGGGCGAACTTGAAAATCTGCTCTTTTAATCCGGCTCTCCAATAAAGGGAGGGCAAAACTTAAAACGACAAATATTAACTAACAACATAAAAAACTTAAACTACTATGATTAAGCATTTGGACGAGCTCGTAGCGGCAGCTGTCGCACGTGGTAAGAAGAAGATGATTGTTGCTTACGGTCAGGATACTCACTCTATCGGTGCTACCGATATGGCTATCAAGGCTGGCCTTGCTGATGTAACACTTGTTGGTGATCCAGAGGAGATTAAGAAGTCTTGCGAGGCTGAGGGTGTAGATATCAACCAGTATACTATCATTCCTGAGTCTGAGGATGTTAAGGCTGTTGAGATCGCAGTTAAGGCTGTTCACAATGGCGAGTACGACGTCTTGATGAAGGGTGTTGTACCTACTGACAAGTATATGCGTGGTATCTTGAACAAGGAGTGGGGCTTGTTGCCACAGGGTACTGTTCTTAGCCACGTTACTGTATTGGAGGTTCCTGCTTACCACAAGCTTCTTGTTGTAAGCGACGTAGCTGTTCTTCCATGCCCATCACTCGAGCAGAAGAAGCAGATTGCTAAGTATCTTATCCAGACTGCTAATAACCTCGGTATCGAGCAGCCTAAGGTTGCTTTGTTGGCACCATCAGAGCAGCTTCTTCCAAAGGTGGTTAGCTCAGTTGAGGCTAAGGAGCTCTCTGACCTCGGTCAGGCAGGTGAGCTTGGCAACGCTTTGTTCCAGGGTCCTTTGGCATTGGACGTAGCTATCGACGAGGAGTCAGTTAAGATTAAGAAGCTTACAGGTCCTGTTGCTGGTGATGCTGACTGTATGTTGTTCCCTAACCTCGAGTCAGGTAACGTATTCTTCAAGGCTTGCTCTAAGTTTGGTGGTGCTGAGCTTGCAGCTATGGTTGCTGGTCCTACTGCTCCATGTGTGCTTACTTCACGTGGCGACTCAACTAAGACTAAGCTTTACTCTATCGCACTCGCTTGCTTGTCAGCAAAATAATTTTTAACTAAGTTAATAGTCTAACAATATGGCTTACAGAATATTGACAATTAACCCAGGCTCTACCTCAACTAAGGTTGCTGTGTTTGAGGACATGGAGCAGGTTAAGACATTGAAGCTTAGCCACTCAACAGAGGAGATCTCTCGTTTTGCCTCTGTTGCCGACCAGCTCGAGTGGCGTTTGCAGATTATTCTCGATGCAATGAAGGCTGATGGCATCGAGCTTAAGTCGTTGGACGCTGTTATCGGCCGTGGTGGTTTGATGCGCCCTATCGAGGGTGGTGTTTACCGCGTTGGTGAGGCTATGATTGCCGACCTCGTAGCACCTAAGCGTCAGCACGCAAGTAACCTTGGCGCTTTGATCGCTCGTCGCATTGCTGACGAGGCAGGTGTTGAGGCTTACATCGCTGATCCAGTTGTTGTTGATGAGCTTCAGGATATGGCACGTGTTAGCGGTCTTAAGGAGCTTCCACGTCGCTCTATCTTCCACGCCTTGAACCAGAAGGCTATTGCTCGTCGCTATGCTAAGGAGATTGGCCGTCCTTACGAGGAGCTCAACCTTGTTGTTGTTCACATGGGTGGCGGTATCTCAGTATCTGCTCACCTCCAGGGTCGTGTTGTTGATACTAACAACGCCCTTGACGGTGATGGTCCATTGGCTCCAGAGCGCGCTGGTTGTCTTCCAGCTGGCGACCTTGTAGATCTCTGTTTCTCAGGCAAGTACGACAAGGCTGAGATTAAGAAGTTGTTGGCAGGTAAGGGTGGTCTTGTTGACCATGTTAACTGCAACAACGTTCAGGAGCTCAACGAGGTGCGTGCAGCAAATGGCGACCAGGAGGCACGCTTCATGCTCGACGCTATGGCTTACTCAGTAGCTAAGTACATCGGCGAGATGGCTGTAGTTCTTAAGGGTAAGATTGATGCTATCCTTCTTACAGGTGGTATCGCTTGGAACGACTGCGTAAACGATGTTATCATCGACTACTGCCAGTTCCTCGCTCCTATCAAGATCTATCCTGGCGAGAACGAGCTTGAGTCGTTGGCTGAGAATGCTCTTCGAGTATTGAAGGGTGAGACAGTTGCCAAAGAGTATTAAAATTTACCGTGATAAGGCATCATCTGCGGCGTCTTACTTGCTTGCAAATTCCTCATTTACCTTAAGTAAACTGCGGATTTGCAATCTGCGATAAGCCACCACATCTAATGCCTTCTAACGATAAATTGAGTGCGCTGATTGAGGTGTGTGATTACACGCTGATTTAGGCGTTATACAAATTTTCGCTAAATTTTTAGGCGATGAAAATCTTAATTATCAACGGTGCGAACCTCAATTTGTTGGGGCGTCGCCAACCCGAGATATACGGACACGAGAGCTTCGAGGACTACCTCGAGGCTCTTCGTGCACGTTATTCGGAGCATATCATTGATTACTACCAGTCAAACGTCGAGGGCGAGCTTGTGACAAGGCTTCAGGAGGCCGACGGCGAGTACGACGGCGTGGTGCTCAATGCCGGAGGTTATACCCACACCTCTGTAGTGTTGCACGATGCGGTGGCGGCAGTTGCCGTGCCTGTAGTCGAGGTGCACATATCTTCAATTCTTAGTCGCGAGGAGTTTCGCCATGTCTCGATGATTGCACCCGTAGCTGTGGGTACAATCATGGGCTTTGGCCTTAAGTCCTACGACCTTGCTATTAAGCATTTCGTCGAGTAGTCGTGGCTGAGAAGTTGGAGCATAGGGTAGTAAGTGGCGTGGCGTGGAGCTTCTCGGAGAAGCTCCTATCTATGGTCGTGCAGATGGCTGTGAGCATCATCGTGGCGCGTCAGCTTGCCCCCACCGACTTTGGCGTGATGGCTATCCTCACCTTCTTTACCTCTGTTGCTCTCACGATTGTCGATAGTGGCTTCTCGCAGACTCTTATACGCAAGGAGAGTCCCACTGATGGCGAGTATCGCTCGGTGCTCGGCTTCAATGTAGCGATGTCTGCTATTTTGTATGTTGTGCTTGTTGCGCTGGCATATCCCTTGGCTACGTTCTACGACCAGCCGATAATCTCGGATATTGCCCCCGTGTTGTTTCTTGTTTTGCCTATCAACTCGCTCTGCGTGGTGCAGACGGTGATGTTCACACGCGAGTTTAGGTTTAAGCTTCTCTCAAAAATTGTATTTCTCTCGTCGCTCATTAGCGGCGTGGTGGCCGTTGTCATGGCGCTTGCGGGGTGTGGCATATGGTCGCTCGTGGCGCAGCGCTTGCTTATGATGGGCATCAAGGCGATGGCATTCTGGTGGATACGTCGTTGGCGTAGCCGTGAGCGTTTCAGCATGGCGCTACTGCGTAGCATGGCACCCTTTAGCCTACGACTGCTTGCCACCGACCTAATTGCGGCTATATATAATAATGTGGCGCAGCTCTTCATTGGCAAGATCTACTCGGCGCACTCGCTCGGCTTCTATTCACAGGCGCAGAAGCTAAAGGATCTTCCCGTGACATCTACGGTGCAAGCCGTTCAGGGTGTGACATATCCTGCTCTTGCCAAGATTTCCGAAACGGACGATAAGTTTATGGCGGGCTACCTGCGCATCATCAACCTCTTGTCGTTTGTCATCTTCCCCATCATGCTTGGCTTTGTAGCCATCGCCCCCGAGATGTTTATGCTGTTGTTGGGCGAGAAGTGGATGCCCACAGTGCCCTACTTCGAGATATTGGCGCTCTCAGGCTTGTTCTACCCCTTGGCGGTGGTATCATATAATATAATAAAGGTACGTAGCGACGGACGTATTATTGTGCGTCTTGAGGTGGTAAAGCGTGTTATCATGACCGCCATGCTCGCCATAACCATTCCGCTCGGCATCGAGGCTGTGGCGTGGGGTATGACAGCAATGGCTGCCGTAGAGTTTATCATAAACCTAGCAGCAGCCATGCGTTATGTCGATGTGGGCATTACCTCTATTCTTCGAGAGCTGCTCCCTCAGTCTATCGTAGTGGCGATTATGTTTGTTGTGCTCTATCTGCTCAACCCCTATCTCTCGGCGTTCTCGTGCGGCGTGCATCTATTATTAGATGTCGCTATCGGTGCTATCTCCTATCTGGCACTCTCGCACACATTCCGCCTTAGGGCCTTGCGTGAGGGCGTTACGCTTCTTCGCGAACTTCTAAAACGATAGATTATGCGCCTTAGGTTACTCCTTAGTGCCCTTACTAAATATCTCGTGGGCGTGGTTATGGTGGGTGCTCTTGTGATGCTCCCAGCGGGCTCTGTGGAGTATTGGCAGGGGTGGCTCTTTATGGCAGTGCTCTTTATCCCTATCTTTATTGCTGGTGTGGTTATGCTCGTGCGCTCGCCCGAGCTTCTCGAGAAGCGCCTTAGTGCCAAGGAGAGGGCTTCGGAGCAGAGCCTTGTTGTTAAGCTTAGTGGCTTACTCTTTGTCGCTGTCTTTGTGATTGCGGGTTTTAACTGGCGCTATGGCTGGTGCATGTTGCCCGAGTGGGTAGTGTGGAGTGCTGTGGTGCTCTTCTTGGCGGGCTATATGCTCTATGCTGAGGTGTTGCGCGAGAACGTATATCTATCCCGCACTATCGAGGTGCAAGCGGGGCAAAAGGTCATCGATACGGGTCTTTATGCCGTCGTGCGCCACCCGATGTACACAGCCACCATACTCCTCTTCTTGGCTATGCCCCTTTTGCTATCCTCGCCACTGTCGTTTGCACTAATGCTACTCTATATCCCTCTTGTCATTAAGCGCATCAAGCATGAGGAGGCGCTTCTTGAACGAGAATTAGAGGGCTATAGCGACTATATGCGTCGTGTGAAGTATAGGCTTATTCCCTATATCTACTAAAAGTGCGTAAATCCCTTTAACTCCAACTCTCGGGGTGTGCCATTTTCAAGCCATGTTAGGCTATCGCCCTCGGTGATGGTTCCAATCTTTGTGAGCGTTGTGCCCGTAGCTGCAAAGAGCTCCTCGGCAACGGTGTCGAACGAGGCGCTATCCACGGTAAGTAGCAACTCATAGTCCTCGCCACCTGTCGTGGCAAAGCGTATGTCGTAGTCGGTAGGTATCGCGTCCAAGTTTATCTCTGCACCCACCTCTGATAGCTCCATGATATGCTTTATGTCTGAGGCTATGCCGTCCGATACGTCCATCATGGCATGCACCTCGCTGCGTGTGCCGAGCCATGCGCCCTCTATGGTGCGTGCCTGAGCACGTCGGTGTATCTTTGCTGCTGCGGTGTTCAGGTCGCCAAACATGATATCCACAAGACCCTTTGACGATGCGCCGAGCTTGCCCGTAACACATACCGCGTCGCCCACCTTAGCCGCCGAGCGTCGCTTGATGTTGCTCATTGGTGCACGACCTATGGCAACCACGTTTATCGCTATCTTATCGCGTGAGGCTGTGGTGTCGCCACCCACCAGCGCCACGCCTCTCTCGGCTGATGCCTCGTAATATCCACGCATAAATCTCTCTGCCCACTCGCCCCGTGCTGACTCTGGCAAGGCGATACTTAGGAGCGTAGCCACAGGCTTCGCACCCATGGCTGCTACGTCCGAGATGTTTACCATAAGGCTCTTGTGTCCGACCTCCTCGGGGTCAGATGCTGAGCGCAAGAAGTGTACATCCTCGATAAGCATGTCGGTGGTCATGACTAACGCCTCGCCACCTAAGTCCAACACTGTGCAGTCGTCGCCAATAGGCTCAAATCCCGAGTGGGGTAGTGCGCCAAACATTGCGGCTATGTCGCCGATAAATCCAAATTCCGATTTTTTCATACTACAAAGGTAGCGATTTTTTTAAAAGAAATTAGGGAGGTCAAGGAATAATTCTCCCTAACCTCCCTATGAGTGTTGTAATCGTTGCCGTTAGTTGATAGCAAAGCGGTATGCAGCACGCACGCTATATGCCTTGTCGCGTGTTGACTCAAGGCAAACAACGCTGTCTTCCATAAAGGCTACTGCTACAGCACTTGTCTTGTCAAGACCTGTTGATGACCAGTAGTAGGTCTCAACGAATGGCTCGCCACCATTCTCCGAGAGGAGCTTATTGTAGTGTGCAACGCTTGGACTGTCGAACTTGAGAGTGCCGCCAGATACTGCGTCCCACATCCACTGCATCTCCTGCTGTGATGGTAGGAACCAGCCCTCGCCATGCTCCACACACCACTTGAATGCTGGGTAGTCGTCAATGTTGCGGTTGTCACGGCTTGGGTGGAAGATGTCCTCAGTAATCCATGCGCCCCATGCAGAGTTAGCATAGCTAAGATCTACCTGCTCGTTAGACCAAGCCAAATCCTCCTCGTCCATAGACATTACGTAGCAGAACATCGTGCCTGAAGCAGTGTGCTCCTTAATAGCAAAGATTACACCCTTCACGCCATTCTCATTATAGAGCATACCAGGCTCATACTTGCCCTCCCAATTAGGGTCGTAGGCATCTACATTGGTGCTCTCGCCAGTCACCTTATCCTGGTAGCGAGCACGGAATGAGTGTGTGCCAACCTCTGATGTCTTAAACTTATTGCTGCTGAGTACCTCGCTAGTATTAACGTTGTAGATCTCAGCCTCTGAGGTTACATCCTCCTCGCCAAAGGTCACGGTGAAGATAGCCTCCTCAGTGCCGTCTGCCTTGATGCGGTTAGGGCTTACCGAAAGGCGAAGCTCCTTAACCTCAGGTGCTGGAACGGCATTTGCAACCACCGCTACCTCGTTCGATAGCCACTTGCCCTCATACATCGCCTGGAACTTAAACTCGCCAGTAACGTCCGATGTGAAGGTGTTGCCCTCGACCTTAATGTTGTAGTTGAGGTTGGTAATCTCGTAGTTGTCGGTCACAACCTCGCCATCTACCTTCACGGTAAATGTCACAGTATCTGTGCTGTCGGCAATAATCTCGCTCTTGTCAGCCTCAAGCGTGATGATCTTCTCAACCTCCTTGGCTGTAACCTCAACCACGTCAGATGACTCCTGTCCGTAGATAGCCTTAAACTGATACTTGCCAGGCTCTGTTGTGGTGAATGTGTTGCCCGAGAGGATAGAGTTATCCTTAAGTGAGATAATCTGAATGTCGGCATTCTCCACGCCATCAACCTTAGCTGTGAATGTTGCCTTGTCTGCGCCATTAGCCAATATCTCGCTCTTGTCAACGCTGAGTGTTGGCTTCTGAGCCTCTGGCTGTGGCTCTACTGTAGGCTCGCACGCCGTAAAACCGAGTGCGAGGGCTACAATAGCAAATATGCTTAAAAACTTTTTCATTCTGAGTAAGTGTTAAATTACTGAGCCTGATCAAACATCTCAGGAGTTACGCGTACAGCATACTGTGTAGCTGTGTTCTCCTCGTTGATAACCTCAAAGAAGAATACGTAATCATCTTTATCTACGCCAGGGAACGAAACGGTAGTGCCCTCTGCTGTCTTTGCAGCTGCCAATGTATCTGCAGATACAGAAGTGCGGAACATGAAGAATGCCTGAATCTGTGACCAGTCGTTTGGATCCCAATACTTAGCAAAGTCGTAGTTAGCCCAAAGCTGAGCACCAATCTTAAGGTCTGTAGCATACTGGTTGGTCTTAACACCAAAGTTTACGTTGTACTTGAAGCCGTCCTTAGTAATTACTGCGTCAGAAACCTCGAGTGAAGCAAGGATGTCTGTTGAAGGAGATGCAGTTCTGAATGGTACTGCAACATAGTTGTAGTCGTAAACCGAAGTTGGGTCAACCGTTGTAGGATCCACATAGAACAATACTACTACATAGTCAGTGTCGTTCTTAAGAGTCTGGTATGCTGAGATTGTTGCTGCACCCTTGCGACCAAGCTTATCCTCCTGGATAATGTCGCCGAAGCTGAAGCCCTGCTCCACAGCGATGTTGTTAAGACCAAAGTAGCTACGCATAACGATGTTTGCACGAGCCTCATTTGCCAATGTCTCATCATATGACTTCTTAGTCCAGATGTAGTATGTCCACTGCTGATCAGCCTTTGCAGGTGTTACATCGAGGTTGAAGTTTGTGTGGTTTGTCACGAGGTTGCTCGTTGTGAACAATGTACTTGAATCAATAGGCTCGCCCTTAGGTGTTGAAAACGCATAGCGGAAGAGCTTCATCTCATCAACCTTGTTGTGCATAGCCTCCCAGTTCTCGAAGTTGAATGCTACTACAAGGTAGTCAGTCTCGGCAGCAAGTCTGCAATCGAGGGTTGTTCTTCCCTGAGTAATCCAGTCGCCGCTGCTAGGGTTCTCGATGATGTACTCGAAAATCTGATAGTCGTTGTTGTAGATGTTAAAAGCATCAAGCTCCATCTTTGTGATAACACGGAAGTAGTAGCGGTTAGCTGCTGAGTTAGGAGTAGCTGTAACCGATGCAGATGTTGCGGTGATGTCCTTAACCTCAAACTCTACATCGAAGAGCTCTGGGGCAATAGGCGCCTCAGCCTTAGATGTGGTGATGTCAAGGCGGCTAAGCTTATCTGTCGATGTGATGTAGAAGGCGATAAGAGCGTAGTCGGTCTCAGGCAAAAGGTTGTTTGCGCCGATAAGCTGAGTGCCCTTACGTGTCTTGAATGACTCGCTATTTACAGCCTCGTCAATAATCTCTGCATCGCTCTTATCTGCGATGTCGGCAGCTGCAACAATCGCAGCGTAGTAGTTAGCAGCGGCATCTGCTGGCGTAATCTTCACCTGGATAGATGAGGCAGTCACGTTTGGCTCGCCAAAGCTAAAGCCGGTGTTGTCGTTGCCGCCCTGCTGTGATGGCTCGCAGCTAACGCCAACCAGCGCCAAGAGCGCAAGCATCATCGAAAAAAGTTTTCTCATAGTTACCAATGGTTTTTTAGTTAGTATTAATATTTTTATTCTCAAAATTCACTTGCTTTATCTAGCATTACTTGCGTAGCAAGTCGTCACAAAGATAGTGATATTATCTGTAATTCACCAAATTCGCATAAAAATTATTTGTTGGCGTGTTAAAAAAATGCGAGGAGTTGCTAGTTTCATGAAAAAATATTAATTTTGTACGTTGTTTATGCAATAATTATGAGTGCTCATGCGCTTAATATACAAATTAGTGGAGAACCTATGAATCAGAAAACACAACGCCTATCAGTAATTCGCAAAATCATTCGCTCAGAGTTTATATCATCTCAGGAGGAGCTTATCGCTCGCCTCGAGGAGCATGGCGTAAAGATCACGCAGTCAACACTTTCGCGTGACCTTAAGTTTATGCATGTGGCTAAGGTTCCACACAAGGAGAAGGGCTACATCTATGTTCTTCCAAACAACACCCGCAACGACCATTCAATCTCGACCAACGTGTCGGACAACATCATAGACATTGCATTTTCTGGCAATATGTGCGTGATAACCACCAAGCCTGGTTATGCAAGCGCTATCTCGGTGCCTATCGACAGCAAGGGTATCTCTGAGGTGCTCGGCACCATCGCTGGCGACAACACCATTTTGATGATTCTTCGTGAGGGCTTCGATATGAATTCGTTGATGGATCAGCTTTATATGCTCTTTCCCTCAATCCGCAACCTTTAATTTCTTGTGATAAGGGGTCATCTTCGACCTATCCCAAAAGTTGAGCACCCGAGGCTGTACTAAGTGTACTATCCTCGGGTGCTCACTTTTGCGATAAGCCAAATCTAACCCCTTCTGACAAGAAATTAGTGCGCTGATTGAGGTGGTAGATTAGGGAGTTTAGTGATAGTCTTTCCCTAAGTTCCTTAAATTCCTTATTCTCCCTATCTTTCCTATCTTCCCTATTCTCCCTATCGTTTCCATCTCAGCGCCATTAACCTACTGAGCCACAAACGTATAGGTGATTGTGCCCTTGTGGGGTGCGGGGGCTGAGCCGTCGATATTAAATCGAGTGTTGTAGTTGCGGGCGGCCTGGATAGCGATAGCGTTGAGGCTCGAATTTGTCGATGACGACACGCGAGCATTTGTAACTGCGCCATTGCGGTCCAACCAGACGTCGAGCACCACCACGCCACCACCACGTGCCGTATAGGCAGGGATATACAAATTGTTATGGTTGCGCACAGGGTCGGTGAAGCAGTAGCTCACGGTACATGCACCCTGATACTTGCCCTTATTCTCATTCTCGCTCTTCGAGTCGCCCGTATCTTCGCCACCGCCCTTGCCACTCTTGCCTGAGCCCTTCACCGAGCTGGTGCCCTCCTCAAGGTCGCTGCGGCTGCCGTCCATGCCATCGTTGATATCCTCCACAACCTGCTCGTTCTCGGTCTCCTGCTCGGCACTGCCCGACGAGTCCTCACTCTCTGATGCTTCGTTAGATGCCAGGTTGCGCACATTCTGCATGCGCTGGTATAGCTCCTCGGCACTAACCTGGGGCTTTGTCTCGGGCACCTTCTCCTCCTTAAACTCCTCGGGGATAATCTCGATAAGATACTCAAGGTCAATGCGCTCGACATGGTAGCGTGCTGTGGCAAGCACCGTGCCCGCAAGCACAAATACGGCAAATACCACAAGAAGTCCAATGCGGTGGTTGAACAACCACTCGCCCATGCTCTCCTTGCGCGTGTCGCCAAGGTTGATGCGTGCATGGTGTCGAGGTGCACTCTTGCGTTGGTCGCCTCTATTTATATCTCTTTTATTTGAGTTGTTCTGCATAGTAATGGTAATATTCTGAGCAAAAATAGTAATTTTTTTTGAGAAAATTTATATCTTTGCAACGATATACCAAAAATTTATTAGTATGGCTATTAAACAACGTACACTTGCCCAGCCAATTTCATTCGAGGGTAAGGGCTTGCACACAGGTTTGCAGGTTAAGATGACGGTTAATCCCGCAGACGATAATACAGGTATAATTTTCCGACGTGTTGACCTTGAGGGTTGCCCCGAGGTTCCTGCCTTGTACGACTATGTGACCGACACATCACGTGGCACAACAATCGAGAAGGGTGAGGCTAAGGTGAGCACCATCGAGCATATCATGTCGGCATTATGGACTTTAGAGGTAGATAACGCAATAGTAGATATCAACGCTCCCGAAACACCTATCATGGACGGCTCGGCACGTGAGTATGCCCAGCGCATCATCGAGGTGGGCACAGTGGAGCAGACCGCTGAGCGCAAATATTATGAGGTTACAGAGAAGCAGGTATATACACTCCCAGAGAAGGGCGTAGCTATCGTTCTCTATCCCGACGACGAGTTCTCAGTATCGGTACATGTTGACTACAACTCAAAGGTTGTGGGCAACCAGTATGCTGTCTATAACCCAGCAGACAACTATGCCGAGAAGATATCTATGTGTCGCACATTTGTCTTCTTGCACGAGCTCGAGCCACTTATGAAGATGAACCTCATCAAGGGTGGCGACCTCGACAATGCTATCGTGGTTGTTGAGAACCCTGTATCTGACGAGCAGCTTGAGCACCTCAAAAAAATATTTGGCAAGGAGGATATCCACATTACAGGTGGTTACCTGAACAACCAGCAGCTACGTGCCAACAATGAGTTTGCACGCCACAAGCTCCTCGACCTCCTCGGCGACTTCGCACTTCTTGGCATGCGCATCAAGGGTCGTGTATGGGCTACCCGTCCAGGCCACTTCGCTAACACCGAGTTTATGAAGGATCTCGGCCGCCAGATACGCCGTAGCGGCGACCGTCCTATGTTCAAATATAGCGCTAAGCAGCAGCCTCTGTTGGACATCAACCAGATTAAGAGCCTTCTTCCACACCGTCCTCCATTCTTGCTTGTTGACCGTGTCTTCCACATCGGCAAGAACGACATCGGCGGTATCAAGCAGGTATCTATGAATGAGCCATTCTTCGTGGGTCACTTCCCCGAGGAGCCCGTTATGCCTGGTGTGCTCATCATCGAGGCATTGGCGCAGTGCTGTGGCATCCTTGTGTTAAATGGCGTTGAGGATCCCGAGAGCTACTCTACATACTTCCTCAAGGCAGACGGCGTGAAGTGGAAGCGCAAGGTCGTTCCTGGCGACACCCTACAGTTGGAGTGCCACATTGGCGACTTCCGTCGTGGCATCTGCACCGCCGAGTGTAAGGCATTTGTGGGTGGTCAGCTTGCTTGCGAGGCAGTGCTCACAGCGCAGATTGTGAAGAATCGCTAATGCTTTAATTATCTACGACACAAACAATTAATACAATATATGATTAGTAACTTAGCCTACGTTCACCCCGATGCAAAGATCGGTAAGAATGTTACAATCGAGCCTTTTGCCTATGTCGAGGGCGACGTAGTCATTGGCGACGATTGCTGGATCGGCCCCCACGCCATTATCTACAATGGTGCACGACTCGGAAAGGGTAATAAGGTGCACCCCGGAGCATGCATCGCATGTCTTCCTCAAGACCTTAAGTTTGCTGGCGAAGAGACAACAGCCGTTATTGGCGACTATAACGATATTCGTGAGTGTGTGACCATTGCACGTGGTACCGCCTCACGTGGCACCACTGTTGTTGGCGACCACAACCTGCTTATGGCATATGTTCACGTGGCGCACGACGATGTTGTGGGCTCGCACTGCGTAATTGCCAACCGTGTGTCGCTTGCTGGCGAGGTAGAGGTCGGCGATTGGGTGGTTATCGGTGGCCATACAGCTATCCACCAGTGGATACATGTTGGCGACCACGCAATGATTCAGGGTGGTGCACTCCTCACGCAGGACGTTCCTCCATTTATCATCGTAACAAATGGCGAGGCACGCTATGCTGGTATCAATAAAGTTGGTCTTTCACGTCGTGGCTTCACTGCCGAGCAGATCGAGTCTATCCACAACACTTGCCGTGTATTGTTCCAGAGCGACCTCAGCTACCTTTCAGGTTGCGAGAAGGCTGAGAACGAGATTCCAGAGACTCCTGAGCGCAACAAGCTCATCGAGTTTATACGTAATTCTAAGCGAGGTGTCATCAAGCAATACCAATCTCGCCGATAATTTGTTGTGATAAGCCGCAATCTGCGGCACATCGTAAAAAGTTAATCACCACGGGCTGTACGTTTTGTACTATCCCGTGGTGATTACTTTTTCGATGCACCACATCTCACGGCTTCTAACAACAAATTCTTTCTCGTGATAAGGGCGCATCTGCCGCCGCTAGCAAAAAAAGTCCCGACAATGAGCAGTACTTCTTGTACAGCCCATCGCCTCGAAATTCGCCGAGCGTTGTATCTGATAACTTCTAACAAGAAATTTATCTCGCTAATTGAGGTAGAATTTATAGGGAAGATAGGGAAGTGATACCCTCGCCTCATCGACCCTATTTTCCCTAAACTCCCTATCGTCCCTATCTGACCCCTTCTCACTACAATTCGGTGTGAGGTATAGTCAAAAGAGACAGAAGGGGCAAAAGAGGAAAAAGGGTCTAAAGAGTATTACAACCCTTTCAGACCCTTTTAGACCCAAATGGTGGTGATTTGCTTGATAGGGTAGATAGTGTTGTGTTGCTATCGCCTTATCAACCCTATTTACCCTATCAGCCCTATTCTAATTAATATAGCGTTACTTTGCCGCCGGCAGCGTAGTAGCTATGGATCTTGAGCTTGCCTGCAGTGTCAAGCACTACGGCTACAAGAACGTCGCCACCCCATGTGCCGCTATACTCCTGCAATGCCTCGTACTTAGGATCCCACGAGCTACCGCCGTCCTCATACTTGAGTGGATAGCCAACCTTAGCCTCCTTATATGAGCCGAGCACCTTATTCTCTGGCCACTCCGAGAAGGCATACTTTACGTTATCCTCAATCTCGGCAATTGTGCCGTTGAAACGTATGATCCACACCTTGTCGGCATTTGCCGAGCGATTGTCGGTGTTCACAGTAAGGCTAATTCTATCACTATCATCCTCCTGGCCAGTAATAGTAACGACCATATCCACGGTACCTGTGCCATCGAACTTATGTTTATACTCCTCTACAATCTCCTCGATAGTTGTGTAGTACTCGGTAGCGTGACCTGCCAACGTAGCTACGCAGACCATCTCGCCAGCCTTGCCCTTATCGTCAATAGCCACGGCATACATATAGTACTTGCTACCTGGGTGATAGATAGCCACCTCAGCAGTAGCCACGCCATCAACCAAGGCGTACTCCTCACGGTAGTTCTGATACTCAGTAGCGTCCATGATAAACTCAAGGTTCTCGGCATATGCTGCGTGGTCGTTCTCAGGGGCAGCATAAAGGCGCACCTTAGTGGCATTGCTATCAGCCATGAGCTTAACGGTAACTATCTCGTGTGATGTCTGCTCCAAAATCTCTGCGCCAGTAATCTTTGCTATGCCCGAGAGCTTAGGTACTACGGTAGTAAACTTTTCGAAGGTAACCTCGCCCACCTTGCCATCTTTGATAGCGATAGCATAGGCGTAGTATGTCTCGCCGATGCCGAGGTTGCCCACGGTAAACTCGATAGGCTCGCTATAGATAGTTGGTATGGCGTGAGTCATGGTCATAAGGTAGTTGCTAATCTCCTCGTCGCTCTTACCCTCGAAGTCGAAAGGATTGTCAGTGTCAACCTTAGTTACTTCAGGGTCCATATATCCCACGATAATCTTGCATGCCTCCTTAGCGCTTACCTCTACCTTTGCCGATGTCTCAGCGATGTCGGTAACGTTCACTGCCACCTCCACGTTGCCGTTGAGCGTTGCTGTAGGCGCCACAAACTCCTTGGTAGTAACGTTGTATCTGCCCTCAGCATCCTCGCCATATACGGCAATGGTGTATGATGTGCCTGGCACGAGCATGATGCCGGCATTCTCCTCGCTTGTGATTAGTGAGTTGCGCACCAAGTCCTGCTCCGAGAATGTCTTGCTCTCGGTAGCTGTGTTATATACTGCAAATGGGTAGTCGGCATCAGGATTTAGTGAGCGCTGTGCCTCCTCGATAAATATGTTGCGGTTGTATGCATCGGTGTGCACTGCACCCACGGCATACTTCACGCAGTGGCTCTTCATGCTAATCACAGCGTCGAGCGAGAACTGTGTGAGGTTCTCAATAGCAATCTCAACCACAGGCGAGATAGTCATAAACTCAGCCTCGACCTCGGTGCCAATGCCGTGAGCATTCTGCGCCGCGAATACAAAGATATACTCTCGGTCGTACTCCACCTTGATGCTTACCTCAGCCTCTGCGTTGCCCTCGTGCTGCTCGTACTCCGCTGGCGACTCGGCATCGGTTTTGATGCCCCAGTACCAGTGTGCAGTATTCTCCGAAGGTGTCACCTTGTAGCTTAGCGTCATTGTAGCCTCGTCGAACATAGGCTTCGAGATAGTGATTGTTGCCACCTCAAGGTCTGATGCCTGAACAAACTCTTTTGTCACAACATCGCTCTGACCCGCCTTATTCTCGGCATAGGCAGAGATGGTGTACTCAACGGTGTACTTAACCTCGAACTCAATCTCCTGAGCTGCAGCACCATCCACCTTTGTATATTCGGCAGTGTTGCCCTCGCTCTCTACTTTGTAGTACCATGCTGTGGCATCTGTTGATGGCACAATCATCACACTTGCGGTAGATTTTTCAGCATCGAATTCAACCTCGAGAATGCCGATTGTTGGCTTCTCAACAGGAGTCTCCACAGGCTCCTTCTCGCAACTAACGCCCACAAACGCGAGGCACATAGCCACAATAGCAAATGCTACTTTTTTAAGTGTTTTCATAGTGATATAGTTTTAGTTTAGATTGTTTAAGCTTAGTTTAGTTCGGGTATCTGGTCGATGTGCTTAAATAGCATCTGCTCATCGTCGGTTGTCCATGCCATATATTCGCCACTTTTATCCGTAAAGAGGGCGTTGTAGCTCTTGTTCCAGTCGCCCACACCATTGTCATACAGACCCGAGATTATCACCTTGTCGTTCTCGTCCTTAGTGATGTAAAACGAACCCGTCTTGTGCTGAGTGTACATCGAGCCGAGGTTGTCCCACATCTCGAAGCGCTGGCTCTTGTCAAACTCGATGTAGAGGTGTGTGCCCTCCTCAAGCGCCTTGCCATTCCACTCTACGAGCTCCCATGCACCCGCTATTGTGCGGTACGACACCTCAGGATAGGGTAGTGGTGGGTCGTTGTTGATAGGCTTCTCGCAGCTAAACATTAGCAGCGTACTTGCCATTAAAAGTAGTAGTTTTAAGTGCTTCATTGTTATCTCTTTATCGTTATTTTTATCGCTCTTTCGGTGGGTCGTCCTGAGCAACCCTCCAATATTAGTATTGTCTGAATATCCTCAGTTGCAGTGCGCTTAGGGGTGTAGCTTATCACTATGTCGCCCTCCTGGTTTGGTTTTAGCACCGTAGGCTCAACGCGTAGCGAAAGCCCCTCTACGGTCGATTGTGTAGTTATGCTAAGCTCCCTTGTGCTGGTGTTGGCTACGGCTATGCGCTCGGTGCGTGTTGCCCCCACACGTGTGTTGTCTAAGGTCACCGTGTTGCGACTTAGCCTAAGTTCGCCCGCTGAGTAGGGTAGGTGCGCAAACTTGTTGCTTTGTGCCATTGTTCCCGTCACGGTTAGTCGCTCTGTGGGACTCTTTGCATCGAGCGTGGTGTAGACAAAGATGTCTAGCTTCACCTTGCTTGTGCGCCCCGAGGCGTTGAACACAGCCACTACCTCTATCTCCTCGTTGGGCCTAAGTACCTTGGGCTTGGTTACGACCTTTAAGCAGCTGCATGTCGAGCGTAGCTCGGTTATTGCCACCGTCGTTGCCGAGGTGTTCTTAAGTGTAAAGCTAACCTCGCGTTGTACATCTTGCTCGATGGTGCCCATCTCAACGACGCTCCTTTCGGCACGCACCGCACGCTTAGCTATTGTCGATAACGAGGGGTTTACCACCTTGTCAATCTCTGCGCGCGAGGGTAGCTGGGCGTGAAGCATTGTGGTGCTTATGCCAAGCGCAATTGTGCATAGGAGTATGTGACGTATTATAGCCATCCGTTGTCGTTTGCTCCCTTGCGCACAGTTATTGTTGAGGTGTGGGTTTTGTCTGCCACCACACTAAGTGTTGTCTGTCCCTCGCTCTTAGCCTTGATTATAAGGGTATTATCGTCGAGAGTAACCTTCACAACATTGCTATCTACGACTGTGGCACTCTTCGCCTCGGTGATTTTGTAGTCGTCAAGCTTGAGTGTAACACTCTCTTCTGGTGCAAGGTATAGGTTTGGTAGGCGCATATCGCGACCCGAACCGTCAATCGCCTTTAGTAGTGCGCCAGCATCTATGAGATGACCCATCTTGCCACAATAATCGCTAAGGTTCATCTTTATTGGCGTAGCACCTGCCGAGGTGTGGCGCATGTAGTATAGCTTCTCACCCACGAAATACTCCTCGATGTCGCGTCCTGTGGTATACATCAGTGCCTTGAACTCCTCCCACGTGAAGTGGCGCTTCTGCTGCTTGGCATAGGCAAGGCCGAGTGCTGCCACGCCCGACACGTGAGGACATGCCATCGACGTACCCTCGTAGTAGCCATAGCCCGCAACGCCATTGAGCACAAGCGTCGAGTATATTCCGCCCTGCTCCTTAAGTACTCCATTTTCGTCATAGGCATCGTCTGCTAAGCCTGGTGTGCCGTAGTACTCGAGGTCGCCACCAGGGGCACACAACAACACCTCAGAGCCATAGTTTGAGTATGATGCAGGGGTGTAGTCGGCTGCGATAGCCGATACCGAGATACACTTTGAGTATGCCGCAGGGAACGACGATTGTGCCGCATACTCGTTGCCCGAAGCAAAGATTGCAAGACCGCCGTTAATCACGCCATTTGGCGAGCCAGCATTGTGAATAAAGTAGTCCAACGCCTCCTTTTCGAGAGGGTATGTCGCTGCCCACTCCTCCTCGGTTGCAGGGCCTGGTGTGTAGCCCATTATCATGTTTGACTTTGCCGAGTTGTAGCCCCATGAGCACTGCAAGATTACCGCTCCGTTGTCGGCAGCATACTTCATAGCACGTGCCTCCATAGCAAGCGAGCACGAGTTCATGCCGTCAAATAGCTGAAGGGTCATAATCTTTACACCCCTCTTACCTTTGCCACCACCAGCGATGCCCGCCACGCCTATGCCATTGTCGTTCACCGCAGCGATAGTTCCCGCCACGTGTGTGCCGTGACCTGTGCTGCCGTTCGATGTCCACGACGTAATAGGTGTGTTGCGCACGAAGTTATAGCCATACTTATCATCGACATATCCATTGCCGTCGGCATCGATGCCAGCGTCGTACTCCTCGCCTTCATTAATCCAAATGTTGTCGGCAAGGTCGGGGTGGCTCCACATCACCGCCTCGTCCATCACCGCCACGATTATCTCCTCGTCGCCTGTGCATAGCTCCCATGCCTCTGCGCAGCCAGCATCAGCACCTGCTACCACACTTGCCCATGGCTGTGTAAATGGCGCTGTGCCACGGTTTACGTAGCACCACTGACGATATATCTCTGGGTCGTTGAAAGGCCACTCCGAGCTACGTGTGGCATCTGCCGCAGCCTCCTCACAACTTATAAAGTGGGGCTTTGAGGTGGGGTTATATGCTCGCTTAATAGGGCGGTTGCACTGTAGCTTATCTACCTCGCCAAGCTGCGATAGGCGCTCTACGACGCTCTGCAAATCCTCTTCGGGGTTAAACTTCACGATATACCATAGGTGCAAGCCATTCTCGCGTGTGCGCTCCTCATGACGGCTATCCACGGGGAATAGTCGCTCAAAGTGGTAGGCATCCAAAATCTCCAACACCTCGTCGGTTGAGGGTATGCCCGAGCGTGTGGCAACGCCCCCTGAGCGTGTCATCGTAGCATCGAGTATTGACTCCATCTCAGCCCTAAACTTGATGATAACCTCGCCCTGGGTAGCATCCTCGGGGAGTGTCACAGGCGTTGTTGGGTTGTCAGAGGGGATAATCACTGTCTCCTCGTTGTAGCATGCCGAAAACATAAGCAGTGCTACAATTATATATAAGTACCTATTCATAGCTTAGTTTGTTTCGTCGTTAAACTCGTAGCGTGAGCGGTAGAGAGGGTATGCCTCGAAGTAGTACTCCGTAGAAGTTGGTACATTGTCGAAGCCAACCGCCAAGCCCTCGCTGTCGTAGCCCTTCTCCTGCTGAGGATATACCAGCACCTCGGGACCCCACTCCAAGAGGCGTGGGTGGTAGAGTAGCCAGTCGGGGAGCTTGCCCGTCATGAAGTTGAGGTTTATGCTCAGCTTGCGAGCGTTTGGAAGGATGCGTGGGAGCTTGTTCTCCACTGCCCAATTTAGAGTGTCGCCACGGTTTACAACATCCTCCTTAGAGTATGCTCTTACGCCCTCCTCGCCTGGGTTAAAGTCGGGTAGAGTACCCTCGATGTAGTTGTATGATAGAGTGAGCTCCTCGAGGTTCTCCCACAACAACAATCGTCGTATATCCTCCTTCTCTCGCATGTTTACGTATATGCCGGCATTGTTTACGTTAGTAAGGCTACTAAGTGCCGTGCGACGGTTGCTCGATAGGTCGAGCGACTTAAGATGTGGGAAGTTCTCAGAGTTGATAACCTCGGGGATAGATGTTAAGTTGTTAGAGTTAAGATCGAGAGTTTCGAGGGTGTCGCCCAGCTCTGCAAAGTTTGATGGTAGCGACACAAGACCCATGGCGCCGATGCGCAAATCCTTAAGATAGTCGAGCGTTGCAACCTCCTCGCATAGCTTAATGCTCTTTGTCGTTGAGTTGATGTTGCCATAGAGCGACAATGTCTCAAGATATTTGAGGTGCTTAATCTCGGTAGGAATGTCGTCATCGGTGCTGAAGAAGCTTAGGTCGAGGTCACGCACACGACCAACAGCCTCGGGGCATGGTAGGCCTCTGTCGGTTGACTCCCATAGACGCACTGACTCCCAGCGGTGCATAGGCTCGCTCGACGAGATGACACCCTCCACCCAGCACTCCATCTTGTTGTAGATTGTAACTATGGCCAACGAGTCGCCCTGACGGCAATCCTCGATAAGTGGACCCGCCGCCTGACGAATCTTGATTGAGGCGGGCGCTGAAAGCGTTTGGCCACCCTTGGGCGTAAGCACAAGTGTTGTCTCACGCGGTGTTGGGTCGCTGTTCATCTTCCAGTCGATGTGCAGACGTGTTGAGCGTGGGCGTGCTCCGCAGTCGAGGTTTAGTTTGTAGTCGCCAATAGTGAGCCACTCGGCGTTGCTCACCACGTCAAACTCGACGTTGGCAACAATCTCTACCTCTACCCATCTGTTGGCACGTATTGCCGATGCGTCAATGACTATCTCTTGTTTATCAGGGCTGATGCTGTGCTCGAAGCCCTCCTGCTTAACGTCAATCTTGCTTAGTAGCTGACCTGCAGAGGTGAAGTTTATCGTTGCCGAGCGTGGGTCGTTTATGAGTGTCGAGTCGATCTTTACGCGGCACTCCACCTCGCCACGGCCGTTGGCTGGCGATATCATAAGCCAGGGGGCATCGGTCTGCACCGACCATGCCTTGTCTGAGCGAATGGTTATCAGGTGCTCGCCACCCGTAGCCTTTGCCTCGATTGTCGAGCTATCGCTCTCAAAGCCCTCGATAGTGGGCTCTATATTTTGCTGGCAGCCACCTAACATAAGGGCAGCTGTGCCAAGAAGTATCTGTAGTCGTTTCATAGTCATCTGTTAGTCGAGATTTAGGGCGTCACAGCCACGAATATCCTGTGTTGAGTCGTAGATAAGCTCGTAGTAGCCCATCTCGATATATGGACATACCGATGATAGGTCTATCGAGATATTTGGGTTATCCTTAATCTCGAATAGGAGGATGTATGGCGAGATAGTGTCGTCGATACGGCGTAGGTCGTTCGAGCCGATGTAGAATGCTGCCATGCTCTTGTGTGTACCGATGCCTGTTGGCCACTCCTTGAGTGTGCGGTTACCCTCGTCGTCGCGCTGCTGGCGTATGCTTAGCACCGTAAGTCTATCTACTGATAGTGGGGCATAGGGGAACTCCTCAAAGGCATTGCTCGAGAGGTCGATACCGTAGAGGTATGGTACGTTCGATATGCTGAAGTCGTTGTAGGGCAGCTCCTTAAGGCGGTTGAAGCTGAGGTCTATTGTTGTCAACATCTCGCTATTAGCTCCAGTGAGTGCGCCCTCTTCGATTGTGCGCATGCCGTTTGCGCTGAGCATAAGTGTCTGAATGCTTGAGCCCGACTGCATTATGCGCTTAGGAAGGCTTGTGAGGCGATTATCGGCAAGGTTTAGCGTCTCGGTGTTTATGCCTCGCCACTGGTCGCCATTCTCCAACTCCGAGATCTCGTTTGACGAGAAGTTGGCAGTGAGCATCGTATATATCGAGCGTGCCGAGAAGAGGTCGGGGAGCTTCTTAAGACGGTTGTTCGCGCATGTGAATGTCTCAAGCTGACTCAAGCCGCAGAAGTAGTCGCCCTCCTCAATGGTAATTGTCGATATGTTGTTATAGTCGAAGATAAGCGTTGCTGGCGATATCTCCTTACCAAACGAGTGTATCACCTCAAGCTTGTTTGAGCTACAATCCAGATATCCGAGCTTTGTCATGCGCTTCATATAGTCGTGCTCAGGTGTCTCGCGTAGGTTGTTGTAGCTAAGGTAGAGAATCTGTATCTCGTCGCCAGACTCTCCGTCGATGAAGGCCTCCCAGTCGCTCTTTAGCTGCTCGCCCGATATGCCATAGTTCATAGCCACGTTGAGCGACTGTAGCTTAGGTAGGTTAGCCAAGAACTCCATGGGCAGACGCTTGAGGTTAGGACAGTTGTATATCTCAACGTCCATCAGCCCCTCGAAGTTTGCCCAGCTCCACGATGCCTGCTCCTCGTAGTATGGCGACTCCTCATCTACGTTGATGAAGAACTCCTCGGCAGTAATTGGGGCGTTGGCTATGAAGAACTGTTCGAGCTTTGTTAGGCGCATGATGGCACGCGATATACCGGCGATGCCATTTGTTAGGTTGCCAAATGCTACGTCCTTGCGCTCGATGCGATATAGTGCCTCGCGCTCATCCTCTGTCATCAGCGCGCGCTGAAGCTCAGGCGAGAGGTCACGACGCACATCGCGCTTAATCACTCGTTCGTGGTAGTCCATGGCGCTGATGCGTGCCGATGAGTTGTCGTAGCCGCCGATAAGCTCGTTGTGGTTGCCAAGATATAGTGTCTGTAGCTCTGTTAGCTGACCAATAGCCTCGGGCACGATGCCCTTAGCACCAAAGCCGGCAAGATTAAGACCCACAACACGACCCTCGGCGTTGAGCGTTACGCCAGGCTGCTCACCCCACATGTCGATATCCTTGTTGAAGTCCCAGTTTGTGCCGGCGTTGTACTCCTCGCCGTAGAAGGTCCAGTTCTTGCCATCGAGGGCCTCCCATATCTCGCGTAGTGCCTCGTAGTCCTTGATGCGCTCGCTTGTCTTCGACAATATCACGGGCACAGCAACCATGCTACTTAGGTTGTCCTCAACGGTAAACTCTATTTTGAGATCCTCGATAGAGGCAATCTCAAGGCTCATTTTGCCCTTGCTGTCGGAGTATGTGGTGTAGGCTGTTACGACATAGTCGCCCGCCTCCAACCAATACTGAGCACCACAAATCATATATGCCGAACGGCCGTTGCGCTCGTATAGCTCCTCGTCGAAGGAGCCCTCGACAAATGTCTCGTAGTAGATTGTTGGCATTGCCTCGAAGGTTGTTCGCTTGCCTGTGAACTTATCCTTCACGGTGATATCTACCGACCTAACGCTGCTAAAGGCGTAGTCGCCCTCAGCCTCGTAGCGTGTTTCGTCAAACGCCTTCAGTAGGGCAAAGCCCACGATGCCTCGCTCGATGGTAGGTATGCCAATCTTCTTAATCTCAAGACCTCCGGCAATAACCTCAAAATCGCCACAGCCATCGCCCGTGAGAATCTCATTGTCCTTGTCATCGTAGAGGTAGTAGCCGATAACCTCGTAGCTACCCGCCATAAGACGTAGCTTCTCGCTCTGTACGCCCCACTCTGCCGATTGTTCATCGTAGCTCATTAGGGGCAATGTCTGGCTGATTGTCGAGCCATTATGTTGCATCACAACCGTAATCTTTGCCGCCTCCGATAACCACTCCAGCTCGTATGTGGCACGTGTTGAGGCCTCCATCTGTGCCTCTTTCAAAAGACGGAACTGTACGTAGCCATACTCTGCATCGAGGCTCTCTGTCCTCTTCTCGCAACCCACAAGCGTTGCACAGAGCATGCTTAATAGAACTATTATCGTGTTTCTCATAATCATCTTAAGTTTTTGTCGCTAAAAGGCGGGTGGTGTGACAACTAATATTTTTTGTGCTATGTTGTTTAGCTTGAATACGATAATCACATTCTCACCATTCCAGCCACCCTTAGGGCCCCAGAGGTGCACGGATAGCTCCTCGTCGGTGTTGTCGCCAATGTAGTACTCGCCCTCGCTAACCTTTAGCGCGCGCTCGCCATGCACAACCTCCACTCCAGCAATGCCATTGTCGTGACCTGAGTTATTCCAACCCTCGATAAGTGGGTTTACGATAACGCCAGGTGTCTTGCCAGCAATAGGGTTCACAAAGTCGCACTTGAAGATAGCCTCTGTGCCATACTTCGCTGTTAGACTCTCATCGGCATAAGGCTCGCAGTATATCTCAAGAGATGATAGCGAGTGGTAGGCATACATAGTCTTTGTACCATCTATGTCGTGCTGCACGAAGTCGATAAGCACAAACTTAGTGTAGTCACTGATGATTGTAGGCAAAGGAATACCTGCCGATGTATCCTCCTCGAAAATAGAGCTAAAATTGCCCGCAAGACTCTCGTAAATGCCGCTTGGTAGAGCCATGACCACACCATAGCGAGGCTTGCCCGTATGTGCGTTGATGCGTAGTGTCATGCGCTCCTTGTCGAACTCTATCCAGCGCTCGGCGTCGCCCTCGTCGAAGCACTCGAAAGAGGGTATGCCTCGCTCGATATGCTCCTCGAGAAGCAGAATGTGGTAGTTGTTATCCTCCGATACGATTTTGTATTGTAGCTCGTCACTAAATGTTGTTGTTAGGTCGGTAGCCTCGTCGTAGTTGCGCAGTGTCTTGCCGTCGAGCGACACCTCCCAGCCGTATGAGTTGGTAGTAGGTCCTGTGAAGGTTAGGTGGTTTTTGCCCATGCCGTCATATATCAGGGCATAACGGAAGCTTACGCTATTATCTCTGTTTGCGAAGGTGAGATACTTGTTGTCCTGAGTGCCAATTTTGATGTTCTCGCGCTCGCCATCGCGAACTATGCGTAGTAGGGCAGTTATGCGCTCTCCGGCTCTACCACTTATGGCGTTGGTTACGATAATTCTACCGCTGGCATCACGCTCGGCAACCTCCACCCACTCGGGTAGGTTTGTTGCAGCAAACATAAAGTTAGCCTCAAGGCTTGTCTCGATGTATGTGTCGTAGCCAATCTCAAGGGTGTTGGTGGCGTTGCCCTCAGCATCGTAGAGCTTGACATATAGATCTTTCGAGCTGCGCTCCACCGTAGCCAGTGTGCCACACTCCTCGCCAATACGTATTGTGATGGTGGCTACAGACGACTCCTCAGTTTGGTTAAGGTCGCTAATCTTGAGCATCACGCTCACATTGCCCGCCTTGCCTGCCATCTCCTGCATCTCGCCATTAGGCGTGATAAACTTGCACCATAGGGCATTCGACGATAGGTGCCATGCGCCCTCGGCGCTAAAGCTGAGCTGTGGCTTGTCGCCCGCATCGCAGAATATGGTCTGCTCATGAGGAAGTGTCACTTCGTTGTTGACCTCCCCCTGGCACGATATGCCAAGCGTGGAGAGTAGTACCACCGCCACAGAGCATACCATTTTTAATGACTCTCTTATCATATCTTGTTTCATTTATTCGCTGCTTATTAGAAACCCTCACGCATGATGCGCTCAGCCTCCTCGTCTGATATCCACTCGAGGATGTTGATGTAGTTACCCACGGTACCTACCTCATCGACATACATCACCGTATATAGAAGTAGGAAGCCCTCGCAGGTGCTGTAGTACGACACGCTGCCTGTTGGGTTATCCACCATGAGCTTGCCGTTGCCGTAGATAGTGCCGAAGGCCTCGCCTGTAGTGCCGAGTACCTGTGCACCATAGAGCGATGCAAGAGGACTTAGGCGATCCTCCGTGCTGAGCTTAACACGTATGTCGTAGCCCTCGTAAAACATATCATCAATAACGATAACGTTCTGCTCCTTATCGAGGTGAGTGCGCACCAAGCGTGCGTCGGTGTTCATATACTGCATCGACCATGTTGAGGTGAGCACAGCATAGCCTACAAAGTTGTTGATGTCGAACTCGCAGCAGCGCTGCAAAGTAACCACGGTTGAGGTGCTATACTCGTTCATGATGTCCTTCTGGTCGAGCACCAAGCTTAGCTTAACCTCGACAGGGGCGTTGGGCGAGAGGGCACTTGCAATGCCACGTATGCGGAGCGCTGTGGCAAGCTCGCCAGCCTTGATAGTTAGGGTGTGCGACTCTATCTCGTAGTGCATATCCTCGATAGCGCTACTCTCGGTGATAAGCACCTCGACACCTATGTGGCGGTCGTAGTCTGCCGTGCGTGATGCCGACACGGGAATCTCGAACCACTCCTCGTCGTTGATTACGCCCAGGGTGTGGCTCTCTGTAGAGAACATTATAAAGTTGCGACCCTCGTATATTGGTCTTTCGTTCTCACAACCCACAATCATAAGGCTGAGGAGTGCAAAGAGCAGAGTTCCAAGTTTTGATACGTGTTTCATAGTCTATACTTTGAGGCTATTTATTACTTTCGTTAGGTTCTATCATCGAGCCTGGCGACTCGAGCTCGTGCTGAGGTATTGGCCACACGAAGCGCACATCGTCGGCATCTATTTTGAGCTCTGAGCCATGCTCCAACGACTGTTCCTGAGGCCTACGCTCGAAGCCCTTGTGCCAGCGCTTAAGGTCGCTAAGGCGGAAGCCCTCCATGTAGAGCTCCTTGATTCGCTCCTCCTCGATTGTCTGCATGGCATTTGCCTCGGTGATAGTCACGCTACCACTAAACGAGGCGTAGCGTGCAGCAAGCAACTCGCCAAGGTCGTTGCCTGCCGAAGAGTAGTTGCCCTTCATTGCATATGCCTCGGCACGTATTAGATACTGCTCGGCAAGGCGCAAAGGCTTTGGCATCGACACGTGGAGAATCTGCTGAGAGAAGAAGTCCATGTTGCCAAAGTACTTCATAAGAAGTGGCCATGTAAGACCGTGGCTATGTCCTGTCTGATATGTCTGGAAGTAGGTCGAGGCACGTAGGTCTGCCCCATTATAGAGGTTGAGCACCCACTCCGAAGGCACATAGTCGGGCTTGAGTGTCGAGTAGTCGTAGTTGCAGAAGATGCGACCCAAAGCACCACCATACGACGTAGGAGTAAAGCCCACCTTCCAGATAATCTCTGTAGCATCGTCATATTGCCACATATAGGCAAAGTGGCTGAGCTCCGAGGTGACCATAGTTGTGGTCGATGAGAGGATGTAGTAGCCGCTGTCGATAACACGTGATGAATAGTCGATAGCTGCGTCGTAGTCCTTCATATATAGCGCCACGCGAGCACGCAGGGCGTAGGCGGTATATTCGTTGAAGTATGGCGAACCAAACAGACCGCTCATAGGCACACTCGAGTTCACCTCCATAAGCTTTGCTGCTAGGTCTAGGTCCTCGATAACTCTCTCATACGACTTCTGGAGCGATGAGCGAATCATAGGCTCGTCGGTGTTGTACTTTGTGACAAGCACCACACCAAGCTCCTCCTCAGCCTCCGCCTTGCTCTCGTAGCTCTTGCAGTATAGCTTTATAAGCTCGCTATATGCCAGAGCACGGGCGAAGTATGCCTCGCCACATATCTGGTTGAAGTGCTCGATGTCTGCCTCCTCGACAAGGGTTGCCTCGACACGTGGGGCATACTCCAAGAGGTAGTTGGCACGTGCAATAACTGTGTAGAGCGCAGCATAAACAGATGTTATCTCCGAGTTTGTGGCGAGAATATCCCAGCGCCAGATGTTGCCATAGGTGTTGGTATAGCCATTTATGGCATGCACCAAGTCGCACTGCACGTCGGGAAGTAGCGTGAGGTAGCCACTATAGAGGGCACTGCTCTTGAAACTGTCGTAAACGCCAATAGCCGCCTGATCCAAATCATCGAGGGTGTTGATAGCCTTATCCTGAGGTATCGCATAGTCGGGATACTTCTCGAGGCATGAGGCGAGGGTGGTTGTGGCAATAAGCACGACCACCAATTTGCAGAGTGTAGTATATAGCTTTCTCATTGCGTGCGCTGTTTAGAAGGTTAGGTCGATACCCATTGAGTATTGACGCGACATTGGGTACTGGGCCTGATATACGTTGCCCGATGCCTCAGGGTCGATGCCCGTGAAGGCGGTAAACGTAAAGAGGTTTTGCGCCTGAACATATATGCGTGCCGAGGTGAAGAACTTGCTTTTGCGAAGTAGGTTAGATGGCAGCGAGTAGCTCAACATTACATTTTTGAGGCGTAGGAACGAGGCATTCTCCAAGAAGCGAGAGTCCATCTGTGGCGTTACGCCATAGCGTGGAATATCGGTAATGTCGCCCGGCTGCTTCCAGCCATCGTAGAGTATGCGGCGCGACTGGTTGTAGGTCGAGTATAGACCATTGCTCTCCTCGAAGAAGCGGTCGTTGTTGAACATCCATCTGTCGGCAACCCATGCAAATTGTGCCGAGAGCGACAATCCTCGCCACGATAGTGCTGTGCCGAAGCCGCCCTGCCATGGTGCGATGTAGCTCTTGCCAATCATCACCTTGTCCGACTCGTTAAACTCGGTTGTCACCTCGCCATCCTTAGTGAGCCACAAGGCATCGCCATTTGCGGGGTTTACACCAGCATAGCGATTAACATAGAACTCGCCCACAGAGTGACCCACAACAAGCTTGGTGCTTGTCGAAGATAGCTCGTACTCGTTAAGACCGTTATATAGCTCGGTAATCTCGTTGTGGTTGTACGATACGTTGGCAGATAGGTTCCACACGAAGCCACCACGGCGCACCACGTCGGCATTTAGCTGAAGCTCGAAGCCTCGGTTTACCATTGCACCGATGTTATCCCAGCGGAAGCCCTCGCCCTTGTCGGCATACGACACAGGCACCGACATGAGCATATCCGAGGTGTTCTTGTTGTAGAACTCGAGGTCGGCATTTAGCCTATTCCAGAAGCCGAGGTGTAGGGCAAGGTTTGTTGTCCATAGCTTCTCCCAGCCAAGATCCTCGTTACCACTCTGCAGAGGGTAGATGCCCATCTGGTCGTTGTAGTTGGCGCCACCTGCAACCAATGCCAAGTGGTCGTAGTTAGGAATAGAGGAGTTACCCGACGTACCTGTTGAGAGTGCTAGCTGAGCTGTTGTAAGCCAATCGACATTGTCGAGGAATGACTCACGCTTGGCGTTCCACATAAGTCCCACCGACCAGAAGGCTGCCCAGCGACCGCCACGACCAAAGCGTGACGAGGCATCGGTACGCACCGAGAAGTCGGCATAGTAGCGGTTGTCGTAGTTGTACTCGCCACGACCGAAGAACGACAAGAAGCCGTATGAGTCGCTAACATCGCCCCACGATATAGCACGTGAGCCCGACGACATGGTTGTCAGAAAGTCGTTGTTCTGACCCTGGATAATCGCCTGGAAGCCCTCATACTCGGAGTTTACACCCTCGTGACCGAGCATAAAGTTGAGCGAGTGCCTATCGGCGATAGTTGTGCGATAGGTTATCGTATTTGTTATTGTGAGGCCGAGGGTGTTGTACGAGGCACGTCCTGCCACGCCAATGCCATTGTTTGGAGCGTAGCTTGGTAGCGAGCGCATGTACGATACAGAGTTTGTGAAGTCGGCACCAAACTGCGAGCGAATGGTAAGACCCTCGAATGGGGTGATCTCGGCAAAGAGCGTTGTTAGCACCTTGTACTTCTTGTTTGTCTGAGGGTTTGCCTCCATCCACTCCAAGGGGTTTTGACCTGTGCCGTTCCACGAGCCGTCGCTCTCTGAGGCTATCGAGCCATCTTCGCGGTAGGGGTTCCAGTAGGGTAGCATGAAGCGGCTTGCCGAGATAGGCGAGTATAGGGCATACTCTCCGTCCTCTGCCTGCTGCACCTCCTCATATACCGCCATGGTGTTGGTGCCGAGGCGTAGCCACTTTGATGCTTGCACATCGGCGTTTGCACGTATGTTAAAGCGACGGAATGTTGAGCCCTGAGCAATACCATCTTGGTCGTAGAACGAGCCCGACACGTAGTAGTTCATCTTGTCTGTTGCCTTGCTTACCGATAGATCGTAGCTCTGCAACAACGCTGCGCGGTTAAACACCACGTCTAACCAGTTGATGTCTGTCTGCGACAGCTTGTCGTAGTTCTTGCCCGCATCCAAGCCCACCATCTTCTCGAACTCGATGCGCTCGGCGGTGTTCATCAAGTTCCAGTTGCCGTGTGCCAGCTGCGAGAAGCCGACTTGAGTGCGGAACGTAACCTTGGCAGCGTCCATGGCTGTGCCTCGCTTGGTGGTGATTACCACAACGCCATTTGCGGCACGTGCACCATAAATAGATGACGACGAGGCATCCTTAAGCACCGATACCGACTCGATGTCCGAGGGCGATATGGTGTTAAAGTCGGAGCTTGAGATGGGCACGCCGTCAAGAATGAACAGAGGCGATGTTCCCGAGTTTATGGAGTTGGTACCACGAATCTGGAATGTAGCAGCCTTTGATGGCTCGCCCGAGTTAGAGAGCACCATGAGTCCGGGACTCTGACCCTGCAACGCCTGGTCGAAGCCTGCCGCAGGAACAGCCTCCAGCTTATCTGCCTTAACGGTAGCTACCGAGCCGGCGATAGTTCCCTTCTTGCGTGTGCCGTATGCCACCACCACAACCTCGTCAATAATGTCGTCGGGTGTGAGTGTCACGTTGTGCTCAACCTTCTGCACGCCTGTGGGCACCACCCACTCCTGTTTCTGATAGCCTAGGTAGGAGTACGTGAGCGTCGTGCCTGCTGCTACGGTTATCTCGTAGCGACCACTCATGTCGGTGCTCACGCCCGATGTAGGGCCCGACACCACGCTGGCGCCAATAAGCACGCCCTCAGCGTCGCTCGTAACCGTTCCCGTCACCGTAACCTTGGCTTGCGCCCATAGCATCATCGGCATGAGCAGCAGCGCACAGGTTGTTAGTAGTTTAGTGAAAAGATGTTTCATTATCTGTTTTTTGTTTGTTCGTATATATTTTACGCATCGCAAATATAACTATTTATCAGTTAACTACGTAATAATTGTATAATAATCTGCACGTGCGTGTTATAAATGTTAGGAATGTAGTTATTTTCCCTGATGTCATATTGTCCAGGTTTTGCTCATTTTGACGCATATTTACATAGTGTAGGGTTGTGATTGAGCTATGTTTTCGAGTTACTGATTATTTTTTATGTGTTAATCGCTTGATTAATAAGTAGATGATGTTTTTACGAAATTTAAGTAAGTAAAAATTTTAAATAAATATTTGCACGTAAAGAAATTTTGACTTATCTTTGCACTCGCAATCAAGGGAATTAGGCTACTAAGCCATTCACGATACATCGCGGGGTAGAGCAGTTGGCAGCTCGTCGGGCTCATAACCCGGAGGTCGGAGGTTCGAGTCCTCCCCCCGCTACCATAGAGGAAATCCGAGAGGGTTTCCTCTTTTTTTGTAGCTGCGTGAGGCGAGAAGCTCAGATGTTATGTATACTTGCAAGCGTAGCTACTGCATAGCCAATGGTGTGTAGTGGTGTAGGCGTAGTGTGCAAGCACCCCGCTTACACCACTACACCCCGCCACCTTTGGTGTTACGCTTGCAATCATTTACTCTATACTATCGGCGGTAGCACTACTCACTTAAATGTCGGAGGTTGCGCGGATATGAAAGGGTTTATTGCTCGACCTTTGGTCTGCGCTCAAAGGTATCCGCGCTACGGCTAAAGCCGTTCGAGTCCTCAGTCATATTTACAATCCACCCAAACCCTCCTTTGAAAAGGAGGGCTTGTGGCAAGACTCCGTCTTGCATTGCTTCGCAATCTGAAACACAGCTACATAGTCGCGGATAAATCGGTTAGAAATTTTGATATGGAGTCCTGCCATAGAGGACTTATGTCCTCAGTCATATCTACAATCCACCCAAACCTCTCTTTAAGTGCACTTCGTTTCTTTTCGTTGCTACGGTTCGGCAAAACAAGCGAGTTTGTTCTGCTCTTGTCTTAATCGCAACGCTGATAAGGAGGGCTTGTGGCAAGGCGTTGCCTTGCATATGTTGAGATTCGTGAAACGTACTCTAACACATTATTGGCAATTGGCGGTTAGCTCTGCCGATTGTCTTTTTAGTGTTTTTGCGAGTATGTTAAGTCTTTTTCGAACTTTGAGCGTTATATATTCGGAAGCGCGTTTTCAACAAACGATAACAAATTATGAAACTAATAAACGAAAACAAACAACTCACCCGCCTCGCTGAGCTAATGCAGTCCGAACGCAACGATCTGTTTCGATATGCCTGCTATCGGTTGGGGTCTGCTTCAGAGGCTGAAGACGTGGTACAGGACCTATACCTGAGGCTCTCGAAACAGAGCGCACGGCTTGCCGAAATTGAAGACTTGAAAGGCTATGTTTATCGCTCGTTGACAAATAGTTGCACATCTATGTTGCGTTCGCGCCGAAATTTTACATCGACCGACACACTTGACACACTATCGAGCGAAGACCTTGCGCCCAAAGATTTCGAGCAGGAGTTTCGATTGATTGAACGACTAATGGCTTTGCTACCCGACGAGCAGAGCGAAGTGATCCGCTTGCGAATCTATGGCGGACGTCAATTTTCTGAGATCGCTGCGATCTGCGACATACCGCTCACAACGGCAAAGTCGCGGTTTCGCTACGGTATCGACAAACTGCGCGAAGCTCTAGCAGATCGCGGGTTAATCTAACAATTAAAAACAAGTAATCACTATGAAGACCAACAATTTAGACCACTATTCGGACAATCGCGTGGCCGATATCCTCTCGCCCCGATTCGCCCCATCAACCAACCTCGAATTTAAAGTCACTGCACCCGCACCGCGCCGACGCTTTATTTGGCAATTTGCACGCGTTGGAGGTATTGCCGCAGTAGTTGCTATCGCCCTCTTCGTTGGTATCAAAGGCGTGCAGACCAGCACCGCCCGCGAGGTGGTCGAACGAGCAATGACTCAACTTCTCGAATCTGACAACTGTCTCGTTCGATTTACCGCAAATGTTACCGAAAACAAGAGTTCACGGGAACTCTATGATATTGATTTCGATGGCACTCCAATGCAGGGCACCGTCGAGATTCGCAAAGAGGGCTCAAAAATCAAAATGGCTATCAAATGGCAGGATCAGTCTAGTTCTATGGAACTCTATGACGGCGAAAGCTATCGACGCTACCAAAATGGACAATTAGTACTCGAACGACCCCACGGAGGAATCGACCTCACTCCATTCTCAACGATTGATAAATTGAATGAGTACGCTTTGTTAACGGGTATACTGCTAAAATTCCGAGAGGAAGGCGATATGATCATAGTCAGCACTAGGGGCGACAAGGTCGGGATTATTGCTCGTTTCTCAAAAAGCGAGGGGCGCCTGCTCGGTGCTGAGTGCTCAGGACTATACAACGGGCAGCAAGTTACGGTACTCACCGTCAATCAGATTGACTTTGATGTACCTCTCACCTCGCCTCTATAAAGGAGGAAATACTAATGCACGAGGATATTTAGTGGATTTTAACAATTCTTTGAATAATCCGAATACATAATATCGGCAGTCACATTGTGTGGCTGCCGTTTTCGTTAATATTCCTATGCTACAAATCGGTTAGAAATTTCGATGTATTGTTCCATTATAGAGGAAATCCGAGAGGGTTTCCTCTTTTTTTTGTTTATGGGCGTGTGTAACTTATTGCTCTGGTACTTGGGTGTTCGTGGTTAGAATTTTGACCAATAAGCCGAATTTTTATAATTTGCCTAAACTTTTAAAAAATGCCTCTATTATTTCTTTTTTTTCAATAAATATTTTATAACTTTGTTATCGCTAATTATCAAACTGAAGTCTAATTTATGAAGAGATTATTTTTATTTGCAACCTCGTTGTTGCTTTTGGTGTCGTGCGGACAGAAGACCAATGATGCGCAGAATACGCAGGGTGATGCTGTTGCTGAGACTGTAGTGGCTACTGAGCCTGCTGTACCTATGGTATATTCTAATGCCTATGATGGCTATTTAAATATTCGTGCGCAGCCTACAGCGAAATCGGCTGTTCTTGGTCAGCTTCGTAATGGCCCGAAGGGTGCTGAGCTTCTTAGCGTCGAGGGCAATTGGCTTAAGGTGCGCCTCGATGGTGTCGAGGGCTATGTCTCAAGTGCCTATGTGCAGTCCACGCCTACTATTGCTGTTAGCCCATATATTACCTCTAGCTGGTTACAGGGCGTATGGGTGATGCCAGGTGCTATGGTGTTCTACCTTATTTTCGACAATGGCACATTTGCACTTGTTCAGCAGTATGGCGATGTATCTTATGGCAGATATAAGCTTGAGGGTAGCGACATTATCTTTACACATAAGCATGTTACGCCTCACGGCTTAGAATTAAACTACACTTGGGATAAGACTGAGCGCTTACCTATCGATGTTGTTAATCAGACTATTGGCTATGCCGAGCGTTATTCGTTGATATCGGATCGTGAGTATGAGCAGAGTGGCGAGGAGGAGTTCGGTGGCTCAACAGTGTTCACTCATAGTAGTTTTAAAGCATACAGAAATATTGTCAAGCGTCACGTTAAATAGCGCTAGCTCTTTGGTTCGCCGCGAAGGTTGAATATAAACAACAAATGCCGTCATGTGACGGCATTTGTTGTTTATCTATATATGTGGGTTACTTTGTGCCCGTTGAGCCGAAGCCACCTGCGCCACGCTCAGTCTCATCGAGGCTCTCTACCTCGTTCCACTCAACCTTCTCGTAGCGGGCAACAACCATCTGGGCGATGCGCTCGCCAGGGTTGATGGTAAATGGCTCGTTAGAGAGGTTTACGAGGATAACCTTTATCTCGCCACGATAGTCGGCATCGATAGTGCCTGGGGTGTTGAGCACCGTTACACCATGCTTCGCAGCAAGACCACTACGTGGGCGTATCTGCGCCTCTGTGCCCTCGGGAAGTGCGATATATAGGCCTGTAGGTACCATGGCACGCTGTAGTGGTGCAAGGGTTATAGGCTCCTCGATGTTCGCCTTGAGGTCCATGCCCGCAGAGTATACGGTGGCATAGAATGGCGCCTCGTATGCTGATTTGTTTACAATCTGTACCTTCATAACTGTGTGATAATGAGTGTTATTCTTTAATTATAGCGCAATTGCAAAGAAGATGCTTAGCGCAGCAATCACGCCGAGGATAGTCCAGTAGAGAATATCCTCCGAGCCAATCTCCTTGCGCTCCTTTTTTGCCTTCTTCGCCTTTGGCTTCTCGGCTGGCTTTGGCTCCTCAATAACGGGTTCAGCAACCTCCTCAGTAATAGGCTCTTCTTTCTCAGGCTCAGCAACCTCCTCAGCAACCTTCTCTACGGCTGGTGTAGGCTCCTCGATCTTCTCCACCACGACCGCCGTATGCTCCTTAGCCTCCATTGCCACGGTACGCTCCTCTGCTACTGGCTCAATAGCCTCTGCGGTTTTGTGTGTCGCTTCGGTGTTGATGTTTCGCTCGTCGCGTAGCGCCTCTACCTCGCGTGTTAGCTTTGTAATCTTCTTAAGCTGAATAAATTGCAGTGCTACAACAGCAACTAAGATGATAATTATAAGTGTGTTCATTCTCTTTGGTTTTCAGTTGTCGTACAAAAATAAGTATAAAATTTCAAGCGCACAATAAAAAAAGAGAGAAACTTTCGTTTCTCTCTTTCAGTACCCAGAGCCGGGGTCGAACCGGCACAGGGGTGAACCTACTGGTGTTTGAGACCAGCGCGTCTACCGATTCCGCCATCTGGGCATCAGATTTCTCTGAA
>JAGBTQ010000016.1 GCA_017631275.1 Alistipes sp.
CTTTTTTGTCAGGATGTGACTGTGATAAGCGTGCTTACGCTTGATCTTACCTGTGCCGGTGAAAGAAAAACGCTTCTTTGCAGCGGCATTTGTTTTCATTTTTGGCATTGTTACAAAATGTTAAATTAGTTAATAATAGCGCGCAAAGTTAAAAATAATTTTTTAAACAACCAAGAATTATTAAAAACAAAAAAGCCTCATACTATCCCGATGATGGTATGAGGCTGATACTATGGTTGTTAGCGCCTACTGCTTTGCCACCTTGAAGCGTGCGTAAACAGGCAAATGGTCGCTAAATGTAGCACTTTCGTCGGCTGCGTAGCCCAACGACTCAAGACCCTCGCTACGAAGGATATAGTCGATACGCAACATACCGCGCATTGGACGGAACGTGTAGCCATAACCATTGCCACTCTCCACAAAGGCATCGTAGAGGTTCTCGCTTAGCTGGCTATATACATACGACATAGGTGTGTCGTTGAAATCGCCACACACAATCTGTCGATATGGAGTGTTGTCGATGATATAACGTAGCGTATCTACGTGTGAGGCACGAATAGAGGAGTTGTCGGCAATGCGGTTTACGATGCTGCGCATGCGGTCGCCATCCTGCAAAATCTTGCCACGTGCTATATCCTCAGAGTCGTCCTTCGAGATGCTTGTGGTATATAGGTGGTTGTTGAAGATGCGGATAGTGTCGTATTGTTTATATACGATGTCGCACCAATGCGATGTTCCGCGACCCTCGCCCGCAACGCTGCCTTGGCGAATGATAGGGTAGCGGCTATATGTGCGCACTGCATACTCGCCGCCCTCCTCGGCCTCAGCCGTATAGACGATGTCCCATCTACCCTCAAACAGGGTGTCGATAGCCTTGATGCCCTGCGCATCGCGTGGAAACTCCTGCAAGCAAACAACATCTGGCAGTTCGTTCTTTGCCAAATATTTGACGTAGTCCAACACTCGACGGTTGCCATTGTCGTTGTAGAAGCCACGTACGTTGTGCGTAAGAATCGTAAGCTCGCGATTGTTCTCTGGCTTCTGCTCCTCGTACATAACCTCCATGTTGAAGAAGTCTTTGAAGTGGAAGAAACCAGGAATAAGCAAGATCATGAATATCAGCGCCAAAGTCCAGCGACGCATAACAAGCCATAGCAGTGTGCACACCATGACCATCATGAAGAGCACCGGAGCGAAGAGGCCCACGATGGTAAACTGTCCAAACATTGCTGGGGGCACATGTGGCGTGAGGTATGCAATGACCAGTGCAAGACTTAGCGAGAGGGTAATTGCCAGCAGTATAATGGTAAACAGAGTAGAGGCAAATGAACGGCGCTCACCACCCTTTGCCGAACCGAAAATTCCGTTATACTGCGAATTCTCCTTTTTTGACATATTATTTAAGTTTTAGTTAGTATCTATATTTACGACTGTCACTATATCTCCACCAAATGAGCAGCAACCAGCCCCAGAACATACCTCCGAGGTGGGCAAAGTGTGCTACGCTATCCATCTTGCCCGACACGCCGAAGAGGAGTTCGAGCAGACCATATATTATCACAAACCACTTGGCTTTCATCGGAATAGGTGGTATGAGTAGCATAATTGTAGCGTTGGGGTGTAGCATGCCGAATGCCAACAATAAGCCAAATACCGCACCCGATGCACCAACGGTAGGGGTGCAGAGATATGATTGGTAGAGAATAGATGCCTCAGATAGTCGCATAAGGTCGATTTGTGCCACGCCAAGCTGCACAAGGCCGGCACCAATGCCACATACAAGGTAGTATGTCAAGAAACGCTTAGTACCCAACTCCTGCTCCAAGCCTCGACCGAACATCCACAAGGCGAACATGTTGAAGAATAGGTGCGAGAAGTCGCCGTGCATAAACATATATGTCACGGGCTGCCATATCTTGAAGAATGGGCTTGGCATGGGGAATAGAGCAAATAGCTCGTAGATGCGCATCTTGTCGAGAAGCATCATCGCAAGAAATACCACGCAGTTGGCAATAAGTAGGTTCTGCACTGCGGGTGGCGTTTTTGGTCTATATTCCATTGTTGTCATATCCTCTATTTACTATTTTGCGAGCTTTGAGCGTAGCTCGTCGTGTGTTATCTCTGCTATGATTGGTGCTCCCGAGGCGGTGAAGCTATAGTCGTCGCACTTAAGCAATGCACGCACAATCTCCTCAGCCTCAGTGGTCTTTGTCTTGCGCTCATATCCTGCGCTACCTCGGCGTGCCATAAGCTCGGCAAGGCGACGACGCTCCTCCTCAAGCGGCATCTTGCCATGCTCAATGCCATGCAGAAGCTCGTATAGCAGCTCGTCGATAGGTGTCGTCTGGTCGAGTATTGCAGGGCGACCCGCAACCGATATTACCCCCTCGCCACGATACTCAATCTCGAAGCCCAGGGCTGCAAACTCCGTAGCGTGAGCCTCCAACAGCTGATACTCCTCCAACGATAGCGTTAGCTCCTCGGCAAAGAATAGTCGCTGTGTGGGCACTGCTCCTACCATTGTCGAGCGCAAAATCTCCTCGTATAATACTCGCTCACGAGCACGACGTAGGCATACAACCACGCAACGCGAGTTGCACATGGCAATGGCATAGCCGCCACCTACGTTTATCACCTCGCCAAGTGTTGGGCTCGTAAGCGTCATCGACGACTCCACATAGTCGAACGATGTCTGCTCCACCTCTTCGTCGATATACTCGATTACGGTTGATGGCGTGAGGGACGATGTTTGTAAAGTGTACTCCTCGTCAGGCTCGTTAACCATCTTGGTGCGTGGTGTTGTTATCGGCGCGTCGGTATATGGCACGTCGAAACCAGTGAATGGTATGTCGGGCATCACTGCCGTAGGGTCGATATACTCCTCCTTGAAGGGGTTATACTCGCTATTTGTGCCGATGCGTGGCTCGCGATATACCCTCTGCTCGCCACTCATAACGGGGATCTCCATTCTGTTCTCAAGGCTAAAGTCCATGAGTGGTACAGCACCACTCTTTGCCAAGGTCTCGCGAATGGCTGCCTGCAAAATCTCGAGTATCACGTCGTGATCGGCAAACTTAACGGTAGTCTTCTGGGGGTGCACATTCACATCCACACGCTCTGGATCTACCGTAATATATATAAAGTATGAGGGTAGGCAACCCTCGGGTATTAGCTTCTCGTAGGCGCGGATAATGGTGCGCTGCATAGCCTGTGAGTAGAAATATCTGCCATTGACAAATAGATACTGCTCATTGTTACGCTTCTTTGCAGCCGATGGACGACCAACGTATCCCTCGATGCGTGCTACCGACGTATCTACCTCTACATCAATGAGGTTTTGCTTGATGTGCTTGCCTACGATGTCAACAATTCTACCTGCACGGTTTGTTGGCTTAAGCTGATAGAGTAGTGCATCATTTTGTCTAAGCTCGAACTCGACCTGCGGGTTGCAGAGCGCCACACGCATAAACTCCTGCTTGATTTGTGACGATAGGCGCGAGTTGTCGCCGTCGATAAACTTGCGTCGTGAGGGCACGTTGTAGAAGAGGTTGCGCACCATAAACTGCGAGCCCTTCGAGCAAGACACAGGTGTCTGCGAGCGATACTCGCCACCACTCATCATCGTGAGTGTTCCCACCTCGTCCTCCTCGCGGCGTGTGCGTAGCTCAACCTCCGACACGGCAGCGATTGATGCAAGTGCCTCGCCACGGAAGCCAAACGTATGCAGCTTGTATACATCCTCTATCGACTCAATCTTGCTTGTTGCGTGACGGTCGAATGCCATGCGTGCATCTATTGCCGACATGCCTACGCCGTCGTCGATAATTTGTATAAGCTCCTTGCCACCCGCTCTGTAGTTCACCTTCACACACTTCGCCCCTGCGTCTATCGAATTCTCCATCATCTCCTTGACGACATTCGACGGCGCATTTACCACCTCACCAGCGGCAATCTGATTGGCTACAATCTCGGGTAGAAGTTTTATGCGGTTCATTCCTAATAGGGGTAAACTACTCGTTTGGTACTATAATAATGCGCTTGTTGCGCCACTCCGACTTCTCAAGCTCGTCGATCATCTCATCATCGAGGCTCTCGATGCCCTCCATATTCTCGATGTCGATGCTCTCGTTAATTACAAAGTCGAGAGGTGTTATCACCTCCTCGCCACCCATCTGCTGTGCGGTGCCGTTTGTTGCCTGCTTCTCCTCGCTTGCGGCAATCACAAAGTTCATGATGTGGGGCAAAAGCCACATCACGCCAAGGGCTATGACCACCGTCACAACCACTAAGCCACGAATCTTCGACATGCCCTCGTCGCTACGCTCACCACGCGATATCTCGCGTGCCTCGCGCTGTGTGCGGACATACTTGCCAGGAATATACTCCTCGCCATCGCTCTCGGACGATGTGCCATGTAGTTGCTTACGACGCAAGTTACGCTCCTCCTTTACGGGGTCGTAGTAGCGAGGTATGTAGTTGAACTGCCTCGGCTTAGTCTTATGTGGACGAAATATCGACATAGTATAATTTTTTTAGCGGAAGAAGTTCTTCATGCGCTCGAAGATGTTCTGCGACTCGATGCCCGAAGCACGCTTAAAGTTAGGTTGCTCGGCGAGTTTCTCAACGAGATTGCGCTCCTCCTTGGTAAGCTCATCGGGAATGGTGATGTCGATGACCACCATGATGTCGCCACGGCCATAGCCATTTACGTCGGGCAGACCCTTGCCACGAAGACGCAACACCTTGCCAGCGTGTGTTCCTGGTGCAATCTTGATGCGAGCCTTGCCATCGATTGTTGGCACCTCTACCTCGCCACCAAGAAGTGCTGTTGTCACGGTGATGTTGAGGTTGTGGATAAGGTCGTTGCCATCGCGGATAAGCTCTGGTGAGTGCTCCTCCTCGATAACAACCAACAAATCACCACTCACGCCACCATTGCGAGCAGCGTTACCCTTGCCACGCACCGTAAGCATCATGCCGTCGCTAACGCCCGCAGGAATCTTTACCTCGATAATCTCCTGTCCACGCTCTGTGCCCTCGCCATTACATTTCGAGCACTTCTCCTTGATGATGCGACCCTGACCACCACACGTAGGACATACGCTCTGCGTCTGCATGCGGCCAAAGAAAGAGTTCTGCACCGTAATGACATATCCCGAGCCGTTACACTGCGTACATGTAGTGTATGACGATGAGTCCTTAGCGCCGCTACCGCCACACTTATCGCACGCCACAGTTTTATTAATCTTGAGCTTCTTGGTCACGCCCTCAGCAACCTCCTGAAGGCTGAGCTTCACAGTGATGCGAATGTCGCTACCACGGTTTACTGTGCGTGAGCGTGATGAGCGGCCGCCACCGAAGCCACCACCAAAGGCACCTCCGAAGATGTCGCCAAACTGCTCGAAAATATCCTCCATAGAGAATCCTCCGCCCGAGAATCCTGAGAAGCCACCGCCACCGGCAGCACCTCCCATGCCTGCATGACCAAATCTATCGTAGCGGGCACGCTTATCCTCGTTCGATAGCACGTCGTAGGCCTCAGCCGCCTCCTTGAACTTCTCCTCAGCCTCCTTGTCGCCAGGGTTCTTGTCGGGGTGGAACTTGATAGCTGCCTTACGATATGCCTTCTTTATGGTCTCGGCATCGGCGTTGCGCTCAACGCCTAACACCTCATAGTAATCTCTCTTCTCTGCCATAGTCAAATAAATTATTCGCCAACTACAACCTTAGCGTAGCGCAACACGTGCTCGCCAATCTTGTAGCCACGCTGCACACAGTCGATAACCAAGCCACGCTTCTCCTCGCCCGCAGCAAAACGTGCTACGGCCTCCTGCTCCTCCTCGTTAAATGGCTTGTCGATGCAGTCGATAGCGGTGATGTTTGCACCCTGCAACACGCTCTCAAACTTCTTCATCACGAGCTCCTCGCCCTGACGCAATGCCTCGATGTCGTCGCTCTTCTTCGATGCAGCTATTGCACGCTCCATGTCGTCCAAAATAGGCAATACTGACTTCCAAGCGCCCTCGCAACCACGCTCCACAAGCTCCATCTTCTCCTTGATGGTGCGCTTGCGGAAGTTGTCGAACTCAGCCTGAAGACGAAGATACTTATCTTTCCATGCTGCAATCTGCTCCTCGAGCGTTGGCTCAACTGCCACATTGTCCGATGTTGGCTGAGCCTCCTCTGCCATATTGTCGCTCTGGGGTGTGTTTACCTCCTGCTCCTCTACCTGCTCTGTGTTTTTATTTTTCTTCATATCTAGTTCTAAATCAATTTATTATCTATTTGTTTAATATTATTATTAGACATTCAACATACTATATTGAACAAATTATATGCCTAATACAAATATTGTTGGTCGTTTTTCGATGTTTGGCACTCCACTCTTCTTCCACTCCTCGATGGTGCGTGTAAGGATTATCTCCTCCTTTGATGTAATGTCGCATGCCACGGTTAGTCGCATCTTTGCTGAAAGGGTGCTTAGCAACGTGTCGAAGAGCTTTATGTTGCGATAGGGCGCTTCGATAAATATCTGTGCCTGATGCTCTTGCTGTGCTCGACGCTCGTAGTTGCGTATTGTGCGCGAGCGATCTGGCTCCTTGATTGGTAGGTAGCCATTGAAGGCAAACGACTGACCATTCTGTCCCGATGCCATCATTACCATGAGTATCGATGATGGACCTACAAGGGGCACTATACGCACGCCATGACGGTGTGCCAAGGCAACGATGTCGGCACCTGGATCGGCAACACCTGGTACGCCCGCCTCAGAGATAACTCCCGCCGAGCGACCCGCCAATATTGGGCGTAGCATGCGCTCAATGTCGGCAGCCGAGGTGGTGTGCTCGTTTAGCTCCACAAACTCCAACTCGTCAATCTTGCGCTCGATACCTGCCTTTGATAGGAAGCGACGTGCCGAACGAACATTCTCGACAATGAAGTAGTCGAGCGAGTTCATTATATCGAGGTTAGCCTTTGGTAGTACCTCCCACACCGAGTCGTGCTCGGCAATGGGACATGGTATCATATATATAGTTCCCTTCATTATCTCTCTGTGTATATGCGTTTTACACGTGCCGAAATCGAGGTCATTATCTCGTACGATATAGTATCGAGTGTCTGGGCCATCTCCTCGAGCGTAAGACCCTTTTCGGCAGAGAATATAGTAACCTTGTCGCCCACCTGAACGCCCTCGATGTCGGTAACGTCGATCATTGCGCTATCCATACATACGCGACCGATGATTGGTGCGCGCTTGCCACAAACGCTCACGCTCCATCTGCCACCACCCAAGTGGCGGTCAAGGCCGTCGGCATAACCCACAGGTATTGTGGCGGTTATTGTATCACGCTCAAGGCGCTTTGAGCGGCCGTAGCCCACCGACTCGCCACGCTGCAGCTGCTTAATCTGCACGATGCGTGTTGAGAGCGTAGCCACGGGGATTAGTTTGTCGTTATGCTCATAGCCAAAGCCATATAGACCAAGACCCAAACGTGCCATGTCGAATGCCGCCTCCTTAAAGCGCACTATACCTGCCGAGTTGGCGATATGGCGCAGAGGTGTGTAGTCGAGCCACTCGATAAGCTGCGAGCTCATATAGTCGAAGAGCTCAATTTGTGAGCGTGTGAAGTCGTCCTCTGCTGGTACATCGGCACACGATAGGTGTGAGAATATCGAGGCTATGCGTAGCGATGTGTCGAGGTGTATTGCACGACCGAGTAGGTCTACCTCGTCCTCCATAAAGCCGAGGCGGTGCATGCCTGTGTCGAGCTTGATGTGGATAGGGTAGTGCTCCCTTCCTGCGCGGTGCACGGCACGACGAAACTCGTCGAGCGACTGGAAGCTATATATCTCAGGCTCAAGGTCGTGAGATATCATCACGTCGAAGCTGTCGTGGTCGGCATTGAGCACCACGATAGGCATTGTAATTCCCTTTGAGCGTAGTGTCACGCCCTCGTCGGCAAATGCCACAGCGAGGTATGCCACGCCCTCATGCTGGAGCATGCGTGCCACATCCACGTCGCCCGTGCCGTAGCTCCATGCCTTGACCATGGCAACAACGGGGTGCTGCTGTGGTAGGTGCTTACGGAAGTAGTCGAGGTTTTTCTTCATTGCTGATAGATCGACCTCGAGGGTTGTTGTGTGTGTGCGTCGCTCGAGTAGTCGGCTAAGACGCTCAAAACGGCTGTCACGGCTACCCTTGATAAGTATTACCGAGTCTGCCCAGCGCTCACGACCGAAGTTCTCGATAAGCTCGTCGGTGGTGTAGTAGAACGAGGCGTTATAGTCGAAGAGGTTGCTATGCTTGGCAATGTTCTCGCCCACGCCGATAAGGTGGTCAACACCAGCGCTCTTAACGGCCTCGGCAACACGGCGGTATAGCTCCTCCGAGGGAGTGCCGCTCTGCAAGATGTCCGAGATTACGGCAATCTTGCGACGACCCATCGACTGACGATGCAGAGCGTCGAGAGCCACAATCACGGAGTTGATATCCGAGTTATACGTATCGTCAATAATCATCGAGTTGTCGATGCCCTCCTTTAGCTCAAGGCGCATGGCAACCTTTGCCGAGAATACTGCACCATCGACCGAGTAGCCAAGCTTGTGCATTAGTGCTGCCACGTGTGCTGCGTCAATCTCCAATGCCGCATTTAGCTCCAATGTATCCTCGATGCGCTCACGGCTACTGTCAATGAGCTCACGCTCCGAGTATTGTTTTGTGATCTTCTCGGCGAGCGACTGATACTCCTTACTATATATTATTGTGCGGGCACGTGAGGCAAGCTTTAGCTTCTCGTCGATCTTCTGCTCGATGTTTAGGAAGTTTGCTGAGTGTGCGTCGCCAATAGATGTAAATACTACTATATCGGGCTCAATCATTCGCTCCAGGCGCTCCATCTCGCCTACCTGTGATATGCCCGCCTCGATGAGCGCTATTTGCTCCTCGCCACTAAGCATGAGTAGCGAGAGGGCCACGCCCAGCTGCGAGTTGTAGCTCTTTGGCGAGGCAAACGAACGTATCGACGAGGGTAGCGAGCGTGCTGCCCACTCCTTGACTATTGTCTTGCCATTCGAGCCGGTGATGCCCACAACCATGCCCTTAAACTCTTTGCGGTGGTGCGTAGCCAGAAGCTGTAGTGCCTCGAGCGTTGAGCCTACGATGACCATGCCACAATCCTCGTTGAGTGCCACCTCGCGCTCGACGATGAAGCACTTAACGCCACGCTTAAGCATGCGCTCGATGTAGTTGTGGCCATCATGGTTCTTGCCATTGATAGCTGCAAACAATGCCCCCTCAGATGAGGTTATGCTGCGTGAGTCGGTGACAACGTTACCCACTCTTAGGTCGTTGCCACGCAGTTCGCCACCCACAATTTGGGCTATTTCAGATAATAGATAGTTCATCTATATGCTTTTTAGTCACGTTTGAAAGTCACCACTGTAATTCCTGCGCCACCACGGTCGGCATGGTCGTCCTTAATCGAGTCGATGTCGCGCACGGTGCGTAGATATTTGCGTATCTCCTCCTTGAGAGCTCCCGTACCCTTGCCGTGAAGAATAGTCACGCCCGAGACACCAACCATCAAGGCATCATCTATCAAATCCTCGACCATTGCTAGTGCCTCCACTGAGCGCATACCGCGTACATCGATGTTGTCGCGGAAGTTAAGCTTGCGCTCACGAATATCCACCGACACCACGGTGCGTGGTGCGTCGGTGCGTGTGGCGCGCTTAAACTCGGCTGACGATACGCCCTTTAGTCGGCTTAGCTCAACCATCATAATCATCTGACCGAATGCCACCTGAGCCTTCTTGCCCTTGATAAGCTGCACCACGCCAGGTATCTCCTGACCATCGATGCGCACCTTTGAGCCTACCTCAATTTTGATTGGTGCTGGCTCTACGGGCTTCAGCTTCTCGGTCTGCTCCTCGCGCTCCTTTGCTCGTTGCTCACGCCTCTCGCGACGACGTGCCAGGCGCTGCATCTCTGCCTCAAGCTTATCCTCGTGCGCCTTCCAGTCGAATACCGACTCCTCGGCAAATGTGGTAAGCTCCTTACGCACGGTGCGTGTTAGCTCTTTCTCGGCTTGCGACTCGCGGATAGCCTTAATCGTATTCTCGATGGTGCGGTTAGCCTCAGCCACAAGGTCGGCAGCCTCACGACGTGCCTTCTCAAGTATCTGCTTGCGCTCCTCCTTGATGCTTTGCAGACGGTCGCTATATGTCTGCTCGAGCTGCTCTACTTTGCGGTCGGTTAGGCGTATGCGGTCACGCTTCTCTGCCCAGTAGCGCTTGTCGCGGGCAATCTCGCGTAGCTGCTTCTCGAGGTTTATGTGGTCTTCGCCCGCCTTGTCCATGGCGTTGCGAATGATATCTTCTGGTAGTCCTGTCTTGCGGGCAATCTCGATGGCAAACGAGCTGCCAGGCTTGCCCATCTCAAGGCTGAATAGTGGTTGTATGTTCTTGACATCAAATGCCATAGCACCATTGGCAACGCCATCGTGGCGCGAGGCAAAATATTTGATGTTGGCATAGTGTGTGGTTATCACACCGTATGCCTTGCGCTCAACCAATCGTTCGAGTATCGCCTCCGATATTGCGCCACCTATCGTAGGCTCTGTGCCCGAGCCAAACTCGTCGATAAGTATCAGTGTGCGCTCCGAGGCCTCACCGAGCATCGCCTTCATATTGACCAGGTGCGACGAGTAGGTCGACAGGTCGTTCTCGATAGACTGCTGGTCGCCAATGTCAATCATCAGCGAGTCGAAAAGTGGAAACTCGGAGTTCTCGAGGGCTGGCACAAGGAATCCACACTGCACCATATATTGTAGTATGCCCGTGGTCTTAAGACACACCGACTTACCACCCGCATTAGGTCCCGAGATTACCAATATTCTCTGCTCCGCATTTAGCTCCATGTCGAGCGGAACTATCGAGCGATGTTGCTGCTTTAGACTCTGCTCCAAGAGAGGGTGGCGCGCCTTGCGCAGTAGTAGGCGACCCTCTGTCGAGATGATAGGTTTAACAGCGCCATTATCTATCGCCCAGCGAGCCTTGGCTCGTAGCATGTCGATTGTCGTTAGGTAGCTCTCGATCTCTCTAAGTCCCGCAACATCGAGGCGTAGTGTTGCCGTAAGGTCGGTTAAGATGCGCACTATCTCACGCTTCTCGGCATACTCCAACTCGCGTAGCTCGTTGTTTAGCTCGACAACCTCCACTGGCTCGATATATACCGTGCGACCCGTTGCCGACTCGTCGTGGATAAATCCCGAGAGCTTGCGCTTGTTGGCTGCCTGCACGGGGATTACTGCATGGCCATCACGAATAGATATCATCGCGTCGGCATCGACAATGCCCGCCGACTTGGCATGTTGCAACACCTGTTGTAGGCGCTTAGCTACCTGACCCTCGTGCTCGCGTATCGAGCGACGAATGTCGGCAAGCTCGGCAGATGCCGATGAGCGCACCTCGCCCTTGTCATCTACAACACGCTCGATGGCAGATTGCAGATGTGGAAATATCTCAACACGGCGTGATAGCCTTTCCAAAGCGGGGTAGCTGCCCTCTTTGCGAGATAGGATAAAGCCTACGATTGAGGCTGCAAGGCGTAGTGAGCGACATAGCGTTGCACACTCCTCGGATGTGAGATAGCTGCCCTCAACGCCAATCTTATCGACAATCTCGCGTATATCCTCCTGCTCAGAAATATCGGCACCAGGCTCCATCATTATCACCTGACGCATCTGGTCGGCAAGCTCCAGACGCTCGGTAATGTCGCGCATAGAGCGTGAGAAGCTCTCCGATGCAATCATCTCACGTGATGACTGCATCGAACAAGCATCTATAATCTGACTGCGTATGCGGTCGAAGCCTACTCGCCCCTCGAAATTGGCAGGATAAATCATTGCTTGTTAGCCTTTTATGCTTTGACTACTCCTCGCTATTTGCTGCCTTCTTCTCAGCTCTCTTCTGCTCTCTTGCAGCCTTCTTTGCCGCCTTCTCGGCTATCTGCTCCTCGCTCTTGCCAAACAATGAGAAGTGAACGTAGCGCATAGGGTTAGCCTTGAGGTCCTCGAGTAGCTGAGCGAGGTTGTCGCCAGCGCTGTTGAGTGACTCGTAGAGAGCCTTGTCGTTGATGAGCATGCCGGCAGTGCCATCGCCCTCCTCGATAGTCTTGACAATAGAGTCGAGTGATGTGAGTGTAGAGTCGAGCTGCTCAACGAAGTTAGCCTCAGCAAGGTCGGTTGTAACCTTGTCGAGGTTGCCAATCATGGCCTCGATACGGCCGCTATTTGCAGCAAGCGTACCGGTGAATGAGCGTAGGTTGCTTAGTGTGCCATTGATGTCGTTGCGAGCAGCGCTAAGCATCGAGTTGATAGACATTGTCATCGCCTCGAGGTTGGTAATCATGTTGTCGATAGCCTCACGATTTGTGCTAAGTAGCTCGTTGATGCCGCCAACAGTGGTGTTAAGGCCGTCGAGAAGCTCGCCCGCCTTATCGCTCATGGTGCCTACCAAGTCTGGCTTGATGCGGCCTGTGATAACTGCCTCGGGCTTAACCATCTCGCGTGAATCGCCCTGAATGATAGAGATCTGTGTACCACCCATGAGGCTTGCTGAGCCGAGCTCGGCAACAGAGTTAGCAGGGATAAGTGCTGCATACTCGTCCTCGATAAGCATCTCGATGCGCACCTTGTCCTCTTCGAGCTCAATATTCTGAACATTACCAACCTGTACGCCACGAAGCATTACGCGCGATGATACCATAAGACCGCTAACATCCTCGTAGTAAGCGTAGTACGAATTGCTTGAAAGTAGTAGGTTCTGACCCTGCAACCACTTAATGCCCCACCATGATACCAAGATCACTGCTACGGCAAAAACTCCAATTTTAAACTCTTTACGAATTTTCATCTTTCTTCTATTTTATTATTTCTATTTCGTTCTATTTTAGCTCGTTGCCCTTATACTGCACGATGTAGGCATCGCCAAATATTTGGCTTACACGCTCCAGATGGGCTTTAGCCTCGCTGAGTGTAGCATACTCACCATAGCAGTACTTATATTTGTAGCTACCCTTGCCAATAAGCTCTATGACACCGCTGCTAAGCTCGCCAAATCTCTTTGCCTTGTCGGTTAGCTGACTGGCACTCGCCATAAGCTGTATTGTGTAGCCCTCTTTAACACTGGCCTTAACCTCTGCCTTTGTTTCGGTGGCGGTTGTCACCTCCTTCGCTACTGCCGTGCCCTCATCTCTGATTGTCATCTGCTCGAGGCGCTCGAAATACTCGATAATAGCATCGCTGATGGCTGTTGCTATTGCCAGCTGACCACTCTCCGAAGCCATATACTCGAGTTCTGAGGGGCATGTCATAAATCCCATCTCAATAATTACGCCCGGCGCACGAAGAGGGTAGAGCACGGTCCACACCTTCTCGGGATAGACCTTGACGCCACGCCACTTACGACCAATGCTCTTGAACTTAGTGCCCACAATCTCACCAAAAGTTCGGTTGATAGGGTCGTTGTTCATCAATATCGACAACGCCTCGATATATGCCAACGATGTCTTGTCGATGTTGTCGATGTGAATATAGTCCTCATTATCCTTGCTTGCGGTAGTTCGCCTTTGTGTCTGACCTTGCGTCTTGCCGTCGAGTGACAATACAATTACCTCGGCTCCCGATGTTACGTTGTCGCCCGCAGCATTTGCGTGTATCGACACAAAGAGGTCGGCGCCCTTCTCGTTAGCCATCTTCGGACGCTGAAGGTTGTCGCTTACCTTGTTTGTGTGTAGCTCCACATCGCTCGAACGTGTCAGGTGAACCGTGAGGTTGGGCATCTTCTTGTTGAGTAGCTCCTTGACCTTGAGTGTAACCTTTAGGTTAAGCTCCTTCTCGGTCTTGCCTCCATATGCTGCACCTGGACGCGATGGACCACCATGACCTGCATCTAAAACAACAACTCTGCCCTTGGGCGACGCAACATTTTGCATAGCCAAGGCGTTATTGCTCCAGATAAGTAGGGTAGCAACGAGTATGTAGAGTAAAACTTTTCTCATATTTTCTTCGCCTGAAGAGGGAATATTAGCCAAAAAATATTATCTTTGCGAGTTATAAGTTGTAAACTCGCCTAAAGGCGGCAAGCAGCAAAAGGCTGAAAAACAGCATTGCTTGTCTGTTTTGCCGACTTGTCGGCAAAGGTACAAAAAATTATTGAATTTTGAGACATTTTTTTGCAAAATATCTAACGTTGGCACTTGCGCTCATGCTTATCGTGTGCCTACTCTCGGGACTTACGACGGTGGGTGCTAAGAGTCTGCGTTTGTTTGCGAATGTCGATACTACGACCCTACGACGTGCCGAGCAGCGCAGTGTGACAACCGCAACGGAGGCTCCTCGTAGCACCACGCCTCGCTCACAGGCTACTCCGCAGCAACGTTCAGTGGCGACTGCACAACGTCCGGTGGTTGCGCCCCAGCAGCCTAAAACGGATAGTGCCCAGCGTCCAGCACCCGCAAAGCAAGACTCCACAAAGCGTCGCTCGTCGGGTATGCAGCTAACCGATATTATCAAGGGTAAGGCCACCGACTCCGTAGTATTCGATGCACGCGAAAAGATGATATATAGCTATCGCGGTGGTGATGTCACCTATCAGGGTATGACCCTCAAGGCCGACTTCATGCGTGTTAACATGGAGACTAAAGATGTCTTTGCTCACGGCTTTGCTGATAGTGTCGAAGGCGAATTGCAGAAGACTCACCCCGAGTTCTCTGATGGTGGCTCGCCCTATTCTATGGATACCATCACCTACAACCTCGACTCGCGCAAGGCGGTAATCAAGGGTATCGCAACACAGGAGGGCGACGGCTGGTTGGTTGGCTCTAAGGTGAAGATGCAGCCCGATGGCTCGATACATATTGGTCAGGGTCTTTACACTACGTGCGACCACACCGACCACCCACACTTCTACCTCGCCATGACTCAGGCTAAGGTTATCCCTGGCAAGAAGGTTATCACGGGCTATGCCTACCTTGTTCTCGAGGATGTGCCTATCTACTTCCCAGGTATTCCCGAGGGCTTCTTCCCCGTAAGCCAAGGTCCTAAGTCGGGACTTTTGATGCCAACTTATGGTGAGGATAAGAAGGGTTTCTACATTCGTGATTTGGGCTACTACTTCAAGTTTGGCGACCATATGGACCTCGCTATTCGAGGTGGTATCTACACCCTCGGCTCATGGGAGATTTCGGCACGCTCGCAGTATGTCAAGCGCTATAAATTTAAGGGTGCTTTCGACCTTCAGTACTCATCTATACGTTCGGGCGAGAAGGGCGATCCCGACTATGTGAACCAGAACAACTACAAGATACAGTGGCAGCACTCGCAGGACTCTAAGGCAAACCCTGGCTCGACATTCTCAGCTTCGGTGAACCTCACCTCAAGTGGCTATAGCCGCTACTCGGCAACTACCCTAAACGACATCCTTGCTACGCAGACCAACTCCTCAATCTCTTACTCTAAGAGCTGGGAGGGTACGCCATTGTCGTTGTCGCTCAACCTCGCTGTGTCGCAGAACTCACGCGATAAGACCATTGCCGTGACACTGCCAACAATCACCTTTAACGTGTCGAGCTTCAACCCATTTAAGCGCAAGGAGGCTGTGGGTAAGGCTCGCTGGTACGAGAAGATTAAGATGAGCTACAACATGAAGCTCACAAATACGGTAAATACCAAGGAGAACGAGATATTTACTAAGCAGACACTGCTCAAGATGAAGAATGGTATTCAGCATACTATTCCTGTATCTACGCAGCTCACGCTTTTTAACTATATCAACGTTAGCCCATCGTTCAACTACACCGAGCGTTGGTACTTCAAGAAGGTGAGCCAGCAGTGGAACAACGAGACCCGCACCGTGGAGACCCTCGACCCTGAGTATGGCTTCTGGCGTATATATAACTATAACGCCTCAGTATCGGCAAACACTACAATCTACGGTACATACGTAGCTAAGAAGAAGGAGCGTAAGTTGCAGGCTGTGCGCCACACCATCACCCCTAACTTTGGCTTCTCGTATGCTCCCGACTTCAGCCGTCAGAAGTATGGATTCTACGAGGCTGTGCAGACCGATACTACGGGCCGTTTCAAGGTCTATTCACCATTTACCGATAATGCCTATGGCGTGCCAGGAAGTGGTCAGCAGTTCAACCTTACGTTCGGACTATCGCAGTCGCTCGAGGCTAAGATTCGTACAAAAGATACGGTGAAGAAGATAAAGATTATCGACCAGATATCTATCAACGGCTCGTATAACTTCCTTGCCGACTCTATGCGCCTCTCGACGCTACCTATACAGCTGCGTACGACAATCTATCAGGGCGTGGCACTCAACCTTTCGATGACCCTCGACCCTTACGAGGTGTCGCCACAGGGTGTGCGCTACGACAAGCTGATGTGGGGTAGAGGCCTCCCTGGCCGTATCCAGAACATAGGCTGGAGCTTCGGCTACACCTTCCGCTCGCGCGAGAATAGCGCTCAGGTGGCGGGTAACGACATCACGTCACTTCCGCCCGAGTACTTCAACTCGTGGTCCGACCCTTATGGACAGCTTAACCCTGCGCTACGCAGACAGTGGATGGCGGGTCAGTACTACGACTTCTCTATCCCGTGGAACTTCGGTTTTAACTATAGTATCAACTACTCGGCGCAATATGTCAACAACGGTACTACGGGCTACAATAAGAAGATATCGCAGACCATAAACTTCAATGGTAGCGTCACGCTCACGAAGAAGTGGATGATTACCGCCAACTCAGGTTTCGACTTTGCCACTCGCAAGATGTCGATGACCTCCATATCTATCGCCCGCGATCTGCACTGTTGGCAGATGTCATTCACATGGGTGCCATTTGGTAACCACAAGAGTTGGGCATTCAACATTGGTGTGAAGGCAGCATCGCTCGCCGACCTGAAGTTTGATAAGAGTTATACTCAGTACGACTACATGTACTAATTTGTTGTGATAAGGGGTCATTCTCGGCCCATCGCTAAAAGTAAGACCCCTCGGGCTGTACGTCAAAGTACTATCCCGAGGGGTCTTCTTTTGCGATAGACCAAGCCTAACCCCTTCTAACAACAAATTTATCTCGCTAATTGAGGTGGAATTTATAGGGAAGTGATACCCTCGCCTAATCGTCCTAATAATCCTAAGACCAATAAGACCATTAGGAAATTTGTCCGCAACCATCATAATCGTCCTAAGGTCCTAAGGTCCCAATCTTCCCTATTCTCCCTATTATCTCTATTCTCCCTACTCTCTCTACTCTCCCTACTCTCTCTGACGTTCCATCTTATGCCGCCTACATGCTGCCGAGAGCAAGCAGGATCATACCTATAATAATAAGTACAAGGTCGAGGAGCTTGGTGCGGAGGTTGCGCTCGCCAAAGAGCAGTGCGCCACAAGCAAATGTCACAACAACCGACGAGCGACGTATCATCGACACAATGGCTATCATAGACCCTTCCATGTCGAGGGCGTGGTAGTAGCAGAAGTCGGCGCACGACACAAAAATCGAGATAAGAGGTATTGTCCACCTCCATTCGAACCTCTCAGCCTTGCGGCGTGGGAACCACACAACCATGGCTATGACGGACATCATTACGAGCTGATATGTCGAGAACCAGCTCTGCACAAACGTAGGATCGAGCTCGTGTGTCGAGATTATATACTTGTCGTAAAGACCGCTCACAGCGCCAAGCAGCATGGCGGCAAATAGTGCCCACACATGGCGGCTCTGCTTGAAGTTGATATTCTCCTTGCGACCAGCAATGCTAAGCAGATATAGCGATACGATAGTAAGAAGCACGCCTCCCCATTGCCACAAATTTAGGCGTTCGCCGAAGATGAGCGTAGCGCCGATAAGCACCACCACAGGACGGGTGGCGTTCACTGGACCAACGATGGTTAGTGGCAGATGCTTTATGGCATAGTAGCCGCACAACCACGACGAGAGAGTGATAAGTGCCTTGAGAGCCACAAGACCATGCTCGGCGATAGACCCTGTGCCGCTATCAAACGAGGTGTCGGCAAACCAGCCTAAGCCACACTCTGCGCTGAGGATAATAGGAAGAAACAGCAGTGTGGAGAATAGTGTATTTAGCAGCAACACCGGTATTACGGCATTGCCCCCGAGCGAGCGCTTCTTAGCTACGTCGTAGAGTCCGAGAAGTAGCGCCGAGAGGAAGGCTAAACCTACCCACATATCACAAGGTTAAGAATGAGGAACGTGGCGAGCGAGAGGCTTGCTAAGGCGTTAAACGTGCCAAATGCCATGCCTATGTTGCGCTGACGCTTAGGTGTTACTATGTAGTGCTCCGAGGCGAGAATTAGCGCAAAGAGTGAGCAACCAACCCACAATAGCCATGACTGAGGCTGCGACTGCGCAAACACGACAAGAAGAGTGATGCTTGCAACGTGCAGCAGTGCGCTGATTGTTAGTGCTGTGCGTACCGAGAAGCGCGAAGGGATAGAGTGTAGGCCGCGCTCACGGTCGAACTCGGCATCTTGCAGAGCATAGATAATGTCGAAGCCCGAGCACCATGTCATGACGATAAGTGCGAGCACCCAGCACTCCCATACAGATGTTCCCGTAACAGCCATATATGCACCCACGGGGGCTATGCCGAGCGATATGCCGAGCACGATGTGGGCCAACGACGTGAAGCGCTTGCAGTAGCTGTAAAACATGATGATAAATAGTGCCACGGGCGAGAGCCAGCCACACAATGGGTTGATAAGCGAGGCGAGGGTGATAAACAACACAGCATTTATCACGATAAACCACATGGCACCACGTGCCGATATCACGCCCGCAGGAATCTCTCGATTTGCTGTGCGTGGGTTCTCGGCATCTATCTCACGGTCTGCCCAGCGATTAAAGCCCATAGCCACATTGCGGGCAAAGACCATGCAGCCCACCACCTGCAAAAGTAGCAGCCATAGTGGCTTCTCGGGCTCGGTTGTCATCCATGCATATGTGAACGACAATAGCGCAAAGGGCATTGCAAATATTGTGTGCGAAAACTTTACAAGTTTTAGGTAGTCGGAAATCTTTGCCATGAGAGTTTTGTTTTATCCCACAAAGATATGTATAAAACATAAAAAAAACTACCCCGCGAGGTAGTTTTTATTTAAGTTGTGACTTTGAGAAGGGTTACTCAACGTAGTAAGCCTTGGTTGCATCACGCTCTGGTGCAGTAGGAATATCACCCTCGGGATAGCCAAAGGCGATGGCCATAAGCAATTTGTAGTCCTCAGGGAGTTGCAAACGCTCGTAGTAGGGCTTAGCCTCCTCCGACATCATCACAGGAATAACACTACCCAAGCAGCATGAGCCGATACCCATGCTCCATGCCGAGAGCATCATGTTCTGAGATAGTAGGCCGCAGTCGAACTCGCCGCTATAGCTCTCCTTAGGGCATGCGATGAATGCCACGGTAGGAGCGTTGCGGAAGAAGTTCTTGAAGTTGGGCTGCTCCTTAAGCTTAGGATTTTGCTTTACGGCAATCTCCGTAACACCATTGATAAATTCGGGAGCGTCGACAACACGCACCGCCCATGTCTGCTTATTCATGGCATTAGGGGCGTAGATGCCACACTCGATAACACGTGCCATCTGCTCGCGATTAACAGCCTCAGGCTTGTAGTCACGAATAGAGCGACGAGTCATTATGTTCTCCATAACCATCTTATCCTTTGACTTTTCCACAGTTACGTTTGTTGTTTCGTCAATGTTTACACAGCCGACAACCAAAGCGGCAAGCGTACAAAATAATACTCTTTTCATAGCTTACTTAATTACTGCTCCCTTGAGCACAACCTTGCGAATTACTGGGGTCTGATGAGCATATGGGAGGTATGCCAAAGAGGGTAGTGGCTTAGTGAGGTAGAAGTTAGCCACCTTGCCACGTGTGATAGAGCCATAATCCTTGCTTTCACCCATCGCTGCTGCCGAGTTGAGTGTAGCGGCATTGAGGGCCTCCGCAGGGGTCATCTTCATCTTGATAGAGCCGAGCGACACTACAAAGCGCATGTTGCCCGAAGGCGCTGTGCCAGGGTTGAAGTCCGAGGCGAGAGCCACTGCCAAGCCTGCATCAATCATCTTGCGTGCTGGAGGGTAGCTAATACCAAGGAAGAAGGCGCAGCCAGGTAGCATCGTAGGCATTGTGTCTGTGCCACGAAGTGCCTCAATCTGCTCATCGCCCATGCTCTCGAGGTGATCAACGCTGAGGGCATTGTGCTCAACGCCAACCTCTACGCCACCCGAAATGGCGAGCTCGTTGGCATGAATCTTAGCACGCAAGCCATACTTAGCACCCACCTCCATGATTTTTGCGGTCTCCTCCACGGTGAAGAAGCCACGGTCGCAGAACACATCGACAAAGTCGGCGAGGTTCTCCTTAGCCACAGCAGGAATCATGTCACGGCACACGTGCTCGACGTACTCTGCCTGGCGACCCTTGTAGGCACGACCAACGGCGTGTGCACCGAGGAACGTAGCACGTACCTCGATGGGGGCACTCTCGCGAATACGCTTGATGACGCGCAATATCTTGAGCTCGTCCTCGAGCGTTAGTCCATAGCCCGACTTAATCTCAACAAGACCGGTACCCATAGCCACAATCTCGTCGATGCGCTCCATAGCCTGACGGTATAGCTCATCTTCTGAGGTGTCGTGAAGCCTATCTGCCGAGTTGAGGATGCCACCACCACGCTTTGCTATCTCCTCATACGACAAGCCATTGATCTTGTCGAGGAACTCCTGCTCACGGCTGCCAGCATATACAATGTGGGTGTGTGAGTCGCAGAACGAGGGGAAGAGCCAGCCACCCTCAGCATCGAGAACCTCGCAGTTCTCGATGTGGGGTAGAGTATCCATTGTGCCGTAGTCCTTGATACGCTCGCCGTCGGTAAGTAGCCATGCATTCTCAAGCATGCCAATCTCAGCCATAGCCTTGCCCTCGACCTTTAGGCGACCGCTCTCGTCAATGCCTACGAGCGTTCCGATATTTTTAACGAGTAAGCTCATAGTCGTTAAGGAATGTTACAGATGTTGCAATGTGAGGATACATCACCGTGTCGTTGTCCACAAATGGAACAACCTTGCGGTATGCCTCGAACATAGCCTCTACGCTTGCTGATGAACTAAGTGATGTCATCTTGTGGCGGAACTCAAGCGCCTGTGCCGAGTTCATAAGCTCGATAGCCAACACACGCTCAGTGTTCTTAACCACCTTCCAGAGCTTTGTTGCAGCGTTAGAACCCATGCTCACGTGGTCCTCCTGACCCTGCGACGATGGGATAGAGTCGCATGATGCTGGCCAGCACAAGCCCTTAGACTGGCTAACGATAGATGCCGCAGTATACTGTGGAATCATGAAGCCTGAGTTAAGGCCTGGGTTGGCAACGAGGAAGTTAGGAAGGTTGCGAGTACCAGAGATAAGCTTGTAGGTACGACGCTCCGAGATGTTGCCAAGCTCAGCTACGGCAATAGCCAAGAAGTCCATAGCTACGGCGATAGGCTGACCGTGGAAGTTACCTGCTGAGATTACCTCGTCGGTGTCAGGGAATACTGTTGGGTTGTCGGTAGCCGAGTTGATCTCAGTCTCGAGCACCGATGCTACATAGGCGATAGTATCCTTCGATGCGCCGTGTACCTGAGGTATGCAGCGGAATGAGTATGGATCCTGAACATGCTGCTTAGGCTGCTTGCCAATCTCCGAGCCCGCCAAAATCTCGCGGAATGCACGAGCAGTCTCAATCTGACCGTTGTGAGGACGAATGGCGTGTACGTTGTGCTCGAAAGGCTCCATGCGACCATCGAATGCGTCCAACGACATTGCTCCGATGTGGTCAGCCCAACGGCTGAGGCGCTGAGCGTTGATAAGCGAGTAGACGCCATATGCCGACATAAACTGAGTACCGTTCAAGAGCGCAAGACCCTCCTTTGAGCAGAGTGTGATAGGCTCCCAGCCCATCTTTGCCATCATCTCGCTGCCCTCGACAACCTCGCCGTCGATCTCCACATGGCCCAAGCCGAGGAGTGGTAGGCACATATGCGCCAAAGGCGAGAGGTCGCCTGAAGCACCCAACGAGCCCTGCTCATATACCACAGGAATGATGTTGTTGTTGAACATATCCACGAGGCGCTCAACAGTGATTAACTGCACGCCCGAGTGTCCGTATGACAACGACTGCACCTTGAGAAGGAGCATGAGGCGAGCAATCTCCGATGGAACACGCTCTCCTGTGCCACATGCGTGCGACATCATAAGGTTCTTCTGGAGCTGTGATAGACCCTCCTCCTCTACCGAGATGTTGCACAACGAGCCGAAGCCTGTTGTTACACCATAGATAGGACGACCTACGGTCTTGGTCTTCTGGTCGAGATACTCACGGCACTTGTTGATGCGTGCCTTAGCATCGTCGCTAAGAGCAAGTTTGTAGCCCTTAGTCAAAATCTCCTCTACACGAGCGATAGTTAGACGCTCTGCGCTAATATAATGAATCATAATGCGTTACTTATTTATTCTCGTTATACACCTTGTTGATAAGCTCCATGTCGGCAAGGTTTGGAAGTGTAACCTTGAGCAGTGGAGTGCGCTCCATCTGGCGCTTGATGGCGAACATAGCGCCCTCGTTGCGTGCCCAGCTACGACGTGCGATACCGTTGTTTACGTCCCAGAGCAACATCTCCTCGATGTGGCGTGCCGAGTCCTCCGAGCCGTCGATAACCATACCGAAGCCACCGTTCATAACCTCGCCCCAGCCTACGCCACCACCGTTGTGGATAGATACCCACGTAGCGCCACGGAACGAGTCGCCGATGACATTGTGAACAGCCATGTCGGCGCAGAACTGCGAGCCGTCGTAGATGTTCGAAGTCTCACGGTATGGTGAGTCGGTACCCGATACGTCGTGGTGGTCACGACCAAGAACAACGGGTGCAGAGAGCTCGCCACGCTTGATAGCCTCGTTAAATGCCAAGGCGATGCGTGTACGACCCTCAGAGTCTGCGTAGAGGATACGAGCCTGTGAGCCTACAACAAGCTTATTCTGCTTAGCCTCACGAATCCAGTGGAGGTTGTCCTCCATCTGGCCCTGAATCTCTTGTGGCGACTCCTTGAGCATCTCCTCCAACACCTCAGCTGCAATGCGGTCGGTGATTTCGAGATCCTCCTCCTTGCCTGATGTACATACCCAGCGGAAAGGACCGAAGCCGTAGTCGAAGAACATAGGACCCATGATGTCCTGAACGTATGATGGGTAGCGGAACTTGCCGTCCTCGTTTAGGATATCGGCACCAGCACGTGATGACTCCAAAAGGAAGGCGTTGCCATAGTCGAAGAAGTACATACCGCGTGCTGTGAGCTTGTTTACGGCTGCCACATGGCGACGCAACGACTCGCGTACGCACTCGTGGAAGCGCTCAGGCTCCTCAGCCATCATGCGGTTAGACTCCTCGTAAGAGTAACCAACAGGGTAGTAGCCACCAGCCCATGGGTTGTGCAGCGATGTCTGGTCTGAGCCAAGGTCAACGTTGATATCCTCCTCAGCCAAACGCTCCCAGAGGTCAACAACGTTACCTACGTATGCAAACGAGATAACCTCCTTGTTCTCTACTGCCTGCTTCACGCGTGGCATAAGCTCGTCGAGTGATGAGTACAACTCATCAACCCAGCCCTGCTTGTGACGCTTCTCGGCAGCAGCGATGTTCACCTCGGCAGTGATGCTTACAACACCCGAGATGTTACCAGCCTTAGGCTGTGCGCCCGACATGCCACCAAGACCTGCTGTCACGAACAACATACCACGCAAATCCTTCTGACCTGGCTTTAGGCGCTTGCGGGCAGCATTCATCACGGTGATAGTTGTGCCATGCACGATACCCTGAGGGCCAATGTACATGTACGAACCTGCTGTCATCTGACCATACTGCGACACGCCCATAGCGTTGAAGCGCTCCCAGTCGTCCTGCGACGAGTGGTTAGGGATAACCATACCGTTAGTAACAATCACACGTGGCGCATCCTTGTGCGATGGGAACAAACCGAGTGGGTGACCAGAGTACATTACAAGGGTCTGCTCGTCGGTCATCTCAGCCAAATACTTCATAGCCAAGCGATACTGAGCCCAGTTCTGGAACACGGCGCCATTACCACCATAGGTGATAAGCTCGTGTGGGTGCTGCGCTACGGCCTTGTCGAGGTTGTTCTGAATCATGAGCATGATGGCTGCTGCCTGACGTGAGCGTGCAGGGTAGTCATCAATCGAGCGAGCATACATCTCGTAGTCGGGACGTAGGCGGTACATATAAATACGGCCATAGGTCTTGAGCTCCTCCAAAAACTCGGGAGCAAGCTCGGCGTGGTGCTTCTCGGGGAAGTAACGCAAGGCATTTGCCAAGGCTAACTTCTTCTCCTCGTCGGTGAGAATATCCTTTCGCTTTGGGGCGTGGTTGGCGTTGGGGTCGTAAGCCTTAGGTGCAGGCAACACATCAGGAATACCTGCGAGTATATCTTTCTGAAAATCTGTCATAATAATCTTAGGTTTAAGGTGAAAGGTGAGAAGTGAAAGGTGAAAAGTATGGTGTGCTTCGCACAGGATTTATAAACATGCGCCGCAGGCACATAACTTTTCACTTTCCCCCTTTCAGTTTTCACTTAGTTTACTGAATCTTTGACTCGACAACTGCCAAGATCTCAGCCTCAGCCCTCTGTGCTGCTGCCTGAATCTCCTCAGCCTCCTTAACCAAAGCATCAGCCATGGCACGATCCTTAAGGCCTGCTGCGTTGATCTTAACGTTGAGGCAAGCACCCATAACTGCTGAGCGAGCTGCCAAAGCACCTACACCAGCATCAGATACTGAGTTAGGGTTACCCTCCTCGGCCATAGCACGAACAACATCAAATGCCTTGTAGGCAGCCTTCATTGTGCGCAAAGGTACCTGAGTAGCATAGAGTGTAGCTACCTCCATAGCCTCAGCACGTGCTGCCTTCTCCTCGTCTGTAGACTTAGGCATGCCAAATACGTCCATAATCTTGTTGAATGCTGCAGTATCCTCATCAACGAGGTAGAGCAACTCGTTCATCACTGCCATGCCGTTGTCTGCCCAGTTAGAGAAGTACTCCCACTTGTCGTCCCAACCAGCCTTGTGTGATGATAGGTTAGCCACCATTGTGCCGAGGGCTGCTGCCAAAGCACCCATGTAAGCCGAGATTGAACCGCCACCAGGTGCTGGTGACTCGCTTGCAGTCTCCTCAGCAAAGCCTGTACATGTCATATCTACGAGCTTCTTGACGCCCTTCTGCTCCTCAGCCTCGAGGATATACTCAACAACCTTCTCCTCTGGGTTGAATGGCTTAAGGTTGCCAAGACCCATTGACTCGATAGCGATGCGCACGAGCTCACGCTCAGGCAAACCAGTCGAGCGGTTCTGCTTGCGGAGGAAGTGACGACCAGCATCAACCAATGCGCTCTTAGGAACAAGACCTACGATCTCAGCACCAGTAACACGCACGCCACGAGCATCAGCAGCACGGCATACCTCGTCGAAAGCTACGTGCAAAGGAGTAACAGAGAGATTTGTCATGTTCATAGAGACCTGAGCGATGCCATACTCCTCGATAAACCAGCCGATAGCCTTACAAGCCTTCAATGTGCCTGGCTTCATGATGGTATTGCCATTCTCGTCCTTCATGATCTTACCTACGATAGGGTTGCCCTCACGCATAGGACGGCCCTTCTCGCGAACGTCGAAGGCAATGGCGTTAGCACGACGAGTAGATGTGGTGTTGAGGTTGTAGTTTACAGCCACGAGGAAGTCACGAGCACCAACAGCTGTAGCACCAGTCTTTGCTACACCCTCGTCGTAAGGACGTGCGCCGAAGTCTGGCTTACGCTCCTCGTCCATCATCTTCTCAGGCAATGCCTCGTACTCGCCAGCACGGCATACTGCCAAGTTCTTTCGCTCAGGCTTGAATGCTGCAGCCTCGTAGCAGTATGTAGGCACGTTAGTCTCCTCCGCGATGCGCTTTGCAAGCTCGCGTGCAAGCTCAGCACACTCCTCCAATGTGATGCCCGATACGGGGATAAGTGGGCATACGTCGCAAGCACCCATACGTGGGTGAGCGCCCTTGTGCTGACGCATGTCGATAAGCTCGGTAGCACGCTTGATGGCTGCAACAGCTGCGTCGCACACCGCCTTAGGCTCACCTACGAAGGTTACTACAGTACGGTTTGTTGCCTCGCCTGGATCAACGTCCAAGAGCTTTACGCCCTTCGAAGCCTCGATAACATCGGTAATCTGCTTAATTGTCTCCATGTTGCGACCTTCAGAGAAGTTAGGTACGCACTCAATAATTCTTTTCTGCATGGTTTTTATGTTTTAGATTAATTTTGATTTTCTGAAATTATAGTTCGTAATCGACATCAACACGCTCTAAGCGGCGGCTCTTGCAGTAGTCGCTAATTACTACGTGCAATGGGTTTACCTTGTAGGCCTCCATAGCCTCCCACGATGGAAAGTCGGCAGTGAGCACCGCATCGAACGACGATGCTGTCTCCTTGAGGTTGATGCCCACCTCGGCACGCAACAAGCCATCAATCTTGCCATTGAGAGCCTCAAGACGGCTCTTCATCTCCTGAGCAATCTGCTGTGGTGTTTCCTCCAAGTCGCGACGAAACTTCCACATAACGATGTGTCGAATCATAGTAGTTCTATTTTAGGTTTTAGTTTTTGCGCATTATCATACAAATATAGCGATTATTTTTTAAACGTAATCACCGTAGGTGATATTTTTATCAGCACCACGCCAAAAACTTTAATAACAAAAGCCTCGAACAGGCGATAGCTTGTCCGAGGCTTTGCTCTAAAGTGGGGCAGTGCTACCCCTATTTCTATGCTATTACTTCTTGCTCTTCTTTGGGTTGAGGTCCAAAAGCTCTACCTTGAACTCGAGAGCTGAGCCAGGTACGATTAGCTCGCTACGCTGCTGGTCGCCATAAGCAAGCTCGGCAGGAATCCAAAGGGTGATCTGACCACCAACCTTTACAAGCTGCAAGCCCTCAGTCCAACCCTTGATAACACCGTTGAGAGCGAACTCGATAGGCTCGCCACGCTGGTAGCTTGAGTCGAATACCTCGCCTGAGCGTACCTTACCCTCGTAGTTTACAACAACAACGTCAGTATCCTTCGATGGCTTCTTGCCCTTACCCTCGCGGTCGATGCGGTAGAGAAGGCCAGACTCTGTTTTTTTCACGCCCTCCATCTGCTCAACCTCTGCGAGCCACTTCTGGCTAGCCTCGGTAGTCTCCTTAAGCTGTGCCTCGTACTCAGCACGTGCCTTAGCCTCCATCTTCTCGCCAAATGAGTTAGACACCTGCTCCATCTCCTCCATTGTTAGGCGAAGACCCTCGTCGAGCTTCTCCTCAGACTCAACCTTCAAGCCGTCCGCCATACCCTCGTTGAAGAAAGGCATGTTGAGCTCGATGCCAGCACCCTTGATGCCTGCTGCCATGTCGCAACCAACCAAACGAGCGATATCCTCGCGCTTGTACTGCTCGTCGTAGAGCTGTGGAAGCTGAGGAAGAGTGTCTGTGCGGTCAGACTTAGAGTGCATAGCAGATACCTGCATATAAGGCATATACTTAGTGTACATAAACATCTGCAACTGCTGCATATCCTTCATAAACTCCTCGCTCTTAACGTCGCCATTCTTGAGGAACTCCTTGAGGTTCTCAACAACCATATCATTGTCGAGGTTAAGGTCCTTAACGCTAAAGTTGATGTTAAGACCCATGTTGGCACCAATAGTGTATGAGAGTGAGTCCATCTCGCTCTTGAACTTGCCAGCACCGCCACAAGCCATTGTTGCTACCATGCTCACAACAACAGCCAATACTACGAATGTTTTCTTCATAAATGTTTAATTGTTAATGATTTAATTATTTATTGTTTTTCCTCTGTTTTGTCGTTGTCATCCTCTGCTAACGCATCGGCGTTTGCTTTATTATCCTCCTTCGCATCTTTCTTCTCCTCCTCGTCCTTCTCTTCCTCCTCCGACTCAATGTTTACCTCCTCGTCGTCGATGATGAGTGTCACGTTAAATCGAGGCTTGTTGTGATACTCCTTCATCTGGTCGAGGGTCATATTCTCGACAATGAAGCTCTCGGCGCTAAGCTCCTTATGCTGGAACGAGATATAGTCGCGTATAATCTTGCAACGTGCCTCGCTCATCATCACTATCTGGCGGTCGATAAGCTCGCCATAGAGGGCCTTTGCCTTGGCGTGTGTGGTCATGTGCGCGGGGTCGATGCCACGAGCAATGAGCTGAGAGTCAGCAAACTCCGCTACATCTTTATTTGATAGACGCATCTCGTTGATGCGCACAAAATCTACCATGTCAAGACGCTTGTCAGCTTCAACCTGTGTCGAGTTGTAGTACGCCATCTTCAGGTTGAGGTCGGCAATCTCCTGCTCGGCACGCTCGTAGTTGATGCTCTGCTTTAGGCGCACCTTGAGCGAGCTATCCTCTTTGAGTGCTGCTGCCATATTGTCGAGGCGAGCATACTGCTCCGAGGTTAGCGATGGGTCGAGTAGGTCGAAGTTTATGTGCTTGAATGTATCCTGCTTATCCGACGACATCCAGCTAAATGGCGACGCTGCAACCTTTAGTAGGAGGTTGCCAATAGCCTTAAATATCACCTTGCGTAGCGAGAACTCTGGCTCATTGATATTTCCCGATATTGGCAAGTCGATGTCGATATGCTTGTCCTTGTCGGTGAGCACATATACACCCAGCTTTAGCGGTAGTTTATACTCAGGATCGAGGCTCTTATCCTTCTTGCCCACGCCAAAGTCGTATGTTCCGAGGCGGTTGATACCGCTAATCTCGCCATTTGTGATGATGTTCTGGCTGCGGAACGTGAGGTTACCCGAGGTAATAGGGAATGCCGTATAGTGCTCGGTGTATGGCGTGAAGTCCTTCATGTTCACGTTCGAGAGTGAGGCGAGAATGCTCTGATTGTAGAAGTCGTTGAGCGAACCCTCCCAGTGCACAAGTGCCGAACCCTGGTTGTTGGTCGTAGCACGCACAGTGAGCTTGTTGCGCTTTGCTATGTCAAAATTCTTGCTCTCGATGTTGATATTTTGAAGCTTGTACTTAAACTCCTTCTCCATGGTCTTGTCGGCAAAGAGAAGGTTGCCACCCGCAAGGTTTAGGTGTGCGATGTATAGTGTCATGCCACTAAACGGAGCTACACTCTCGCTGGTTGAGATTGTCACACGCTCACGCTGGTCATAGATATTTGCACCTACCTCCTCCGACGTGGTTTCGATAGACACCTCGGGCTCATCGTAGAAGAGCTGGTCGAAGTTTGTGGTGCCGTCCTTGCGCATGATAAACTGCGTAGAGTAGCCCGAGGCTGTTAGCGAGTCGAAGATGTAGCGTTCGCGCTCGAGGTTTAGCTCCTTAATCTGAGTCGATATGTTGTTGGCCGAGAGCACATTGCCACCATCGTGGGCGGTGATGTGTAGTTCGTCGACAGAGAGCTTTCCGCGGATGTTGGTTGCCATAACGTTGTTCGCATTACCCACCATCGTGAGGCTTGTTGAGAGCGAACCGTAGAGCTCGCGTAGGTTTACCACGGGCACTACATATTTATATATATCGCTCAGCTGGAACTCGTTTAGCGCTCCGTCAAACGCAAAGTCGAGTGTCTCGAGGTTGATGCCCACCTTACCCGTAAGCTCTGCCTGGCGGTTGATGTGCATCGAGGCGTTGAGGTGGGTCATAGCATCCTTTAAGAGTAGGCTATCGCAGCCAAGGTTTAGCTCGCTGATGAGCCACTGCTGGTCGAGCTCGGTGTCTACGTAGTTGACTAATCCGCGTTCGAGCCTTATGTTCTCGATGCTTATCTTCCATGGCTCACCCTCTTCGACCTCCTCCTCTTCGGTGCTTGTGTACTTTGTCGAGATATACTCCAGCATATCGTCGAAGTTAAACGACGTGGGGCGCTGAATAATATCGGCTGAAGGCTCGCTAAGGGTGATGTGGCTTAGGCGAATGTGGTTATCGAAGATGTCGCGTAGCTCGAGCTTGGTGTCGAAGCGGTTTAGGGTGACGAAGGTGGTCGAGTCGTTAGCCTCGTAGAGTCGTAGGCTGTCAACCGACAATTCGCCCTTGAAGAGCTTGATGCGCAGATTGCTCATCTGTAGTCGACGACCGACAATCTCCTTGTCGTAGCGCTCCACCACACGCTCGGTGATTGGTCCGAGCCATATTATCGTTGCCGCGAGAGTAAGCAATGCCACACAGAGGAGTATGCCTACTGTGATGAGTATGCCTCGTAGCCACTTTCTCTGTGGCTTCTTGCTCTCTACGGTGCTATTCTCAGCAACCTCGTTTATGCTCTTTTCTTCCATGGGTTATACTATTTCTGCCACTTCATCGTGAAGTTGCGCAATGGTCTAATCAAAAATCCTGGTAGGTACTTGCAAAATGGTATTAGTAGCTTGTACCACCAGTCGGGAACTACCACACTACGACGCTTGAACATAGCTCTCAAACCTCGCTTAGCACAGCTACGTGGCGACATCAAGATGCCCGACTTAACGCCAAATTTTTGTAGGCTCTTGGATAGTCCGTAGAGATCGGTGGCGATGCCAGCAGGGCAGATGGCAGTAATGCTAACTCCCGTTTTGTGGAGCTCCTTCGAAAATGCCTCGGTGAAGCTCTTTACGTATGCCTTCGAGGCGCTATATAGAGCCAAGCCAGGGAATGGCATCCATATCGAGTATGACGACATGTTGAGCATATATCCCTTGCCACGCTTACGCATATCCTCGCCATAGAGCCTACACATCATCGTTAGTGTAAGGTCGTGAAGAAGTATAATGCGCTCGATGCGCTCGGTGGGTGTTGTGAGTATGTCGCAGTGCGAGAAGATGCCCGCATTGTTAATCACAACATCGAACGCGTAGCCCTCAGCCACGGTCTCTGAGTGTAGGCGCTTAGCGGCATCCACCTCGGCAAGGTTCATGCACTTGGCTATGCACTTAACATGGTGAGTCTGCTCTATCTGCTCCGCCACACCGCTTATTGTGTCGAGAATATCCACGAGGTAGAGGTTGTAGCCCTTCAGGGCAAGCTGCTCGGCATATTCGCGTCCGATGCCGAGTGCTGCGCCCGTCACGAGTGCCCACGCCGTTCCACGCTCAACAACTCCTCTTTTTCGGTTAAAACACATCTATTTATGGGGTTAAAGGGTGTTGCTCGTTACTTAATCTTGTTAATCTCGCGCCATAGACGCTCGGGGATATGCTCCTTGCAGTTGTGGCAGCACTGCATATCTACTGAGTACATGCGTGCCATGCAGTAGTCGCGGTGGTCGCAGCCACTACGTGTTGTGAGGTCGCCCTCCTTTAGCTTATTGACAAAGGCTGGGTCGTTGACCAGGGCACGTGCCATCTGCACAAGCTCGAAGCCCTCATCTAAGACCTTCTCGATGCCCTCGCGCGATACCAAGCCACCAACATATACCAATGGACCCTTGAGCGCCGCGCGGAACTTCTTAGCATTCTCCAAGAAGTAGCACTCCTCGAAGTCGTACTGCTTGATAAGCCACTGACCAAACAACGACACCACAATCTTCTGCAACCACTCGTTCCAGCCCATGTAGTAGCCCATGGTCTTTGTTGGGATGCGGCCACGCATAACGGCCATAGGTGCTTTCGACACGAAGCCCGATGAGAGGACGATGCCGTCAACGCCGAATGTCTCTATCTGCTTAGCAATCTCAATAGACTCAGGTAGCTGAATGCCGCTCTTGAAGCCGTCCTCCATGTTGTGCTTAACCAACACGCCCATGCCATGCTTGCGTGCGTGCTCCACAACCTCCTCAAGACACATGTTCATAAAGCGCATGCGGTTCTCGAGCGAGCCACCAAACTCGTCACGACGGTGGTTGGTGTATGGCGACAAGAACTGTGAGATAAGGTAGCCATGTCCTGCGTGCACCTCCACAGAGTCGAAGCCCGCCTCGTAGGCAGTATCTACAGCCTTGCCGAAGTCCTTGGCAAACTCCTTTATCTCCGACTTGCGCATGCGACGGTGGAACGTAGGCGAGTATAGGTTAAAGCCGTTAGATGCTGATACTGGGAAGCTGCCGGCTGTTGACCAGTGGGTCATGTTGCCGCAGTGGCCAAGCTGAATGCCTACGGCAGCACCCTCGGCGTGTACAGCGTCGGTGAGGTCACGCAATGCTGGAACAATCTCGTCACGAAGCCATAGCTGCTTGTTAAACGAGATGCCGCTGCGGTTGATTGATGCGTAGGCTACGGTAGTCATACCCACGCCACCCTTAGCTACGCTCACGTGGTACTCCTTGAGAGCCTCAGTAGGGGCAAAGTCCTTGCCCATAGACTCGAATGCAGCAGAGCGGATAACTCTATTGCGGAGTGTCACGCTACCTAATTTGTAAGGAGTAAACAATTTTGACTCCTCCAATCTCTTTTTAGTTTCCATGTCTGGATATCTTTTTAGTAGATAAACGGAATTATGCGCTTGCGCTTAAGCTTGGTAAACTCCTCGCCAAACTCCTTCTCGTAGCGCTTGTAGAGCGATGCTGAGCGAGGACCGAGGTTGGCAAAGGTCCATAGGGCAAAGACAACACCTGCCCACGACCACGATGCTATAGCGAAGCCTACCCACTCCATAAACTCGCCAAAGTAGTTTGCCGACGACACGTACTTGAACATGCCTCCCATAGGGATATAGTGCTTTGTGTCGCCTGGCTTGCGAAGGTGACGAATGGTGTAGTCGGAGTGTAGGTTGGTGATAAAGCCAAAGAGCCATACCGCAGCGCCGATGTAGATGTAGGGTTTCGACATCCAACCCTCGTAGTTGCCGTAGTAGAATATCCAGCCACCCTGCATTATGGCGTTGAGGGTGTTGAACACCGCACCCATGAGCATGATGCCCACAGGCATCTTCGAGTTGCCACGAATAAGTAGCGGGAAGATGAACGAACGCTGGAAGTAGTGGGTCTGGAAGATTAAAAATAGCACGAGGGGTGCCGCCTCAAACCTCACGGGCGAGAGCCACCATAGCCATGCCATGACAAAGAATACGGGGCACTCCATCAACACCCAAGCAACCTTGTTGGGAATGGGAAAGCCAAATTTTGGGTTAAATAGATAGCCGTAGCCCGCCTCGACAAAGTAGAGGGCAACGAACACCACCACGGCAATGGCTGCCATTATTCCAAGAAAGAGATTATAGCTCTCAAGGCTAATTAGTTCGGTAAACATATCTTGTGTCCTTTTTTCTGTTGTTTGTGCATGCGCCGCGTACACGTACGCACATAAATCGGACAAAGATACGAAAAAAAAAGTGAAATGCGAAAATATGTCTGCCAAAAGTGTTGATTAGTGGCAGAAAAGACCAGAAAAGGCGCAGTGCTGTGGTTGGTGTAGATAGTTGTTGTTCGAGAATTATGTGCATAAATAACCCCAGAAGCTCGTGCAAACTTCTGGGGTTTATTCGCCTTTTTAAGTTAGCTCAATAATTACTCTATTGGCTTAATTTGTTTCTTGTATTCTTGCCAATTAGCATCTTCTATATATTGCTTTAATGACTGCTTGGGTACGTGTATTATTGTTGTTTCCTCTATTACAAAGTTGCCGATTGCGGGAGGCGTTGTGGCTAAAATAGTGACACTCTGTAAGTTGTCGCAACCCGCAAATGCCTCTGCTCCAATCTCAGTTACGCTATTGGGAATAGTAATGCTTGTTAGACTATTGCAATCGACAAACGCAAACCAACCGATCTTTTTTACACTATTAGGAATAGTGATACTTTCAAGGCTGGTACATTCTTGAAAAACACCACTTCCCACTGACCCCCAATATGGAGGATTATTATCATATCCAAGATTAGTTACTCCATAAGGGATAGTAATGTTTGTTAGGCCACTACAACCAGCAAATGCTCCCATTCCTATCTCGGTTACACCCTCGGGGATAGTAATGCTTTGTAAGTTGTTATAATTAGCAAATGAACCACCACTAATCTTTGTTACGCCATCAGGAATGGTATATTCATTTATGTTGGAGCCAGCAAAATATTCGAGCACTCCTTTGATGATTAGACATCTGCCGTCGCTTGATGCAAGATCGCCCTTGAATCGTATATCTTCTGTTATATGGAAAGATAAAAATAGAACTTGCTCTAAGCATGTAGGGAATGAGATAGTGCTTAGATTATCACCTGTTATGTAGAAGCCATAAGAACTCTCGCCGTCTTCGCAATAATCTGCACATCCATAGCTTGTTATGGCTCTGCTAACGCGTATTATGCCCTTGTTGTTAGAGTAGGTGTGCAAAATAATCTTTGCATCATGATCGTCTTCGAAAATGTCATCACCTGTGACGAGCTTAGCCTTTTTTCCATCGGTCGTAGTGTACCAAATCTCGTTGTCGGGGGGAGTCTGCGCCGAGGCAGTAGTAATCGCTGCCATAAGACAGACGACAAATACGAAAAGTTTGCGTAGCATATTTTTTTGTTAGTTTCTGAAAGATTTTTACAAAGTTAACAAAAAAAGTGAAAAGCGAAAAGGAAATTAGTAATGCGTAATAGTTTTTTTGGGACGATGGGACGATGGGACGATGGGACGATGGGACGAGTGGGAGAGATGGGATAAATGGGATAAATGGTAACCTTCCCTAATACCCATCAAGCTTTAGCGCTCCCATCAATCCCATCAAGCGTAGCGCCCCCATCTGCCCCCCCCCAGTAACCAGTAACAAGTAACACGGTAACAGGGGTGTTACGTTGTGTTACTTGTTACTAATTACTCATTACTAATTCCCCACTCCTTACCCCTCACAAAAAAAAATAGCCCGCAACCACGTGGGCTGCGGACTACATCTAAAATATGTTTTGTGAGAACTACTTAACCTCCTCGAAGTCAACATCCTCTGGCTGTTGCTTTGGCTGCTCGCCATCTGCCTGAGCACCACCATTAGGCTGTGCCTGAGCCTCAGCCTGCTGCTGAGCGTAGATGTCCTGCGATGCAGACTGCCATGCTGCGTTCAACGCCTCGATAGATGAGTCGATAGCGGCAAGGTCCTGAGCCTTGTGTGCCTCCTTAAGCTTGCCAAGAGCATCCTCGATAGCTGCCTTCTTATCAGCAGGAATCTTATCGCCATACTCCTTAAGCTGCTTCTCTGTGGCGAAGATGTTTGAGTCGGCAGCGTTAACCTTGTCCACGCGCTCCTTCTCAGCCTTATCCTTCTCCTCGTTAGCCTTAGCCTCGTCGCGCATGCGCTGGATCTCAGCATCTGTCAAGCCGCTTGAAGCCTCGATACGAATCTTCTGCTCCTTGCCTGTGCCCTTATCCTTAGCCGACACGTTGAGGATACCGTTAGCGTCGATGTCGAACGTAACCTCGATCTGTGGCACGCCACGTGGTGCTGCTGGGATGCCATCGAGGTGGAAGCGACCGATTGACTTGTTGTCGCGAGCCATAGGACGCTCACCCTGACATACGTTGATCTCTACTGATGGCTGGTTGTCGGCAGCAGTTGAGAACACCTCGCTCTTGCGTGTAGGGATTGTTGTGTTAGCCTCGATAAGCTTTGTGAAGACACCACCCAAAGTCTCGATACCGAGTGAAAGTGGTGTAACGTCGAGCAACAACACGTCCTTAACCTCGCCTGTGAGCACACCACCCTGGATAGCTGCACCTACGGCAACAACCTCGTCAGGGTTTACAGAGCGGTTAGGAGTCTTGCCGAAGAAATCCTCAACAACCTTCTGGATAGCTGGGATACGTGTAGAGCCACCTACCAAGATAACCTCGTCGATCTGGCTTGCCTGAAGGCCTGCATCGCGCAATGCTGTGCGGCAAGGCTCGATAGTCTTCTGCACAAGGTGGTCGCACAACTGCTCGAACTTAGCACGTGTGAGCGACATTACAAGGTGCTGAGGAATGCCGTTTACAGGCATGATGTATGGGAGGTTGATATCGGTTGTTGTTGCTGATGAAAGCTCAATCTTCGCCTTCTCGGCAGCCTCCTTTAGGCGCTGCAATGCCATAGGATCCTGACGAAGGTCGATCTGGTGCTCAGCCTTGAATGCCTCTGCCATGTAGTCGATAAGCACGTGGTCGAAGTCGTCACCACCAAGGTGAGTATCACCATTTGTTGACTTAACCTCGAATACGCCGTCGCCAAGCCCAAGGATTGAGATATCGAAGGTACCACCACCAAGGTCATATACCGCAATCTTCATCTCGTCCTGCTTCTTGTCAAGACCATAGGCGAGGGCTGCTGCTGTAGGCTCGTTGATAATACGGCGAACCTTCAAGCCAGCAATCTCACCAGCCTCCTTTGTTGCCTGACGCTGCGAGTCAGAGAAGTATGCAGGCACGGTGATCACTGCCTCAGTAACCTCCTGACCGAGGTAGTCCTCAGCAGTCTTCTTCATCTTCTGAAGGGTGATTGCCGAGATCTCCTGTGGAGTGTACTGGCGGCCGTCGATGTCAACACGTGGGGTGTTGTTGTCGCCCTTAACGATTGAGTATGGTGCACGTGCGATGTCGGCAGTAACCTTGTCGTAGCGCTCACCCATGAAGCGCTTGATTGAGAATACTGTGCGCTTTGGGTTGGTGATAGCCTGACGCTTTGCAGGGTCGCCCACCTTGCGCTCGCCACCCTCGGTGAATGCCACCACTGAAGGTGTTGTACGGTGACCCTCAGCGTTAGGAATTACCACGGGCTCGTTACCCTCCATTACTGCTACGCACGAGTTTGTTGTGCCTAAGTCGATACCAATAATCTTGCTCATAGTCTAAATTTTTTATTTTGTTAATCTAATTTTTACACATTTTCGGTCGAACATCTCCTCGCTCGACGATTTAGCTACGAACAAATGGCATACCAAACAAAAAAATGCGCCAAAACTGACGCATATTTCTATAATATATGACAAATGTGGCGTGCTAAACATTTTGGTTACTGACAAAATGGCAGACTATGACCCGTGGTGGACTATTTGTGACACGTGCCAGAAATAGCGATTGAGGGTATTTATATGTTGTGTTTCGGTCAAAAATAGCTATATTTGTCGCCCCAAACCTTACGAAATGTTAGAATACCTGATTGTCTGTCCGCTTGTCTTCTTGGGTGGTTTTGTCGATACAGGAGGCTGTGGCTACTACAAAGATCATTGTTTGACCGCCTAAATCATCTATTAATACTCTCTTGCACCAAATATCGCTGTGCCTATGCGCACCATGTTGGAACCATACTCAAGGGCAATAGGGTAGTCGTCCGACATGCCTATCGATAGGGTGTCGAACCTCGCGCCAAACTGCGGCTTTAGCTCCTCGAAAATAGCTCTAATGCGCTCAAAATCACTGCGTATGATAGCCTCGTCGTCGGTGTTCGATGCTATGGTCATCACGCCACGCACCCTCACGTGCTCCATTGTCTGAAGCTTGCCCGAGGCGAGATATGCATCAAGCTCCTCCTTCGCCCAGCCCGACTTACTCTCCTCTTGTGCCACGTGCACCTCCAATAAGATGTCGATTGTTCGGTTGTGCTTCGCCGCCTGCTTCTCAATCTCCTCGATGAGTCGCTCGGAGTCTACCGACGATATCATCGACACAAAGGGGGCGATATACTTCACCTTGTTTGTCTGGAGATGGCCAATCATGTGCCAGCAAATATCTTTTGGTAGCACCTCATATTTTGCTGTCATCTCCTGAGGTCGGCTCTCGCCAAATATCCTCTGACCAGCGTCGTATGCCTCTTGTAGTCGCTCGGCAGGGTGAAACTTCGACACTGCCACAAGCTTAACGCCCTCGGGGAGTGTTGCCTTAATTCTATCTAAACGCTCTTTGATATTCATTGTCGTGGTTTTATTTTTCACAAAGTTATAAATTATTGGTGACGATGACAACTTATTCGAAATAAATTTGTATCTTTGAAGGATTTTATGAATTAACATAAGTATTAATAATAACCTAAAACCTAAGTATGAAACGTTTTTTTAAGCTTGTTGCCCTTGTGGGCGCATTCGTTGGCTCTGTTCAGATGGCTGACGCTTGTACAAACTTTATCGTTACGCGTGGCGCTTCTGCCGATGGCTCTAACATGGTGACCTACGCTGCCGACTCACACGGCTTGTATGGCTCGTTGTATAGCTACGTTCCTGGTGCTTTCACCGCTATGATGGACGTAACTGAGTGGGATACTGGTCGCTACATCGGTCAGATTGCTCAGGCTCAGATCACTTACCGCACTTTGGGTAACTCTAACGAGCACTCATTGTTCATCACCGAGACCACATTCGGTGGTCGCCCCGAGTTGGAGAATCCTAACGGTGGCATCGACTACGGCTCACTCATCTACATCACCTTGCAGCGCGCTAAGACTGCTCGTGAGGCTATCAACATCATCGTAGAGTTGGCTAACACCTATGGCTACTGCTCATCTGGTGAGTCGTTCTCTATCATTGACCAGAACGAGGCTTGGATCATGGAGCTTATTGGCAAGGGTCCCGACCAGAAGGGTATCGTGTGGGTTGCTTTGCGTATTCCTGATGGCTATGTATCGGCTCACGCTAACCAGGCACGTATCACCACATTCCCATGGAAGGATAAGGAGAACTGCCTCTATGCTAAGGATGTAGCTAAGTTCGCACGCGAGAAGGGTTGGTTTACTGGCAAGGATGCTGACTTCAGCTTTGCTGATGCCTATGCTCCACTCGATTTCGGTGCTATGCGTGGTTGCGAGGCTCGTGTATGGGCATTCTTCCGCACTGTGGCTGCCGACATGGACCAGTATGAGGACTATGCTATGGGCCACAACCCAAACAACCGTATGCCTTTGTGGGTTAAGCCTACTGAGAAGATTACCGTTAAGACTTTGATGGACTGCATGCGCGACCACTACGAGGGTACAAAGATGGATATGACTACCGACATCGGTGCTGGTGGCGAGGAGTGTCCTTACCGTTGGCGTCCTATGTACTTCACCGTTGACGGCGTGGAGTACTGCAACGAGCGTGCTACAGCTACTCAGCAGACAGGCTTCTGGTTGGTAGGTCAGGCACGTCCTGAGAAGGTGGGTATCTTGTGGTTCGGTACCGACGATGCTGCAACATCGCCACTTACTCCTATCTACGTTAACTCTACCGAGGTTCCTGAGTGCTTGCGCGAGGGTAATGGCTCAATGCTCGAGTACTCTGACACAGCTATGTTCTGGGTGACTAACCGCATCGCTCAGTTTGCTTACTTGCGCTATAATATTATAGGTAAGCACGTGCGCTCAGAGGTTGACAAGTGGGAGAACGAGATGATTGCTCGCGTTGCTGATGTCGATGCTCAGATTGCTGCTGCAGAGTGTGGCTGCGAGAAGGCGAAGATTGCTACCGAGTTCTCTGTAGCTCAGGCTCAGACATTGTTCGAGAAGTGGGATAACCTCGATAAGTACCTCATGGTTAAGTATATCGACGGTAATGTCAAGGGCGAGGACGCTAATGGTTTCATCGACAATGGCAACGGCAAGGATATCCCTGGTAAGATTGAGCAGCCAGGCTACACTGAGCGCTGGAAGCGTGCTGTAGCAGCTGATAAGGGCGATATTTTGAAGGTTGTTAAGTAATCTCCACAAACCTAAGACTATCACTATGGAAAGATACGATATTATCGTTATTGGCTCGGGCCCTGGTGGCTATGTAGCAGCTATTCGTGCTGCGCAGTGTGGCAAGCGTGTAGCTATCGTTGAGAAGGCTGATGCGGGTGGCGTATGCCTCAACTGGGGTTGTATCCCTACCAAGGCTCTTGTGCGCTCGGCACAGGTATTCGCCGACTGCAAGGCTGCTGCATCATTTGGTGTAGATATCGAGGGCGAGGTTAAGCCTAACTGGACAAAGATGGTGGAGCGCGAGCGCATGGTGGCAACAACCATGAACAAGGGCGTTCAGTTCCTCCTTAAGAAAAATAACATCGATGTTATTGCTGGCTTCGGTCGCCTCAAGGCTGCCGATGTTGTTGAGGTTGAGGGTGTCGACTACGAGGCTGATAACATCATCTTGGCAACAGGTGCACGCCCTCGCGTGATGCCTTTCATGCCTATCGACGGCAAGCATATCATCTCCTCTAAGGAGGCTTTGGTGTTGCCTGAGTTGCCTGAGAGTATGGTTGTTGTTGGCTCGGGCGCTATTGGCTCGGAGTTTGCCTACATCTACGCTACTATGGGCGTTAAGGTGACTATTGTCGAGTATATGCCACAGATTATGCCTCTCGAGGACGAGGATACTGCCAAGGCTATGGAGCGTGCCTTTAGAAAGCTACGTGCTACGGTCATGACCTCTACTACCGTGAAGCAGGTTACCGTGCGTGAGGACGGCAAGTGTGACGTGGAGATCGAGGGTAAGAAGGGTGCTCAGACGCTCGAGGCTGACATCGTTTTGTCGGCTGTGGGTATCAAGTCTAACATCGAGGATATGGGCCTTGAGGAGCTTGGTATAGCTATCGAGCGCGACAAGATCAAGGTAGATGAGCACTTCAAAACATCTGTAGATGGCGTATATGCTATCGGCGATATCGTGGCTACACCAGCCCTTGCACACGTGGCATCTGCCGAGGCTATCCACTGCGTTGAGCATATCTGCGGCTTGAACCCCGAGCCTATCGACTACTCGACAATCCCATCATGCATCTTCACATCGCCTGAGGTTGCATCGGTAGGTATGACCGAGGCGCAGGTCAAGGCACAGGGCATCGAGTATAAGGTGGGTAAGTTCCCATACACCGCATCGGGCAAGGCTACAGCTGCGGGCGAGCGTGATGGCTTCGTGAAGCTCATCTTCGACGCTGATGAGAAGTTGCTTGGCGCTCACTTTGTAGGTCACAACGTCACCGAGATGATTGGTGAGCCTACACTCGCTAAGGTGTTGGGTGTCAATGCTCACCGCATAGCACGCACCATTCACGCACACCCATCTATGCATGAGGCAGTTATGGAGGCGGCGGAGGATGCTCTTGGTTGTGCTATCCACATGTAATTTGTTGTGATAAGGGGTCGATTGCGGCCCCTAGAAAAAATGCCACCAATGGGACGTACATCTAGTACTACCCATCGGTGGCATTTTTGCCGAGTGTAGCACTCGGCGCCCTTCTGACAACAAATTTAGTGGTGCTAATCGAGGTGGAATTTATGGGGAGAATAGGAAGAATAGGGAGTATAGATAGGATAGGACTATGATACCCTCGCCTAATCGTCCTAATAATCCTAAGACCGATAGGACCAATAAGACCATTAGGAAATTTGTCCGCAACCATCTTAATCGTCCTAAGGTCCTAAGGTCCCAATCGTCCTAATCGTCCTAATCGTCCTAATCTCCTTAAATTCCTTAAACTCTCTAAATTCACTATCTCCGCGCTCCTCATTTATCTCATTCGTCCCATTCCCCCTATCTTCCCACCTCTCCCACAAAATAAACCCCGAGTGAACCACACTTTGCCCTTTTTTTCTTATCTTTGTGCAGAAAATAGGATTTCTATGCGCTACTTTATCGAACTACAATACGACGGTGCTGCCTACTTTGGTTGGCAGCGACAGCCCAATGCTGTGACTGTGCAGGGCATGATCGAGGATAAGCTCTCGATGCTTCGTCGCACACCTACCGAGATTGTGGGTGCTGGACGCACCGACACGGGCGTGAATGCCTCGTTCTATGTGGCGCATTTCGATAGCGACACAGAGGTAGACTGCCACCAGCTATGCTACAAGCTAAACAAGGTGTTGCCCGATGACATAGCCATTAAGCGCATCTACGAGGTCGAGCCTCAGAAGCATGCTCGCTTCGATGCCAAGATGCGTGAATACACCTACTTTATTGTGATGTGTAAATCGCCATTTCGTCGCTTCTCGGCATGGCATTTTGCTGTCGATTTAGATGTTGAGAAGATGAATGCGGCAGCTGCCAAACTCCTTGACTATGAGGATTTCACATCGTTTGCCAAGCTTAACTCAAACAACAAGACAAACATCTGTCATGTGACGCATGCCGAGTGGGTCGTTGAGAGCGATGGAACGCTCCGTTTCACTATCCGTGCAGATAGGTTTTTGCGCAATATGATACGTGCCATTGTGGGTACTTTGGTCGATGTCGGTCGTGGCAGATATAGTGTCGATGAGTTCGAGGATATTATCCGCTCCAAGGACCTCAGCCGCTCAAGCGCTGGAGCTCCCGCCTGCGGACTCTTCCTCTCCGATGTGCAATACTAATCAGGTGCAAAAAAAAGCAAAACGCCCTATCGACTTTGAGTTTCGATAGGGCATTTTTGTGTGTCTAAGCCTTGCCATTGAGCTAATATTATGGTTAATCTCCATTTATTTTATTTCAGGTGTTAAATAATCTAAAATTATTTAGTATCTTTGCACACTTAGCAAATTAAACAAAAATAACATATATGAATTGTGCGATTATTGGTCACGGTAAGATGGGCCGTGAGATTGAGCGTATTTTGGCAGAGCGTGGTCATAAGGTGGTGCTCGTTATCGACGAGAATAACGCCACAGAGCTTACTGCCGAGAACCTTGAGGGCGTAGATGTAGCCTTCGAGTTTACAACTCCTGATACAGCAGCAAACAATGTGCGCACCGTGCTTGAGGCGGGTCGCAGGGTGGTGTGTGGCACCACAGGCTGGCTTAAGGAGCTTAAAAACATGGAGGCTCTTGCCGAGGAGCGTGGTGGTGCGTTGTTCTACGCCTCAAACTTCTCTATTGGCGTGAACATTATGTTTCAGATTAACCGCCGCTTGGCAGAGCTGATGAACCCACACGCCGAGTACAATGTGCGTATCGAGGAGACCCACCACATGTGGAAGAAGGACTCGCCAAGTGGTACAGCAATTACGCTTGCTGAGGGTATCATCGAGGGCTTGGAGCGTAAGTCGTCGTGGGTGAACAACCGCAAGGGTAAGGCCGAGGAGGTAGAGATTGAGTCGCACCGCGAGGGCATGGTGCCAGGTATCCATACCATTACCTACACCGCAGCCGACGACGTGTTGACACTCAAGCACAACATCGTTAACCGTCGCGCCTTGGCTCTTGGTGCAGTTGTTGCGGGCGAGTATCTCCAGGATAAGCAGGGTGTACACACCATGGACAACCTCCTTTAACTCTTCGCTATGAAAAAAATGTTTACCTCACTGAAGGGCTTTTTTACGAGCAGGTGGCTCTTGGCCTCTATCGTAGCACTTATCGTCGCCGCTTTTGCCATCTGGTATGGCGCGGCGTGGTGCATCATCATAGCTCTGCCCATTATCTACGACTACTACATCGGTGGCAACGTGGCACGCTGGCACAAGGCGCTCATGGCTAAGTACAAGTGGTGGCGAGTGACGTATGCCGTGTGGTGTGCTTTGGTCTTTGCCCTTGTTGTGGGCGTGATACTCCACATGCTCATCTTTAGGTGGAATGGCATATTCCTACTCACCATTGCCGTGGTCTTTGGCTACGCCTTGTGGGAGGAGCTTAAGCGTCAGAGCAGCCTCTACGAGTGGCTCTACGACTGGGTGCACTCGATAATCTTTGCTACGGTTGTTGCTACACTCATTCAGCTATACTGGTTTCAGGCATTTGTTATCCCCACGGGCTCTATGGAGAGCACCCTTATGGCGGGCGACTATATCATTGTGAACAAGACGTCGTATGGCCCACGTGTGCCTATGACACCGCTATCATTCCCGTTTGTTCACAACACGATGCCACTAAACCCTGAGAAGCAGTCCTTCTCTACGGCATGGCAGCGCGACTATCGTCGCTTAGCGTCGAATGGTGGTGTTGAGCGTGGCGATGTTGTTGTGTTTAACTTCCCCGAGGGCGACACCGTTGTCATGGAGCGTGCTGCCGAGAGCTACTACCAGATGTTGCTCTCTAACGAGTTTGGTCGCACGGAGGCTGAGCGCAGACGCAACATTGCAGAGAACTACACCATCGTGATACGCCCACTCGACAAGAAGGAGAACTACATCAAGCGCTGCGTGGCTGTTGCTGGCGATACGTTGCAGATTAAGGACGGTAGGGTATATACCAATGGCGAGCTCGAGCCTGAGATTCCTAACAAGCAGTACTACTACGACATCTACAATAAGGCAACGGGCCGCGTGCAGGCAAATGTGCTACTGCGTGATACTGAGCTTCAAAACTATGCCGACACCACTCGTTATCATCTAAGTAAGTCGTTGGGCTACGCTGGCGAGATGCTTATACCTCACCGTATAAAGACAAATTGGACCCTCGATGATTTCGGCCCTGTGTGGGTGCCTAAGGCTGGCGAGAGTATCGAGCTTAACGACTACAATGTGGCTATGTATGGTCGCTGCATTGCAGTGTATGAGGGCCATAATCTTGAGCAGCGCGATGGCAAATACTTCATTGATGGTGTTGAGGCTACGGAGTACCGCTTCGAGCAGGACTACTACTTCATGATGGGCGATAATCGCCATGGCTCGCTCGACTCACGCTTCTGGGGCTTTGTGCCTGAGGATCACATCGTGGGCAAGGCCTCGTTTGTCTGGTTCTCGGTCGATCCTAATGTTGGCGGTGTTCGCTTCGAGCGAATGTTTAAGGCTATTAAGTAATAATTTAAGACGTGGCAGCAGATAGCTTCAAAACCATTGCACGTGCCGCTGAGACAACCTATCGTCAGCTAAGCAGCAAGTTTCTTACCTATGCCTACCCCGTAGAGACGGAGGCAGAGATTAAGGAGCACCTCGATGCGTTGCGCAAGCGTTGGTACGACGCTACGCACCACTGCTATGCTTGGCGCTTGGGCCCTCATGGCGAGCAGTTTAGGGCTAACGACGATGGCGAGCCCTCATCTACTGCGGGCAAGCCTATCCTTGGTCAGCTCCTCTCGCAGGAGATAACCAATTGCCTTGTGGTTGTCGTGCGCTATTTTGGTGGTACGAAGCTCGGCGTGCCAGGTCTTATTGCCGCATATAAGGAGTCTACAGCGCAGGTCTTGGCCGAGTGCGAGATTATTGAAAAGACTGTCGACGTAAACATACGTGTCGAGTTCTCGTACGTTGCCATGAACGACATCATGCGCATAGTCAAGGATATGCAGCCACGCATCGTCGATCAACTCTTCGACAACCTCTGTACCATGACCCTCTCTATCCGCGAGTCGGAGTCGGAGCAACTGCTCGGTCGCCTCGAGAAGGTTGAGGGCGCAACGGTGGAGGTCATATAGCCAACAATTCACGTTACATCTATCTCATAGCTTTGGATAACAAGATTACGATAAAGGGTGCGAGGGTTCACAACCTCAAAAATGTAGACCTCGAGATTCCGCACAACAAGCTTGTGGTTGTCACTGGCTTGTCGGGCTCGGGAAAATCTACGTTGGCTTTCGACACGATATTTGCTGAGGGTCAGCGTCGCTATGTCGAGAGCCTCTCGGCATATGCTCGTCAGTTTCTGGGACGTGTCGAGAAGCCCGATGTCGACATTATCGAGGGTATTGCTCCCGCCATTGCTATCGAGCAGAAGGTGATATCTCGCAACCCACGCTCTACGGTGGGTACAACAACCGAGATTTACGACTATCTTAAGCTCTTGTTTGCCCGTATCGGCAGAACCTATTCGCCAACAACGGGTCGTGAGATTCGTTGCTACGAGGTTGATGATGTCGTAGATTATATCCTCACGCTCGATGACGATACACGTATTGTTGTTGCTGCCCCCATGCTCCTAAAGCAGTCGGAGGGTATTGTCGAGCGTATGCTCACCCTCATCGAGGACGGCGTAAACCGTGTGATGTATCGTGGCGAGATGATGCTTGTTGAGGAGTTTATGCCTCAGATAAGCACCGATATGTCTATCCACGACCTAATGATTGTTGTCGACCGCCTTAGGGTTAGCCACGAGCAAGATACAGTATCACGTATGGCAGACTCTGTGGCACGTGCCATGGGCTATGGCTCGGGTGTTATGTATGTTCAGGTGGGCGACACCCTTGAGCAGTTCTCCACACACTACGACGAGGGAGATATGAAGTTTGAGCGCCCTACAGAGCACCTCTTCTCGTTTAATAATCCTATTGGCGCATGCCCCGTGTGTGAGGGCTATGGTAAGGTTATGGGCATCGACGAGAGCCTTGTTGTACCCGATAAGTCGAAGAGTGTCTATGATGGTGCTGTTGCCTGCTGGAATGGTGCTTCGATGAGCCGCTGGAAGCAGGAGCTTGTTCTTAACTCGTCGAAGTGCGGTTTTCCAATTCACACGCCATATCACGCTCTGAGCGATGCCGAGCGCGAGATGTTGTGGCGTGGAACGGACTATTTCTATGGTATTGACGACTTCTTTGCATATGTAGATACTCAGCGCCATAAGGTGCAGTATCGTGCTCTGAAGTCACGCTATATGGGCAAGACCACGTGTCCCGAGTGTCACGGTAGCCGCCTACGCAAGGAGGCTTTGTACGTGAAGGTTGGTGGCAAGAGTATCGCTGAGGTTGTGCAGATGACCATTGGCGAGGTGGTTGCCTTCTTCGATAACCTAAATCTCGATGAGCATGATGCGGCTACGGCTGAGCGTGTCTTAAAGGAGATTCGTAGCCGCTTAGGCTACCTTGTTGAGGTTGGCTTGCATTACCTTACGCTCGACCGTCTGTCGGCAACGCTGTCGGGTGGCGAGTCGCAGCGCATAAACCTATCTACGTCGCTGGGTAGCAACCTTGTGGGCTCGATGTATATCCTCGATGAGCCGAGTATCGGTCTTCACCCTCGCGACACCAACCGCCTTATTGGCGTGCTCAAGCAGCTGCGCGACTTGGATAATACGGTTATCGTAGTGGAGCACGAGGAGGAGGTTATGCGTGCCGCCGACTGGATAGTAGATATGGGCCCCGAGGCGGGTGTATGTGGTGGCGAGGTTGTGTATAACGGACCAGCCGCAGATATTGCCAATGCCGAAGGCTCGCTTACTGCCGACTACCTAACACGCCGCAAGGAGATTGAGATACCTAAGCGCCGTCGTGCCTCGGCAGGATCGGTTAAGATATATGGCGCTCGCCATAATAACCTCAAGAATGTCGACGTGGAGATACCTCTCGGCGTGCTCACGTGCATCACGGGAGTGTCGGGCTCTGGTAAGTCGTCGTTGGCCGACGATATATTATATCCTGCGCTCAAGCGTCGCCTATCCGAGACTACGCTCATGCCTGGTGACCACGACCGCATAGAGGTGGATAGTCGCCTTGTGCAGGGTGTCGAGATGGTGTCGCAGTCGCCTATTGGTAAGTCAACACGCTCAAATCCCGTGACATATATCAAGGCCTACGACGAGATACGTAAGCTCTTCTCGGAGCAGCCATACTGCAAGCATACGGGCATCACACCAGCAGCATTCTCGTTTAATATGCCGGGTGGCCGTTGCGAGGAGTGCGAGGGCGAGGGTGTCATCAAGATCAGCATGCAGTTTATGGCTGATGTCGAGCTTCAGTGCGAGGCGTGCCAGGGTCGTAGGTTTAAGCCCGAGATACTTGAGGTTAAGTATCGTGGCAAGACCATCTACGATGTGCTGGAGATGTCCGTAGACGAGGCTATGACATTCTTTGCTGAGGATAAAGATAGTGCCACCGTGCGCCGTATCGTCGAGCGCCTACGACCTTTGCAGCAGGTAGGCTTGGGCTATGTTAAGCTTGGCCAGTCCTCTTCGACACTGTCGGGTGGTGAGTCGCAGCGCGTGAAGCTCGCCTCGTTCCTCACTAAGGACAAGTCTTCGGAGCGCCTAATATTTATCTTTGACGAGCCTACTACGGGCCTTCATTTCCATGATATTCGCCGTCTGCTTGGTGCCTTCGATGCACTCATAGAGCGTGGTCACAGTGTTGTTGTCGTTGAGCACAATATGGAGGTTATCAAGTGTGCCGATTGGGTCATTGATCTTGGTCCCGATGCTGGTGTCGATGGTGGTAGGGTTGTTGTGGCTGGCACGCCCGAGCAGGTTGAGTCGTGTAAGGAGAGCTACACGGGACAATACTTAAAGATTCACAATGAGAGAGTTTGAAACATATATACTACCTAATGGTATACGAGGTATTCATCGCCAGGTGCGTAGCTCGGTGGCGCATTGTGCCCTTGTGGTAAATGCTGGTAGCCGCGACGAGCTTAAGGGTGAGCATGGCATTGCTCACCTTGTGGAGCATGCTCTGTTTAAGGGCACTGAGCGCCGTAAGGCATATCAGGTGAACTGCCGTCTGGAGAATCTTGGTGGCGAGCTCAATGCCTACACCACAAAGGAGGATACCACGCTTCATGCTACGGTCATGCGCCACGACTTTAGCCGTGCCGTGGAGCTTATTGGCGATGTTATCTTCCGCTCAACGTTCCCTGAGCGCGAGCTACGAAAGGAGCGTGAGGTTATTGCCGACGAGATTAACTCATATAAGGATTCGCCCTCGGAGCGCATATACGACGACTTCGAGGACCTTATCTTCAAGGGCTCGGAGCTCGGACACAATATCCTCGGCTCGAAGGCCACTATTGCGCGCCTATCTACCGATGAGCTTCGTAGCTTTGTTAAGCGCACCTATACCACCGACCAGATGGTATTCTCATCTATTGGCAACTTCTCGGTACGCACCGCCCAGAGTGTTGCTGAGCGCTACCTCGGGGGCTTTGCGCCAACAAGCCGCGAGTACCAGCGCACATCCCCCCTTGCCTACGAGCCATTCACCCTCTCGCAGCAGCGACATACGCATCAGGCACATGGTATCATCGGAACGCGTGGCTATGGCATATCGGACGAGCGCCGCTTGCCACTTGCTCTGCTTGTAAATATCCTTGGTGGCCCATCGGCTAACTCGCTGCTAAACATCGAGCTACGTGAGCGCCGAGGACTATCCTACAACGTCGAGGCAACATATACGCCATACTCCGATTGCGGTATTGTGGGTATCTACTTCTCGTCGGACCATTGCAATGCAGAGGAGTGCGTGTCGCTTATCGAGCGTGAGGTTGAGGCTCTGCGCCATACGCCAATTACGCCTCGTCGCCTAAGTGTTGCCAAGCGCCAGTTTGTTGCGCAGATGGCTATTTCCATGGAGTCGAACGAGGGCTATATGCTCGGTGCGGGTAAGAGCTACTTGCTATATAAAGATATCGACACGCTCGAGGAGGCCTACAAGAAGGTTATGGCTATTACATCGGAGCAGATAATGGAGGTTGCCAACGACTCGCTCGGCTCGCTCTCACGACTAATCTATACGCGCTAAATATTAAAAAATAATGGATAAACTCGAAGCCTATATCTTAGATAATACCAAGCCCGAGGAGGAACTTATGCACCGCCTTGAGCGCGAGACCTACTTGCGTGTTATCAACCCACGCATGATCTCGGGACACCTTCAGGGCAAGCTCCTCGAGATGCTTGTTCGCATGATGCGCCCGAAGCGAGTGCTTGAGATTGGAACATTCACAGGATACTCGGGACTCTCTATCGCCCGTGGTCTTGATGACGATGCTCTGCTCGATACTATCGAGGTTGATGACGAGCTCGAGGAGATTGCAGCAAAATACTTCGAGGCATCGGAGTATGGCCACCGCATACGCCAGCACGTGGGCTCGGCATTGGAGGTAGTGCCACAGCTCGGCGAGGTCTACGACATGGTATTTATCGATGGCGATAAGCGCGAGTACCCTGCATACTACAATATGCTTATGGAGGGAGGCTATGTGCGCAGTGGCTCGTTTATGCTTGCCGACAACATCTTGTGGTATGGCAAGGTGGCAGAGCCTATCGCCCACAACGACAAGCACACCGAGGCTATTGTTGAGTTTAATCGCATGGTCTGTGCTGATGAGCGTGTAGATAATGTCATAGTTCCGATACGTGACGGAATTAACCTCATCAGAGTAAAATAATAAATGGCACTTGGTTTTCCAAGTGCCATTATTGTTTGCTAACCGAGCGCTACATCGAGTATCATCATTATGACAAAGCCCAGGGCAAAGGCTATAGTGCCCATGTTGGAGTGCTTGCCCTGCTGGGTCTCGGGTATTAGCTCCTCGACAACTACATATATCATCGCTCCTGCCGAGAAGGCGAGGAGGTAGGGTAGTGTTGGCGATATGTACTCATATAACAGCACCATTGCCAGCGCGGCTACTGGCTCGACAATACCCGAAAGAGTGCCATTGCCAAAGGCGCGACCTCGGCTCATGCCCTCCGAGCGCAAGGGAAGTGCTATGATAGCACCCTCAGGAATATTCTGTATTGCCATACCCAAAGCCAGGGCTGCTGCCGAGGCAAGCGTGATGCCCGCATCGCCCGCTAGTGCGCCCGCAACAACTGCACCTACAGCCATGCCCTCAGGAATGTTGTGCAGCGTGACGGCAAGCATTAGCTTCTGCCTACGCCCGAGCTTCGACTTTGGACCCTCTGCCGTATCCGACGATAGGTGTTGGTGCGGTACAAAGGTGTCGAGCATAAGCAAGAACAATATGCCCAAGATAAAACCTACGGCTGCGGGTAGCCAGCTAAGCCTGTCTAAGTGTGCCGAGAGGTCGATAGCGGGGATTATGAGCGACCACACCGAGGCTGCCACCATCACACCTGCAGCAAAGCCCAGGAGTGAGGTGTGCAGACGCTGTGAGGGGCTACGGCGTGCAAATAGCACCGTCGAAGCACCTACAATAGTGCCCACGAGGGGTATCAGAAGTATTGTCGTAAAGTTCATAGAGTTGCTATATGCAAAAACAGACCCATGTTTCAGGGTCTGTTCGTTGTATTGTAGATTTATCTACTAATAGTTCTCAGCCTTAATCTGGAAGTAAGCCTGTGGGTGTACGCATACTGGGCAAACCTCAGGAGCCTTCTTGCCTACCTGAATGTGACCGCAGTTTGAGCACTGCCAGATCATGTCGCCATCGCGAGAGAATACCAAGCCACCCTCAACGTTAGCCAAGAGCTTGCGGTAGCGCTCCTCGTGCTCCTTCTCAATCTTACCAACCTGCTCGAAGAGGAATGCGATGTGGTCGAAGCCCTCCTCGCGAGCGTCCTTAGCCATCTGGTCGTACATGTCAGTCCACTCGTAGTTCTCGCCGTCAGCCGCAGCCTTTAGGTTCTCAGCTGTTGAGCCAATGCCGTTGAGAAGCTTGAACCAAATCTCAGCGTGCTCCTTCTCGTTTGCTGCTGTCTCCTCGAAAATCTTAGCAATCTGCACGTAGCCATCCTTCTTAGCCTTAGATGCAAAATATGTGTACTTGTTACGAGCCTGGCTCTCACCTGCAAAAGCCTCCCACAAGTTCTTCTCAGTCTTAGTTCCCTTCAAATCTTTCATAGTTTTAATAGTTTTATTGGTTTGTAATATTTTCTGTTTTTATCTTTTCCTGACGCAAAGATAAGAGTTTTTTTGTTATCTGCAATAGAATTTTGATTGTATTATTTTATGACTCTATAAGCATATGTTATACTATATAAAAATATATATAAGGTATAATGATGCAAAAAAAAGAGTCCAACCAAAAGCTGAACTCTTTTCTATTTTATAATTCTATGTGGTAGAGCCTTGTTTGCCCGCCCAAAAATTATAGTAGTCTGTTTGTGCGCTCGTCGGGGAACACAACCTTAGGCTGGAAGGTCTTAGCCTCCTCGAAGTCCATAAAGCCGTAGCCCATGATGATAACGATGTCGCCCACAGCGGTCTTGCGTGCTGCTGCGCCATTGAGGCAGATGCAGCCGCTACCACGCTCGCCCTTGATTACATAGGTCTCGATGCGCTCGCCATTGTTGTTGTTCACGATCTGCACCTTCTCGCCCTCGATAAGGCCTGCTGCGTCCATCAAATCCTCGTCGATGGTGATGCTTCCCACGTAGTTCAAATTCGCCTCAGTAACACGTACTCGGTGAATCTTCGATTTCATTCTTTCTATATACATAGCTTGGGTAGTGATATCTTACTTAATTTTAATGTTGTCGATAAGGCGAATGTTGCCCGCCTGAATTGCGCAGCAACCCTGAATGCGCTCAGCATCGCTCCAATTTGCCACCTTCTGCATTGTTGCAGCATCTACAGCCTCGAAATAGATGGTCTTAAGAAGTGGGTTAGAGTCGATAGTCTTAACCACCCACTCGGTAAGCTCAGCTGGGGTCATCTCTGCCATCTTCTCTGCGCACTGCTTGATTGTTGCGTAGATGTGTGGTGCTGCCTCGCGGTGCTCAGGTGTGAGTAGCTCGTTGCGTGATGATAGCGCCAAGCCATCCTCGCCACGAACAATGGCACACTCAACAATCTCGATGTCGATTGCAAGCTGCTTTACCATAGCCTTAATCACGGCAATCTGCTGGAAGTCCTTCTCGCCGAAGTATGCACGCTTAGGGTTCACCAAGGCAAAGAGGCGGCTTACCACCTGTGCCACACCATTGAAGTGGCCTGGGCGTGTTGCGCCCTCCATAACCTTGTCGATAAGTCCGAAGTCGAACTGGCGTGTATCAGGCTCTGGGTATATATCCTCGACCGATGGCATAAATACTATGTCGGCACCTGCAGCCTCCAAGATGGCGCAGTCAGCCTCTGGTGTGCGAGGGTAATTCTTAAGGTCGTTCTTGTCGTTGAACTGTGTTGGGTTTACGAATACGCTCACAACAACAGTCTCGTTCTCCTTGCGTGCACGCTCCACCAATGAGCGGTGGCCAGCGTGTAGAGCACCCATTGTGGGCACGAAGCCTACACCCTCCTTAGGGCAGTTGGCTAATGCTGCGTTTAGATCAGCTACTCTGTTTACTACAATCATAATTCTATGATAAATGATGCGACAAAGTTACAAACTTCTATGAAGATAGCAAGTAATAAAGGCGAAAATATGATGTTTTTGCCCTCTGACTAGCTATTTTGCCTGTGGAAAGGCGTTTATTGGGTTATATTTCTCGCCGTCGTGCTCGTAGCAATATGTCGTAATGCCGTTTGTCATGGCTATGTATCGGCATCGTAGCACGTTGTTGTAGCGTGTCACCTGGCGTAGCACCTCCTCGCTAATCTTCACGTTCGGCTCTTTGCACTCGACGACCATTAGGGGCCTTAGGTCTGCACCCATCACCACTATGTCGGCGCGCTGTGCCATGCCGTTAATCTCGACGGGATACTCCTCGACAATTAGCTGTGGGGCAAAGCCACACTCCGTGCGTAGATACTCCACCACATGACGGCGCACCCACTCCTCGGGTGTGAGCACCAGCCAACGACCACGCACCGCATCGAATATCTCGGTGCAGCCCCTATCGTTGCGTCGTGCACGTAGGCGTATGGGTGGAAAGTTGAGCGTAGGGTAGTCCGCCATTGCAAATAAAGTATTATATTTGTGGCAAAGATACTTAAATAATATGGAAAAGCAACTAATCATAAATGTAGATGAGCGTGTAGAGCGTGCTCAGAGTCTTTTTAAGGCGGGATATAACTGTGCTCAGGCTGTTGTCATGGCATTCGACGACGTTATGGGACTTACTACCGAGGAGCTTGCACGCCTTGCTGCACCCTTTGGTGGTGGCATGGGCCGCATGCGTGAGGTGTGTGGCACTGTTAGTGGCATGGCATTCTTGGCGGGTGCTATCAAGCCCTCGGCTGACCCCAGCAACCTCGAGGAGCGCAAGGAGAACTACGCCCTTGTGCAGTTGTTTGCCGATAAGTTTCGCATGGAGAATGGCGACATCGTCTGCCGCCGATTGCTGGGCTTAGAGCCTATTGCCGAGCGCAATGAAACACCTATGCCCTCGGCTCGCACTGCGGAGTACTACCGCAAGCGCCCCTGCTCCGAATATGTCGGCTGTGCCGCCCGCATCGTCGCCGAGTACCTTGCAAAGTAGGGTAGTAGCCACATAATAAAAAAATCAGCAGACCCCGTCGGCCTGCTGATTTTGTTTTTATTAAGGAAATGCATTTCTCCAAAAGTTGCAAATAAGTTAATTTTTAATTTTATCAACTTTTTTTGCAACCCATATACTACATTCATATAGAAAGTATAGTGGAAAAGTTACTAGAAGGCAACTTAAAATATCAGGAGGTGTAATTATTGCAGATATTACCGTAATGGTAAAGAAGGCGTATTTTCTATATTTAGCTAATATACTAAAGTTTACAATACCCATTTTAGCAAGGATAAATATAATTACTGGCAGCTGAAAAACTACCCCCATAACTACCGTTAGTGATGTAAAGGTGGAAATATATGACTTCAGTGTAATCATACTGCTAATTGTCTCAGATACACTATATGTTCCTAAGAACCTGAATGATATAGGAAATATCATAAAATAGCACATCAATACTCCTATTATAAATAACGAGTATATAATAATGGTTGCCAACACCGAATATTTACGCTCATTGTCATAAAGCGCAGGTAAAATAAATCGAAATAATTCCAATAGAATGTAAGGAGATGCTAATAGTAATCCCAAATAAATCGATGTTGTTACGTGTGTCATAAACTGACTCGACAACTCTGTTGCTATTAAATCAACATTGTACTCATCAAACTGGAAGTCAAGGCCCAGACCTTGCAGTGTCTGCTCAATTATACGATATGTAATAAAGTTGCTTTTGCTTGGGGCTAATAATAATTCCCATGCAATATCTTTAATAACAAATACGCCAATGGCAAGGGCCAATGTGACGCCAAGTATGCGAAATAACATTCGGCGAAGCACCTCTAAGTGTCCGCCGAATGTTAACTGATTATCATTGCTCTCCTGCATTATCAAGTGGTTTGTTTTGATTTGGCGTATGTGATTCACTTGACTGATGTTGTTCCTCTCTATTTTGAGTATGTTCTTTGTCTGAATCAGCCTCCTTCATCCCTTTTTTGAATTCTTTGACGCCTTGTCCAAGTCCGCGCATCATTTCGGGAACTTTCTTTCCTCCGAAAACTAGTAATGCTAAACCACCTAACAGTAATAGTTCAGTTGTTCCTAACATATTACACTAATTGTTGTCAATTAAGAAAATTTCACAAGTCTCAAAATTTATCTCCCAGTGACCATTTTCAGAGCCTTCCCACTGGTATTTCGTAGCCATAGAATCCCACCATTTCTGAAACTTTGTACCTGTTTCGCCCATATCCTTCACGAGTTTCTGATATAGCGCCTCATTATCAGGTGTTAATATCTTTGCTAATTCGTTGAGACCATTACGACGCTCAAATAGTGTCTGAATCTCATTCTTCTCTTCTAATGTTACTAATCCAACCGTTTTCATAAATTTACCACTTTTTATGCTCTTCAAATGGGTCTAAATAACTTATTTGAGGAATGTTCACCTCTGTGTTATATTCGAAATCATCTTTAATATATTGCAAAATACGACCACTCTCGTTGCGCTCGAGATGTGCTACGACACATTGCTCGTGCGAAGGAGTATTAACTTCTAATGTTGTTTTGCGATTAAGCCATGCACAACGGCGACAGTGATACGAATCACAATGACGACATATCGGAGCATAGTCCAATTTAAAGAGCTGTCGATTCTTAATCTGTAATCCTCGCGTTAAGTCCCCGAAGTCCTCTTCTGCATTGTCGTAGTAGAATCCCGCACAAGGATAAAACTTTCCGTTAGGCATAAGAGTAACAGTCTCATCGCCAGCATTGCAATTATTCATTGCTTTAAGTACTAAACGGTCTGTAAGCAAGTTGAGCTGAGTGTTATCTCCCGCTAGAATGTTTGCTTTTACCGTATTTCCCAACTGAGTCAATGTCGCTTTGTATGAGTCAAACTCACTATCAGTAAATTTGTCTATGTCCGTAATAACAACGTTCACACGAGCACACTTGCCATTGAGAGCATTAAAAATACGTGGCAACTCATCGATTTCATTGCGACCTATTCGTAAGATTGCAATTTGCTCTTTGCTTAATTTGTAATTTTCTATTTCTGTCACTCCATTGAACACGACAATATGAGAATCATAAACCACAGATGCGTCGCAAGGCAAAATCTTTGTATGGTCAATAGTCTCAATAATCTCTGCATAGCCAACGGGTAAAGCACGTTTTGGATACACAAATTGAATATTGAGATTTTCTACCATACCAAAGCGTATAGCAGCCTTTAAATTTTCAGTTGAGATAAACTGCCCACCCTTTGTGACGTTCTCATAGTGGCAGTATGATACGGCATCATCTGCCAATTGAATAACTAAATATTTCAACATAGCATTAGCAGTTTAGGTTAAACGTCTTTTCGGCAGGTTTTTCTTCGCCCTCCAACTCCAATTTGCGGTAGAGTTTATTCCAGTAGTAGTTATTGGCTCTGACTCGTGCCTTGTGCATCTTACAGATGGCTGTTGCTCGCTGATAAATTGTTGGAGTATCCGCAGCATCATAGTTCTCTCCCTGACACCATGCACAGCCACTCGCTACCTCACAGTCGATACACTCTTGTGTTGATTGTGTACAGCGGTCAAGAGTTAGGAATGGACGCAACTTGTTTTTGTCAATGCCACTATGGATATTACCAATAATCCACGCCTTCTTATCGCGCAATGAATACTGCGCAAAACGGGTACAAGGGTAGAAATTACCTGCAGCATCTATTGCCAACATTTGACCAGCACCACACCAGTTATTGTTTTCAAGTTTACAATCCATAGGTTTACCCATGTGTTCAGTGTAGAACGAACAAGCGTAATCCTTGTAAAGGTCATTGTCGATGATAGCATCAGCCAACTCCATTAACTGCTCCTCAAACTTTTTATCGTCGCCTTCTTCCCACACATCCTCAAATACACAATTGATATTCACCTCGTGAATACCCAAAGAGTATAGATGAAGTACAGATTCTTTAATATAAGGTATATCAGCACTTGATATAGTCACTTTTGTTGCACCGCCAGGGAATTGGCTTAGCCATAACGGAATATTTCGTACTACATCGTCATACGAACCTCGCTCAGGACCATCGCCCTTCCAAATACGGTTAAGGTCGTGCTTCTGCTGTGTTCCATCAATAGTAATGCCTATGCTAAGGTGTGTGATATTCTTCTCTATGAATCGCTGAACCTTCTCTTCGTGATAGTTGATACCATTCGTAGAGAAACTAAAACGATATGAGTTGAACCAGTGGTGGTTGCGACGATATAGTTCTGATTTGATGTAGTCACAAATCTGATCAATAAGTTCTATCTCCAAGAATGGCTCACCACCAATGAAATCAAAGATCACCGAATCGTGATTAAAATTCTCATCATACTCGTTGTCAAGGATGTAGTCAATCGCTTGTTTGGCTACATCCCATGACATACGCTCCTTGGTATTCTTGCCTACAAGATAACAATACTTGCAGGCAAGTTGGCAATCCTTGGTCACGATAAATGTAATGGTCTTGGCGATATTGGATTGCCAAGAACTGTCATTATTTTTTATCATAAGCAAAATATTTACATGACTTTATGATGCACTATATTTGCAATAACCATAACATGAGGTTCTGCAACCTCCTCTACAACCAGTACATTGATCAGTGCATTGTCCATAACAGTTGCCTGAACATCCTCCAGAACACGCACTTCCACAGCTACCACCGCAACTGCCTGTACATGAACTGGCACAAGTGCCAGAACAACGACCTGTGCAGCCAGTACAGCTACCCGTGCATGAACCTGTACAAGTTCCCTTACAACTACCAGAACAGCGACCTGAACATGCAATACTGCAAGCACCACCACATTGTCTGTTACAAGATAATTGCGTTTCAGAAGCTTTCGCAATAATAGGGATATTGCTCAAATATACTGCTCCTAAAATAGGTAATGCCGCTTTTGCTGCCCTCTTGAAGAATTCACGTCTAGACTGAACCTCTTCATCTTTTGATTTTCCCATGGTATAGGTTTTTAGTTGTTAATATTTTCCCCGACAAAAACTGTTAGTCGACTTTAGAAATCATGCCCAATTAATACGCAGAAGCTGTACAACGACCAGCACAAGTGTATTTACATGTAGTTTTACAACTAGATTTGCATCCATCAATGCATGAACCTGTACATGTACTTGAGCAAGTGCCTCTACAAGTTGCTGTACATCCATTACTGCAACCCATACACCCCATTGGTGTTTCTGCGGCCTTTGCTACAATAGGATTTGACGCTAATAGAACTGCGCCCAAAATAGGTAATGCCGTTTTTGCTGCCCTCTTGAAGAATTCACGTCTAGACTGAACCTCTTCATTCTTCTTCTTATCCATATAGTGCTGTTTGTGTGCCGTTTCGACTCCTTTGCGGCATGTTTGTATAAAAAAGAAAGTGTGGAGTCGTTCGTTTATCTGATGATAGGCATTTGGCGTGGCCCTGGCACAAATAAACAATACCCCACACTTGCAAAGTATGGAGTGGGCACAGAACATGCCAACAAACATACATATACAAGCAATGAGTGTTATTGCCCCTTGTGCCTGAAAAATCGCCAAATTTTATCATCAAGGATAGCGAAACACTTTCACTAAAATATGTCATCGGTTACCCGATGTGACAAAGTTAAGAAATATTTCGCAAATAAGCAACACTCAAGTGGGGTATTGTAATAAATTATTTACAAAGTTCTAAACAATTACTTATTTGTGCAATAGTTATATGTATTGAAATTTAATAAAGATATTTGTATATTGTCATCTACTTTGCTAACATTTTTTTTGGTGCAGGTAATAATGAAAACTTTAAAGAGCATATCTTTTAGTTTTGACTGCGGCCAGTGCCATTTGTCATACATTTATTGTCGTTTTATCATATCTTTGCTCCAAAAAACAATGTGATTGATGCAAGGGAACAAAAAGATTTCGTATATTTGTATTTGCAAAATCGCATTAGCGGTAGCCATCGTGAGGCTTTGGCTACACACGAATGGCAAAATAAATGTATAGAGCCTCTATTTGTATGAATGTGAGTATGAAAAATGCACCCGAGTTAATAGTGATGCTAACTTACAACGATTTCACGGTGATGAATGCCGCTGAAATATTTGAGGCGTGCAAGAATTCGAAGGCTAAATATTGGGGCTTGAAGGAGCACCCACTAACTCGCGACGAGCTTAAACGTCTGTTTGCCCGCATGAAGGAGTGCGGCAAGACAACCTTCCTCGAGGTGGTATCTTACACCGAGGCGGAGGGACTCGAAGGGGCGAAGATTGCCGTTGAGTGTGGCTGCGACATATTGATGGGAACAACCTATTTCGACAGCATTCACTCCCTCTGCAAGCAACACAACTTGAGATATATGCCCTTTGTGGGCAGGGTTGAGGGTCGCCCCTCGGTGCTCGGCGGCGAGATTGACGACATGGTGGCTGAGGCTAAGCGTTACCTCGACAAGGGTGTCTACGGCATCGACTTGTTGGGCTACCGCTACACGGGCGACTACAACAAGCTGCACCAAGCATTCAAGGCGAACATCGATGCGCCCGTATGCATGGCGGGAAGCATCGACTCCTACGAGCGCCTAGGCGAGATTAGGGAGATTGCCCCCTGGGCATTTACCATAGGTAGTGCCTTCTTCGACCACAAGTTTGGCGACTCCATAGCCGAGCAGATAGATGCTGTGTGCGATTTTATAAACCCTCCCGCAGCAGTGAAATGTGCTGGGCTCAAAAGGTATTTCCCTTATGAATATGTAGATGATGTCTTCTCCATTCCTTATTGGGCTCTCTATAAGAGGGGTGTCCGAGGTTTGATATTCGATATTGACAACACCCTCGTGCCTCATGGCGAGGAGTGCACCGAGGAGGTGGTTGCGCTATTTGATAAACTCCATAAAATAGGATTTACGACACTCCTCCTATCAAATAATAGCGCTCAACGACTTGAAAAATTTAACCTCAATATAGGTGCTCACTGCATAGCCGATAGCAGCAAGCCCCACGCCGAGGGTTTTCAAAGAGCGTTGCAGATGCTGCGTATGGACAAGAGCGAGGTTGTTGTGATTGGCGACCAGCTATTTACCGACATATGTGGTGCTAACGACAGCGGCATCGCAAGCATACTAGTGAAGTATATAGGTCATGAAAAGTGGGAGTGGAAGGGCTTTAGACGATATTTAGAGAACATTCTTCTTCTCATTTACCGATGTAACAAGAGGTATAGATACCGCCTGTTCGGTGAAAGCGTGATGAGGAAAAAGACTCTGTTTTGCGAGATAAACGCCACAACATATGCCATATCTCTGCACAAGGAGATCCTAAAGCGTCACATAAAAAACCTGTTTAGTAGGGAGAAGTACGCCCACGAGTACTCCGCGGAGCCTCTGCCCATTGTTGTGGCGAGCCAAGGTGGCGACATGATTAAACGTGGACCAGGCATTGATATGCAGCTGCAGATAAACAAGGCGAATAATATCCGCTTGGCGTGCAGTATGATGAATGGCCTTGTTATTCGCCCTAGCGAGAGCTTCTCTTTTTGGCACTATGTGGGTAAGACATCTGCGAAAAATGGCTTCGCCGACGGTCGTGTAATAGTTAATGGAAGGCTCGTTTCGGGCGTGGGCGGTGGACTATGCAACTTGGCCAATACGCTGAATATGCTCATCATGAATAGCCCCATGACCGTAACCGAGATACACCACCACTCCGATGCTCTGGCTCCCGACCCCGATGGCGTGCGTGTGCCCTATAGCGCGGGAACGTCGGTTAACTACAACTTTATAGATTATCGCTTTAGAAACGACACCGACCAGCCTGTGCAGTTGTGCGTTTGGTGCAATGGCGATTTCTTGCATGCCGAGCTTAGAACCACAAAGGAGTTTAAGCTCAACTACCGCATTGTCGAGGAGGACCACCACTTCCACCTCGAGAATAATGGCAAGTTCTATCGTAAGTCGAAGATATACAGAGAGGTTGTTGATAAGGCAACGGGCGAGGTCGTACAGCGCGAATTAAGATGGGATAACCGCTCGGAGGTTATGTACGACTACTCGCTTATCCCCCAAGATCAAATCGGATAGGACAGCGAAAATATACTCCTCTAAATGTATTTGCCGGGGCTTCAAGATATATTCGTTACCCGCAAACTGTTAAATAGTTGTGTCGTTTTGATGCATGACACTCTTGCAATACTTACGGCAATTTTAGCTTTATTATTCCCACTTAACGAGTTCGCGATCGAGCGGTATGCTCTTGGCTTCGCCTCGTTCGCCGTTGACGATGTAGTTGGTGGCAAGGCGCTCGTCGAAGCGTGTGACAAAGGCCTCGCGTATACGAGCTACCTTCTCGTTAATAGAGTTTTTGTGTGGGTTTGTGGCATCCTTGATGCTCTGTAACATCTTCTCAGTTGCGGGCTCGCCCTTTATGCACTCGTATAAATGTTGCAACTCGTCGCGGTAGTCTCCGAGGTGCTTAAATACAATGCCCTCGGGATGACGCAAAAAGAGAAAATAGACAGCCTTGACGATGGGTGTCATAGCAATCTCCATGTTGTTGTAGTCGGAGAGCATAATGCGGTAATCACGAGTGATAACGACGTGGCTAATAGTCTTAGGCTGAGATATCAATTGCATTAACAAGTGCTCACTAAAGCCCTTTTGAGATAATCGTTCAACAACTCTATTGAGGTCATTTAGTAGTGTATTAATCTCATCAAGCTCATTATCCCACTCATCCTCACTTATGAAACTTTCAGTAGCTCTTCCGTAACAATTTCTTATCTTGCTTCCAAAAAAACTTTTGGCTTCTGATGAATCAATAGGGTCGTAAGAACACATCTTCTCACTAACCTTTGGCTTAGCGATAGATTCTTCTTTGTGAGGATGTTTAGGCTCTGATGAAGGTATAGGTGGCTCAAAAGCATCAGACGCGCACAGAGAGTAGCGTGGCCACGAGTTGCTTATGTCCCTCTCGATAAACTTTATAAGCTCACTAAAATCGTTGCTTAGTTGTGATAGGTCGATGTTGACATATTTGAAGCATGGCTTTTTGGATGTGTCATCAACCATGAAGTGAGCGCTATAGTAGAGCAACGACGGTGCAATTCTCTCTCTGTGCTCTGTGCTCAATTCACTAAGTAGGTAACTGCTATCGATATCAACTTTAGCTAATGTAGTTGCATATGGTGCATAGTATTCAAATATCTCTTTTTTAGATAGTTTATCCAGCATGTGGGGTACGTAGCAGAACTCATACCCGCTACTATTGAAGTGTGCGGATATGGCTACTATGTTCTCTTTGATAAAGTTGTTTATCTCACTGTTATATGTACCTTCAATGTATATTATTTGTTTGTCTGAGGGGGTAAACGGAATATCGCCTAGTTTAAGGTATTTTGCATTGGCTATATAAGGTCGTGATTGTGGTTTAGGTGTCGCAACTTGCTGTGGTTGTTGCTTGGGTTGCTCACCTGCCTTAGGAAATAATTTACGAAAAAGAGATATGAGTGTCATGGCAAAAATGTTTTAGCAAATTTAGGAAAAATTAGCTTAAAATCAAAATCAAATTTCTGCAAGCCTTGCAGAGCAAAATTGCTTGGCGTAGGCAAACAAACTCTCTACATTTGCATCAAGAAAATTCTAAAACTTGATTGTTATGTTACCGGCAAACCCTAATATTTTGAAGTGTCCCTATTGTGGAGGACTACGACGCATAAGTGCGCTTATGTCTGGAAATACGTTTGGCGCAAGTCAGTGGTCAGATGCCAAGAGAGAGTTTCCGATGTTGCCTAAAACATCACTTGTTATGCGATGTCCGCACTGCAAGCGATACCATTTTTATGACTCAAAACAGATTGTTGGAACGTGTGAGACATATGGCCAAAGCTCGTTTGGCAACCTGTCGTATGCCTCGCTCAAGGAGGCGCTCGAGCAGCTTCACCCCACTGGTGATAATGAGCTCGACTTGCGCATATTACTTGTGCATGCCTACAATGACCTTTATGGCGGTTGCCCAGGAACTCGCAATCCTAAGGAGGCACCAGCTGCTGAGCGTCAATTCTTTGTGCGCAACGCTCAAAGGATTATTGAAATACACTCTGATAATCAGCTGTTTTGCGCCGAGCTATATCGTGAGATTGGCGAGTTTGATCAGGCTCTAGCCATATTGCGTAGCATTAGTGGCAATGACAACACTATGTATATTGCTAAACTTATGGCTGAACGTGCTTTGCGGTGCGACCCTTGTGTGTTTGTGCTAACCCAAAATAAGAGTGATGCGTTGCGCCATGCACAATCCGACGACCCAGTATATGTTTACACTCCCGAGAAGGATATCGTCGTTGAGGATAGACCTAAGAGCCTATGGACTCGCATCAAAGAAAAAATACTACATTCAGGCGAAGAGTTAGAATTTGATTAATTGAGAGAAATTGTCAATTGTATTGAGGCGCTTATCAAAGATTAGAAATCGACGCCTTGTCTTGTGCTTACATGTATAACCACAGGGGATTTATCCGTTGGGGCATTGGGAAAGAGATGTGGGTAAAAACAAGTCCCCCTTTGCCAAAGGGGGATTTAGAGGGAATGTGAATACTGATTCACGAAAAAAGGATAGTCATGCGACTATCCTTTTTTTCAGTGAATCCGCCGGGGCTCGGACGGCTTTAGCCGTGGCGGGGATACCGCATGGCGCAGACGCAGTCGAGCAATAAATCACCCTCTATCCCCGCAACCCGCTTTATGTGAGTAGGCACGGAGGATGATGTTGAGCGTATGCAGGGCATACTCTGTTTTTAATAATCCGACGAGCTTGCTCGTATGGGATTATAAAAAACAGAGCAGCAGAGTAATAACTCTGCCGCTCAACATAAAAAAACTGGTGAATCCGCCGGGGCTCGAACCCGGGACCCCAACATTAAAAGTGTTGTGCTCTACCTGCTGAGCTACGGATTCTCCGAATACCAAATCTTCGGTTTGGTGGTGCAAAGATAAACAATATTTTTGTTTTACCAAAATTGAACGATAAATTTATTATCTTTGCATATCTATTATCAATTTGCGCCACTATGGATCAGCCAAAACTTGAGCGTCTGCTTCGCCTGATGAAGCTGCTTACGAGCAACGTAAACTACACGGTAAACGACCTTGCTGAGCGTCTCGACACGTCGTATCGCTCGATATATCGCTATATCGAAACCTTCAAGGAGGCGGGCTTTGTGGTGCATAAGCTCGATGGTGGAGTCTATAAACTTGGCAAGGAGAGTCCCTATTTTCGCGAAATATCGCAGCTTGTGCACTTCACCGACGAGGAGGCGCATATCGTAAACCAACTTATTGAGGGTCTTGATGATACGAATATGCTCAAGCAGAACCTGCGCAAGAAGCTAAGCTCGGTCTATAACTGCACGGCAATGGCGACAAGTATTGTCAAGGGCAAAAATGCCACCAATGTGAACAAGGTGCTTGAGGCTATCGAGGAGCGTCGTCAGGTGTTGCTCTGCGACTACTCGTCGTCGCATACGGGTGAGGTGCGCACACGTTGTGTCGAGCCCTTTGGCTTCACGACAAACTATGTGCAGATATGGTGTTACGAGATAGAGAGTGGCATGAACAAGCTCTTTAAAACATCGCGCATTGGCTCTGTTGAGCTCCTCGACAAGGGGTGGGAGCATGAGGCGGAGCACAACGAGGGATATATCGACATCTTCCGTATGACGGGTTACGAGCAACATCGCGTGAAACTCGAACTCGGCATGCTGGCACATAACCTTATTTTGGAGGAGTATCCACTCTCGGAGCGCGATATTAAGCCTCTGGGTGATGGCCGTTGGCTGCTCGATACCTATGTTTGTAACTATTTGGGTATTAGTCGCTTTGTTATGGGCTTGCTCGATGATATCCGTATCGTTGAGTCGCCCGAGTATAGCGACTATATAAAGCGTCGCATGGTTCAACTCTCTGAGGGGTTATAGCCTTGTTTAGGTTTTGCGCATGCCGTGGTGTACTGCGGTAGTGGCTTGCGTCGGTTGAGTTCGGTTAGTGGTATGCCGAGTCTTTTGGCGCGCTCACGTATCGACCTCTCGCTGCGCTGCATGTGGCGTGCTATGCTCGAAATTCTATTGCCATCTAAGAGTAGTGTTGCCAGGCGCAAATCATCATCGTCACTCCACTTATTACTCCTTTCCTTAGGTGTGCTCTGTGTCATTCCCATATTTGAGCGTGCCTGACATAGCTGTTGTGGCGTTATGACTACGCCTTGTTCTTCGTGCTTCGGCGGCTTATATCCTCTGCTATTGCCATTTACGGCGATGTAGAACATCTTATGTAGTCCATATATTGTTGGCGACTGCGAGCGTAGGCTCTCGGCAATCTGCCTATGTGCAGTGTCGTTGTGCCTCTCGAAGAGAGCTATTATCTCGCTTAGTGTTGCGTCGTTGCCATATACACACTCCTCGGGGCTTAGTAGTGTCTTGTTGCTGTCGAGGCGTTGCTCAAGGCCCTTGTCGAGGGCGAGTGCTGCCAGCGTTGTAGATATTAGGGCAAGAGGGTAGTCGTCGATACTCTTTTTGAAGTAGTTGTGCGTGCGCTTAGGGTGTCTATATGCCAATGTCCCAATCTCTGCTGATAGCTCGTTGGCAAACTCTGGTCGCCACATTGCGTCGAGGTCGATGAGCGATAGGTGCATATCTTCGCATACAATGATGTTGTCGGGTTTAATGTCGCCATGCGCATACTCCGACTCAAGCAGGTCGAGTGCCAGTTTGTCGAACGAGTGGCTAAGCTCGGCATATATCTCGCAGTTGTTGCCAATAAAACTATCGAGTGGCTTGCCCTCGACCCATGGCAGCAGAACAATGTCGATATACTCCATGCGTCCGTCTATGGAGTATATACCCAGCTCGCTAAGGTAGGCATTCTCGCCATATATCCTATTTAGATTGGGCTTTGTGCGGTGATAACACTTGATAAGCCAGTTGCCCTCACGCCCCATTACGCGACATCGTGCCGTCACGGCATTGTTTCCTGTCGATATGGTGTCGCTGTCAACCCATACATGGTCGATAGTACGTAGGTAGATAATCTTGCTACGCAAGGTGGTTATTATGTTTAGTATGCTTGCCATTGGAGTTTTGGGGGTTTGCTGAAGACAAAGGTAGCTAATTTAGCTGTTATCTGCAAAATGGCTCAAATGTTTGAAAAATAATTTAATTTTCGTATATTTGCATTATGACACACCTCTGTGTCTAAAAAAAACTAAAGATGATGATCTTTGCTATGAAAAATATCAAGACCTTTCTGCTAAACCACATCTACTCTGTTGTTAGCTTTGTTATACTGCTCACGTTGGCATGCGTTGTTGAATATCTCACAGGGCAGCTATCGTGGTATGTGGGTCTTGAGGCGTTTGCTGTGGTCTATGTTGTTCACAACATCAAACTCTGCATCTTCTATCCTGCCAAGTTCGATTGGTTGATGTCCAAGGGGACATTCATCTGGCGCATTGCGCTCTTTGTGCTCTCATTTCCGCTTGTGGTGTCGTTTGCAATACATGTTGCCAACCCGATGATTGACAAACATATTGCCCCTACTGAGGTTGTCTATTCTGCCGATATGTTAGATGACGGGGTAGATGCCCAGCAACTACGTGCCGATATCAACGACACTGACTCGTCGCCATCGCTGTTGTGGACTCTCTACTATCACTTTATCGACCCGGGAAACCAACATGTAACCCCTACGCTTCGTGGTCGTATTATTGCGGGTGTTTGTGCTGGCTTGGGTGTCTTGCTACTCAACGGCTTGCTTATATCGGTGCTTATTGGTGCCTTTGATGTGCGTCGTGACAGATGGCGTAGCGGCACTCTGCGCTACGATAGGTTCTTCAGTCGCAACCCTCACTATGTGATTATTGGTGGTAGCGACATTAGCCAATTTATTGTGAATAACATCTTTGAGGAGGCGGAGAGGCACTCTACGAAACTTCCATATATTCTCATTCAAACCGACCGCAATGTCGAGGAGCTGCGCAACCACCTTTCGTCGGCGCTAGACCAGAAGAGGCAGCAACATGTTGTAATATACTATGGCCACCGCACTACCAAGGAGGATGTGGCAGACTTGGTACTTCAGAGTGCTGTTAAGGTCTTTTTGCTTGGCGAGAGTGGTGTTGATGAGGCTAATGAGTCGATGCACGACAGCTATAGCATGCGCTGCATCGAGCATATGAACGACTATATCCAGCATTTCAGAAATGCACACAATATGCCTAAGGTCGAACCTTTGGAGGTGGATGTCCTGTTTGAGCACCAAACCACCTTCTCGATCTACCAGCTCTCGGATATGCAGAATGGACTCTACGAGTGCATCAACTTCAAACCTATGAACTACTACGAGATGTGGGCGCAGAAGGTGTTGGTGTGCGAGAGGCTCGGTGATGAACTTAAGGCGGAGTATCTGCCTTTGGAGGGCGAGGGCATAGCACCTGATAGCGACGACTACGTTCACCTTATCATCGTTGGCATGTCGCGCATGGGTGTGGCTTTGGGTGTCGAGGCGTCGCACCTGGCTCACTATCCCAATTTCGAGACAAAGCATAAGCGTACGCGTATCACATTTATCGACCCCGATATGGAGCGTGAGTATAACTTCTTTAGAGGGCGCTTTAGGGGCTTTTTCGAGTTGGCACGCTACCGCTATGCCGATGCATCAATGTGTGACTATGACGCTGAGGAGCAGGGTGTTTACTATAACGAGAGCTATGGTAAGTGGATTGAGCCATGGACACGTAGTGATGGGCAGGGGCGAAGCCTCTATGGCCATCTTGGTGACGACTTTATTGATGTGGAGTGGGAGTTTATCAAGGGCTCTGTAGAGATGCCTGCCATTCAGCAATATATGATTGATGCGGTTGCCCAGTCTAATGCCAAGCTCACCATTGCCATTTGTCAGCCCGAGCCTAATAGTGCTGCTGCCTCGGCGCTCTATCTGCCCCGTGAGGTCTATAACTCAAGCTCTGTGCTCCAGGTGTTGGTATATCAGCGCTACGACGACTCGCTATTCTGCAACCTCTCAAAGATGAAGTATAAGACGCCGTTTAATGGTCGCATTAAGCCTTTTGGTATGATTTCGGAGATGGCAGATATGTGGTCGTTCGATGTGCGCCAAAAGTTGGCTCAGATGATTGGCGAGCACTATGACAAGGAGAGCGTATATGGTGGTAGCTACGAGAGGGAGTGGCTTGTGGAACATGGTCTTGGAGAGTATGAGTCGTTGTTCGATTATCTACTAAATTCGGGTGACGACTGCCCCGAGTGGGTTAAGAGCAACCGTGAGAAGATGGTTGAGGCCAATAACATCTATAATAGATTTGTTGGTGGACTTAGCGCCGAGAGTCTTCAGCCTACCATCGAGCGACTCCTTAAGCAGTGTCGTGAGCAGGAGGGCAAGCTAAACAAGAATATCACGATGAAGGCGTGGTCTAACCTCTATAATGCCAATATCCTATGGACTAAGCTGCGTTGTGTGGGCTATAAGCCGGGTACGCGACTAAGCGTGGAGCAGGTGTGGCATCTCTCGGCAGTGGAGCATGCCCGCTGGAATATGGAGCAGTTGCTTTTGTCGCAGATGCCTATTAATCGTGATGAACTAGCCGTGTGGATCTCTGCTGGTAAGGATAGGCGAAGCATCAAGGATTTATACAAGGCGGAGCGTAAGCACCCAAACATCTGCTCGTTGGCTATGATACACAGCCTCGATAGAATCTTCTTCTACGATGTGGCATTGACGATATATCTCGAGGAGTTGTACAGTATGCAGCACTCGTCTTACAATGCCTAAATAATGACAACCTAAACTATATATAATGCAAAATATCAACTTATTTATAGCGGGAGCTAAGGACTTGGTTGAGGCACGACGCCTTTTTAAGGTGCTTGCCAACAACCTTAATGCCGAGTACGACTCTAAGCAGTTGGGCATAAGCCTTACAATGCGCTCTTACGAGGATTTTGTGGAAAACAACAACCAACTCTCGTATGACGACTATATTGTCAAGGACTCCGACATGGTGATATTTATCATTGAGGGACGCATAGGCGCAAAGACTGAGGCTGAGTTTAAAATTGCCAGCCAGAGCCTTAGCAGTCAAGGTCGTCCCAAGGTCTTTGTCTTCATGAAGCAGTATGACCAACTTACGCCCGATATTGCCTATGTCAATGGCTTGATGAGCACGCTCCTAAGCGACTACTACTATACCTACCGTAACTACGACCACCTGGAGTCTGTGGCCAAGGATGTGCTTCGTGAGGCTGTCGATAGCATCGCACGAAAGAGTGTGGCAAGCACCGAGAAGCGTGCTGGCCGTTCTCGACTCATGTCGTGGCTAAAGGTGCAGCGCTATACTATTGTTGTGCTACTTCTAGCCATTGTGACGCTTGGTGTCTTTATGTTTGTTGGCCGTCATCGCCTGCCCAATGAGCCAATAACCATCGTTGTGGGTGGTGGCTCTGTGGCAAACTATGTTGAGGATAGCCTTAAGCTCGACCTTAAGGGCTACGACGACCTGATCTATTTCCATATGCCAAGCATGGCGTCGCTATCTACTCTTGGCGAGGAGATTACCGACCCCAATTATCGCAACTATACCTTTGTGTTTGCTGCCGAGAGGGCCGATACTATGGCATTCTTCTCATCGGTAAATATCGATGATGTTGAAACTGATACAGATGGTTGTGTGTTGGGTGCATATCTTGGCGATGACCCATTGTGTGCTATTGTTGAGAACGACCCTCTAATCAGAGAGTATGTCGGTGCTGAGGATTTTGAGCGAGGACGTATCTCACTAGATGCGTTGAAGCGTATTCTCGAAGATAGCTCTCGATTTGATATCCACACTACGTCAACAACAAGTGGCACCCGCAAGCGTTATGCCGATTTGTTGCTCTCTAAGGGTCATGTGTTGGGTAACTATAAGCCATTTAACGAGACCGAGACTATTGTTACCACTCCAGGTTATCCAAGTGTGCGTCTTGCCAGCCGCTTCTATACATCTAAAAATGCCAAGGGTGCTACTAAGCTTCTCAAGACGCTCTCGTTGTACGATGTTGTCGATGGCGAGGAGCAGTTGCTTGTTAAGCGTATGTATGTCTATTTTGCAGGGTGTGGAAAGATGCATAAACACTCGCCCGACAATATGAAGCAGATAGATAGAACGTTGGTGTATGTGCCTCAGCCCATCATCGATTTTCTTCACGACTTAGGTATCTCAACCGAGCAAATAGAAGGTAACTATCTGCATTTTGAGGTTGCCGAAAAGATATTCTATCTAAACGAGTAGTCTCAATGGTGAAACTAAAACTAAATGACGAGTATGAAAAATAGTTATCAGCCTAAGCCTATCGACGCCTCCGATGTTGAGCTTCCAGAGGAGCTTATGACTCTTGTCGAAAAGCTTGCTCGCAATGTTCACGATATGTGGGCTCAGGCTCGCCTCGACGAGGGGTGGCACTATGGCGCTGAACGCAACGAGGAGCGCATGGAGCACCCCTGCTTGGTCGATTACGACGAGTTGCCAGAGTCGGAGCGTGAGTATGACCGCAATACGGCATTGGGTACGCTTAAGCTCATTTATAAGCTTGGCTTTAAGATTGTTAAGGAGTAAACTAAAACAATGAATATATGAATAGCTTTATTTATGACATTCCTGTAAAGGTATATTTTGGACGCGATCAGCTTCAGCACTTGGGCACTGAGCTTAAGAAGTTTGGCCGTCGTGTGTTGCTCACCTATGGTGGTGGCTCAATCAAGCGTAGCGGCCTCTACGACCGCGTTGTCGAGGAGCTTCGCGGTGCCGACTTAGAAGTGTTCGAACTCTCGGGCATCGAGCCTAATCCTCGTATCGAGTCGGTGCGCCAGGGCGTGAAGATTTGTAAGGAGCAGTCGATCGACGTGCTCTTGGCTGTTGGTGGAGGATCGACTATCGACGCCACAAAGTTTATGGCTGCTGGCGCATGTGTCGAGCACGATGCGTGGGAGTTCTTCGGTGCTGGTGCTAAGCCTATCGAGCGAGCATTGCCTATCGTTACTATTCTAACTCTCTCGGCTACAGGCTCTGAGATGGATACTGCGGGCGTTATCTCAAATCCCGAGACGGGCGATAAGCTCGGCCGCCTTGCACAGCCATTGCTACCTAAGGTGTCGTTCCTCGACCCTACATTGACCTACTCGGTTAGTAAGTATCAGACTGCTTGCGGTGCTGCCGACATCATGTCGCACATCATGGAGGTATATTTCAACATGAACAAAGACCTCTTCATGCTCGACTGCTTTATGGAGGGCATGCTCAAGACCGTTGTTAAGTATGCCCCTGTTGCTATTGCCGAGCCCGATAACTACGAGGCACGTGCCAATCTTATGTGGACATCATCGTGGGCAATCAACGGCTTTATCAATGGTGGTAAGAAGAAGGCATGGAGCTGTCACCCTATGGAACACGAGCTCTCGGCGCTCTACGACATCACGCACGGCTTGGGCTTGGCTATCCTCACACCTCGTTGGATGGAGTACTGCCTCGATGAGAGCAACGTAGATAGGTATGTGTCGTTTGGTGTTAATGTCTTCGGCATCGACCCATCGCTTGAGCCTATGGCTATTGCTCGTGAGAGCATCAAGCGCCTTGCCGACTTCTTCTTCGTAACGTTGGGTCTTAAGAGCACATTTACTGAGGTGGGCATCAAGCGCGAGGACTTCAAACTAATGGCAGAGAAGGCATGTCGCTATGGCGATATTAAGGGCTTCAAAACTCTTGCAGTTCAGGACGTTATCAACATCTTCGAGATGTGCCTTTAACAAAGTAGGGTAGTTCTCCTATATATAATATAAGAGTGCAGATGAGTGGCGTAACATGCGTCACTTGTTTGCACTTGTTGTTTTTTTTGAAAAAAAAACTCAAAAAAACTTGCAAATATTATTTTTGTTTTTGTATCTTTGTGATATCAAAATGATATTAAATATTAATTAACCTATAAAACCTATTACTATGAAAAACTACACTTATTCTGGTTGGAAGCTCAACGGCTTTGTTGCTCTTATCCTCAATCTTGCCTTTGTGGCTGCGGCAGTCTACTCGATTGTAGTGCTCGCAAATAGTGTTGACATTGTTGCGTGGGCGCTCGCAACGCTCATTACCTCTATTGTCTGCGCAGTGCTTATGCTCTGTGGATATATCATGCTCGAGCCTAACGAGTCGCGAGTGTTGCTCTTCTTTGGTAACTATCGTGGTACATTCTACGACACTGGCTTCTGGTGGATTAACCCATTTATGTCGGCTAAGAAGCTCTCTATGCGTGCTCGTAACCTCAATGTTGACCCTATCAAGGTAAACGACAAGGCAGGTAACCCAATCCTTATCGGCTTGGTTGTGGTTTGGAAGATTAAGAACGACGGTGCTTACAACGCAGTATTCGAGATTGATGCTCCCGAGATTATTGGCGCAACAGGCTCAAATACACGTATGAACGTGTTGGAGAACTTCGTGGCAGTGCAGAGCGACTCGGCATTGCGTCAGGTTGCGGGTATGTATGCCTACGACGAGAACTCCAATAGCTCAGCTGACGAGGTTACACTTCGCTCTGGTGGCGAGGAGATTAACGACCGCCTAACCGACGAGCTCAACGACCGTCTATCTATCGCTGGTATCGAGGTTATCGAGGCACGTCTCAACTACTTGGCTTATGCTCCAGAGATTGCTGCAGCCATGCTACGTCGCCAGCAGGCAGATGCTATTATCTCGGCACGCGAGAAGATTGTTGAGGGTGCTGTGTCAATGGTTAAGATCGCCCTTGAGCGTCTTTCAACTGAGGAGGTTGTCGAGCTCGACGAGGAGCGCAAGGCAGCTATGGTGAGCAACCTACTCGTTGTGTTGTGTGCTGACGAGGCTGCACAGCCAGTAGTGAACACAGGTACTTTGCATAACTAATCTCTAATCGTACCCCCACCCTTATGGCTACGAAGGAGTCAAACAACCGCAGCTTTGTTCTTCGCATTGACGGCGAGATGATGGATGCCCTCGAACGATGGGCAGAGGACGAGTTTCGCTCGGTCAATGGTCAGCTGCAATGGATAATTGCCGAGGCCTTGCGTCGCAGTGGGCGCAAGCCTCGAGCAAAAAAGGCAAAGGAGGTGCCTCAGAATGAAGAACAGGTTTAGCACATATAAGCATCGCTACCGCCTCATCGAGAGTCAGGCGATGCGCCGTCTGGGTAAAAAGAGTCCCGACGATGGCAAATTGAAGTTTGCCGACATTCTTATCTGCATCTCTATCTTCGGACTCTTAAAGCTCGACCTTCTCCCCGATAGCGTTCCCTATCGTGAGCATATCATGATACTCGCCTCGGTGGCTGTTGCTACGCTCGGTGCTTTTCTCAAGTTCCGCCGCTTAGCACCCCGACCCTGCTGGACAAAGGCTTCGTGGGCGGCATTTATGGTTGCTCTGGTGTGTAGTGCTCTGCCCTGGATATTGTATGCCATAGGCGAGGAGAGCATGACGCTTAGTCTTGCTACCCAAATATCGCTCTTTTCAATTGTCGTGTGGCTTGTGTTCGTTGGCTGCTTTATGCGCCTACGCTACATTCGCCGTCGCTCTCGCGAGGAGATAGCCATCATGCGCCTACGTGAGAAGCGTCGCCGTAATTTACAATGCCTATAAACAATTACACTTATGACAACATCAATACATGTACTAATAATTACCCTCGTCTGCTTGACCTTGGCGTTGCTTGCCATGCTTGCGCTCATGGGTAAGCTCGATAGGTGGTATAGTTGGAGCCTTAGTGCCGATGCTAAACCCTCCGAGCAGAGCATCATGCGCTGGCGTGTAGCTTTTGCTGCTGAGGTGCTCATTGGACTTGCCTTGGTTGTCGTGTTCAACGTCTCGGATGTCATAGATGAGTATGCCTCACTGGTAATTCTTGCCCTTGGTATAGGTATGGCAGTTGTTGAGTATCTATGGATTAGAAAGGTGTAAACTATGAAACGTATATTTTTGCTTGCTGCTACACTATTTTGTAGTGTGGCAACATACGCTCAGAATATTCCTCATTATCATGATGCCGATGTTGAGGCATCAAAGGAGTATGTCGTGGGTAATGCCTATCAGAAGGATCTGTTGCTCTATGTCGATATGCTTGGCGATACTCACCCATATTATGCCGATACGAAGCATCGCGCCGAGCTAAACAAGTGCGCTAAGAGGTTGTATCGTGAGTGTGGTAAGATTAAGGATGTTGCAGAGTTTAAGTTGCTTGTGGCAAGGCTCGCAGCATCGCTTAATGATGGACACACGGCGATATTCTATTGGACTTCGCCCAATAAGATTTTCCCCGTGAGAGTTGCTCTTGGAGGTGGTGACTCGGCAGTTGTAGATGCCTGTTCTCAGGAGCTTAGCGAGCTACTCGGCCGTGAGGTTGTTAAAATTAATGGCAAGTCTTTAAAACAGATCTTGACACAGGCACGAGAGATTGTGAGTGCCGATAACGATGTGAACTTCGAAAACTTGGTCGAGGACTACCTTATGATTTCCGAGTTTTGGTCGATGCTCGGCATGAGCGACGAGGTGCTTAGTCTTACGTTTGCTGACGGTGCTAGCATCGATGTTAAGGCTATAAACAAGAGCGACCTAAAAGTTGCTCAGCTACAAAAAGACTTATCTGATAGGGTAACTGCGCCCCGCCGTGTGCTCTTCGACTATACTATTTATGAGGAGGAGGGTATATGCTACTTGCAGTTTAACCAGTTTGCCGACCGCATCACTCACCCTAAAAATCCGCAGTTGCCACGTTTCGACGAGTTTGTGCGTGATATGATGTCTGAGATTGAGGTTAAGGGCGTTAAAACCCTTGTTGTTGATTTGCAGTATAATAGTGGCGGTAATAGCTTGCTTGGCAATGTGCTGCTGTCGTGGCTGAAGCCTTATGCTGAGTTGGAGCAGTATAGTGCCGATGTTCGCATCTCGGAGCTTATGCAGACCTACTACCCATATTATAAGGAGTTTACCTACGACGGTAAGCCTCTTGAGGTGGGTAGGGTATATAGCACTCCTGAGTTCGACCACTATCGACGGGCTAATGTAGGAGATGTGGTCCCTCAACAGGACTCCACTCGCCATGTCTTGAATTTCGACAAAGAGCGCATCTTCAAGGGCGATGTGGTATTTATTCAGAGCAAAGAGTCGTTTAGCTCGGCATCGTTGCTGCTAACCACAGCACGTGATAATGGCATTGGTTACATCATTGGCGAGCGCTCGGGTGGTCGTCCAAGCCACTATGGCGATATTCTCTATTGCGCACTACCAAATACTGGAACTATCGCAACGGTTAGCCATAAGCACTTTGTGCGTCCTAACCGAGCATTGTGTGGCGAGCAATATCTCGAACCTAACATCTTCGTTCCGCTCAACAATTCCGATAAGGACTTGGCGTGGGAGTGTATATTGGACTTTTTCGGTCCTAATAAGGGTAAGCGTGTTGTGACAACAACTACTACAGATGACGATAGCTATCTTTGGGATACTATTTATAGGCCTACAATGAACTAAACCTCAAAAATTATGAATCACGAGCAAATCATATTAATATCAATGACCGTGGTCTTTGCCCTACTTGGCTTGATGCTTCTTTTGGGTAAGGCCGACTTTGTAATGAAAAGACATATCCGCGAGTCGGGCAAGTATAACATACAGCGCATGCGTGTTGTTCACGCCGTAGCATTCTTCGTTATCGACATCATGTTTATTCTTCTTGCCTGTGGCGTAAGCGAGACTATTGCGGTTATAAGTATCATGCCCATAGTCGTAATTGTTGCGATATTGCAATATACTTGGGCCCGCAACAAATAAATTTCTTGTGATAAGGGGTCATCTTTGACCTATCCCAAAAAGATGAGCACCCGAGGCTGTACTTAATTGTACTATCCTCGGGTGCTCACTTTTGCGATAAGCCAAATCTAACCCCTTCTAACAAGAAATTATTTCTCGTGATAAGCACCAATCTTCGCCCCCAAGCTCATTGCCCTGAAAGGAGATGTACACTTAAGTACACCCCCTTCCAGTGCAATTTCGACTTGGCGCCAAATCTTGGTACTTCTGACGAGAAATAGTGCGCTGATTTAGGTGTAGATTAGGGAGTTTAGTGAATTTAAGGAGTTTAGTGATAGCCTTTCCTTAAGTTCCTTAAATTCCTTAAATTCCCTATTCTCCCCATCTGTCCCATTTATCCCATCTATCCTATTTGTCCCATTTATCCCATTCGTCCCATTCGTCCCTATTCTCCTATAACCACAAAAAAAAGCTGTCGAAAAAAATCGACAGCTTTCTTTATTGTTTCGTATCTCTTACTCCACGAATATCTGGAACAACAATGGACTATATGCCGGAATCTCGGTATGTGTTGTTTTGATGGTTACCGAGTTGTTGTTGCCGGTTGTAGGGTAGTAGTTGTAGCCGTAGTAGTATGGATTACCATATCCATAGTAGTTCTGATTGTACATGCCACCATAGCCGTAGCCATAGTAGTTGTTCATGTAGTTCATATAGTTCATGTAGTTTAGGTAGTCGTAGTAGGCTGTGTCGTTGCCACCAGTAGTTGTCGAGGTGTATGTGCCGACCTTGCCCGCTATACCATAACCATATGTCGAAGTAGAGAGAATGGCTGCCCACTGACCTACACGGAGCGTAGGAATAGAGTGGTTCCACGCTGGGATATACTTATTCTCGTCCATATTCTTCATGTAGAAGTCCAAACCCTCGCCCTTGGTCTTTACCTCATTATATATAATCTCCTTCACCTCGTCGATGTTGGTGTCGAAGATAAAGCCATCGAGGAAGCGTCCTACATACCACACCGTAGCCACATTCTTTGTCTTTAGCGAGTCGGTTTTTAGCACCTCGTCGCGTGTTATACCCTTGCCAAAGCGCTTTATGAGTGCCTCGTTGATGCGCTGGTCGAGGTCGCTGCTCGAATAGATGTTGCCTCGTGTGTAGCTATCCTCGTCCTCATATTTGAGTGTGTCAGTGCCGATAACGTCGAACTTAAGAGGCTGCTCAGGACTATATGAGTAGTTTACGTACAACTGCTCGAGGGTATCTACAGGCTGGTGCCAGCGACCATCGAAAAACTCCAAAGGGCGTGTGTTCACACTCTCCTCGCCCTCCTCGTCGGCGCGTGTGCTGCGACGACGAAGCATCGACTTCTCGGTGCTATTCTCCTCCTTTACGACCTTGTGCTCCTGGCAAAGACCGCCATTCTGCTCGGCGAATAGGTCTACGCAGTCGCCCTCGTATGCCACAGGGTTACCCACATGTCCCCACACCTTCATGCGGACAATCATAGGCTTGCTCTCGTCCATCTCGAACTGACCCTCGTAGCCACCGGTGCTCGACTCTGTTGTCTGAACTACTGATGAAGGGAGATATAGGGTCATCTCGGTGCCATAGCGCACCTCTACAGAGTCCTGGTCAATCTTTAGCTTGTTGAATGTGGCGAGATATGTGCCCTCCATCATCGTGGTGCTCTTCAAGCCGCTAAAGCGGTATGCAGGCACATAGCGTGTGTAGTTGGTATATGTGCCAAGCATCATAGCATTCTGCCAGTTGCGTGTCTCGTGGATGTTGCCGTCGAGGTCGCGACCCGTAAAGTCGTACCACACCCATACATCCTTGCCCGAGATAGGTACGGAGTCTGCAATGCCATAGTTGTGCATCTCGACATAATATCCGCCCTTCTCCTGGTAGTTATTTACAAGCTCGGGGTGATACTTCTCGATCCACGCCTTAAGTGAGCGCTGCTCCATCTCATGCGAGTCGAATGTTGGCTCCTTGATGCATGCCGTAGCAACGAGTACGAGGGTTGCAATTATGCCAATGCTCTTTATGATGTTTGTCATATATCTTTTACTTTTTCGTTACACTAAGAATGTCGATAAACCACGCCGTAGCCGATTTTGGTGGTACCATGCCAAGATATTTGTTGCCATATCCAGCCTCAAACGTGAGGTACACCTCTACGCTGTCGCCCTCGTGGCAACCCTCGAGCGCTATCTCCAGCGAGTCGAGAATTTCGCCCTCGCCAAATGTCACTACAAGGGGTTCTGATGACCACTCGTATGAGGCGTCGAGCCCCGCAGAAACAAGCTCTTTTATCTTCGTCTCATCGTTTGTGGCAAAGAGGTTGTCGGTCGAGGGGCGTGAATTTTTGAAGATATATGCCGAGTAGCGTAGTGCAACCTCGTCGCCAAGTGCCACTACGGGCTTGCTCTGGCGATCCTCGTCGTAATATGTTGCTACGTAGCGATATATATCCAATCCCCACTGCGAGTAGAATTCGGGATTTGCCTCCAACGACTCCGAGATCTCTGCCTCGGGAATAAGGCGTGGCTGGTGCGAACCTTTGAGGTAATTGCTGATGCTTGTCTGCTGTTGCGTCAGCGTTGTGTCGGTTTGGTTGCTGCACGAAAAGGCGAAGGTCATAACGAGAGTCATGACCGCCATAAATGCTATTTTTGTCACCTTAATCATTGCCATATAATCGCACAAAGTTAATAATTATTTTGCAAAGCCTCTCTTTTTTTATTAAAAAAGATGCTACAAGCTCTTTAGTGCTGTGCGTATCGCCTCCTCGACGCTAATTGCTGGGTCATTTTTGAAGATGGTGTTGAGCACCTTTTCCGACGCCGTCTTCTGGAAGCCGAGCATCGAGAGCGCTGCCAATGCCTCGTCGAAACTCTCTGGACGCGCCTTGGTAGTAGGGGTGCTTATCATCAGGTCGCTTGCGCCCAGCTCGAGCATCTTGCCCGATAGCTCAACGATGATTTTCTGTGCGGTCTTAAGTCCGAGGCCCTTGACATTTTTTAGGAGCACAGCATTCTCCGTGGCGATGATGTTTTGCAGCTCGCGTGGCGAGTATGTCGAGAGTATCATGCGGGCAGTGTTACCGCCTACGCCTGAGACACTTATGAGCTGGCGGAAGAGCTCGCGTTCGAGCTTTGTTGTGAAGCCGAATAGGGCCTGCTGATCCTCGCGCACCACGAAGTGAACATATAGTTTAGCCTCTGTGGCGTGCTCTATCTCGGAGTAGGTTTTCAGCGATATGTTTATGAAGTAGCCTATGCCGGCAGCCTCCACAATGGCGTATGTTGGTGTTGCCTCGGCAACTTTTCCTGATATATATTCGTACATATTACTTGACGTGTTACGAAAAAATAAATATGAAAATTTCTACAAAAGTAAATAAATTTTTTTATCTTTGCCTTTTGAAACTGATAATTAACTAAAATCTTATACATAATTATGAAAAAAACACTTATGTTTGCCTGTGTTGCTGCTGCAATGCTTGTATCTTGTGGTGGTAACGATGGAGCGTCAAATACTGCATCTGAGGCTGGCGAGGAGAAGGTAATTCTTGCCGACTCTACCGAGTGTGCCAAGAGTGCTGAGGTGGCATATGTCGATCTTGATGCTATGTTCAAGTCGAGCAAGATCTTCGCTAAGGAGGGTAAGCCACTCGAGAAGCGCATTGAGGATTTCCAGAAGAAGATGGTGAGCAAGCAGGAGGACTTGGCAAAGCGTGAGCAGGGCTTGGTATACGAGCAGAACAAGATCTCGCAGGAGGGTCAGAAGCTTCAGTCTGACTACCAGAAGGGTCTTATCACTACACTCAACGCTCAGTCTAAGGGCGAGCAGCTCGAGAAGCGTGCACAGAATGTTCAGGCTGGCATGGCAGCGCTTCAGAAGCAGGCACAGCAGGACGCTGAGACTTTGCAGAAGGAGGAGCAGTCGTTGGCTGAGGAGAATGTTGTTCTTGAGAACCGTTTCCGTGAGTTGCTCAACAAGGCACTTAAGGATATCAACGCTGATGGCCGTTATAAGATGATTGTTAACTCTATGATGGTTGTTGATGCTGCTGAGGGTCTTAACATCTCGTCATTGGTGCTTTCGAAGATTGACGAGCTATACGAGAAGGGCGCTCTTACAGAGTAGTTTTTAGTTCCGATATATGTTTGCCGACACACAACTTTTTGCGCGTGTCGGCAAATTTTAATAATGTATTTTTTGCGTGTAAAGAGTTGGTGTTATGGGCTTTATACCTTTCACATTTGTTGATTTTATTGATATAATTCTTGTTGCCTCGTTGCTCTATGCTTTCTATCGAGCTATGCGTGGCACGAGTGCTCCTTATATCATGCTTGGCATCTTCTTTATCTACCTTTTGTGGATATTGGTCAAGACCTTCAACCTTGTGCTTTTCTCGACCATTCTTGGTCAGATTATCTCTGTCGGTGTTATCGCCATTATCATCATCTTCCAGCCCGAGATTCGCCACTTCTTGCAGGCCATAGGTCGTCAGCGTGAGCGTTTTGGTTGGCTGTCGCGCATCTTCAACTTGCGCAACCGCAAGGGCGAGCAAGATATTGACCTTCAGCCTATTGTCGATGCTTGTCGCGAGATGGGCGAGCAGAAGGTGGGTGCGCTTATTATCATCAAGCAGTCGAACGACCTGGGTATTGTCGAGGAGAGTGGTATTGCCATCGACGCTAAGGTATCTACGCCTATTATCGAGAACATCTTTTTTAAGAATGCTCCGTTGCACGATGGCGGTATGGTCATCAGTGGCGATAGGGTTGTTGCTGCTAAGTGCGTATTGCCTGTCACCCGCCAAGATGTTCCTAAGGCCTATGGCATGCGCCACCGTGCTGCTCTGGGTATGAGCGAGGTGTCCGATGCTATCGTTATTGCTGTGTCGGAGGAGACGGGCCAGATATCGTTGGCTCACGACTCTGAGATCACTCGCAATGTTGACCCTGAGCGCCTTACGCAGTCTATCCGCAAGCTTATGCGCAAGAATGATATGCGTCGCAAGAGTGCCGCTGAAGAGTAATTTGTTGAATTTGTTGTGATAAGGGGTCGATTGCGGCCCCTAGAAAAAATGCCACCAATGGGACGTACGCCAAGTACTACCCATCGGTGGCATTTTTGCCGAGTGTAGCACTCGGCACCCTTCTGACAACAAATTATTTCTTGTGATAAGGCCACATCTGCAACCCTTCTAACAAGAAATATTGTGCTTGGGGGCGCTTCGCTTGATGGGTAACGCTGACGCTCGATAGGTAACGCTTCGCTTGATGGGGGCGCTTCGCTCGATGGGAGCGCTCCGCTTGATGAAAAATTCCCATCTGTCCCATCTGTCCCATCTGTCCCATCTGTCCCATCTGTCCCATCTGTCCCATCTGTCCCATTTCACCCATTAAACAACATTTTCACAAAAAAAGTCCAATCTTTTCTTTGTTTGTTCGCATATCCTTCGTAACTTTGTCGGCTGTATGTAAATGTATATACATTTATACCGAAACATTTGCCAATAACCCCCTCCCATTTTGGGAACAAGATAAACTATTATAAATTAAATTTTTTATTATGAACAAACAATTTTATTTCTCTTCGGAGTATGTAGCTCCCGAAGTAGAGGTCATCTCAGCAGTTGTTGAGCATGGCTTTAGCGCTAGCTTCGGCGATTTTGGCGAGGCTGGTGACGGTTTCGACATTGAGGACAATGGCGATTTCTAAAAACTATTGCAACTATGAAGAATTTGTTTAAGAATTTGATGCTTGTTGCAGTAGCTGCAATGGGCTTCACTGCTTGCGAGCAGGTTGGAGTTGAGTCAGTAGCCCCAGGCACGCCTGAGGTTAAGATGACTGTGATTGCTGGTATGGACGAGACTCGTACCACAATCGATGAGGATAATAAGATTGTTAAGTGGAGCGAGGGCGATAAGCTTATGGTTGTCGAGAACGAGGATACTTTCCGCAAGACAACTGATATTGCTATCGATGGCAATAAGGCTATGTTTGCCGTAGCATTCCCTGCAACTAATGGTGCTGTAACTTACAACGCTGTTTTCCCTGCATCAGCTGTTAACACTGGTGTTGATTTTACAGCTGAGGAGTTGGAGCTTCAGGTTAAGAGCACACAGTGGGCTACTGCTGACTCTTTCGATCCTACTGCTGACTTGTTGGTAGCTAAGCAGCTCCAGTTCGATGCACAGCCAGAGGAGCTTAACATGCAGTTTAAGCGTATTGTTGCTCTTGGTAAGATGACTCTTAAGGGCCTTGATGAGGGTGCTGTTAAGCAGGTTATCTTCGCTGCTGAGCCAGGTGTTAATGTAGCTGGTCGTTGCCTTGTTAACGCTACTACTGCAACTGTTTTGGAGTATGCTAATACTAACGCGTCAACTTCAATCACAGTAAACTATGAGGAGGGTTGTGAGGTTTCTGGCGATTTCCCTGTTTACTTCACTTGTATCCCATTCGAGATGGAGGAGATGAACTGCTTCACAGTTCAGGTTATCTGCGACAACGCTGTTTACACTCGTGAGGTAGAGATCCCATCTGGTCGCTCTTTGAAGTTTACTGCTGGTAACTTGGCTACATTCACTGTGGATATGGCAGAGGGCGAGAAGGTTGAGGTTGAGGCAGCAACATTCGCGACAGATACTCTTACCCGTGCTACTACTGGTGTAACTGACACAAACTATACATCATGGAGCGGTAAGACTGGTGCAAGTGGTGCTGTATATGCTGGTAACAGCGCTGGAGGTAATGAATCTATCCAGTTGCGTTCAGATAAAAGCAACTCTGGTATTGTCACTACTACGTCAGGAGGTTATGCTCGTAAGATTACTGTAACTTGGAATAGCAATACAAATGCTGCTCGTACTTTGGATATCTATGGTAAGAACACTGCCTACACTAATGCAACAAATCTTTACAGCACCGAAACTCAGGGTACAAAGATTGGTTCTATCAAGAAGGGTACTACTGAATTCGAGATTACAGATGACTATGCATTTATCGGTCTTCGCTCTAATTCTGGTGCAATGTATCTTACCGAGATTAAGATTGAGTGGCAGACAGGTGGTGGCAGTGGCGACGGCGTTGAGATCGTTACTCCTTCGTTCGACCTTGATCAGCGTCAGCTTTCATACGCTGTTGAGGGTGGCTCACAGAATATTACAGTTGTGCCTATTGATGGTTTCGACAATATCGTATCTGCTGAGACCAGCGCAGAGTGGCTTTCTATCGTTAATGATGGTTACACATTCACTGTAACAGCTGAGGCTAACGAGGGCTTTGCTCGTACTGCTAACATAACCTTCTCTGCTGACGGTTGCGAGGATATCGTGGTTGCTGTATCGCAGAAGCCAAACTATAATGCAGCTAAAGAGGTTACTATAGCTGAGTTCAAGGCTGCTAAGGAGGACGATACTACTCTCTATCGCTTGCGTGGTACAATCACTAGCGTTGTAGAGACAACATATGGTAACTTCGATATTACTGACGAGACAGGTACAGTATATATCTATGGTCTTTGCAGCCCTGAGGGTGCGCAGAAGTATTGGGGTGATTCTGGTGCACAGCTTGGTGACGATATCGAGCTTATTACAGTTCGTACATCATATAGCAACACTCCACAGGGTAAGAATGCTATCTTTGTTGAGAAGCAGCGCCCAGGTACTATTGCATTCTGGTCATTCGACAAGACATCTGCATCATTTACATCAGATGGTGGTGAGGTTAAGATCAATGTCGCAGCTTACAACCTTAAGGAGGATGTTAACTTGGCGTTCAAGGCTGGCGAGGATGGCGATTTGTTCGAGGCAGAGTATGAAAATGGTGTTTTGACTATCCGTGCGGAGGCTAACACTGCTACAGAGGCCCTCAATGCTACTCTCTATGTTCGTAGCAGCGGTTTGGAGCAGATCATCACTATTTCACAGGCTGCATACGTTGAGGGTGGCGATGATGAGCCAGTGCTTGTTGAGAAAACAGCAACCCTCTCATTTGCTAATAAGGCTCAGCGTACAACTTTCACCACCACACAGCAGATCTGGGAACAGAATGGTATTAAGCTGACTAACGACAAGGCTTCTTCAACAAATGCTGTTGCTGACTATGCTAACCCAGCACGTTTCTATGCTGGTTCAAAGCTTACATTGGATGCTCCAGGTGCTATTAAGAGCATTAAGTTTACTTGCAACAGTTCTTCTTATGCAACAGCGATGAAGAACGGTATCGGTACTGTTTCTGGTGCAACAGTAACAGTGAGTGGTAGTGATGTAACTGTGACATTCACCGAGGCAACTGCAGCTCAGTTCGTAGTTGCTAAGTTGACTGCTCAGGTTCGCATGAACAGCCTCTCTGTAACCTACATGGGTGAGGAGGAGTGATCCACGGGTGGTGGCACGGGAGGTGAAGTAACACCTCCCGCCACAGACCCTACAACGGGAACAGCAACCGAAAGTTGGTTGGAGTTGCCCGCAGAGCGAACAGACGGAGCATATCCCAATGCTGTGGAGGTGAAGATAGCGGCGAGTGGCGAGCGCAACTACACGCACTACTACGACACCGCAACCTACACATCGCTATGGACAGCATATCCGCTCTCAGCAAAGCACATGGGGTCGATATCGCGTCCCGAAGAGTGGTCGTTCAACCCTAACCTCTCGACAAGTGTTCAGGTGAACCTCTGCAACAGGAGCTACACAAACTCCGATACCTATGTCAGAGGACACCTAATACCCAATGCCTCGCGCAATGGCATCAAGGAGATGCAGTTGCAGACATTCTATGTCACCAACTCGGCGCCACAGATCCACACCAACTTTAATAGTGGCATCTGGCAGACACTCGAGGCAGCGCTCCAGAGCGTGGCAAAGAACGAGACGATATATATCGTTACGGGCGTAGCCTTCGCAAAGGAGGGCGAGACGAAGACGATAACCTACACCACAGCCAAGGACGACACTAAGCGTGTGCCCGTGCCAAACTACTTCTACAAGGTGGCATTAAAGGTAGCAACAAACAGCAGTGGGGTGGTAACATCGGCATCGACAGTAGGCTTCTGGTTCGAGAATAAGGCATATTCCACCACGACATATTCAAACTATGCCGTGACAGTCGACCAGATAGAGGCTTGGACAGGCTTCGACTTCTTCCCCAACCTCCCCGACACGGTGGAGCAATCAGCTGAGAACAACAGCTCGTGGTCAACATTTAAAAGTTTCTAACACAAAAAGCTGAGTCACCAGACTCAGCTTTTTTTATGCCCTAAGCGCATTATTTCGTTTATAACTATTTTGTGACTATTTTCTCTTCTAATTTGAGGCGTATAACAGTAGCTATATAATGAGAATTAGAAGAGAAAAGAGTTGTAAAGAGCATAATAGAATGAAGTAAATAAATTTTAAACAGCTTCTTAAACTTTCATCAAATATACCCTGCCCGCAAGCCTTCCCGACTTACGGGCAGTTCTTTTCTTTATTCCAGCAATCACGACGTGGAACTGTGGACCCCTCAGTCAATAAATCGTCGATTTATTTTGTATATTTATGGTGCAATCCCCGCGAGTGTTGTTGTTTTTCAAAAAAAAAGTGTTATATTTGTATCACATAGCTCACCATAGAGTTATGTTTACATATTGACGAAAGTGTTTTCGCTTTGACCTAATAGAGAAATCTGACAGTTTCAACGAAGTAGGGGCAAACGGCAGCACTCGCCATCTGTATTGGTGTATATCACCAGGTACAGGTGTGGGGATTGCGTATGCGTTTATTTACTTCAAGGTTTTGTCAGAACCTCTCTATTAGTAAACGGATTCAACTCCACACTTTCTTTTTTATATAGCACGACACATAACTGGGAGGAGTTGCTCGGTAATTTGATTTAGCTAATAATTTTGTATAACATAAATCATTATTACCATGAAGAGACTTTTACTACTATTAATCATTGGCTTTGCAGCTGTCGCATGCAAAGATCCCGACCTTAGCAAGATTGTGATTACACCCTACATTGATTTGGAGGACTATAGTGATCCCTATGCAACAGAATATGACTTTTCAGCAATAGGCGGTTTTGCAACGTTATCCTACGAGATAAGGCGTCCTACTCTTGGCGATATAACATTTACAACAAATTGTGATTGGGTAAATGTCTCCAAAATAGAGGGCACTAATCTAGTAGAAATCGCCGTTGAGCCCAATATAACCAAAGGTGGTAGATCAGGCTACATCATAGCTAAACACGGCGGAGCGACCGAAATGTTTCGAATATCACAACAAGGACAAGTAACTGATATCATTAAAAAAGATTATTGCCTTTGGGAGTTCGATCAAGACTCTGGAAATTATCGAGTTGTATTTGGCAATTTCGAATATCGAGACAACGAGTACTATTATCTAAACAATAATAGTTATATCGAATGCACGCTTAACTCCGATAGCTTGGGGGCAGGACAGATTCCCCAAGGTTCATATTCTCCTATTAAAGGAGTATCTTACAGCTGTATTGATGGAGTCTTAAGCAATTATAAGAGTTTATCTTGCTCTATTTTCCATTTCGACTCAACAGCAACATATCTAGGATATGAAGTATCTGGCAAAAGCTATATTGTATATAATAAGTAACACTTTTATAACAGAAAATATTAGTTATGGCACGCAAATGTTTATTGGGCCTAATTGCCCTACTATTTATAACATATAATGCTTACGGACAACTAAATACCGAAGTGATCGTTACCCTAAAAGGTGGTCGTGAAATTAAAGGTACCATAACCGAGGAGATTCCAGGTGAAAGCATCACAATCAAGACTACTGACGGTGATGTGTTCATATACCGTAACAGCGAAATCGCAAAAATTTACAATCCAAATTTGACTGCACAGAAGATAGCTGAGAAGCAGCGAATCGAGAGGGAGAAAGCTGAGAAGAAGGCCGAAGCAAAAGAGGCACGCAATGCATTGCGCGAAGAACTGAAGTTGGGCAACTTCAAAGGTTACCGCGGAATAATAGATGTGGGGTATAACATTTGTAATTCTTATCATTTTAGTACTAACCATCGAATTACTGCCTCATTTATTAATGGAATTAATATAGGACCTCATCTTTACATCGGTTTGGGCGTAGGAATTGAGTCTGGTATATATCATGTATATTCCATTAGTAGTGATTTATATAATGATTATAATATTGATTATGATTGTAATCTTAAGGGAACTTATCAGTATTCTGCATTCACCATCCCCGTATTCCTCAACATGCGCACAGCTTTCCTTAAAGAACGCAGAGTATCACCATACCTATCAATCAATGCGGGATACTGTATTCCTTTATCTAAACAAGTTGGAATGCAAAGGCTCTACAACAACTATATTAACCAGTATGTATATCAGCCTTGCTACGTAGATGGCTCTGCTATCTACCTAGAGCCCTCATTAGGCTTGGAGTTCCGCATTAAACAGAAGAGTGCAATATCCGCATCATTCATCGCACCTATGTATATACGCAAAGAGGTTAACATGGCAGAAGGGAAACGATTCAACATCTCATTAGGCTGCAAATTAGGATTCTCATTCTAAGTTATGAAACATTTTTTAGCACTGACATTAGCACTATTGTCGCTTGTGCCGGCATTAGGACAAAACTCCATCGAGCCCAAGATGGATATCAACAAACTGTGGGGCTACTGCATAGAGGACAAATGGATAATACCATCGCAGTATGAGCGAGCATTCTCTTACTCGGAGGATGTTGCGTGTGTACGTCTAAACGGCAAATTCGGATATATCAACATTGCCGGCGAGGTGGTAATTAATTTCCGTTTCGACAATGCATTCTCATTCTCGGAGGGATTGGCCGCCGTGAATATGAACGGAAAATGGGGATTTATAACCCACAGCGGAGCATCTATAGTATCGTACCGATTCGATAATGCCAAGTCGTTTACCGAGGGATTAGCCGCCGTGAACATGAACGGCAAGTGGGGCTTTATCGACCGCGAAGGTGTCTGCAAGATACCATATAAATATGACAACGTAAACTCATTCTCAGAGGGCTTGGCAGCAGCCGAATATGACCGCAAATGGGGCTTCATTGACGTTGAGGGCAATTGGTATGATGCTAAAGAGGAGTATATCCCCAAGTTTAGCAACTACGCAAAACGCTATGTTGAGCAGCAAATAAACAAGTGGCAAATTAAGGGTAAATACGAGAAGACAGTTGCATGGCAGGAGCGCGTAAACGAAAAAACACGCGAGCAGAAGGTGTCGGAGTTTACCAAAGAGGCCGAAAGCCAATATATCAACGAGTTTGGTAAGACTATAAACATCTCGCAACGTCTATCGGACTACGATGCCGATAACGAGATATTCCTCATCAAGGATGATAACTTCGGCGATCTGCTTGTCCCTGTGCCTATTGACGATGCTCCAAAGTTCGAAGAGGAGTTCTACAAGATGAAGCGTACAGTGCGCTACTTCATTGAGAACGACAAACTCGGACTCGCCGAGATGAAGTTCTACAACAACGAGAACAAGCTATTTACTTATAGCAACCAGGCATCGCTGGACTATTTCGTAACCCGCGTGAACTATCAGTTTGCACCCATCGAAATTGACCAAAACGCAATTACAAAGATGGAGCGTGGCGAACAAAATGTAAGGTATGCGCAACTTAACAACTCGGAGAAGTCGGATGTTGACATCAACATTCCCCAGGCCAAAACCACTAACGACAACACTTTTGCTGTGATTATCGCCAACGAGTTGTACAAGCACGAGCAGCCTGTGGACTACGCAAAGACCGATGGCGAAAGTTTCCGTAACTACTGCATTAAAACACTCGGACTACCCGAAGATCGTATTCACTTCTCGTCAGATGCTACACTCAACGAGATGCGTATGGCGATGCACTGGATAACGGATATTGGTGAAGCCTTTGGTGAAGAGGCAAAGGTGCTATTCTACTACGCAGGTCATGGCGTAGCTGACGACGCGTCGCGCTCGGCTTTCCTACTACCTGTTGATGGCTCGGGCCGTGACCCCGAATCTGGATACCCCGTAGACAAGCTATATAGCCAGTTAGGTGCACTGCCCGTAGAGTCGGTAGTTGTGATGCTCGACGCTTGTTTCAGCGGTGCGATGCGCGATGGCGAGATGATGGTTGCCTCGAGAGGCGTTGCTATAAAGGCAAAAGAGGCTCAACCTACAGGTAACCTGATTATTTTCTCAGCAACAACAGGCGACGAGACTGCTGCTCTATATCCACAACAGGGACACGGACTCTTCACATACTTTCTACTCAAAAAGTTACAGGAGTCGAAGGGTGATTGCTCGCTCGGCGACTTGGTTGAGTTCGTACAACGTCGCGTAAATCAGGAGTCAGTAGTGGCAAACAAGCGCCCTCAGACACCAACGGTAATATGCTCTTCGTCTATGGCAAATAGTTGGAAAAATATAAAACTTAAATAACCTTAATAGCAAATCATTATGAAAAAGATTCTGACACTATTGGTTGGTATTCTGCTTGTATCGGCAGTATCGGCACAGCCCAACAACGAAAAACATCTTTGGAAAGAGGCTAAGAAAAGGGCTAAGGAGCTAACAGCTGAGGGCTGGGTAGTTGACAGCTCTATGTCATTGGAGACTATCTTGTTCAACCACTACAAAAAACTCTCTACTGAAGGTACCTCGGAGCTTGTAGGTAACGTTATCGGCAATACCTCGGTCGTAACCGTAAACCAAGGTCAGCAGTGGGCCACAACGTCGGCGTGTATATCATATGCTAAGGAGTCTGCAATGTCGCTCAAAGGCCGTCTTGTAGCAGAGGTTGGCGCAGGTGTTGCAGGTAGCCCATCGGCAGACTCGTTCTATGAAGGTTACGAGAGCTCTCTCTCGAAAGAACTTGCGGGCGAGGTGAAGAAGAGCTTCGGTATCTACAAGAATAAAAAGGATGGCACTATAGACTATATCGGCTACTTCGTAGTAAATGAGGAGAATGCTCACAAGGCTCGTATGAAAGCCATGGAGGCCGCAATGATTGAGTCGGAGTTTGCACGTTCTAATGCCGAGCGCATCTCACAGTTTGTACGCAACGGACAATAACCCATTTTCAACCATGAGCCTACCTCCGAAATGGCGGTAGGCTCATCTATTTTACCGTTATGAAGAGAGTTTTGCTAATTTTAATCGGCATCACACTGACACTATCAGCCAGCGCCCAGAAAGAGCAAATTAAAAGTGTAAAATCCGTTAGGGGTGAATTCGCTGTGGTGCTCTCAGTATCTGACGTGACAGGACGCGAAGCAACTAATTTAGCACGCGAGGATGCCAAGCGAAAGGCTATCGAGGAGGTATGTGGTACACATGTAAACATCTGGGACAAGACGGAGACATCTGCTGCCGGCGACACATTCAATAGTCTTAGCCTCATACAGACAGAGGGTGAGATTGTGGAGTTTACAATAATCGATGAGGGAAACTATCAATCCGATATTCGTCAGTCGGAGACAATATTTTACTGTATAGCCGATGTGAAAGTAAAGAGAAGCAGCGCGCGCGACCCACAATTCTACATCGCTGTAAATGGCCTTAAAAGCATATATTTAAGTGGTGATATACTGAAATTTTCGGTTACTCCACACTACGACTGCTATATGACAATATTTCTAATGGAGAATGATAAGGTTGGCTATATGTTATACCCAAACCAATATGACCAAACTGCGCTTCTGCCCGCATCCAAAGAGTGGAAAATAGAAGACTCTCCATACTATGAGTTTGAAATAACCAAGAGTACCGACGCACAGCGCGAAGTAAACAGACTTGTTTTTGTATTTACAAAGACTCCTCGCCCCTTTAATAATCAGATAACATCGCGCGCAGACATCGAGAAATGGATAGCCTCTATACCTAATGATCAAAAATACTTACACTTTTCTATTTTTGAAATACGAGAGAACTAACAAGAGTAAGGGTTAGCACAACATATACCCCACTTAATAGACGCAGTAACGGCGGGATTGGCTACTGCGCCGACAAACGTCTGCTTAGCTTAACGCCCATCCCTTGGAGTCCTCGGATATAAACAAACATTGCTTGCAGCGTGATTGACTTCGCTTCGCTTGTCTTTCACTGCGTCGGCTCGGCAATAACAAATAAGGAGTCTTCCGCATATAGAAACCCCAAAAGTTTGGACAAAAAACTTTTGGGGTCACTTTACAATGGGCAGACCTTTTTTATGAGGTGTGCAATATTACTACCACTCGGTAAATTCGCCTACGCCACGGAACCTACCCGAGATCTTGTTGCCCTCGTCATCAACGCAGTCGATAGAGAAGGTGTAGACATCGTTATCACCCTTCTCGACGGTGATTGTGCCATCGACAAGAGGTGCAAAGTCGAGATATCCCGCAGTCATATACCATGTGTTGGTCTGCATATACTGACCACCACCCAAATCCTCCATTGTGCCAATGAGGAAGTGACCTGTCGTAGTGCCTGGTGTATAAGTGCCGCAGATGTCTGTTGTGCCACGCTTAAGCTGAAGGTCGAGCTGGAACTCGTCGCCAAACTCCTCGCCAGTCTCTAGGTCGAGCGACTCGAAGAGGTATACCTGACAGGTGTCGGCACCAGCGTAGTACATATTGCCAACATACGCGCCTACAAACAAGCCGTCGTTGATGTCGAAGTAGTAGTCGCGCTTTAGCGTGCTAAAGCCGCTATTGTCGTCTGCCTGGTAGTAGTCGATATTTAGGCTGCCCTCATATTTGAGGTAGTGTGTCTCGCCCGTCTCAAGGGTGATGAATGCCTCAATCTTATTATCTGATACCACAACACGTAGCTCCATAAAGAGTTCCTTTATAGTACCCGCTGATGTCTTTCTTACAAGGTAGCTGTATCCTGCATTTATCGCACCCGCCTTCTTCTCGTAGTCCAAGAAATACTCGCCCTTGGGTATTGTAGCTATGCCATTTCTTGCTGGCAAGGCTGAATATAGGTCGAAGAGGTAGTACGATGCATCGTCGTAGAGGTTGCCACTCTGGTTCATGCCCTTATCCGAGATGATGAGGTTGTAGCTATACGCATCTGTGCCCTCCACCTTGTCGAGGTAGAAGCTGCCATCAAGACTCTTTGCCGTAAACTGAACATCTACATTGAGCTGAGCGCGCTGCATGATAGATACAATAAAGCTCTCCTGGCCATATGTTACGGTGATTGTGCCACGACGCTCCTCTTCAGTGTCGTTTGCAGCCACTTTGTATGCTATCACATCGCCTACGGTAGCCTCAATCCACTCCACCGAAGGTGTAGCTGTGAGCTTGGTGCCCTTAATAGTGTTCTCAAGAGTGTAGGTAATAACACCCTCGCCACCATCAACCTCAAACCATATGCTGCTCTCAGATGTGAGTGTTAGATGTGGGGTAGTGTCACCAGGGGTTGGGTTGTCGTTGTCGCACGCAGCAAAGCTAAGCGCTGCAACCAAAAAAATAAGTATCTTTTTCATTGTGTATTAATGCTTTATAAATGCCGCTACTCGGGGTCAGCAGGAAGGAATGGCTCCGACATAAAGACAGTTGTTGTAGGACCATTGTCAAAGCCCCAAACAACGATAACATACTCGCTAAAGCCGCTTATGCTCTTGCCAAGGTCGCTATTGGTGATTGTCTGCTCGCCGCTATAGAGGCGCTGATTGAGCTGATTTTCATACGCTGGAAGTAGATAGTCGATAAGGTCGTCAAACGACTTATCCTGGCCAGGGCCATATCCGCTCACAGTGCCCACCTTCTCGATAGTCACGTAGTATTGGTCGTTGTTGGTAGGTGTCACAGTGAAATTAACCGATGAATTGGTAAATGAGTTGATAACGATTGAAAACTCGTTTGACGATGGGGTAGGAGTGAGGGTTGTGAACTCCTCGAGAATTACCTCTGTGATTAGGCTACCATTGCCATTTACACCGAAGATTGCGAATACATAGTCGGTGCTCCAGCGAAGTTTGCCGATGTCGGCAATGCCACTACCCTCGTTGGTGTACCACGACGAGACTGTAGCCACGTCGTAGCCATAGCTTGCCGCGTCGCTCTCCCAGCCAGCATATATCTTCTGGTAGAACCCCTCAGCAGAACCATAGCGATTGTCGAATTCGGCACGTGTGCGGCACTCGTAGTAGTATCTAAAGTCGTTGTTAGGTGTAACATAGATGTCGGCACCACTCCAGGCAAGGTTTGTAATCTCCACATCGAGCTCAGGGCTCTCGCTTGGCTCGGCAGGGGTGGTAATAAGCTCGCTGAGGAAGACATCAGAAGTTAAGCTGTTGCTCTCAGCGTCGTAGCCGAAGACCACAACATAGTAGTTGCTCTCAGCCACAACCTCTACCTCCTTCTGAACAATGCCGCTAATAAGATTAGCGCCAATGTTGCCCTCGATGAGCGATGCAGCAAGCTCTGCGCCACCATCCTCGCCTACCTCGGCTGCGGTGTGCAACGCATGGTAGTATGTTATGCTGTTGCTGTTTGGAATCACGCTATATATAACCTTACGATAGTTATATTCGTCGATCTCGATTACTGGCTCGAACGCCACCACGGCATCCTCTGGTTTAAACTCCTCCGACATGAACACATCGGTTGTAGGGCCATTATCGAAGCCCCATACAACAACCCTATAGGTCTTGAAGCTATTCACGCTCTTGCTAATATCGCTGTTGGTGATTGTCTGCGTGCCCGAGAATGTGCGATTCTCGATTACTGACTCATAGTCTGGTGTGAGGTACTTGATGAGGTCCTCATATGAGTTCTCCTTGTCAGGACCATAAGGTGCCAACACGTCTACAGTCTCGATAGTTACGTAGTAAGGCTCATCAGTTGTAGGCTCCACGGTGAACTCTACCGACGACTTTGTCATGGCGTCGATGGTGATTGTGAAGGTGTTGTTAGATGGTACTGGCGCAGCTGTGCGGAACTCCTTAACGGCAACATAGCCTGTCTGCACACCCTCGTCGTTCATGCCAAAGCAGTATGCCACATACTCGCTATCCCAATCCATGTTGTAGATGTCGTCGTACTTAACGTCGTATGCTCTTTCGCCTGAGCGCTGCTCAAGACACATGTAGTACTGCCATGGGTCGTCGTAGCCCATCTCCTCATACATCTTTGCCGACGATTCCCACTCCTCGATGCGCGCTGCCACGAGCTTCTCGGCATCCTCGGCATATGGGGCAAATGCCTCCTTGGTCATCACGCCAAGGATATACTCCATCTGCTCTGAGGGGGTGACTCTAATTGCAGCATTATTCCAGCTAATGTCGCTAATATCAAGCTCTATTGTTGCTAGCTCCTTTCCAGGTTGCTCTTGTGGGTTTTCTGGCTCCTGAGGATCAGGTTCAGGGGTATCGTTACAGCCAACGAGCATCGCAGCGCACATGGCTAAAAGTGCAAAAATATTCTTCATACAAGCTATCTTGTTTAACAATTACACATAGGTTTACCGAAGCTATTACTCTTCCTCGTTCTGAGGTTTGCTTGGAGTGGTGAACTCGTGTACAAGGAGGCCTGTTGTTGGGCCATTCTCGTCAAGGCCAAAGACGAATACGCCATATTTACGGTTAGGAGTGAAATATTGGTTGCGTGTTTCGTGTGGTTTGTACACGCACTCACCCTGCCAACGGAAGTCCTCGAGAACCTCCCATGACTGCTTTGAGGCGTTGAGAAGAATTTGATACATGATATACTCCTCATCGCCTCGACCGGTGTTATCTGATGTGAAGTACCACTCATACCAACTCATGTTTGTGATGGTGACGAAGTACTTAGCATTGGGGTCTGATGGGGTAATCTTAGCATCTACCATGAACTTGTTGAACGCTACGTCCCACTCTGTTGCTGTAATCTCAACATTAAACGTTAGGTCTGTGTTAGCAGGTTTTGAGGCTGTCTTGAACTGCTTCTTGGTCATCTGTGTTGTGAGGTTGCCCTCTGCGTCGAGACCATAGACATATACCATATACTCATTATCCCACATCAATAGGTTGTAGAGTGAATCAGAGCTATCCTCTGTAACACCACTTGTAAGATCCCATCGCATCACCTCTTTCCAATCTATTCCCTCCATGTCGCCATAGTACTGCCAGAAGGCGAAGTCGTTCTGCATGAGTAGGTTGTCGCTACCCTCGAAGCGGTCGTTGTAGTCGCTCATCTCCTCTATCCACCAAAAATAGCTCATCTGTGGGTCGTCGGGTGTGATCTTGACATTAGCACTAAGACCTGTGATCTCTGTTATATCTATTGTGAAGTGCTCAGTGCCATCGGGTGTTGTGATGCGCTCCGAGCGGCGGAGCTCGCCAAATATTTCCTTCGCCTCACTGTCATATTGGAAGTAGAGTAGGCGATAGTGTGAGTGGGCGATAAGACCACCAAATGTTAATGTCTGCTCGCCACGGAATATCATCTGCTCGGCATTGGGCTGTGAGAGCTGGTCTAATACGATTAGCTCCTCATCGCCACCGAGATACTTCTCAGTGTCGGATGCTAAACATACATAGTAGTAATCGACCTCACTTGATGGGGTGATTGTTACCGTCGCAGAGTCCTCGTTAATCTCAACGAACGTCACCTCGAACGAACCCTCTACAAGCGGTTTTGGCTGATCTGGCTCCTGTGGTGTCGGATCTGGCTGTTCATTGTTGCAACCTGCCGCAAGTGCTGCCACCAACATCATACACACAACCAATGGCGTAAACTCAAAAATTCTCATTGCTTTGTTAAATTTAGTTCTAGGTCTTGTTAGTATAATAATATTACAAATATATGTGAAAATATTTATTTCACAATCTTTTAGCTAACAAAAGTGTTAGATTAGTTCAACGACTATCTCCTTCATAGATTTATTACCATAACCGTAATCATTGAATATTCGAGTGATGATCAATGAAGACACAGTTGATGTTGGGATTGGTACTGATGTATTCCTTCATCTTATTGAATCCGTGTCTCTCCTCTTCGGATAACTGAATGGCCGACTCCTTGTCCTCTATAATGACGATGTTGGAATCTGTATAACCATCCTTATAGACCTCTCTTAATACCTCATCGGTCTGTTGTGTTAAGTCTTGACCTTCGGTACTTACTCTACTTAATACCATTACCTTTTTCAATATGCTGACAATCTGTTATTTATATATTATTTAGTTCTTTTGTGATTCCGGCGGTTAAAGCGGAGTTGCTGGTTTAGTGCAAAGAGCCAAAGAGTTACCTTGCTATCTATTTCGGCATTCGCACAACACTTACATAAAGACAGATTGGTGAGAATAACAGCCTTCTAAACTGTAGGTCGTGGGTATGGAACAAAAAAAGTGAGGTCGCCCCCACTTTGAATGTTTTCACAACGGAATAATCCTTATTGTGATTTGCTTTTAAATTTGCACTACAAAACTAGACAATAATTCTTGATTTTGCAAATGTTTTCGTAAATTTGTAGAAACTAACACCGCTTTTAAATTTGTCTATATATGAAACGCATACTCGGTTTGGACCTTGGTTCAACAAGCATCGGTTGGGCTATTATTGATGAGAATAGCGAAGAGATTACAAATGCGGATTCGGCAGTGCAGAATCAAGATAAAATTATTGCTATTGGCAGTCGAATCATTCCGCTAAATCCAGATGAAAGCACACAGTTTTCGAAGGGTCAAGCATTGACGAAAAATGCAGATCGTACAGCCAAGAGAACTCAACGAAAAGGATATGATCGCTATCAGTTGCGTAGAGCCTTATTGTTGGACGAACTGAAGCGTCTTGGAATGCATAATGGTACGACGCTAAAGTTGTCTACTCTCGATTTATGGGGATTGAGAGCCAAAGCCCCTTACGAAAAGGTTTCGTTACTAGAACTTGGTAGAGTACTTTTGCACATAAATCAGAAGCGTGGTTACCGCACAGTTAAATCGGACTTTGGCGATAAGAAAACGGGCGAATATGTAAGCCAAGTAGTGGGTCGATATAATGAACTCCACTCACTTGGATTGACCATTGGTCAATATATGCATAAGAACTTGATGGCGGATAGTGCTTTCCGATGCAAGGAGAAAGTCTATCCACGAGATGCATATGTCGAGGAGTTTGATGCAATAATGGCGTGCCAGCAACAATTCTACCCAGAGAAACTAACCAATGAGGCCGTATCTCATATTCGCAACTATATTATCTTCCACCAGCGACCTCTCAAATCGTGCAAACATCTAGTGGCTCATTGCCAATTAGAGAGTATCGATGAGAATGGCAATCCACGTAAGTATGCGCCAAAGGTTGCGCCTCGTACATCGCCATTGTCTCAAATGTGCAAAATATGGGAGGCGATCAACAATCTCAAAATTAAGAATAAGATTAACGACGAACTTTTCATATCTCTTGAACAGAAGCAGGCAATCTTCGACTTTATGAACACCCATGAGAAATTAAAGGCGACAGACCTCAAAAACATTTTGGGTATAAAGTCAAAGGATTGGCTATTTAGTAAAGCTGTTGGTACAGGTTTACAAGGTAATACTACCTATTGTGCAATTGCAAAGGCTCTCGATGGCTATGTAGGCAAAGGAGATTTATTAAAGTTCGAATTAACGATAAAAGATGGAAGTATTGTAAATGCCGAAACAGGCGAGTTGTCCAAGGTGATAGATGATTCTTGCGAGAAACAACCTCTATATAAGTTATGGCACACCCTATATTCCATCTCTAATATAGACGAATTACATTCAGTGCTCCACAAGAATTTTAATATAGAAGACGAATCGGTTATTGAAGAGTTGTGTAAGATAGATCTTGTAAAGGCTGGTTATAGCAATAAGTCTACCCGCGCTATTCGCAAGATTTTGCCTTATCTTCAGGATGGAGTCCAATACCATGAAGCGAAATTGAAAGCCGGCTATAAGGATACCTCACTTACCAACGAGCAAAATAAAGCTCGCATGCTTGCCGAGAAACTTCTGCCGATTGGAAAGGACGAATTGCGCCAACCCGTTGTGGAGAAGATTCTTAATCAGTTGGTAAATCTTGTCAATGCATTGATGAATGAGTATGGTCGCTTCGACGAGATTAGAGTCGAACTTGCTCGCGAGTTGAAACAGAGTCGAGAAGAGCGAGAGTCTGCGACAAAGGCGATGAGTAGCAATCAGCGTGAAAACGAAAGAGTTGCGAAGTTGATTGAGGAGTACGAATTAACGCCAACACGCTCTCGCATTCAGAAATATAGAATGTGGGAGGAGGCTGAACAGACCTGTATGTACTGCGGCGAAACGGTTAATGTCAAAGAGTTCCTACTCGGTTCTGGTGTTGAGGTTGAGCATATAATTCCTCGTTCGATGCTGTTTGACGACAGTTTCTCTAATAAGGTATGCGCTTGCCGCCGATGCAATAAAGAGAAGAATAATCGAGTTGCCTACGACTTTATGGCAAGCCGAGGAGAGGGTGAACTACAAGCCTATATTGAGCGTGTAAACGATTTGGCTGAGCGCAAAAAAATCTCTAATACCAAGCGCAACAAACTATTGATGAAGGGAAGTGATGTACCATCTGACTTTATCGATCGCCAGTTGCGAGAGAGCCAATATATCGCTAAGAAAGCAAAGGAGATGTTGCAGACCGTGTGCTACAATGTCTATTCGACAAGTGGCAGCATCACCGATTTTATCCGCCACATTTGGGGTTGGGACGAAGTCTTGCATTCGCTAAATTTCCGACGCTACAAAGATGCTGGTCTTACTGAAATAGTTGAGCGAGATGTAAATGGAGAGAAGATTGAGGTTGAACGAATCAAAGATTGGTCGAAGCGTATGGATCATCGCCACCACGCGGTTGACGCCTTGACTATTGCTTGCACAAAGCAAGGTTATATACAACGCATCAACAACCTAAGTTCTCTCAAAGAGGTATCGTTCCGCTCGTTGGACAATGAAGAACAAGGTGTGGCAACTAAACAACGCTTAACAAGTCTACAACGATATATTCAAATGCAACCGCACATCCCAACAGCAGAAGTTGAAAAGGCAGTAGAGAGTATTGCAGTATCGTTCAAGGGCGGAAAGCGAGCAGCAACTCCCGGTAAACGATATATCCGTAAGGGAGGAAAGCGTGTATGTGTTCAAGAGGGTATTGTAATCCCTCGTGGAGCGTTGAGTGAGGAGAGTGTTTATGGTCGTATACACAGTATTGCAACTGGCAAGGACGAGATTGTTATTAAATACAAAATTGGCAGCATTGATCTCAAAAAGGCAAAAGATATTGTTGATAAACGAATTCGCGATATTGTTACCGAGCGACTGAATCAATATGGCGGCAAACCGGAAAAGGCTTTTGCAGAACCTGTATTGGATCATCAGGGACGAGAGATTCGTAGTGTTAGGTGTTATACGGGTCTCAGTTCCACCGTCCCCGTGCGCTACAACAAACAAGGCGAGGCAATCTCTTTTGTTAAGCCTGGAAACAACCACCATGTTGCAATCTACGTGGATGAAAAGGGAGATTGGCAAGAGCATATCGCTACCTTCTGGCACGCTGTAGAACGCAGAAAGTATGGTATCCCGACAATTATTACCAACCCTGGTGAGGTATGGGAGAATATCTCTGATAATATGCCAGAGTCATTTTTGGAACAACTACCGTCATCGGCTAATTGGCAGTTTGCATTCTCAATGCAGCAGAATGAAATGTTTATTCTCGGCCTTGAGGAAGAGTTGTATCAAGATGCTATTAGTAATAATGATAACGCATTGTTAAGCAAGTATTTGTATAGAGTGCAGAAGTTAGCGCAAAGTTATTATGTGTTTAGGCATCATTTAGAGACAACCGTTGATGATAAATATAATGGTGTTAAAAATGAAGCCTTGTCCATCAACATGAGGAAAATGATTAGAATTCAAAGCGTTAAGAGTTTGATAGAGAACAACCCTCATAAAGTTCATATTAGCATAACCGGCAAAATTACAGAGATATGATAAAGCGAACGCTATATTTCGGTAACCCTGCTTATTTGAGTGCCAAGCTGGCTCAATTGGAAATACGCTTACCGCAGGTTGAGAATAACGAAACTTTATCCGACCATTTTAAGGAGTCAGTTGTCAAGCATGTGCCAATAGAGGATATCGGCGTTGTGGTACTTGACCATAAGCAGATAACCATAACGCAAGGGGCGATGAGTGCATTGTTGGATAATAATGTTGCAGTTATTACTTGTGATGAGCATCGTATGCCGTCGGGCTTGATGTTGCCTCTTGATGGTAATACAACCCAATCGGAGCGATTTCGCGACCAGATCGAAGCGTCACTACCATTGAAGAAGCAGTTGTGGCAGCAGACTATTCAGGCAAAGATTCTTAATCAGTCAGCTGTATTATATCGTCAGCGAGGTATGGAGTGTGGCAATATGGAGGCTTGGGCAAAGCAGGTCAAAAGCGGAGATGCCGACAATCTTGAAGGACGAGCAGCAGCCTTCTATTGGCAAAATTTGTTCGGGCATATCAATGGGTTTCGTCGCGATAGAGAGGGTATTCCACCTAACAATCTGCTGAATTATGGCTATGCCATATTGCGTGCGGTTGTAGCCCGCTCTCTGGTTGGAAGTGGATTGTTGCCTACATTAGGAATCCATCATCATAATCGCTATAACGCATATTGCCTTGCAGACGATATTATGGAACCATATCGTCCTTATGTTGATAAATTAGTAGCAGAAATTGTTGATAGTGGAGCTGACATAACAAATTTAACCAAAGAGATTAAAGGGCAGTTGCTCTCTATTCCGATTTTGGATGTTGTGATTAACGGTAGGCGAAGTCCATTGATGATTGGAGTGGGAATGACTACTGCTTCGTTATATAAATGTTATAGTGGAGAGATTCGTAAAATAGCATATCCATCTATGGAATGATAGGACGATTTAGCGAATATCAGATTATGTGGATTTTCATCTTCTTTGATTTGCCTACCGAGACAAAGAAGGAGCGCAAAATTTATGCTCAATTCCGCAAGAATCTTCTACGGGATGGCTTTACGATGTTCCAATTTTCGATATATCTGCGCCACTGTCCAAGTCGAGAAAATGCCGAAGTGCATATAAAACGAGTCAAAAGCTGGTTGCCCAAAGATGGGTACATCGGTATTCTAACAGTTACTGATAAACAATTTGGGCAGATGGAACTTTTTCGTGGATGCCAGCGAGTCAAACAAGATACTCCGACGCAACAATTGGAGCTATTCTAAAAGCATAGCCGATATAAATAGAAAAGGATTTGCACCATTACGACGCAAATCCTTTTATCAAACACTATGATTTTTGTTTTCTAATTATCCCTATAAACTCTTGCAATCCAGTATCTTGTGGCGATTGTAGTGTGTTTGATATGTCAAAGATACAAATTTAAAAGCAAATCACAACATGTTAAAATGGATATTAATCAGGCTTCAAGTGTGTTTGATATGTCAAAGATACAAATTTAAAAGCAAATCACAACTACCTCCTCTCTATCAAAAAACAAAACTAAGTGTGTTTGATATGTCAAAGATACAAATTTAAAAGCAAATCACAACAGGTCGAGCAGTGTTACGGTATGAATTGGAGTGTGTTTGATATGTCAAAGATACAAATTTAAAAGCAAATCACAACTTTGTAGTTGTGGGTTACTGTAGAAATAGCATAAGATACGACC
>JAGBTQ010000017.1 GCA_017631275.1 Alistipes sp.
CCTGGGCAGTAGTGCATTACATTAGGCAAGATAAGCTTAGACTTGCCAAATACCAAATTCTCTTTTTTGATTTCAACCTCTGCCATAGTCTTATCGATTTATAAGTTTCTCTTTAACTGCTTTAAGTACCTCATCTGGTGAGAATAGCATACCACCCATGCGGCCGAAGTGCTCAACTGGAGCCTTGCCGTTTACTGCGAGGCGAACGTCCTCAACCATCTGACCTGCGTTGAGCTCAGCTGAAAGGAAGCCCTTCACGCCACGCTCTGCAAGCTCAGCGATAGCCTTAGTTGGGAATGGGTAGAGAGTGATAGGACGCAACAAACCAAGCTTGATGCCCTCAGCACGTGCCATCTCAACAGTAGCAGAGCAGATACGTGATGATGAACCAAATGCTACGATTACATACTCTGCATCGTCGCACTCGATAGCCTCGTAGCGTACCTCGTTCTCCTTGATAGCGTCGTACTTAGCCTGAAGGCGCTGGTTGTTAACCTCCATAACCTCTGACTTAAGCTCGAGTGATGTGATCACGTTGCGCTCGCGGTCGTCAGTCTTACCGATAAGAGCCCATGACTTGCACTCTGCAGCGATCTCCTCCTTGGTCTTGCGTGGACGCTGTGGAGCGAGAACAACCTTCTCCATCATCTGACCGATACAACCGTCAGCGAGGATCATAGCTGGGTTGCGATACTTGAACGCGAGGTCGAAAGCATCAGCAACGAAGTCGTGCATCTCCTGAACTGAGTTAGGAGCCAATACGATAAGGTGGAAGTCACCGTGTGCACCACCCTTACATGCCTGGAAGTAGTCAGACTGTGAAGGCTGGATAGTACCAAGACCTGGACCACCACGCTGGCAGTTAACGATAACACATGGAAGCTCAGCACCTGCCAAGTAGCTCAAGCCCTCTGACATAAGGCTGACACCAGGTGATGAAGATGAAGTCATCACACGCTTACCTGTTGATGCACCACCATAAACCATGTTGATTGAAGATACCTCAGACTCTGCCTGAAGAACAACCATACCGGTAGTCTCCCAAGGCTTCTCCTCCATGAGGGTCTCCATAACCTCCGACTGTGGAGTGATAGGGTAGCCAAAATAGCCGTCGCAACCGTAGCGAATTGCTGCATGAGCAATCACCTCGTTGCCTTTCATAAGTTTTACCTCTTTCTCTGCCATAGCTTACTCGAATTTTTGGCGATACACCGTTAGACAACTATCCGGACAAATGATAGCGCAAGATGCGCAACCAATGCAATTATCCGGCTCAACCATCATAGCGAAGGGATAACCCTTGCCATTTACTTCAGTCGATAATGCAAGCACATTCACTGGACATGATGCAACGCATACACCACAACCCTTGCAATGCTCTGTATCGACGACAACTGTTCCTTTGATTTTTGCCATACGACAGTAGTTTTATAGATTGTTAAAAGTTCGGTTTTCTCACATTTACGGAATTAACCAAACAAATGTACAAATAATTTCTCAAACTATGCACACTTTTTTCAAATATTTTTTTGCAAATATGATTATGGCATTGTTAGTGAGGGTGAAACAATCTATGAGAATAGCTCCACAAAAACAAGAAACGGACAGATGTGTATGCTCTGTCCGATTTCCTATATTTATAAATATAATGTAAGTAGCTACTCTTGTGCCTCGGTCTGTTGTTCGCCAAAGTTGAGCTTTACGCGCTCTGTGTTGTCGCTCGACACAAGCTCTAAGCCCGCAAGGCTTGGTGTGTATTGCGACTCAATGGTTGCTACTATCGTGCCTGTGGTGTCGATGAGGGTGTGGCGTGTGCCGCTTGATATTAAGAACAAGCCCTTCTGCTTGTACTCTTCGTTGTAGCCCACCGACATATCTACGATGCTGTCGTTTGTGGTTATCAGATACTCGCCCTCGGTGTTGATGATGCCATACACACCATCACTATTACGCACAACCATCAAACCGCAGTTGAAACTGTTGGCGAAGTATGGGATGTCGAACTCGGGGTTAATAACGAGCTCGAGGCTTTCGTCGATAAAGCCATACTTATCACCCACCAACACCGCAGCACGACCACAATGCATAGGGTAAACGTTGTTGTATGGGCACTCTTTGATAAGTTCGCGACTATCCAGGTCGGCAAAGTAGCGCTGTTTGTTGCCATCAGTCAATGTCATTTCCACAACGACAATGTTGTCTGTAACGCCCGATATTATGTTCCAGTTGGTTGTGTAGCTATTGTTATCGCGGTCGATGATGGCGTTTTTGCCGTTGATAAACATAGAGCCATACTTTGGCGTAAGGTATCTGCCACGCTCGATGCCGTCGTTACACTCAAACTCACGAAGCTGAGGCATGCTGTCCCACTCTGTTGTCTCGCCACTCTTTACAAAGCGTCCGTCCATCTCATATACGTCGCACACATAGACCTCTACGTCGCAGTACTCTGACTCGCCAACCGAGATGTCGGCAACGGCATATATCTGATTATTAAATATTGTAAGCGCCTGATATTTGTTCTCTACAATTTGCTCGCCCTTGTCGTTGATTACACCCCACGCGCCATGCAACGACACGGCAACAATGTTGCGGTTGGGCGTAAACTCCGAGAGCATAGCTCTGTTATATACTCCCGTGCCAAATACTACCTTCTTAGCCTCGTATAATGGCTCGATAACCATGTTGCCGTCGAAGTCCATATAGCCTACATTGCCATCTTCTGCGGCATAGCGAATGAGTGTAATATCGTTGAGGTTGGGAGTGAGGATATAGCGCTTCGAGTGCTGGTATATCTGACGAATCATTATAGAGTAGTATGGGTCGTAGCCATAGGTGCGTATATACTCCACAAAGTCGCGTATTGAACCATACTCAGCTATGCGAGCGAGGTGCAGACGGCGCTGTGCCTCGTCACGCTGCTCTACATCGCCGTAGTAGTCGATAAATGCTGAGAGCATCTCGCTTGTTGAGGGGAGCGACTCGAACTCGATGTTTGCCATACGCTGCTTAAGCTGGGCTAAGTTCTCGGTGTTGGGATACTCCTTTAAGAACCACTTCATATCGGCAAGGTTGGTGGCCTCTTTGTCAAATATGCGGTTGTAGCGCAATGTTTTGAGCTGCTGCTTGGCCTCTGGCGTATGTTTAAATGTGGGGTAATTCGCGATGAAGCTCTCGAGAAGCGCCTCGTCGTTGTGCTCCATAGCCTCGTTGTAGTAGAGCGTTGTACGATGCTCAGCTACCTTGTCGCGATACTTCGACTCGGGGTAGGTGGCAAGGAAGAAGTCGCAATCCTCGGTAGATGTGGCTGCTATGGTGTGTGTATAGCGTAGCTCCTCGAGTCTTTGCTCAATATCGCCTAAGCGAGGGTGGCCACCACGCTTCGCCCATGTGATATATATAACGTAGTTGCGCTCGGTGTCGAGGCTCATGAGGTAGTTGAACGACTCCTCCTCGATGTTGCTAATAACCTGCTCTAAGCCTATCTCAAGACCCTGAAATGTCTTCTCTACATCCGCCGAGTTGCGAATGTCGTCGATGTGTTCCGATAAAATCTCGTAGCCATGTAGCTTATTGACGCCCATCTGCTTAGGCATGTTGAGCAGTGCTGCCTCAGCAAGGTAGCACATCTCGGGCATCTTCTCGCGTGTTTTGTCCGATATCTTCTCATAGCGCTCGGTGCTCGCCATGATGTCGCCCTCGGCAAGGCTCTTGAATAGAGCCCTTGGGTTTTGTGCTAAAGCCAGCTCGGCGACGAGAAGAAGAACGATGAATAGTGATATGCGTTTCATGGTATCGGTTATTTGCTAAATATAAGACTCTTGCTGCCGTCGCCCCACTCTATAACGCCATTGTTGCATACTATCGACGAGAGCTTATCTGAGGTGTAGATGTTCTGCTTTATTGGCTCGTGGGTAATCTCTACGATTATGTCGTTGTTTGCATCAATAATGCCACACTTGCCATTTATCATAACCTTGTAAAGACCCTTGCAGCCTGCGAGGGGTGCTATGTCGTCGTAGATGGTGCTTATCTGCTTACCCTCCTTGTTTATGAGGTATGCCTGGCTACCCTTAATCACGGCGGCTGTGCCACAGCTAAAGCTATAGGCGCGGTCGTAGCGCTGGTTGATTGTGGGGTTAAAATCTTTGTTCACAAAGCCAAAGCTGTTGTCGAGATACTGCACAAGTATGACATCCTCGCTCATAGACCACATATCTCTGAACTTATCCTTCGAGATTATCGACTGCTTGTCAAGGTCGATGACACATCTGTTGCCCGTGGTGATAGACTCCGCCATGATGATGTTGTTGTAGATCACATCGATATCGTAGGATAGGAAGTTGAGTGTTGTGACACTTCCTGTGCGCGATATGACGTTAATCTTCTCGTCGTTTTGCGCCTGGAACCAGCGGTAGTGGGGTGTTATGTAGTGTAGGCCACCATATGCCGAGCCTACAAACTTACCGTCGATATATATGCTCTTCTCCCACTCGTCATGCGTATCCTTTATCGATACGTTAGCAGTAAACCATGACGTATCCCAGCTATTTGCTGTTGTGGCACCTGGGGCTATTGAGTAGCTCTTGCTATCGGCAATCTTTGTGCCCTTATAGTCGTATACGGCACACTGGAGCGTATCTCTGTTCTGTGTGTCGGCTTCGTTGGTAGCTATTACACAGATAATCTCATTGTCCATGAATGCGATGTCGCTATACTCGGTGGCAATCACCAGCTGACCACTGCCATTTATTGCGCCAAGCTTACCCTCGCTAAATACTATTGCCATGCCTCTCTCTGTGAGGCACTCGAATACGTCAGAGGAGTGGCGGCTCGCCATGCCTAAACCTGCATAGCTGTGAAGCTCATACTTAGGCTCAACTATCACCTTGCCATCGTGGTTGAGGTAGCCTACCTTACCCTCGACGGTGCGGAAGCGCACGAGACTCACTTTGCTAATGTCTTGGCTGAGAATGATGTAGCCATGCTTCTGGGCAATCGAGCGCTGCATGCGTGTGTAGTTGCTATCGTAGCCACTCTTCTTTATATATTGGAATATCTCGCCGATGTCGCCACCCTCAATAATCTTGAATATCGCGATGCGGCTATTCGCCTCGGCAACCTGACGCACATTGGGGTAGTACTCCACAAATGCCTCCAAAGCCGTGCGGCTATCCTCAAGCGTTGGGTACTCGATGTTTGCCATCATCTGCTTGAGGCTATCCATCTGGTGGTAGCTTGGGTAGCGGTCAACAAACCACTTCATATCTTCGAGCCTCTCCGACTGTACTATGCGCTGGTAGCGATGCTCCATAAGGCGTGTTGCCACGTTGTTTGTCTTCTCATACTTTGGAAAGTCGGTTACGAATAGCTCCATGATGCTCTCGTCGGTGGTTGACATAGCCTCGTCGTAACGTAGGTTGGTGCGATGCGCCTCCACCTCGTTGCGATACTGCGACTCGTGAAACTCGGCTAAGAACTTGGTGCAGGCATCTACGCTGCGCTCGCTAATCACATCATTGAACATCTTGGTCTCAAATGTGCGGAGGATAGTCGCCATGTCGGCATGCTCGCCCCTCTCGGCAAGGCTTATGTAGTGGCGATAGGTGCTCTCGCTGTCTATGGCGATGACCGCTTTGAACGACTGTTGCTCGATGTTGGTGATTACATCCTCGAGTGTAGTGTCGTTGCCCTTGAACACCTTGTCGATGTTTGGTGACTCCTTAATCTGTGCGATATGCGTTGTTAGCATCTCGTAGCTGCGTAGTTTATTCTCATCGCTCTGCTGCTCCATGCTCAGCAGGGCAGCCTCCGCCAAGATGCACATCTCGGGCATCTCGTTGCGTGTCTTTATGCTTATCTTCTCAATGCGCTCCATCGCCTTCTGCTGCTCGCCCTCCGCGATGCTCTTTATCACAGCTCGTGGCGACTGCGCTGTTGCGCCGATAACGCATAGTATCGAGAGTATTGTAGTGTAAATCTTCTTCATGTTGCTTGTGTGTAGTTTTTATTGTGCGTTGCTCCAACGTCGGAACAGATAATAATCCCTCAAAGATAGAGAAATTCTTGGATAATTCCAAATTAATATGTAGTCATAATTAGCTGTCGCTCGAATAAACTAACGCTAAACATAGTGCGTTTTGTTGTGCTTGTTTTGTGATTATTGCGATTTTGCTCACCAATACGGCAATTTGCCTCTTTTTGACTTAAAAAATATATTAAGGTGTAAAGTGGTGTTATATAGGTTGTTAGGTGGGGTTGCTAAAAATAATTTATAAAAAAGTGTAATTTTTTTCAAAAAAAGTTTGGTGGATAAGAAAAAGTGTTATATCTTTGCACTCGCAATCGAAAAGATAGCATGCCTCTTTAGCTCAGTTGGTAGAGCACGACACTCTTAATGTTGGGGTCCAGGGTTCGAGCCCCTGAGGGGGTACAGAAGCGAGAAACGAAAGTTTCTCGCTTTTTTGTTGTGTCTACTGGGGCGAGAACCCTGGAGTCGCCTTCCTTCCAGGGAGGTTGGGAGGGTGTAAACAAACGAGCACACGACTGCCTACTGCAAGTAGCGCAGTCGAGCCCCTGAGGGGGTACTGAAAGCGAGAAACGAAAGTTTCTCGCTTTTTTGTTGTTGCTCAATGAGTTAAGCAGTCCGCCATGGGGCATTAGTGGTGTATCGTGCCTGTTTTGTCTATGTTTGTCCCTCCTCTATCTATGTGAAAAAGATAAAATCCACAAGCCTCTTTGAAGTATATGGAGATTGTGTTTTCAAAAAAAATGTGGTCCTGAGTGATAGATTTCATGGATTTGCCCCTCTATACTATAAAGCAAACAATAAAACTTAAACGATATGTTGATTACAATTTCACTTTTGATCCTTGTTTATATGATTATGGGCAAGGATATTTCGGGACTTCTCGAGAAGGTTAAGAAGATTGATTGGCGTGGTAAGATTAACGCTGTGATGGATAAGTTGCGCCCTTGGGCATTGAAGGCTGGTCGCATGGCTACTCGTCCATTGTTGCAGTTCTACTACGTAATGGACGATGAGAATACATCGACACTTGACCGTGTGCTCATCTATGCGGCTATCCTCTACACAATCCTGCCAATGGACTTTTTGCCCCGATCAATCTACAAGTTCTTGGGCGTATTAGATGATGGTGTGGCAATGCTCTATGTCTATAAGAAGATTAAGGACAAGATCACACCTGCGATTAACGCCAAGGTTGAAGCTACGCTCGATGAATGGTTTGGTGTGGAGTATGAACTCATTGAGGGGTAATATTGACCTATATATTATTATATTGGTGATACTATGAAATATTTCGTACATACAATTGCGGTTATTCTTCTCTTTGTCGCTTGCTGCACAGGCGCAGCAAAGGGCAATGTAGTGGAACTCTCTTCTACGGTTGATAGCGTTGGCAGTGATTATACTGCTAATGCAACTGTCATTGAACAGAAGAAACAGGAGATGCTATCTATTGCTGATAGTGTTGGTAACTACTTGTTTTCAGATGATGCTGAGTTTCAGTCACAAGACCCTCATGCCTATTGGCTGATGAACCGAATGATGCAGATGATGAAACAAATCGTTACGGCTGATGATTGTTGGGCTTGGATGTTGGCAATGAACGAGAGTATTGAGGAGTATAACACTCGCCTTGGTCGTAAGATTGGTTCTGTTGATGCGGCTTGCAATGCTATTGATGAACTTATCAATGTTTATAATGCTGGCAACCAGCCAGAACTAAACACCGCAAGTTATGTGGAGTCTATACTGATGCACTACAAAGCGGTGTATGCCTATTATCGCCTTATCGAGTCTATTAATGACCACGATGATAATAGCGATTGGGATAAACAGTTGCGAGCACTCTATTATTGTGAGTTCAAAGAGTGGTTCGACATCAACAACGCGGTGAATGGTATTATGTATTTCTATACCTATGCTTCTGCAGGTTATTCGGCCCTCTCGATTGACTTGAACGGCACTTTTGAAATATGGTCAAGGGATCGTCTTACAGAACTAGAAATCGAACGAGATATCTATTGGTCATTTGATTGGAAGCCTTTTGAGAGCGATGCGAATAGTATCTCTCCCAAGAAGTTCGGTAAGTTGCTGGACTACTTTAAGACCAGAAGGAAAAGCGATGTTGTTGAAGAGTTATTTGGGGATTTATACGACAAGAAAGATAGAGATTATGAATATGCTGAGTGGCGAGTCGGTAGTAAATACGATTTCGACAAGATTGCAGAGATGCTCTGCTATTACGAAACAGCCCTGACTAATTGGCGAGAGGTGCGTGAGCAGATAGCTATGATGTTACCTAAGGAGAAACAAAAATCCTATCGTGAGATAACCAAGCAGATGCACACGAGACTCTATAACGACTTGGTGGGGTTGAAAGAGGTGAGGTTTTAGTTTAGATTTGAGAAGCTGCTGTTTTATTGTGATTTTGCAATGTATAAATGATATAAGATATTACAATTAATTTACATTGACACTAATTGTCAAAATGCTCCTCTACCTTTGTCCCTGCAATCAGATGGTTGCAGGGATTTTTGTTTGCAGAGTAAATAAAATTATCTCGTAGAAAAAAGTAATATAAAATTAATAATTGACAGAAGTTGGCAAAACGTGCCCGTACCTTTGTAACTGAAAATGAGTGTTAAACATAAAACTATTGAACTATGGAGACTAAAAGAAAATCAAATCGCCAGTATTTCAATTGTCACATTGCTGGCTTCTCACACTGGGAGGGTTGTTTGGTGATTAATGAGCTCAAGCCTGGTGCAAAACTTCAGTTGGAGCGCGACATTCACAATCCATTTGACCCTCGTGCGGTGGCGATTTACTATGGCGACACTAAACTTGGTTATATCCCAAAGAATCAAAATGAGGATGTAAGCATCTTCTTGGATATGGGTCACTCCGACATATTTGATGTTCGTGTACAGTCAGTCAGCCCCGATAACCACCCAGAATCACAGGTTAGGGTAGCTGTCTTTATAAAAAATAATCTTTAGCAAATTAGAATGTGGGAGAGTAAACTATGGAATTAGGTATCACATTATCAATCAATAAGAGGGTTGAGTCGCAGCACAACACTTTCATTTTGAAGTGGAATCCTGCTATCTCGTCATATACCATGGAGCGCCTCGACAACGATATGTCGGAGTGGGCAGACAATTGGTGGGGCAATGACTTCGATTGGAGCGTTTATGAGTGGCAGAAGGCACACAAGGGCGACCGCTTCTTTATGGTGCGTGTTGGCGAGGGCAATACGGGCGTGTTTGCTGCGGGTCGCTTTACCTCTGAGCCTTACAAGAGCGAGGATTGGTCTGGCAAAGGTCGCGAGGTATACTATATGCAGATGGAGTTCGAGGCGGTGTTCCATCCCGAGCGCTCGGAGATTATCACCACCGCAGAGCTTGAGCGCGAGTTGCCTCACCTTGATTGGCAGAATGGCCATTCTGGTCAGTTGCTAAATAAAGAGGACGCTACAAAACTCGAGCTTATGTGGCGCGACTTTGTGGGGTGCAACAAGTCTATGTTATTGCCTCGTGCGGTGAAGAACGAGAACTACGACTCACGCTCTGATATCGACAAGGCTATCGAGTTTGCCTCAAAGGCTCATGCTGCCGATTACGACCTCGATGGCAACCCAACAATTCTGCATCCTCTGGCTGTGGGTATGATGGGCCAGACTGACACTGAGCGCATTGTGGGTTTCTTGCACGATGTTGTCGAGGATACAAAGTACACCTTTGAGGACTTGGAGGAGGAGGGCTTTTCGGAGGAGGTTATCTCAACACTCCGCCTGCTCACCCACGATAAGCAGACTCCCTATATGGAGTATGTGGAGAATATCTGCAAGTCGGGAAACAGGACTGCCATTAATGTCAAGCTCAATGACCTTCGCCACAACCTCGCGCGTGGCAAGGAGGGTGGACACACTCGTTGCGTGGAGAAGCACACTGTGGCATTAGCATTTATTGAGGCATATTTGGCTAAGTAGTCTATATTTTAGCTGTGCATGTTGCCTTGGGTGATAGGCGCGTCATATATAAATTATGGTATTATAAAATCTGAAGTTATGGGATTGTTTGATTTCTTATTTGATGACGATAGTCATGAAAGTGACCCAGGTCGTGACTTTGACCGTAGTGTCTTCGATACCAATCGTTTCCAAAATCGAGGTAGTAGCAACTGGGTTGATTGGGAGGATGTGTCGACGGGTGATTGCAATACTGACGGCTTCGAACACCCCAATTTCGATGACAGCGTAGATTGGTAGTATTTGGCAAAATTGCAATGATCAACAAAGGGCGAAAATCGTAAGGTTTTCGCTTTTTTGTTGGGGGCAGTGTGGCTTTGCACTATAATTGCTTATGGTTGGCATATAACCAACTAAACAATTAGTTATGCAAAGTGTAAATAAAACTAATGGCTTTAAGCTCAGTGTGATGACGCTTGCCATAATGAACGTGACGGCTGTAGTTAGTCTGCGTGGCCTCGCCTCCGAGGCCATATACGGCATACAGTCGGCATTCTACTATCTATTTGCTGCCATAGTCTTCCTTATCCCCACGGCTATGGTTGCTGCCGAGCTCGCTGCTATGTATGCCTCGAAGCAGGGCGGTGTCTTTCGCTGGGTGGGCGAGGCGTATGGTCCTCGTGTGGGTTTCTTGGCGATATGGCTACAGTGGATACAATCTACGATATGGTATCCTACGGTGCTTACGTTTGGTGCTGTGAGCATCGCCTTTATTGGCACCGACCCCTCGGCAGATGCGGCACTTGCCTCGAATAGGGTATTTACCCTTGTGGTAGTGTTGGCGATATATTGGTTAGCCACGTTCATCGCACTCAGAGGCCTTGACTGGGTGGGTAAAGTTAGCAAGTGGGGTGGTATAATAGGTACCATCGTGCCAGCTGCCATATTGATACTTCTTGCCATAATATACCTAGTTAAGGGCGGCCATAACAATCTAAATACCCACGTGAGCTTCTTCCCCGACCTTTCGAACTTCTCGAACCTTGTGCTTGCAAGCTCCATATTCCTATTCTATGCCGGTATGGAGATGATGGGTATTCACGTGATGGAGGTAGATAACCCTAAGCGCAACTATCCACGTGCCATTATCATAGGCTCGCTTGTTACGGTGGCTATATTTATCCTCGGCACGTTTGCTCTTGGCATTGTTGTGCCTGCTAAGGAAATAAGCCTCACGCAGACGTTGCTCATAGGCTTCGACAACTACTTCAAGTTCTTGCACATGTCGTGGTTGGGCTCGGTGGTGGCTATAGCCCTTGTGTTTGGTGTGTTGGCGGGTGTGCTTACCTGGGTGTCGGGTCCTTCGAAGGGTATCTTCACCGTAGGTCGTGCGGGCTATCTGCCACCATTCTTCCAGAAGACAAATAGCCGTGGCGTGCAGCGCAACATCCTCCTTGTGCAGGGTGTAATCGTCACAATCCTCGGCATGTTGTTCGTGGTGATGCCATCGGTGCAGTCGTTCTATCAGATTTTGTCGCAGCTTACCGTTCTGCTCTATCTCATAATGTATATGCTAATGTTCTCGTCGGCTATAGTCTTGCGCTACAAGCGACCACAGCTCGAGCGTCCCTTCCGTCTTGGTCGCGGCAATGCTCTAATGTGGATCCTTGGAGGTCTTGGCTTCGCAGGCTCGCTCCTGGCATTTGTGCTTAGCTTCATTCCGCCATCACAGATTGCTGTAGGTAGCAAGAGCGTGTGGTTCTCAGTGCTTATTGTAGGATCGCTCGTGGTGGTTGTCATACCATTTATTATCTACGCCATGCGCAAGCCATCGTGGAAGGCTGCCGATGCCGATATAGAGCCCTTCGGGGAATAAACAAGGAGCTGACCGACGGGTCAGCTCCTTTTCTATACTCTTATGTCTATCGACTAATTTGAGCCGTAGCCCGATATGGGGTATAGCTCAAAAGGATAATATGATGTATATCCACTAAGTTTTATCTTTGCGTTACTATTATCCGATGTGACAGTGTAGGTTTGAAGGGTAGGGGTAGAACCATCATCAGAGTCGGTAATAAATAGCTTTGTTACGCAACCGGTGTTCTTGTCAATCTCATATCCCCAAATTGTTACAGCATGTGCGCCGCTAAAATTTGAATTCATAGCAACTGCCATAGATGTCATTCCATACTTGAACGCCTCGACAATATAGTCAGAGAATGCCTTTAGAGGATTTGAGTTGCCACGCCAACTATAGTTGTTTATTGCAACGGCATACGATCCACCACTATGTTGGTGTATCTTGGATGGGTATATGCTGCTCCATACCGACTTGAAGTAACCTCCAGTGCCACTTATGGGGTATGCTCGATTATCCGTACCCATGGTTGAGTAGATGTCTGAGCCTTCAAAATACCAAATAACGCCAGCATCTGTCCAGCTACCACGAGCCAAATTACCCCAATTATCACGATAAACATCCATGATCTGGAGCTCATACTCATACTTGCTCGATGTTCCATTAGGACAGCCCGATGGGAGAGTGTTGCCCGCTGCTGTGTAGCGATCCTGGAACCACTGAACTATATTTGATGACGAAGCAGCCCAGCACATCATAGCATCTGCACCAGGGTTTGTTGTTGTACTCTTCTTATTAACGTCGTACCAGCCTGATGACTGCGATACGCCCTCGGCAAATACTGTCGTAGCGTCACTCGCAACAGCAGTAGCGGTGAGCGTTATGGTGTTCGATGTCACGCCATTGTACTTGGCATATACCGAGTAGCTGCCAGCGGTGTATGTGCTAAATGTTGTTCCGCTTAGATTTATGTCATTTACGTATATCTCACAGGAGTCCGTAACCGTTGTGCCGTTGTCGGTCTTTACGGTGAATGTCACGCTGTCGGAGCCGTTAGCTTTGAGCGATGTCTTCGATGCCGATAGGGTAATATTGCTCACCACAACAGGTCTATCTATGCTTCCCTCAAACTTAAAGTGGCGTGTGATGCCGTCGCTGAATGTTATGTCGGCATGGAGTGTTGTTGCGCTGCCACTCGTTGAGATGTAGAGAATACCACTCTTGGCACTCTTCGCCGCACCGCCCACCACGATGTTTGAGGCGTTGAAGTAGCCCTTGTGGTGGCAGTAGCCGAGTGCGATATGCTCGTATGCACCCGATGCAATGCCGTCGATAGCGTTTATGCGGAGCGTGATAGCATCGCCCGATGAGCTGCTACCCTCGAGTGTGTGGTAGTCGGCTGAGGTGTTAAGGCTTAGCGTCGATAGGGTAATATCGGGCTGAGTGCTCGATGTGCTACCGCCATTGCCACCCACCTGACCGCCATTATCGACGTTTAGCTCACCGATATACTGCGCCTTAACGGTTTTGCCTTTATTGTCGATAAGAGTAATGTCAATAATATAGTTGCTACCGCTCTTCGCTACTACCATCTTTGAGCCACTTGCGAGGCTTGCAGGTGATGACAAGTCAAGGCTTCCCGCATTACGTGTGGTGAAATCCTGGTAGCTGTTGTAGCCAAACCACGATGTGCCAGTCCACGTATATTCACCCTCGTTGATAGAGTCGCTTTGTGCATACTTCGCTGGGATATGCACGTCGAAGTATGTGTTGTTGAAGTAGGCACGGAAACCGATACCGTAGCTTAATGATACTCCCGATACTCCATTTTTAAATGTGGTGATATAGTAGTCGGGCTCAAAGTCACTCGCAATGCCGCCATCGCCATTATCCTCGATAGCCTCCTCCTTAACTTTGTTATCGGCGCTAAGCTCCAAGCTTATTTTTGAGCTCTTGCCTGCCGACATTGTGAACTCCTTGTCCAGGTCCTTTACAATAGTGTGTGCCTTTCTGCCCTCGACATATACGTTGAACTCGAGCTCAGCGTTTGGAATTGTTGTTGGAAAGATAAGTGCCGAGGCGATAGACTCTGTGGCGAAGTTGTGCTGTGTGAAGTCAGCAACATGAGATGTAGAGTTTGCCTTTTCGGTGCACTCGCCCATATAGATGTCGTAGTCGAAACACTGCGCCAGGCTAACCTCCTCGCCCGAACTTCGTGCTACCATCTCTATGGCTATGCCCTTTGTGATGTCAGTGTCGGTATATCCTGAGGCGAGCGTTAGGTTGTAGTCCACCTTGTGCATAAGGTGGCTGAAACTCATGGGGATAGATGCCGACACAGAGTTAATCATGAAACTATTGTCGTAGCGAGCAGCCATATATACCGCCCCGTCGTGACGGCTGATGATTGAACCGTTGTCGGTAATAGCAGGGTAGATGGCTGTGCATAGGGTATACGAGCCCATAGCTACGCTACCCGAGAAGCGAGCCCTCTTGCCATTGTCAAAGATGTCGTCATCAGAGGCAATCTCGAATGTGTAGTACTTGGTTGTCGAGCCTGTGAGCGCTAGCGTGATGCGGTCGCCCACCTCCCACTCTGTGCGGTTGCCATCGAGCATAAGGCGTGTATCGTCGTTGCTCTCGGCCATTACCGAGATATTAACCAACGTTGTGTCATGCTCTGGATTTACAACCTCGATATCTGTTGAGCACGATGCTATAAGGAGCATTAGGGCTAAGCCCAAATAGTTTATATACTTTGTCATGGTGCCAGATTTTAAATGTCGTTTTCGTTCTCAAAATCGGGAAGTTCGACACCACTCAAAGCATAACCCTCCTCTACACTAACCTCGATAGTTTCGAGGTCGGGGGAGGTGTAGTGTGTAGTATGTATCATCTCTTTGGAGTACTTAACGAATTGAAGTGCCCAACACTTGTTGAGCACTTCATTCATTCTGTTTATTTGTTTGCTGAGCCGTAGCCCGATAGTGGGTGTATTGACACTATCCAAGCATTTCCGTAACGGGTGTTGCCCGTAAGCTTGATGTGCGACTTGCCCTCGCCAATGCTTACGCTGTACTCGTTCAAGAGCTGCTGCTTAGGCTCTGATGTGAGATCGTCAGAGTCGGTGATCCATATACGAGTCAAAAGACCTGTTGCTTTGTCAATCTCGTAGCCCCAGAGAGTCACTGCGTGGTGTAGCGATGCAATATTATCGCTAAGCGAGATTGTCATGCTAGCGATACCGCGATCGATTGCCTCTACAACGAGGTTAGAGAAGAATAGCAAACGCTCCTTGCCCTGCAATGATGAACCATTACCCCAGAGGTAGTAGTTGTTGTAGCAGTAGGTGTACATGTTTGGATATTGCGATGGGAAGATGTCGTGCTTGTAGCCACGATAGAGGTGTGGCTCGATGCTCGACCATACGCTGTTGTAGTAGCCACCAGCAGTGAGAGGTGTAGCCTGTGAGCCCGCTGAGGCATACTCGCCACCGTAGAGCTTACCCTCGAAATACCATGGAATAGCCTCCTCAGGGTGACCACCCTTTGAGTTGTTCCAGTCGTCGTGGTAGATCTCCATGAGTGCAAGCTCGTATGGACCAAACGAGCCATAGTTCTTAGTACCAGGACCATTTACGGCTGTTGATGGGAGAGTGTTGCCAGCAGCAACATAACGATCCTGCCACCACTGAATCATGTTTGATGATGCAGCAGCCCAGCACATGTTGATGTCGCCATTGTCGCCCATGCCCTTCTTGTTTACGTCGTACCAGCCCGAGCTGATTGTAACGCCCTCAGCAAAGTGAATCTCGGTGCCTGTCTCTACGGCAGAGGCTATGATTGTAACCTCGTTCGACTTAAGGTCGCCCTTAGTGGCGTAGATAACATATTCACCAGCAGTGGTTGTCGCAAACTTATTGCCATTAACGATGCTGCCATTAGCATAGATAGTACACTTGCTTGTTACGTTGCCACCGTCCTGCGTAATAGTGAGTGTTGCGCTCTCGATGCCGTTAGCCTTGATTGAAGTTACAGAGGCCTCAAGCACGATAGGCTTCTCCTCCTCGACGATAACCATCTTGGCAGTAACCTTCACCTCCTTAGATGTTAGCTCCTCGTACTTAGCGTAGAAGGTATATACGCCAACCTCAGTTGTTGAGAAGGTCTTGCCACTAAGTGCAGAGTTGTCCTTAGCATTGTAGATGGTGGCTGCTACCTCAACATCATCAACTGTAGTTGTGAATGTTGCCATCTGAACACCGTCAGCGTCGATTGTAGCCTTATCAACGTTGAGCACCAACTCCTTCTCGGTTGGCTCTGGCTTAGGTGTCTCACCTGCCTCGGTTGCCTTAACGCCGATAGGATTAGAGATCTCGTTGCCATACTTAGCATAGAAGACATACTCGCCAGCATACTTTGTCTTGAAGGTGTTGCCCTCGAGAGCCTCCTTTGTATCGGCAAAGAGGATTGTGGCATCTACCACATTCTTGTTCTGGTCGGTGACTGTAAATGTTGCTGTATCTACGCCATCGGCAACAATTATTGGTTTATCTACCGAAAGCAGTAGCGTTTGTGTTGGATCTACTGGTGGCTGTGGCTCGCATGCTACGATGCCCAAGAGTGCCACAAAAGCAAATAATAGACGTTTCATACTACATTAAATATATAGGGTGAGAAGATGTGCTTCTCACCCGTTTAAGGTTATTACTTTACTCGTGTAAGAACGATGTCGCTCAAGGCGCAAGACTTAAGCTGTGGGGTAGCGGTATTGTTAAGGAATACCGATGGTCGATATGTTCCATAGCCGAACTCCTCGCCAGCCTCGCACTCGCCAATAACGAGTGTGTTGCCATCAGCTGATAGTGTCACAGGGAATGTTACAGGAGCAATCCACTGGTTCTCATAGTCGCAACCAAAGAACGACAATGAACCAAGCTCGTGCCAGTTGTAGAGGTGACATGTGCGAGATGTAGGCACTGTGATAGTGTCGTTCTCGCCAATCTCGATAAAGAACTTAGGACCGTAGTCGCGGTAAACGAGGTTCTTGCCATAAGAGTAATAGTTTGGACGAGCCTCAAGCAACTCATCTGGTGTTACCACAGGAATATCTGAGAGCTCACCCCATGATGAAACATCGAATGGGAAGCCAAGAACAACAAGACGGTTCTGGTTGCGATAGTCGGTGCTGCTCTTCTGGTCAGCACCCTGAGCAATGGTAACAATTGCGCTTACTCTGAACTCTTTTAAGTTCTCCTGTATAAGGTCGTACTCGAGCTTCCACTCGCCAAGAAGCGATGTGAATAGATCTGACTCAACACGTGGTGCTGGAGCCTGTGCTGTGGTAGAGTGTGTTGTAGCCTTGATAGTCTCGGTCTTCTCGGCATTCTGTACGCTTACCAATGCTGTGTACTCAACCTCAGGCCAGAGCTCCTCCATAAGGATAGTAAGACCTGTAGTAGAGATTGAAGCCACCTGCTCAGCGCTAAGTGGAGTACCCATGTTTGCTGCGATATACTCGTCGCTATAACCCTCTGCACGGCGCTCTGCAACATCTGCTGTTGGGCGGAATACCACCTTAACAGAGGCAGCACCCTCAGAGTATAGGTTGAGGTTTAGTGAGCAGTGAGCATTCTGCGTAGGCTCAGAGATAGACATTGTAATCTCTGGAGCTGAGAGTGTCTTGGCAGTTGTTGAGAATGGAATCTTTGTGAATGCCTCTGCGCCTGTGTCATCAACAACAAGTATCAAGCAGTAGTATTCGGTGCTAGGAGTAAGACCCTCGCATACAGCGTTGTTGGCCTCAGTAAGGTGCCATGAGCCTGAGTCGCTACGCTTAATCATGCTGCGAACGATAGCCTCGCCACCAGCCTTTACATAGAAATCGTAGTCCTGAACGGTGCGTACCCATACATAGTACTCGCTAACATACTGATCAGGTGTTGTAGCGATGCGTACAGATGTAGATGTGATCTCTGAGAGCTGTGTGGTGACACCTGCCTCAGATACTGGCTTGCGAAGAGTTTTGAACTCCTTGTAGTAGATCTCACCGACAACGTTTGGATATGGTGCTGCGCCATCAGACTTAGCAGCGATGATGTAGTAGGTGTTATCCTCGGTCATGCGCATGTCGTAGTCGCCATAACGACCACCGTTGTACCAATCTACCTCAACAGGACCATTGTCGCGAATAGCAATACCCTCGGTTGTGAAGTATGACTCGATGGTAAGACCCATATACTCGAGGTATGCCTTGTCGATACACTGGAATAGGATGTTGCCTGGGAGCTCGATAGAGAATGACACGTTGTCGTAGCCGATGTTCTTAATCTTGATAGGATTGTTGCTGTTGTCCTCCTCGGTTGTGAACGATAGCTTCTGAGGGCTACTTAGAATGTTGCTCTCGTTGGCACGAAGAATGGCATACAGAGAGTACTCAGTGCCACCATTAAGAGCATCTACTGTGATTGTCTGCTTAGAGCTGATCTCCATAGAGTTACGAGCAAACATCTCATCAACAGTTGGAGTGCTGAAGCCCTTAGCAACTACGGCGTAGCCAAGTGTGCCGGCAGCAGTAGTCTCAACCTCAAAGGTAAATGAGTCCTGAGTAGTCTCTACGGCTGTAAGAGTAATCTCTGGCTTTGTCTTGTCGCCAGGTGTTGGCTCTGGCTCTGGATTGTCAGGCTGACAACCCACAACAAACATCGCACTTGCGATCAGTGCAAAAATGCTGAAAAGTTTTCTCATGGTAATTTAGGTTTTTATGTTAATTGTTTACTTGCTTGTTGCGTATCCCTGTAGGGATAATCTCTATATATTTGGCGCAAAAATAATCAAAAAATGTAAATTGCCTAAAAAATAGTAATTACAACATGTAATTAATTGCCATTTTTGCCTACTACGACCCTATCGCTCGTTGAAGTAGATGTCGAGGAGCTCTTTGGCTGCGATGAACGACGATAGCTTGGCGTCGAGCACTCGTCGTTCGATGTCTGCCATCTTTGCCTCAATCTCGGGATTGTTGTAGAAGCTTGACTTAAGCGTCTCGTTAATAGTCTCGTACATCCAATACTTATTCTGACGATTGCGGTTCGACATGAAGTAGCCATTTAGTTCAATATGTTGCAGATATTGCTCCACGCCCTGCCATACCTCTTCGAGTCCTGTGCCCTCGAGTGATGAGCAAGTATAGACCTGTGGTCGCCACTCCGACTCGGGTAGTGGGAAGAGGCGTAACGCTCCCTGGTACTGCGCCTTAGCCAGCTCTGCCTTCTTCACGTTCTCGCCATCTGCCTTTGTGATAACCATCATATCTGCCATCTCCATGATGCCTCGCTTGATGCCTTGAAGCTCGTCGCCCGCACCCGAAATTTGTAGCATCATGAACATGTCCACCATAGAGTGTACGGCGGTCTCCGACTGGCCAACACCCACGGTCTCGATAAATATCACGTCGTAGCCCGCAGCCTCGCACAAAACGATGGTCTCACGGGTCTTGCGTGCCACGCCACCAAGCGAGCCAGCTGAGGGCGAAGGGCGCACAAAGATATTTGGGTTGTGGCAGATGCTCTCCATGCGAGTCTTGTCGCCAAGAATTGAGCCTCCACTACGCTCCGACGATGGGTCGATAGCGAGTACGGCGAGCTTGTGGTTGTACGATGTTACCATGTTGCCCACAGCCTCGATGAAGCTCGACTTACCAGCACCCGGAACACCCGTGATGCCGATGCGAACCGACTTGCCAGAGTAGGGTAGACACTTCTCGATAATCTCCTGAGCCTGAGCATAGTGCTGAGGGTTGTTGCTCTCGATAAGTGTTATGGCCTGAGCAAGGATTGTGATGTTGCCCTGGAGGATGCCTTGAACATACTCGTCGGTGGTCATCTGGCGGCGCTTCTTGCGCACAAAATAGGGGTTTACTACAGGCTGACTCTCTACACCCTCAGTTACGTTGAGGGCGCTGTCGTGATGGTGGTCGAGATACTCTTTTTCGTAGTGTTCTATCTTTGTAAATGCCATAGTTATAGCTATTTAGTTATTTTAAAATCAATACTAATCTTTCTGCGGTTAGTCGCGCCAATGGTCCAAACCAAAGAGCCCTGCGCGAAGCCGTATTGTAAACCACAGCAAAGGGTATGTGCTCAATGTTAAAATTGGCAAAAGTGCGCCCCTCGTTGTCGAATGCCACTATCGTCTTGTTGGTGGTTATGCTGCGTAGCATATCCTCTTCAAAACCATCTTGTTCGGGAGTTAGCAGCACCACGTCTAAGTCCATCTCATCGTTGTGGACATTCGTCGAAAAATGACGTATCGCCTCAATCGAAGGTTCACTCTCAGAGTGCATGAAAATTAGGCACGTATATTCCGCCTCGACTAGCTTGAGCTCGCTGCCAGCCGAGGAGTCCACGTCGATGGTTGGTATGCGGTCGCCAATGCGTAGAGTCTGCGCATTTAGGCTGAATACACACAGCATCGTGGCGAGGGTTATGCAAAGTAGTTTTTTCATAATCCACAAAGATAGTAAAAAATCGTGAATGCTCAAAAAATAGATGTGATATAGTGTGCTTTTCTTTGCTATGTGTAAAACAAAATAAAAAAGAGTCGAAAATATTTCGCCAATTCAAAAAGATATACTATCTTTGACTGATTTTTGATGTAAAGAAAACGAAACATAAAAAAACAAATAAATACTAAGTTAAACTTTATAAATATTAAACGCTATGAAAGTATCGCACATTGAGCATCTCGGCATCGCCGTGAACAGCCTTGAGGAGGCAATTCCTTACTGGGAGAACGTATTGGGTCTTAAGTGTTACGCTATCGAGGAGGTAGCAGACCAGAAGGTTAAGACTGCATTCTTCATGCTTGGCCAGACTAAGATTGAGCTTTTGGAGCCAACATCTCCTGAGTCAACTATCGCTAAGTATATTGAGAACAAGGGCGTAGGTATCCACCACATGGCTCTCGCTTGCGAGAACATCGAGGAGCAGCTTGCTGACGCTGAGGCTCACGGTATCCGCCTTATCGACAAGACCCCACGTAAGGGTGCTGAGGGTTTGACTATCGCATTCCTTCACCCAAAGTCAACTCAGGGTATCTTGACTGAGCTTTGCGAGAACAAGAACAAATAATTCTGGTTCGCGCCTAAACTAAGGAACAAACTTATAACTTTATAAAATTCATTTCACTATGAGCGAAATTCAGAAAGCGATTGAGAAGTTGATGGACAACCGTCAAACAGCTCGTATGGGTGGTGGCCAGAAGGCTATCGACAAGCAGCACGAGAAGGGTAAGTACACTGCTCGTGAGCGTATCGCTATGTTGTTGGACGAGGGTAGCTTCGAGGAGTTCGATATGTTCGTTACTCACCGCTGCTACGACTTCGGTATGGACGCTAAGCACACATTTGGTGATGGCGTTGTAACAGGTTATGGTACCATCGCTGGTCGCTTGGTTTATGTATTTGCACAGGACTTCACCGTTACTGCAGGTTCTTTGTCAATCTCTTTGGCTGACAAGATTTGCAAGGTTATGGATATGGCTGTTCGCAATGGCGCACCATGTATCGGTCTTAACGACTCAGGTGGTGCTCGTATCCAGGAGGGTGTTAACGCTTTGGCTGGTTACGCAAACATCTTCCAGCGTAACGTAATGGCATCAGGTGTTATCCCACAGATCTCAGCTATCTTTGGCCCTTGCGCTGGTGGTGCTGTTTACTCTCCAGCTTTGACCGACTTTATCATCATGCGTCGTGAGACATCTAACATGTTCTTGACAGGTCCTAAGGTTGTTAAGACCGTTACTGGTGAGGACGTAACTCAGGAGCAGCTTGGTGGTGCTAACATGCACACAAC
>JAGBTQ010000018.1 GCA_017631275.1 Alistipes sp.
CTTTGAGAAATACCTCAAGCGCGTATGGTTTGCCAATGGTATTCACCATCACTACGCATCCGATAAGTTCCAACCTGAATTCTCTCAGGAGTGGTTCGTTGCTGCATGCGCAGAAGCTGGTGTTACTTATGACGAGGCTATCCTGCCTGTTATCTTTGACCCAACCGTGATGCCTAAGAGTCTCAGCCTCGAAGGCGAAGACCTCCTTCTTGCATCTGCCAACAACTACTACGAGGGCGTAACTCAAGCCGAGGCAGAGGCATATTACGAGAAGCATAAAGATACTTCAACAGAGCCACTCTGGATAGGTCTCAACAGCAAACTCGTAAAGGAGAACGGCAAAGTCGTTGAGCGTACCTACAAAGTAGGTGGCATGTATAGTGCCGCTCTCGAAAAAGTGGTAGAGCATCTCGAAAAAGCCCTCCCATTTGCCGAGAATGAGCAACAACGCCTTGTTATCGAGAAGATGATTGAGTTCAACAAGACGGGCGACCTCCGTGCCTTCAACGAGTACTGCATTGCTTGGGTGAAAGACCTCGACAGCCGCGTGGACTATGTCAACGGTTTCACCGAGACATACGCCGACCCATTGGGTATTACAGGTACTTGGGAATCGCTTGTGAACTTCAAAGACATGCGTGCTACCCACCGTTGCCAAACCATCTCCGACAACGCACAATGGTTCGAGGATAATTCTCCAACCGACAAGAAATACAAGAAAGAGGAAGTCAAAGGCGTAAGCGCAAAGGTCATCACCGCTGCTATCCTTGCAGGTGACTGCTACCCTGCAACTCCTATCGGTATCAACCTGCCTAACGCCAACTGGATTCGCAAGGACTATGGTTCTAAGTCTATGACCATCGACAATATTACCCACGCATATAACGAGGCTGCCAAGGGTAATGGTTTCAACGAGGAGTTTATGATTAGCCCAGAAGTGATTGCTATGTATGAGAAAGCGGGCGCTTGCGGCGACTTGCACACCGACCTCCACGAGTGCGTGGGTCATGGCTCAGGCAAACTCATGCCTGGCGTTACTAAAGACGCACTCAAAGAGCATGCTTCAACCATCGAGGAGGCACGTGCCGACTTGCTAGGTCTCTACTACATGGCAGATCCTAAATTGGTTGAACTCGGACTCTTGGAGGACGAGGAGGCATACAAAGGCTTCTACTACCAACAAATGATGAACGGCCTCATGACCCAACTCGTGCGCATCGAGCCAGGCAAGGATATCGAGGAGTCACATATGCGTAACCGCCAACTCATCGCGCTTTGGGTGTTCAAGAATGCAAAGAACAACGAGGTGGAGATGATCGAGCGCGATGGCAAGCACTACCTCCAAATCAATGATTACGAGGGTATTCGCCGCCTCTATGGCGAGTTACTCCGTGAAATCCAGCGCATCACATCCGAGGGCGACTACCCTGCTGCTAAAGCCATGGTTGAGGAGTACGCTGTGAAGGTGGATCAAGACTTGCACAAAGAGATCCTAGAGCGCTACGAGAAACTTAACTTGGCTCCATATAAAGGCTTTGTGAACCCTGTTTATACCGCGCACTACGATGCAGAGGGCAATATCACGGATGTTACTCTTGACTACACAGAGGGTTACATTGAGCAGCACCTCCGCTACTCACGCGACTATTCCTTCCTTCCAGATATAAATTAATGCAGATTGAACTGCCCATATCGAAGTCTATAGCCAATCGTTGGCTCATGCTTCAGGCTATACACGGAGACGAGCTTATGCCCGTCTCCGATTCTATGCCCGATGATGTGCGAATAATGAGTGAGGCGATTGGGCTATTAGGCGAGAGGCGAGAGGCAAGAATTGACCTTGGCAATTGTGGAACCGCCATGCGCTTCCTCACCGCTTATTGTGCGCAGTTAGAGGGTCAAACTACCATTTTGGACGGGGTAGAGCGCATGCACCATCGTCCTATAGGTCAGTTGGTGGAAGCTTTGCGTGAGATAGGCGCAGATATTGAGTATTTAGGCGAAGAAGGTTTTCCGCCTTTGCGCATTAAGGGATGTACATTGGATAAGCATAGGATAGTGACTATCAATAATCCACAATCTACGCAGTTCGTTTCTGCCTTGTTACTCATCGGTGCGAATATCCACACTGATAGCACATCTCCTTATATCATCCTCACCCATGAGATGATCAAGCAATGGGGGGATGCTGCGGAGTATACCTCTCCCCTTATAGGGGGAGTTGGAGGGGGCTTAATAGAAAAGGATTGGTCGTCTGCCGCCTTTTGGTACGAGTATGTAGCCCTTCATGGTGGCGAGATTACGCTCCCTGGTCTCTTCCGCAGTTCCATTCAAGGCGACAAGGTTGTCGCCGATATATTCGCAAATCTTGGCGTCCAAACCCACTACTCCACCGACGGTGTTGTGATATCTTCCTCACCTTTACACCCTACACCTTACACTCTACACCACGACTTTGTAGCTTGCCCTGATCTTTATCCAGCTGTCGCTCTTACCTGTGAGCGCCTAGGCATTGAGTTACATGCTACAGGTGTAGAGTCTTTGCCCCTAAAGGAGTCCGACCGACTACGTGCCGTAGCTGAGCACCGAACAGACGCCGACCACCGTATGGCAATGGCATTGTTAATTGCAGGCTATGAAGTGGATGACACGGCCTGCATTAGTAAATCTTATCCACAATTCCTTGAGCATTATCGCCAATTAAAAGAAAGTAATTAGCCTCTCTCTTAATACATAATTTATACCAAGATATTACATGATATCAATAATACAAAAAGATTTTATTGCCTTTGCATTCTATAGCATAAGCGTTTTTATACATTTATCATAAAGTATAAATTTTCGTCGCAAGTATACTAAATATAATTATCTATGATAGTTACGATAAAATAATATCAATCAATTGCGATGGTCTACACATCTCAGATTAAAGTTAGGTAAAAGTAGGCTAACATTTGCATATATCAAAAAAATAATGTACCTTTGTAACCGAATCATATGGAACAAAGATGATTAGCTTATCTTGTTAGTATAGATCTTGGTATATAACTAATTAAAAATAAAAAAAATAATGAATAAAATAAAGACTTTTATTCTATTATGGATTTTCGGCACAACCTCAATTACAGGTCAGAATATGGTTGTGCTATCTAATAGGTTAGAATATGTAAAAAAGAATCTAGTAGATGTACATTATTCAGACACACTCCGTTTAGATAGTCTGCCCTCTATAGAAGTCAATAATACATATGATTCACAAAATATGTCTATTGATTATAGAAAAAACATGCGCTACATGCGGGATTCGCTTAAACAGGTTATGCGTATAGCACGAGATAATATATATATGAATATTCGTGGAGTGCGGGATTCTGTACGTAATGATTTGCGTGATATAATTCGCAAGCATCCTCACCAATTACGCATAGGTTGGGGAGATCAATTATTTGAAACATTGGCGTGGTATGACCAACCCCACTCCACACTTTATCCTGAATCCTATATCGGACAATACGAAGAACGATATCGTTATGCGCAACATTGGTTCGCAGAATATCAATATCGC